>CALVWR010000012.1 GCA_944367565.1 uncultured Clostridia bacterium
AACAGAAAATCAGTCCAAAGAGGCTGCTCCTATATCTGACTTTCTAAGTTCGTACAAAGGCGATAACTCGCCGCCAAAATTAAGAATGCACCTTTTTAACGAAAAATCGTTATTAAGGTGCATTTTTATTTCAGCTTTATTCCGTTCTATTGTGCCGTTCGGTGCATTTTTTTACGAAAAAACGCACGAGAGCATAAAATCGTCCGCCGCTTAAGTCTTTTCCGTCCGCTTGCCGCATCCTCGCTCTGTTTTTTCCGATTGCTGCGTTTTGCGTACCGGAAAATCTGATTTCAGCCCTACGTCTGCGGGCAAATTTCAATTTCCGCAAACCTCGCCTTATATCCTGCGCCGAGCTCGACCCTGACGGAGTGCGCACCGCGCGTTATCTTTTCGTCCGCCGCCTCGGGATAGGCGATTTTTGCCGATTTTACGTTGTAGCCCGGCAAATCGATTTCCATTACTCCATCGCCGCCGAGATTCCACAGCGCAAGATAAATCGTCTTCCCCGAAATAAACCCGGAAGCGACTTTCTTGCACAGAAAATCGGAAAATCCCCACGGAAAATACGGCAACGCCGATTTTTTTGCGGAAACAATGGAATTATAATAATCTATGCCTTCCTTAATCAGCGCGCGTTTTTCCTCGCTTAAAAGATGCACGGCGCTTGCAAGGTGCATTCTGCCGAGCATTGCGTTCACCATATTCATGATGACCTGTTCTTTATCGATACGCGCATTCACGCTTTCAAACGTATCGGCATCGAAGCTGTCCATTCCCTGCGATTCCACGGGATAGCTCCATACCGCCGCCTGCTCGGGAAGCACTGCAGACAAAATATTTGCCGCGATATACGGATATTTTTTATAGTTCGTCTGGTCGGACGTGGATACGATCGGATGTATGGAAAGCGTTTTATAATCGAGCCGCTGTCCGCCGCTCGCACACGCTTCTATGATCAGGTTGGGATATCTGTCCATCACCGATTCCACCCAGCGACAGTACGCGATGGAATTTTCCATCAGTCCGTCGCCGAGGCTGTCGCTGTCAAGCTCCGTTCCCGCGCCGCAATCCTGATTATAATCGAATTTTATATAGTTCACGCCGTATTCAACCAGTTTCGCTATCACGGAATCGAGATATTTTCTTACCTTTTCCTTTCTGAAATCGAGGAATTTTCTGTTTGATGTCACGATCTTTTTTCCGTTACGGTACAGAAAACACTCGTCGCCGTAATAATTTTCCATCTCCTCGCATTCCAACCCGATGATTTCGGGCTCCATCCAAAGCCCCGCTTTCATGCCGTGGCTTTTGATAAAATCGACAATCGACCTGATCCCGCTCGGATAACGGCGTTTCGACGCTTCCCATTTGCCCACTTTTTTATACAGTACGTCGTAATCGCATTCGTCGTGCCACCCGCAGTCTATCACATAATACTTTGCGCCGAGTTCCGACACCGACGGCACGACGCGCCGCGTGCGCTCTTCATCGGGATTATCCCAGCTCAAATGCATATATTCATTAAAAATGACGGGAAGCTGTTTGTCGTCCTTACAGGGACGAACGATATGCCGCCTGTATTTTGTCATTTCTCCGACCACCTCGTTGATCGAAGATCCGACGACGACTGCGGCGGTAACCGTTCCGAATCCGCAACCGGGATGGATCACTTTGCTCCACTGGTTTGCCGTTGTGTTCGGTCCGCCGAGGTTCAGATAAAGCAGTCCCGCGTTGTCGCTGATCTCATAATACCAACTGCTGTTGTTTTCGATCTGAAACATCATATACTGTCCGCTTTCCGTATCCTCTATGATCGATTGCGGCAATTCTTCCTTTGTAGACCAACTTCCGGTATTTGAACCGACTATGCGCTTCATACTGCGGTTGTCATTGCCGTTGAACAGTCCGAGCTGGCGGAAACTCAACCGCACGGGCTGACATTCCACATGCCAGCTGTTGTAGAATTTATATAAATAAAGATTATCCACACTCTCCGTACCGTTTTCGCCTAAACCGTAACATAAAAAGGATGAAATATGTTCGAGTACGATGGGTTTATCCGTGGAATTCGTAACATGACTCCATACGCGCAGCGTCCTGGTGTCGTCATACGCTAAAAACGTGGTGACGACGGAAACCTTATCGCTTGCCTGCACGATTTCCAGCCTGTTGTGCGTTTCCGAGTAGGAAATATATTTCAGATGATTCGTTTCGCTGCTTTCAAACTGTTTCGCTCCGCAATGCGACGAATGATTCTCTCCCGCAAGCTGAACTTCCACTAAATTAAAGTATTTTTTCTTATCTTTATCTTTGCATTTTGCCATTTTGAAACAATCGGTCAAAACAATCCTGCCGTCGATCAGTTCAAATTCAAGCCCTTTAAAATACATTCTCATAAATTACTCCTTATATAAAAAATCCCCCCTCGCCTGCAATTCTGCTTTTGGAGGGGAATTTTTTCAATCCAGCTTGCCGGTTTTTCCGTTCCCCTGCTTATCCTTTTCCGATCGGGAAAATTTTCATCTTGTCGGCGGCGTTTTTCTTTCGTCAGCCGCCCCCCGATACACGAACTGTTTATAATTCAACACTTGAAACCCCAATGACAAATACAGTTTTTCCGCTTTTACATTTTCGGGTTCGATTTCCAGCCTCAGCCGCGCTTTATTTTTGTACCGATCGAGAAAAAAGCGCATAAATTCCTTTCCCAACCCCTTTCCGCGACTGCTTGCCCTCACATAAAATTCCTCAAGCCAGACGGTAAGTCCTCCGGCTTCCTGCGAAAAACTCTTCGCGATGAGCGCGTAGCCGCAATCCGTTCCGTCGTTGATGAGATATCCTTCGACATATACATCGGAACGCATCATCTCCCGAAAAGTTCTTTCAAAATGATCCGACGGCACGTTTTCGATCACTGCCGGAGATGCATAAAACTCTTTTGCAAGTAAAAAATAGCTCTCTTTATCTTTCTCTTCAATTTTCCTAAACATTTTTTTCCTTTTTATTCTCCGCAAACGGTCGAAAATACTTGACCGCATCGGGAAAACGTGCTATTTTTTGTATTGTTCGGTATTTTGATTCAACGGAGTATTTCTATGATCATCGATTTTCATACGCACATTTTCCCCGAAAAACTCGCCGCACGCGCGGTGAAAAACCTCGGAGAGCAAGTTCATCTGACACCGCATACCGACGGTACGCTCGCCTGTACGGAAAAACTCATGCAACGGGCCGGCGTGGACGATTTTGTGGCGCTGAATATTGCCGTTTCTCCGAAAACGGAAGCCCATGTGAACGATTTCGCCATTGAAATCAACCGTAAGCACCATGCTTTCGGTTCGGTTCACCCCGATTCTCCGAACGCCCTTTCCGAACTCGAAAGGCTGCACGACGCCGGCGTGAAAGGCATAAAATTCCACAACGAATATCAGAACTTTTTCGTAGACGACGAAAAGGCTTTTCCCATTTACGAAAAAATAGAACGCCTCGGACTCGTCGCCGTCTTTCACGGCGGCTACGATCCCGGGTTTCCGCCCCCCGCCAAAGCCGCACCCGAACGGTGCGCGCGGGTGTGCAAACTGTTCCCGAAAGCCACGCTGATCTTTGCGCACCTGGGCGGACTTTCCATGCCCGACGATGCGCTGACTTATCTGAAAAACACTTCCGCCATGATCGACACCGCCTTCATGGCGGGCGCGTATTCTCCCGCCGACGCAGAACGCGTTATCAAAGAATTCGGCGCACACCGCGTCCTGTTCGGCTCGGACTGTCCGTGGGAAGATCCCGCAACGACGCTTTCGTTCCTCAGAAAACTTCACCTGAGCGACGACGAACTTCAGTTGATTTTATCCCGAAACGCATTCAAAATCCTTACATAATTTTCAGGCGGACATTTATCCGCCTGTTTTTATTCAGGCAATTCCATCTTATCCTTATCCGTCAGTTTCCTGATCACCCTGCAAGGTACGCCTGCCGCAAATACGCCTTCCGGAATATCTCTCGTCACAACGCTCCCCGATCCGATCACGCTGTTTTTCCCGATGGTCACACCCCCGTTCACCGTCACGCAGGACGCAATCCATACGCCGTCCTCCACGGTGATCGGTTTTGCATATTCGTAATCAAACCACGTTCCGTCCGCCGCCTGACGCATCCTTCTGTCTTCGAGAAGCATCGGATGAACGGGCGTTGCAAGCGTGATGTTCGGACCGAACATCACGTTGTTCCCGATCTGTACCCTCGCGCAATCCAGAATCGTCAGGTTATAATTCGCATAAAAATGTTCGCCGATAAAAATGTTGATCCCGTAATCGAAACGAACGTCCGGCTCAAAATAAAAGTGTTCTTTGCATCCGCCGAGAATCTGCCGCATGATTTCCTCGCGTTCTTCCGGATCCGCCCGGTTATACTTCTCCGCCAAATCCCTTACGCGCCTCCGCAGAAGTTGCAGCTCTTTATCCGCGGGATTATACAGCATTCCTTTCACCATCTTTTCCTTTTCCGTCATCCTTTACCTCCATTTCGGAAGCGTTACCGTAAACACGCTCCCTTCATTCAACTTGCTTTCTACACTGATCTTCCCGTCGCATAACTTTACGATCCTGTCTACAATGGCAAGTCCCAGCCCCAGACCCTTCGCCGAATGTGACTTGTCCGCCTGATAGTACTTTTCAAAAATGTGTTTTATCGCGTTCTCGTCAATCCCTTCTCCCGTATCCGAGATTTTCACGGTTATGTTCTCTTCCTCTTCATCCACGCTTATCCTGATCTCTCCGCCCTTCGGCGTGTATTTGATCGCGTTCGATAAAAGATTATACCACACCTCCTGCATCAACGCCTTGTTCCCGTTGTACTGCACGTCCCTGATCCCCGTTCCGTCGAGATTCAGACTCTTTTTGTTCCAATCCATCGACGCGAGAATCACGCATTGCCGCAATTGCTCTCCCAGATTATATTCTTCCCGATCGCCCACGATGGTCTGCGTATCGAGTCGCGCCATCACCATGGTGCTTTTCGCCAGCTCCGCCAGACGTTTCGATTCCTCCGCGATCAGCTCCAGATACGTTTTTCTTTCTTCCTCCGTAACTTCGTTTTCCAACAGCAGCTTCGCAAATCCGTTGATCGACATGATGGGCGTTCTCAATTCGTGCGCGTAATCGTTCAGAAATTCGTTTTTCAGCAGTTCCACGTTCGACAGCTCCGCACACATCTTGTTGAAATCCCCGAAAACTTCCGCGAGCGGACCTCCTTTCCGGTATTCCAGCCGCACGGAATAATCGCCTTGCGCCACCCGCTCGATCCCTTCCGTCAGATAAGAGACATAGCGATACGCAACCTGCGTCAGAAAATAATTCACTACGCCCATGACCACCGCAACCGGAATCACGATTGCAAGAAACGTCAGGTCGGCATACGCCGCCTTGAAGTGACGGATCAGAAGTTCCATGATAAACAAACTGCCGAGTGCGGTCAGCACGATGATCCCCGACTGCACCGTCAGCAAGAAAAAAATTTTCCTGTTGACCGAAGTTTTTTTCCGCTTCCGCGTGCTTTTGTTCATTTCAATCTCCTTTGAGCGTTATTTTATACCCGATCCCTTTTAAGGACACGATCTCAAAGTCGTCTATATCCTGCGTTTTATTCCTCAGTCTGCTGATATGAACTTTTACCGTATCGCGGCCGCTCGGAGACGATATCCCCCATACTTCATCCAGCAACTGATTCGGCGTGAAGATCTTATCGGGATACGATAACAATCGGAATAGCAGATCAAATTCCTTCTTCGTCAGCTCTATCGTCTTTCCCCGATGCGTCAACGTATACCTTTCGGAATCCAGCACCGTTTCTCCCAATTCAATCACTTTCGCCGCCGAGATCCTGTACCTTCGCAAAACCGCTTTGATCCGACACAGCAACTCTCCGTATTCGATCGGCTTCACCATGTAATCGTCCGCATCGCAGGAAAACCCTTTCATCTTATCTTCAACGGACTGCTTTGCCGTCATAAATATAATCGGAACGTTGCTCCCGCGCGCGCGAAGCGTCTTCGCAAACTCCAACCCGTCCATCTCCGGCATCATGATGTCCGCAAGAACCAGATCCACCGGCTCCGCTCCGAACAGCTCCAACGCTTCTCTGCCGTTCGCCGCCGTCAGCGTCCTGTATTCCCGCTTCAGCACCGTTTCCGTCAGAAAACGGGCGGAATCGTCATCTTCCACGATCAGTATTGTCGCCATTTCCTTTTCCCTCGCTTACGTCATCGCCCCGACGATCTTTTGTATCCTTTCTATCTCCTTCCCCGGCGAATGCCACCAGTCCGTGCTCCATACGCGATGAATTTTCCAACCGCGGCTTTCCAGATATTCTCTCCGATGCACGTCCCTGTCTCTCACCGAATCGGATAACGCATACAACCTCGCGTCGCACTCGATCCCCAGCACATACCTGCCCTGCGCCTTGATCGCCAGATCGATACTGTAGCCGCCGATCCCGACATTCTCCTCCACCTCGTATCCGCACCGAACCAACGCTTCACGGATGGATTCCGCAAAATCCGAAGACGCGTCCGTCGCCGCCGCCTCTCCGCTTTCCGCCGTAAACGACAACAACACCTGCCTTGCAAGTTCTTTCTTGCCCGCGCTCACCGCTTCCGCATATTCGAGATATTTTCTGAAGATTTTCGGACCTTCCGTCTGCAGATCCCCGACATACAGTTCGGAACTCGCTATGGAACTTACCACATAGATCTTTTCCTTTGCGCGGGAGATCGCCACGTTCAGGCGATTCTCTCCGCCCCGCTGATTCAGCCAGCCGAAATTCCGCACCACTTTCCCTTGCTCGTTCTTCGCATACCCCAACGAAAAGATGATGCAGTCCCTCTCATCGCCCTGCACGTTTTCTATATTTTTCACGAACAGTCCGATGTCCTCTCCGTTTCTCTTTCTGTTCCACTCTTTTCCGCACCGCAACGCGAAATCCCTGTCCTTCGCACATTCTTCGTCGATCACGTCCATGATCGCATCCTTTTGCGCGCTGTTAAAGGTGATCACGCCCACGCTCTGCTCGTTCGTTCTCGTCTTCAGATAATTCTTCAAAAGCGTGACCACCGCCTTCGCTTCCGCTACGTTGCAACGATCCCGCCAGATCCCGTTCTTCACCCTGACAACCTCGATGGGCGGTTTTGCAGGCTGTTCCGTATTGGGCGACACCATCAGCTTGCCGTGATAGAACGCATAATTGGAAAAGGCGATAAGCTCTTCGTATTTCGAACGGTAATGGAAATTCAGCAGCACTTCGTTATACTTGAACCGCGCAAGATCGAGCAGACTTTCCTCTTCCAACGCCGCATTGATCTCCGAATCGTCGTCGAATTCCGTATCCGTCTCCAACCTGCCGAATCCGAGGCTCGACGGTCTGAGCTGTTTGTGATCCCCCGCGATGACGACTTTCTTTGCCCGCTGTACCGCCGGAACGCCCTTTTCCACATACAGCTGCGACGCTTCGTCGAATACCACCAGATCAAACAATCCGTTGTCCAGCGGAAGACTCTCCGAGACCACTTCCGGCGTCATCAGCCAGATCCTGATCCCGCGGAAAAGTTCAAACGAAAACCGGTCTATAAACTTCGGAACGCTCTGCTTCCGCTTGCCTTCCGTCGCTCGCTTCATTTCTCCGTACCGCTTGGACGATGCGATGTTCTTCGTGTATACCGTTACAAGATGCTGTTTCAGTTTATCCTGCGTGAGTTTCTTTTTTCTCTCGATGTTCGCTTCCACCGCGTCCACGATGAGATCGTAATTCTGTATATGCGATAATACCGGTTTGTTTTTCGTTTCAAACCGGTCGATGTGCCGCAGAATGATATAATCGTATACGTTTCTGTTCGCTTCCGTCATCGAAACGCCCGTCTTATCCGCAATATTATTTACCGCCGTTATGTATTGCTTTTCCGATTCGCTCAGCGTGTCGAACAAGGCGCGGATCACACTGAAACGGTCAAACGACAGCAATCCGTCCATCAGGTGCGCCGGCGATATGAAAAATTCCCGCACGCTGTGCCTCTTCATGAAGCAAAGCTCCATGATGTCCTTGATCTTTCTGATCACGTCGCCTTTGTAAAACGGTTTCGTCAGAAAAATCCGCTGATCGTATTCCTTTTTCATCGCAATGAGCTGCACGCACAATTTGAGCGGCTCCGCCAGCTCCAGCCGACCGATGTCCGCTCTCACCTTCGTCAGCCAAGGATACGTCTGCAATAAATCGAAATATTCCTTCAGCCGCCCCAGATACAATGCATCCTTGAATTTGTCCCGCATCCCTTTCAGTTCGGGATACGTGACTTTGAACAACTCCTCTCCGATCTCGCTTTCATACCCCACGGACTGCAGCAGATAATTCCCCAAAAACACGTTGTCCGCGTTCTCTCTGTATAAGCGGTACATCTCCGTGCCGAGCCCGTTTTTCTTGTATAATTTGTCCGCAATTTCGCCAAGCTCCGCAATGTCTTCGTCGATCACCTTCACCGCGGTTTCGTACGCCTGTTCGTCAAAATCCGTTTTCTGCTCCGAATACAGCAGATTGTACATCTGGTTGTAAAAATATTCCTTGTCCTTTGTATCGCTGACAAAAATCGCATATTTCGAAAGCGCACCCAACCGCGAATAAATCACGTCCAGCGCCGCTTTTTTCTGCGATACCATTAAAACGTTGTGCCCTTTCAGTACGTAATCCACGATCAGGCTGGTAATCGTCTGCGACTTCCCCGTTCCCGGAGGCCCCTGTACGACAAGTTCGTCACAGCCGCCGAGCGAATACAGCGCGTTTTCCTGCGACGCGTTCAGCGCGTTGATGTAATCGATCTCCCCTTCCCCGAAGCGTTTCTCCTGCCCCGGCAGATCGTACCGGTGCTCGTCGGAATAATAATCGATATCTCCGGAATTTTCCAAAAGCGAATCGAGAAGTTTATTGATCTCGTCCTTTTCGATGATCGCTTTGAAATCCCTCTGCAACGCCGACGAATACATGGAAAATTTTCCTAAAACCGCGTTGTTCTCCAGGCGGAATTCCCCGCTCCCGAACGACGGAAACGTTCCTTCCGTATACTCGATAAACGCGCTCGGCCGCGGCAGCTGTGCGCTGAAACGGATCCCCGCTTCCCGATAATATGCGCACAGTTCTTCGATAAAGTTCTCCCCGACTTCCTCGATCACGTTCCCGGGAAGTTCCTTCCGCGATCCGGAAAACTTGTACTGCGTCAGAATCAGATTGTGATTGTAAAGGATATCCCTCGTCCCGTCCGCAAGCAGATATACGCTCTCGTTTTCCCGCTCCAGAACGACCGGAAACAACGCCAACGGCGCGCGGATGTTGAATTCTTCCCCCGCCATCTTGCCGCAAAGATACGGCCACGCAATATAAAGATCGTTCTGCCCGCTTTCACGGATATCTTTCACGACTTCCCGTTCCAGCGTAAGCAGCTTCTTGAACTTGTTCTTCTTCGCCGGCGAATCCTTTCCGTAATCGATCTCACTGAGCAAAAAGCCCTTTCCCGTCGGCTTTCCCGTGATATATTCGATGAGCGCGCCCATCTGCTTGCCGTACAGATCATACGCGTATTTTTCGTAGATCTTTCCCATGTACAGCAACCTGTTGCGCGCGTTGATGTTCACCAACCTGCTTTCCAAATTTTTCAGCGTTTTGCGCACGTCGTCGGTGATCTTGGCATTCGACGCGTTTTCTTTATGATACCGAAGAATCGGCTCCATAAAATAGGCGCCGTATTTTTCCACAAACGTCTTTCCGAGCCCGGCAATACACTGCAGATCTTCCCCGCGCTTCGGCGCGGCGACGGATATCTGTTTCAGCGCCTCGTCCGAACAGACCGCGGGCGATCTCCCCCCCGTAACGAATTTGCGCTTCATCTGATTGCGCACTTTTACCAGCTCGTCGTAAAGTTCCTGTTGCGTCATATTCTCTCCTTTCCATAAATTTTAACATATCGCGCCTCAAAAATCAAACGTTAGAAAAACACAAAAGCATAAACTTTCCGAAATCGTCTCGTTCTTTTTTCTTCCCTCGTCCGCCTCCCTTGCCTCAATTTTTACCCCCCCTTTCTTTCCCGTTGCTTTTCTGCGCGGTCTGTGCTATAATGAACACAATGGAAAACAAAGATTTTTTTGCGAAAGAAACTTTTCTGTCCCTGACAGAATTTCTCGGCGAAAACACCCGGCATATCGTAAACGGAATGTGTATGAAAAAACGCTTTTACGACGTTTTCGGCTGCCGCAAAAATTCCGTTTGCGCCTTCAATGAGGCGATGTGCGACGGCAGTGCTTCAAAGAAGATCTTTTCCGAAGATTTCATCTCGGAACGCTGCGCTTTTCTGCACGTCTCTGAAGAGGATTACCGCAAAAACGTGACGGACGAACTTCAGGGCATCCTCTCTTCTCCGTCGCTCGCGCTCTGGTTCGGCACGGATATGTTCTGCCAGATCAATCTCCTCACCCTTCTCGCGTTCCTCGACCGGAACAATTATCGCGGCGCGCTCTTTTGCGGACTGATACGCGAAGAAACGGACGAAATAATCTCCTTTTCGCAAATCGCGCCGACGTCGTTTTACGACGTTTACTGCAGCGTCGTGGTCGATCGGAAAAATACGCCCGTTCCCGAACCCGTTTCGGAAAATGCCGTCCGGCTTTATCTTACTTACCGACAAAAAAACAGTCCTATTCGCCGCTTTATCCGCACCCGTGCCGACGATCGGAGCCTGCTCGCCGCGCTTCTTTCTTCCTTTCCTCAGTACGGATTGGGCGACGTGCAGTACCTGAAACTTATCGATGAAGAACTGCATCCCTAAAATGTTCTTCCGATAACTTTCTGTCAATTTACGATTATGATTAAAATAAACAAGCGATTGCGCCTTGCCCGAAACGGGCAAGGCGCAATCGCTTTCCTTTTTTTGTTTTTTCCGCTTATAAACCTATGTTCACCGATCCTTTCAGATAGCACTTTTCCACGCGCTTGAGCACGGATTTCGCAGTATCTTCGTCGGGAGTCCAGATGCAGAAATGCGCGCCCTCCGGTCTGACAAAAGAACACACTTCCTCCACCTCGTCCGGCATTACGTTGATCTGTAAATTTTTCCCCGCACGCTGGATTTTCTGCACCACGTCCTTCCAGGCGCGCGCCGTCGGCTGTCCCTCGCCGTAACCCCACTGGATCCCGCCGAGCTTCTCCATATTCAGCAACGTGTCGAGATGGCGGAGCGCTCCCACGCCGTCAAGATGCCTTCCCCGATTCAGCAAGATCTTCCTTTATTTCAGCAAATTATTCCTGTCAGACTTATCTGCCGCCCATCGTCATCACAAGGACCGCTTTCTGCGCGTGCAGACGGTTTTCCGCTTCTTCGAAAATTTCCGACGCGTGCGCTTCCAGCACCTTCTCCGTGATCTCTTCCCCGCGATGCGCCGGCAGACAGTGCAGGACCATCGCGTCGGGCTTTGCAACCGCCATGACCGCGTCGTTCACCTGATATCCCTGAAACGCTTTTCTCCGCTTTTCCGCTTCGCCTTCCTGTCCCATGCTCGCCCATACGTCGGTATACAGCACGTCCGCGTCTTTCGCGCCGGCAAGCACGTCCTCGGTGATTTCCAGAAGTCCGCTCTCCTTTCCCCACTTCACGAGTTCTTCGTCCGGTTCGTACCCTTTCGGACAGCACACCGTGATCTTCATCCCGACCTTCACCGCCCCCGCGATCAGCGAATTCGCCATGTTGTTCCCGTCTCCGACAAAACACAGTTTCAGATTTTTCAGACTGCCCTTGCTTTCACGGATCGTCATCAGATCGGCAAGCACCTGACACGGATGCGCATAATCCGTCAGCCCGTTGATGACGGGGATCGTACCGTATTCCGCCAGCTCCTCCACGTCGCTTTGCTTGAACGTTCTGATCATGATCCCGTCGACATAGCGCGACAACACGCGCGCCGTATCGCGGATCGGCTCTCCCCGCCCGATCTGTATGTCCGACGAACTTAAGAAAAGCGCCTGACCGCCGAGCTGATACATCCCCGTTTCAAAGGAAACGCGCGTACGCGTGGACGATTTCGTAAAGATCATCGCCAACGTCTTTCCCTTCAGTTTCTCGTGCGCAATCCCGTGTTTCAATTCGTATTTCAGCTGATCCGCAAGATTCAGAATCGAATAAATCTCTTCCGTCGAAAGATCTTTTAACGTCAGTAAATGTTTCATGAAAGTACCTCTCTTAAAATTTCCAGCCCTTCTTCCAATTCTCCGTCGCTGATATTCAGCGGCGGCAGAAGCCGCAGTTTATCCTTTGCCGTAAGAACGACAAGCCCCTTATTCAGGCATTGCTCTTTCATCTCCTGCGCATTGTCCACCTCGATCCCGATCATCAGTCCGAGTCCGCTCACGCTCTTCGCTTTCGGACACGCAGCCAGCACGTCGCGGATCCGACGGCTCTTCGCGTTCACGCCCGAAAGAAGCTTTTCGTTGATCGATCTGATCACCGCAATCGCACCCGCACAGACAACGGGGTTTCCTCCGAACGTCGATCCGTGCGTTCCGGGCGTGAGCGTATTCTCACACTTCGCTCCGAACATCGTCGCCCCGATCGGCAATCCGTTCCCCAGCCCCTTCGCCGTCGTCACGATGTCCGGCGTTATGTCGTATTGCATAAAGGCATATAAACTTCCCGTCCTGCCGTTCCCCGTCTGCACTTCGTCGACGATCAGCAATACGTCCTTCTTCCTGCACAACGTTTCTACTTTCTTTACATATTCCTTATCCAGCGCCTTCACGCCGCCTTCTCCCTGCACCAGCTCCAGCATCACGGCGCACACGCCGTCGTCCACCGCTTCTTCCATCGCTTCGTAATCGTCCGCCGGCACGTACGTAAACCCGTCGGTGAACGGCATGAAATACTGATGAAACGCCTCCTGCCCCGTCGCAGACAGCGTCGTCACCGTTCTGCCGTGAAACGAATTGATCAGCGTCACGATCTTAAACCGGTTCTCGCCGTATTTGTCAAAGGAATATTTCCGCGCCGTCTTGATCGCACATTCGTTCGCTTCCGCACCCGAATTGGAAAAGAATACCTTCTTCATCCCCGTCCGCTTGCAAAGCAGCTTCGCAAGCTCCGCACACGGCTGCGTATAATACAGATTGCTCGCGTGCGGCAACGCTTTTAACTGCGCTTTCACCGCACGCTTCCATTTACCGTACCCGATCCCGAGCCCGTTCACCGCAATGCCCGCACCGAAATCGATATACTTATTTCCCCATCGGTCCGTCAGCGTAGCGCCCTTTCCCCGCAGGAAAACTACGTCCGCCCTCGCATATGTGTTCGCCACGTATTTCTTGTCCGTTTCCGTTACGCCCATTCTTTCTCCTCTCAATAAAACATCGTGCCGATCCCTTTATCGGACAGCATTTCAATCAGAATGGAATGCGGTACCCGACCGTCGATGATAAATACTTTTTCCACACCGCGACGGATCGCCTCCACACAGCACTCCACCTTCGGAATCATCCCGCCGGAGATCACGCCGTCCCGCATCAGTTCCGGTGCATTGCTCACATGAATGGCGTGAATCAGCGATTTTTCGTCGTTTTTGTCGCGCAGAATCCCCGCAATATCCGTCATCGAGATCATGCACGCCGCTTTCAGACTGCCCGCCAGCGCCGCAGCCACCGTGTCGGCATTGATGTTATATACGTTGCCTTCCTTGTCGCATCCGACCGTACTTACCACGGGCACATACCCCGCCTTCAGTACGTCCAGCAACGGTTCGGCATTGACCTTGGTGATCTCGCCCACATATCCCAACGTTTCGTCAAACGCGCGCGCTTCGATCATATGCCCGTCCAGTCCGCAGAGTCCCAACGCTTTGCCGCCGGAATTTTCAATCAGATTCACAAGATCCTTGTTCACCTTTCCCGCAAGGACCATCTGCACCACTTCCACCGTCGCCTTGTCCGTCTTGCGCAGTCCGTTCACGAATTCGCTCTTGATATCCATCTTTTTCAGCGTGTCGGTGATCTCCGGTCCGCCGCCGTGTACCAGAACCACTTTGACGCCCGTCTTGCTCAGCAAAACAATATCGGTCATCACCGCTTTCTTCAACGTTTCGTTGATCATGGCGTTGCCGCCGTATTTGATCACGACGATCTTTCCGCTGTATTGCTGTATGTAAGGCAATGCCTGCACAAGCACTTCCGCCTGTTCCGCATAACTGATTTCCATTCTGTTCTCCGTTCCTTTCCGTTTTTTTATGTGCGGTAATCCCCGTTGATGCGGACATAATCGTACGTCAGATCGCATCCCCATGCGGTGGCACTCTCTTTCCCGTCCTGCAAAGTGACGTCGATGACGATTTCATCTTCGCTCAACACTTTTTTTGCCTCGTCTTCGGAAAATTCTACCCCGGTTCCGTTTTCACACACCGTGATTTTTCCCGCTTTTGAAGAAAATGAAACGCCGATTTTTTCCACGTCGGTCTGTGCGCCGCTGTATCCCACCGCGCACAGTACTCTGCCCCAGTTGGCATCCGCACCAAACATCGCCGCCTTAAAAAGCGAACTCGTGATGACGCCCTTCGCCGCCTTGACCGCATCGGTATGCGTCGCCGCGCCGCTGACGTTACATTCGAGCAGTTTCGTCGCACCTTCGCCGTCCTTGGCAATGCGTTTGCACATATCCGTCGTCACCGTATGCAACGCCTCTGCAAACACTTTGTAATTTTCGTCCTCTTTTATTATCTCTTCGTTCCCGGCAAGCCCCGACGCCATGACGCACAGCATATCGTTGGTCGACGTGTCCCCGTCGATACTGATCATGTTGAAGGACGATTCCACATCCTTTGATACCGCCTTCTGCAGCATTGCGGGCGAAATGTTCACGTCGGTCGTGACGAACACCAGCATCGTCGCCATATTCGGATGGATCATGCCGCTGCCCTTCGCCATACACCCGATGACGCAACGTTTTCCGTCCAGTTCAAACGCAATCGCCGTCTGCTTTTTTACCGTGTCGGTGGTCATGATCGCCTCGTTCGCCGCGTCGTTGTTCTTCCCGAGCCCCGCCACGAGTTCGTTCATACCGCCCGCGATCGGCGCAAGATCCAACGGCTGTCCGATCACACCCGTCGACGCCACGATCACATCCTCTTTCCCGATGCCCGTATGCTTTTCCACGAGCGCGCACATCTCTTCCGCGATCGCTTCCCCTCCGGCATTGCAGGTGTTCGCATTGCCGCTGTTCACGATGATCGCCTGCGCGTATCCGTTTGCGATGTTTCTCTTCGTCACCGCGATCGGCGCGCCCTTGACGAGATTCTGTGTATAGACTGCCGCCGCCGCACAGCGCTTCTCCGCAACGACCAGCGCTAAGTCCTTTTTGCTCTTGTTTTTTCTGATTCCGCAGTGTATGCCGTTGCATATAAAGCCCTTAGCCGCGCATACGCCGCCTTCGATTTTATGAAATTCCATTTATCTTCCGATCTCCAATCCCGTTTCTTCCGGCAACCCGAACATGATGTTCATGTTCTGCACCGCCGCGCCCGAAGCGCCCTTGCCCAGATTGTCAAACAGCGCAACCGCGACCGATCTCTCCGCATTTCCGCAGACGACGATCTGCATATCGTCCCTTCCGGCGAGCTCGTTCGTCGGAATGTATCCGCCGTAATCGTCGTCGACGACTTTGATGAGCGCGCTGTCTTTATAATGCTCTTTGTAGATCTCTTTTAATCTGTCCGCGCTCTTAAAACACGGCACGCTCACCTGCATCCCCGCATAAAAATCCCCGACGATCGGCGAAAAAATCGGCGCACTCTTCAACCCGCAGACCTTTTGCATTTCCTTCAGGTGCTTGTGCGTTTGCTTCAGCCCGTATTGCCGCGGCGCGTTCAGCTGCCAGAACTTCGGCTGACTTTCGTATTCCGCGATCATCTTCTTTCCGCCGCCGCTGTAGCCCGTCAGAGAAAAACAGGAAAGTTCCGCTTCCTCTCCGATTTCACCCGCCGCGATCAACGGGTAAACGAGCGCGATGAACCCGCTCGCGTGACAGCCCGGATTCGCCACCCGTCTGCTTTTTCCGATCGCCTGCCGATGCGCCGCCGACAGTTCGGGAAACCCGTATGCCCAGCCTTCTTCCGTTCGGTGCGCCGTGGACGCGTCGATGACCCTGACCCGCTCGTTTTCGATCAGCGATACCGATTCCCGCGCCCCGTCGTCCGGCAGACAAAGAAAGGTTACATCGCTTTCGTTGATGTAATCCTTCCTTGCCGAAATATCCTTGCGGTATGCTTCGGGAATCTCGGATAAAACAACGTCGGGGCGACCTTTCAGCCGCCCGTACAGTTTTAACCCGGTTGTCCCTTCTTTTCCGTCAATAAATACTTTAATCATTGGGTATGTTGTTGCGCTTCTTCATGTTCGCGTTCACTTTCAGCGAAAGCCCGAACAGATTGATGAATCCCTCGCTGTCTTTCTGATCGTATACTTCGTCTTCGTCGAACGTCGCGATCGCCTCGTCATACAGCGAATACGGCGACGTCACGCCCGCGTTGATTACGTTGCCTTTGTAAAGTTTCAGCTTCACATCGCCGGTAACATATTCCTGCGTCTTATCCACGAACGCCGAAAGACTCTCCCGAAGCGGCGTGAACCACTTTCCGAAATAAACCAGCTCCGCGAACTGTTCCGCTACCAGCTTCTTATAATGCGAGGTGTCCCGATCCAGCGTGATCGTTTCCAGAATCTCGTGCGCCTTGTACAAAATCGTGCCGCCCGGCGTTTCATATACGCCGCGGGACTTCATCCCTACAAGTCGGTTCTCTACGATATCGACTAACCCGATCCCGTTCGCTCCGCCCAACTCGTTGAGCTTCTTTACCATGCTCTGGCCGTCCAGCTTCTCTCCGTTCAGAGCCACCGGCTTGCCTTTCTCAAACGAGATCGTGATGTACGTCGGCTTGTCGGGCGCCGCCTCCGGCGATACTCCGAGTTCCAAAAATCCCGGCTTATCGTACTTCGGCTCGTTCGCCGGATTTTCCAGATCCATCCCTTCATGCGAAAGATGCCACAGGTTCTTGTCCTTGCTGTAATTCGTTTCGCGGCTGATCTTTAAAGGAACGTTGTGCGCTTCCGCATACTCGATCTCCTCTTCCCGCGATTTGATGCTCCATTCCCGCCACGGCGCGATGATCTTCATTTCCGGCGCAAACGCCTTGATCGTCAGCTCAAAACGCACCTGGTCGTTTCCCTTCCCCGTGCATCCGTGACAAATCGCGTCCGCTCCTTCCTTCTTCGCTATATCCACGATCGCTTTCGCGATGATCGGACGCGCAAATGCCGTGCCGAGCAGATATTCTCCTTCGTACTTTGCACCCGCTTTCAACGTTTCATAAACGTAATTCTGTATAAATTCTTCCTTTAAATCCACAATGTAAAGTTTGCTCGCTCCCGTCTTGATCGCCTTCTCTTCCAGACCGTCCAACTCCGTTCCCTGACCGACGTCTCCCGAAACCGCGATGATCTCCGGATTGTCGTAATTTTCCTTTAACCACGGGATGATGATCGATGTATCCAAACCGCCGGAATATGCCAAAACTATTTTCTTGATCTTTTTCTTTTCCATGACGCTATCGCCTCCGAACCTTAATGATTCGATTTTACTACCCGTTCGGAAATTAGTCAAGCGTTTTAATGTACATTATGCATATTTTTTTATAATTTTTATTTTTTTATTCATATATCCTGAAGATTTTGCATAATTTTATGAATAAAATAAATTTTTATTCAAAAATCATGCAGAACTTCGCCGCGCATGATGTTTTGGGAAATAATATAGCCGTCACGTTCCCGCTAAGTTGCCGCGCGCGATGTTTTGGGAAATAATGTAGTCGTCACGTTTCGCTAAGTTGCCGCGCGCGTCACGAAACGCAACAAAGCGTTTCCGATTCTGTTATACGCCGAAACGATAACAGCAAGGCGGTTCACCGCCCAATGCGAAAAAAACAAAGCGGCTGCCGCTTATCATGCAGACCGCTTTTCCTTTGTCGGGTCATTCCGCAACATAGGCGGAAGACGTTATTTCCACCTTCGTTTTTCCGTTTACGATTTCCACGCACAGCCGCCCGCCGTCGGGCAGCGCGATGTTTTCCGCCGACAGCAAGCCTTGTTTTAACGCTTCACAGAGCAACGGCCTCACGCGGACGACGCGGCGCGCCGCGTCGATCGTAATACCGAAAATCGTTTCCGCGATCAATGTGATATACAGAGCCGCCGTCCATGCATAACGCTTCACGCCCTGTCCCGATCCGTCGAACGGCTGTAAAAACTCCGCGAAATTGCCGTCGAACTCCCTGACCGTACGGTAGGCAAGTTCCGCCGCAAGACGGGAATCATAGTACTTCAGCCCCTGCACGATCCCTTCGTTGAGCAGAATCCATACGCTGCCGCTCCAACTCGCATTATATTGATATGCGCCCTCGGTCACGGTGAAGCGTTTATCGCTCTTCGCGGCGGAAAAAACGGGAAAGGTATTCCAACCGAATTCCTCGGACTGAAGTAAGCCGATCAGCCTTTCTGCCCGCTCTTTGGGCACAACCTTCTCCCGCAAAGGCATGAATGTAGACGCCATCAGAAAATCTTCCTGTCTTTTTTCCTTCAGAAGATAAGGATAATACGCGCCTTTTTCTTCGTTCCACAGCCAACGGTTCACCGCGCGGATCAGTTCGCCGCGCAAGCGAAGAAATCTTTTTTTGTCTGCGCTTTTCCCGAGTCTGTCCGCCAACCCGGCGGCATTGCTCAGCCCCGCGATCACTTCTATATTCGTATCGACGGGCGCGTATTCTCCCGATCTGCCGAAATCGCCCGTTTTTCCCAGATACGGCACGAACGTTTCTTCAAATACCGCACTCAGAAGCCCCGTTTCCCGATCGCGGCGGTGCGTAATCCACCATTCGAGATAGCGCGCAATCAGATGATAACACGCTTCCGTAAAGGAACGATCTTCGCTTTCCGAAGCAATGCGGAAGGCTACGCCGAACAATTTCGGCAGGGAACTGATCTCCTCCGCATAGCGGGAATCTGCGTCGTCCCCGTATAACGGAATCCGCCCGTCCGCTTTCTGTATCGCTATAAAATTTCTGATCCCGTTTTCCGCAAACAAACGGTTCTTCCAACGGTATCCCGCAAGCGCAAGGGATGAATCGATGTTCCACCAATTCGCTCCGTATGCTCCGCCGGGCGCAAAAAAAGGATAAAGAAAGCCCTTTGCCGGCTCCGCCTTACATTCTTCCAAAACGCCGAACGCTTCGGAAAAGGACGTGTCCTTTATCCCCTTCAGTCTGATTTTCGGAATACCCATGCTCTCCCCTGCCCGCCATAAAAATTTTCGGGCAAAAACGACAGCGTTTTTGCCCGATTCCCATCAGATCGCCTCTACATAAATTTTGCTATAGATCTCTTCGTATTTGTCTTTGTAAAACAAATTCGTGCCGCTCGTTGTGATCGCCGCCGTACCCGCCGCGACGGAACAACGCAAAATTTCTTCCATATCCGCGCCCTTTTCCAACTGAACGCAGGCTGCCGCAACCATGGAATCGCCCGCGCCCACCGTGGAATTGACGGCGACGTTCGCACTCTTACAGTAAAAATTCCTTATCCCGTCGGTGAGGATCGCCCCCTCGCTCCCGAGAGATACAAGCACCATCTGCACGCCTTTGTTCAGAAGTGTATAACTCGCGCGCAGAATATCGTTCTTCGACAGCAGCGATTCCCCCGTAATATGCTCCAGCTCCGTCAGGTTCGGTTTTACCATATACAGATTTTCCTTGATCGCCCATTCCAGGTTTGACTTCTCCGTATCCACGACCTTTTTTACGCGGTCGGGGATCACTTTCAAAACCTCTCCGTAAAATGACGCCGATACACCTTTCGGCAAACTTCCGCTCATTACAGCAATATCGCAATCGCAAGACAACTTTTTTACGAGCTCGATCAGCTCCGCCTGTTTTTCTACGCTTACTTCGTCGCCTTTATCGTTGATTTCCGTAAGCATGGAACGTTTATCGATGATCTTGTAATTCACCCGAACGCTGCCGCTGTTCCAGACGAACTGATGTTTGACGCCTTCCTTTTCCAGCGTCTGTTCAAACATCTTTCCGTTATTTTCAAACATGAATCCCGTGGCAAAACTCTTTTCTTTCAGCCTTGCCACGCCCATCGCTACGTTCAGCGCCTTGCCCGAATACGTTTCCACTTTGTTGCTGATGCGATTCAGCTTCCCCACGTTGAGCGCATCCAGCTCTATCGTACAGTCCATGCTCGGATTCGGACATATCGTCAATATCATGTCTTATTACCTCTTCCGCTATTTATTGGCTCCCGCTTCCTTCGCTTCTTTGATTATCTTTTCCTGCATGGGCACGGGAACTTCTTCGTAATGCGAAAATTCACTCTCAAAACGACCTCTGCCCTGCGTCATGCTGCGCAGATCCGTGGCGTACCGCCCCATATCCGCCAAGGGAACTTCCGCGTTGATTACCTGCTTTTCGTCGATCAGATCCATGCCGAGAATCCTTCCGCGACGCTTGTTCATGTCTCCCAGAATATCGCCCATGTAGCTTTCCGGCACGATTACCTTCACCCGATAAATCGGTTCCAGCAATACGGGCTTCGCTTTCATACAGCCTTCCTCATACGCCAGCTTCGCCGCAGAGACAAATGCCACTTCCTTGGAATCCACAGGATGATATTTTCCGTCAAACAGCGTACATTTGAGATTCGTCATCGGATATCCCGCCAGCACACCCTTTTTGATCGCTTCCCTTAACCCCTTTTCTACCGCCGGTATAAACTGCCGCGGCACCGCGCCGCCGACTACGGCATCCACGAATTCGAATTCTCCGTCCGCCGCGCCCGGCTCAAACCGGATGTTGACTACGCCGAACTGCCCTGCGCCGCCCGACTGCTTCTTGTGTTTGCCTTCCGCTTCCGCAGACGAGCGGATCGTTTCTCTGTAAGGAATTTTCGGATCGGTCAGCACGACGTCGCACCCGAACTTGCTCTTCAGCTTCTTACAGAGCACTTCCAGCTGCGTCTCGCCCTGTCCCCGGATGACCATTTCGCCCGTCTCTTTCTCTTTTTCCACTTTGAACGTGTAATCTTCTTCCGCCAGACGGTTCAGTCCCTGGAATATTTTATCTTCATCGCCGCTCTTCCCCGCATAGATCGCCATGGTCAGCACCGGCTTCGGAAACGCGATCGCTTTGAATTTCACTTTCTTGTTCTCGTCGCATAACGTGTCGCCCGTATTCGTCGCATTGAGTTTGCTCACCGCGCCGATATCTCCCGCGACCAGCTCGTCAACCGTTTCCTGCTTCTTTCCTTTCAGAACGTAAAGCTGATTGATCCGCTCCTTTTCGCCCGTGGTCATGTTGACAACCGTCGTCCCCGCCTTTAAGGTGCCCGAAAAAATCTTCAGCAGATTCAGCTTCCCGACAAACGGATCCACCGTAGTCTTGAATACCTGCGCGGCAAAGGCGCCGTTTGCATCGCACTTCACTTCGACTTCCGATCCGTCTTCCGCCGTCGCCTTTTCCGCCGGCAGTTCGTCCGGCGAAGGCATCAGGTCGACGATCTCTTCCATCAGGTTGATCACGCCCATGTTCTGCAACGCGCTGCCGCCCATCACCGGAATGCAATCCCCCGCGGCAATCCCGATCTTGATCCCCGTGATAATATCGTCGTTCGGCAACGTTCCTTCCGAAAAATATTTGTCCAGCAGTTCGTCGGAATTCTCCGCCGCCGCTTCAATCAGCCCGTTCTTGATCGCCTGAACGCTGCCTGCCATTCCTTCCGGCACGGGGATCGATACCCTGCCCCCTTTCGTGAACTCATACGCTTTGCTCGATATGATGCTGACGTATCCCTTCATCTTGCCGCCTTCCATGATCGGCGCGTGCATCGTTGCGATCCTTCTTCCGTATTTTGCGCGAAACGCTTCCACCGTAGAAACAAAATTCGCGTTTTCCTTGTCGATCCCGTTGATAAAGATGATCAGCGGCTTCTTGTTCCGCAGACAGTAATCCACCATCTTTTCCGCGCCCACGCTCACCGCGCCGCTCGCATCCGCAACCAGCACCGCTCCGTTCGCCGCGCGCATCGCTTCTTCCACTTCCCCTTCAAAATCATAAAATCCGGGCACGTCGATTATGTTGATCTTCGTATCCCGCCACATCGTGTATGCCACCGATAGCGAAATGGAAATCTTTTTGGCGATCTCCTGCTCATCATAATCCATTACCGTGTTGCCGTCCGCAGTGCGCCCCAGCCGGTCTATGGTCTTGCCGTTGAAAAGCATGGCTTCCGCCAAAGACGTTTTCCCCTCTCCGCTGTGCCCTACAATTGCGATGTTCCTGATTTTTGTGGTCAAATTGCTCATGTTGTCTTCCCTTCCCTTAATCCATATTGCGATGCATCCGGAATCTCTTCCCGCGCCCCGTCCTTTATATTATACAGGATGAATACCGATTTTTCAATACCCATTTGAAAATTTCTTCTCGCTTTTTGTAAAATTCTTTTCTGAAACAAAAAAAGCGGGATATACCCGCTTTTGATTCTTTACGCTCGTCGATCGTCTTTTTTCAGTACTTTTCCCGCTCCTCCTTTCCGACGCGATCTTCTCCGTTCGACGCCGTTTTCCTCTTTTCCGCTTTCTGCGCCCGCGTCCTGTTCTGTCTGTTTTCCGCCTTTTCCCGCGCATGCTTCACAAGAACCGCCACGTCGTCGAACTCGATCTGCTCCACTTCCCCCAAACTTTCCGTAAATTCCGCCTCTCCCACAATCTTGACGCGCTGACCGGCACGCATCAGCCGTTTCAACTTCTTCAGCCGTACATCCCCTTCGCTTCCGCTCGCCACATACAGATTCGCAGACGTCAGATCTCCCGTATAGCTTCCGCCGAGATCGTAAATCCGCTTGATCAATCTCCGCGCTCTCAGAATATCGTCTTTCTCCATCTCGTTATTGAAGCAGATCCTCTTCCCCCGCAAAATTCCCTGCCCGCGCGGCCGCGCCTTCATCTCTTTTAAAAATTCATGCAGTAATATCCCGCTCTGCGTTTTGCTTCTCTTCAGTCCTTTCCGGTTGTAGATCTGCGCCAGAGAATACATCCCTTTGACCCCGTCTTTTGCATTGATTCCGGGGACGATCTCATAATATTCTCTCAGCTCTTTTGCATCCTTCCCGCATACCTCGCACAGCTTTTTAAACAGCATCAGCGTCGCATAAGCGTCGTCGTCCGACTTGTGTTCCAGAAATTCAATCCCGTATTTTTCTCCCAGCCGGCTCAATCCCATCCCTTTATTCTCTTCATCTATGTACCCCGCAAGCATCTGCACGTCGATAAACCGGTATGCGATCAGAGGCAAACGGAATGCCTGACAGGCGTTATTCAGATATCTCACATCGTTCCCCACGGCAAAACCGATGCAGAGGTCCGCTTTCAGAAAAAGCCTTTTTATATCGTTATATACTTTAGAAAAACGCGGCGATTTGCGGAATTCCTCCTCTTCATAAGCGAGTTTGATCCTCGCTTCCTCACCCTTTCTGCCGAGACGGAATTTCTTCGGCAACGGATTCACCAGTATGTCCTCCTTTTCTTCCACCTCGAAATTTTCCGCCATACAATATCCGAAACTGCAAAGACTTGCATCCGACGGACTTCCCGTGCAACTCTCTATATCGAAAGATAAGATCTTCATACCCGCTCCGTTTTTCCTTTTGCGCAAAACGCTCTTTCCGCTGTATTCCGTTATAGTATATCATCTGTTTGCGTTTTCGTCAAGTATCGGCGCATTTCCTCTTTTTACAGAAACGGCGCCAGAATTTTTAACGCGCGGCCCGCGATACCCGGCGCGTAAGCCGCATATTCCGACGCTCCGCTCAACACGTCTTTTTCCGCCTCCGCCGCCAACTTTCTGCTCTTTCCGAAAACTCCGATCTCATAATGAAGATATAAACTTCTGTAATCCATGTTTCCCGATCCGCAAAGCAGATATTTTCCGTCGATCACCGTGTTCTTTACATGGATGAATCCCGCGTTGAATTTCAATACGTTCACCCCGTGTTCTTTCAGTTTTTCCGCAATCGTGAGCGTCACTTCGTACACCGCGCGCTTATCCGGAATCCCCGGAATCACAATCCGCACGTTCACGCCGCGTTCCGCCGCCGAAATCAACGCATCCGTGATCCCTTCGTCCGGGATCAGATACGGCGTGGATATCGTCACGCTTCTCTTCGCGTTGTATATCGCCGTCTTATATACTTCCGCAAGATGGCTTTCTTCTCCCGTCGGCACCGAATAAAACGCGTTCAGAAATTCATCTTCCTCATACGTCTCTTCTTCATGACGGTAATACGGTTCGGCGCTCACCTTCTTTCCGTGCCGGAAATTGTATGCGGAAAAAAACGCTTCCGTAACGCCGTCCACCGCTCCTCCCGAAAATCGGATGCCTCCGTCTTTCCAGACGCCGAACCGCTCGCTCTTCGCAACATATTCGTCCCCTACGTTCACGCCGCCCACATAGGCGATCTTTCCGTCGATCACCGCGCACTTGCCGTGATTTCTGCGGTTGATCGCGCCGCTCAGAACCCATCCGATCTTGTTGAATACCCGATATTCAACCCGATTTTTTTCACAAAGCATTCTGATCTTCTTCTCCGACCGGAACGCACCGAATGCGTCGAAACAGAATTTTACCTTGACGCCGCGTCCGGCGCATCCGCCCAATGCGCTGAATAATTCATGCAACAATTCCCCCTCTTTTACAATGTAAAACTGCAGTAAAACAAACTTCTTCGCCCCGCGGATGTCTTTCAGCAGCATTTCGAAAAATTTTTTTCCGCTGTTTAAATACTGCGCTCCTTCCGCCGTTCCGCATTTTCCCCCCAGTTTGAAAGACGCGTAATTGCCCGCCTTCGTTCCGTCCTGCTTTTTCTTCGGATTCGACTTCTTCGCCCGTCCGCCCGTTCTCAGAATCAGGTAGATCAGGATTCCCGGCAACGGAAACGCGCTCAGCAACAACGCGTATAACGTCTTATACGTCGCGTTCATGCCGCTGTCGAGAATGTAGGCGCACAGAAGCATCCCCGCTCCGCGAAACAACAACGCAAGCC
This sequence comes from uncultured Clostridia bacterium, assembly GCA_944367565.1. Classification (GTDB taxonomy): domain Bacteria; phylum Bacillota; class Clostridia; order Christensenellales; family Borkfalkiaceae; genus UMGS775. Next base: position 25,201 of record CALVWR010000012.1, read on the forward strand.
AGATCCAGTGCGACAGCCACACCGACAGCGCGGCGATCGCCGCCAACTGCAATGCCGCCACGACCAATGAGATTGTCTTCATGCCGTCTTTTCCTCCTGCGGCGTTTCCTCCGCCCCGATCGGCTCCCGTTCGCATCCGACCGGCTCCGCGGTCCCCTCCACGACAACGCTGTCTACCGGCAGATAACTGTCTTTCCTCACGCGTTTCTTTTCGATCAGCTTTCCGCTTTCCGAATACCGCAGAACATAGCTTTCGCTCCGGACCCCCGCCTTTCCGTACCGCAGAATCATGCGTTCGCCCTTCGGCAGTTCCGGATACTTTCCTTCCGTATCGATCAAAATCGTCTCGCCCGGCGCCGTCTCCCCGACGATCTTGCTCATCAGCTCTATCCTGCCTTCCATTTTTTCCCCGTAAACCTGTACCGTCAGCGTTTTTCCGTCCGCTTTCGTCTTCAGATAAACCGGATTTTTTGTCACATTCACAAACCGAAGATCGGCGAAATAATAATTGACCATCGCATCCGCGCCCGGTTTGACATATCCTACCTGCAAACTGTGCGGATGATATTCCGTTATGCGCATCCCGGCGCACAGCGCGGCATTGTACAGCGTTGTCGACACCTGACATACCCCGCCGCCGATTCCTTCCGTGAATTTCCCGTTGACGATGATCTTCGCTTCCTTGTATCCCCGCGCCGCGCTTCTTTCGCCTACGCGCGCGTTAAAAGAAAACTCTTCTCCCGGCGCGATCAGCGCATGATCCAGAGCCTTAGCCGCCAGCGCTATGTTGTGTTTGCGCTCCTCTCCCGATGTGGAATATCCCGTGGAAAATTCCGCCCGCAGCTCCAAGGGCTTCGGCTCCAGCCCGTAAAAAGGCATGGCGGACGCCTTCCCGATCCCCGCCTGCAAAAGCAGAAAAACTGCGAAAATGATCGCAAAATATCGTTTTTTCATATCCTAAGTATGCCGAATTCCCGTCAAAGTATGCATTGCGTACGGCCGCATTAAATTTTACAATTTTTCTATGCATAATCTTTACTTTTATCCTCCTCTGTGATATAATATTTTTATAGTTTACTGCCGTTCGGCCGCATCCCCTTCGGTTGAGCCCGAACGTTTTTCGCCGCCGCGGCGGATCATGAGGATCGCATGACTTTGACGAAACAAAAAATAAACGATACCGTTTCTCTGTTTCTCAACTCGGATACGTTTATATTTTTTTATTCCGTTTTCGTTCTCGGCGTTTCTTTTCTCGATTGTAACGGAATCATCCTTTCCGTTATCCTTCTCGCCTGCGCGCTGATTTTCTTTACGCAAAAAAATCTGAAACCGCTCTTCGTACCCCTTACGTTGAGCTATTTTTCTATCCGCTTTATCGAAGGAAAATTTGTCTTCGACTGGTTTTTCTTCTTTTCGGCGGCGATTTTTCTCCTCTCGATCATCTGGTATATTGCAAGAAACAAGCCGTCTTTCCGCCCTACGGGAAATCTGAAGGCAATCTTTCCTTACGCCGCGGCTTATGTGCTTGCCGGCAGCTTTGCCGCCGACTATTTTACCGATAAACTGTTCTATGAACAGCTCTCCATGCTCGCGTTGCTGGTTCCTTCTCTGGCATTTTTCGTTCTTCTTGCCGCAAACAGCTTTTTCGATCATCCGGAATACGTTTTTAAAATCCTCTTTGCCATGGGAGCGGTCGTTTCGCTGCAGATGTTTCTTACCGCCGCAACGACGGAACATTTCTGGGATACCGTTTTCGTCGAGGATACCGTCACTCTCAACTGGGGCGTTTATAACGGTATCGTCACCGCGCTCCTGTTTTCCGTGCCCGCCTGCTTCTATCTGGCGGCAAAACATATCCGCGTATGCTTTTTGTTTGTCACTGCGGGGTTCCTTTTTACCCTTGCAGGCTTTTTTACCGCGTCGCGCGCATCGGCTTTTACGCTTGCGCCGTTACTGCTGCTTTGCTTTTTTGCCGCGCTCTTTGCAACGGAAAAAAAAGACAGAATCAAAATCGTTTTCTCGTTTCTCGTCTGCTTTGCGGCGGCGATCGTGGGAATCGCCGTGTTCTCGATGACCTTCCGCTCCCTCGTCAACGACCTCATCGGCGCGCTCACGGTCGGCGGATTCAACCTCGGCAGGGATAAAGTCTGGGCTGAAAGCATCCGCTTCTTTCTCGAAAACCCCCTCTTCGGTCTCGGACTTATGCATCATCACGACGTACAGCAAGGCGGCGTCGTTTACGGCTTTTGGCTCAGTCACAACAGCATTTATCAGGCTTTTTCCAGTCTCGGTCTTTTCGGTTTCATCACCTTGATGATCCATAATATCTACAAATATAAAACCTTTCTGAAAGCCGACTTGTTTTCGTTCTTCGGACTGATCGCCCTCATCGGAACGGAACTCTACGGTCTGATCGATTGCCTTATGCCCGCTCCGTATTACGTCTTTCCCCTTCTCCTCCTGATTTTTTCGGCGGATCGGGTCAACCTGCAGAACGAGAAAAAACTTCCTTTGAAAAAAACGTTCCGTTGATCCGCATTATAGCGGTAATTTTGTAAAAAATGCGTCCGTCCCGCGCCGGTTGCAGCGCGGGACGGACGCATTTTCTGTTCCGGATCTCGCTTATTCCTTTTGTTCGTAAGGCGCGGTTGCGATCACGTTCGCCCCTTCGCCATCCACATCTTCGATCACGACGTCACCGATCGCCACGCTTTTCGTGACGCGGGCTTTTCTGATCTTTTCCATCAGGCTGAACAACTCGGATTTCCTGACGGGACGATCGGTCTTGACCGGAACCATCGCCCCCTTTGCACGCACGGTGCTCGTCAGAATCCGACGCGGCTCGATCAGTTCCGTCTCGGCGTACTTTTTCCCTTTCGGACAAAAATTCCCCGAAACGCGCACGCCCTCTTGAGTCTTTTGCGCAATCAGCAAACACCCCCTCGGACATTCGATACAGACAAGTTCCATTATCGCTCACCTCCCGTAACGCTGATCTTTATAAATTCCGCCTTGCCGATCTCCTCCGCCGTAAGCGTTATGCTCTCCATCTCTCCCGGCGCAACCCCGATCTTTTTCCAACTTTTCGTCTCTTTTCCCGTTTCCGCAACGATCCTTGCGTTCCGCATCACGTTTTGCACGCGGAAATACAGCTTCTGCGGTCTGTTCCGATTCCGATCGATCTTCTGCGGCAGAATATACGACACGTTCTCTCCGCTCTCGCTGCTTATATAATCTTTCTTTCTCGGTCCGTTCTTTACGTATTCCGCCGCCGCTCTCCCCGCCGTCTCCGCTTCCTCCGATACGAAATCCACCAGATCGTGCACGTGCAGCGCGTTCCCGCATGCGTAAATCCCTTCTTGTTCCGTTTCCCGATCTCCGTCGACTGTTGCGCCTTTCGTTCTCGGATCCAATAAAATCCCCGCGCCTTTCGTCAGTTCGTTTTCCGGAATCAATCCCACCGAAAACAATACCGTATCACAGTCAAAATGCTTCTCCGTCCCCGGAATCGGGCGCTTGTTTTGATCGACTTCTGCGAGCGTCACCCCGCTTACCCGTCCTTCCCCTTCGATTTCCACCACCGTATGGCTTAAATACAGCGGTATCCCGAAATCGTTCAGACACTGCGCGATGTTCCTCCTGAGTCCGCCGGAATACGGCATGATCTCGCTGACGCACAGCACTTTCGCCCCTTCCAGCGTCAGCCGCCGCGCCATGATCAGCCCGATATCCCCCGACCCGAGAATCACCACCCTTTTCCCGGGCAGCACTCCCATTACGTTCACATACTTCTGCGCCGTCCCCGCACTGAACAGCCCCGCAGGTCGGCTCCCTGCTATATTCAGCGCGCCCTTGCTCCGCTCCCTGCATCCCATCGCCAGGATCACCGCTTTCGCTTCCGCCGTGAAAATTCCGTTTTTATTCATGCACGTCACTTTTTTATCGGCGGCAAGCCCGATCGCAAATGTTTCCGTCATGATCTCGATCTTGCGCTTTTCCGCCTCGCTCAGAAATCTGTGCGCATATTCCGGCCCCGTCATGTTCTCCTGAAACCGCGTCAGTCCGAACCCGTTATGGATGCATTGTTTCAAAACTCCCCCCGCCATACTCTCGCGCTCGATCACCAGCACGTTTTTACATCCTGCGTCGTATGCGGCGATCGCCGCCGCCAATCCTGCCGGTCCGCCCCCGATCACGACGATATCTTTCTTCATATCTCGCCCCCCGTAACAATCTCGGATCCCTTCCCGTTCTTCGTCACTTCGCCGAGTCCGATGCCGTATTCCCGCGCAATCGCTTCCAGGACGGAAGGCTGACAGAATCCGCCCTGACAACGTCCCATTCCCGCTCGTGTGCGCAGCTTGATTCCGTCCACCGTGCGCGCCGGCGGATTCTCCGTCATCGCCCTGCGGATCTCGCCGAGCGTCACGCTCTCGCACCGACAAACGATCTGCCCGTATTCCGGATCCTTCCCGATAATCCCGTTCTTCTGCTCCGCCGCAAGTTTCCTGAAATACGAAAACGGCTTTCTGTACGGATTGAAATTCTTCCGCTTCGCCGCACCGAACCGCTTCGCCGTCATTTCCGCAATCCGTTTCCCGATCGCCGGCGACGACGTCAGTCCCGGTGACTCGATGCCCGCCGCGTGAAACAGATTTCCCGCCTTGCTCTCTTCCAGAATAAAATCATGCCGATCGCTGTACGCACGCACTCCCGCAAACGAAGTGATCGTCTTCCCGTACGGGATGTTTTCGCATAATCTGTCCGCCTTCTTTTCAATCTCTTCAAACGCACCCCTGCGGATCGCCGTGGAAAACGTTTGCTCTTCCACGGAAGTCGGACCGATCAGGATATTCCCGTCCGCCGTGGGCGTGATCAGGACGCCCTTTCCCGCCGCCGTGGGCACCGCAAAAATCGTACTCTTCACAAACCCTTCCGAGGAAGAATCGAGGAGAATGTATTCGCCTTTCCTCGCGCCGATGCGAAACGATTCGTCGCCGAACAGCCGCGCAATCGCTTCCGCTCCGGATCCCGCGCAGTTGATGGCATATTTCGCCTCCACCCTTCTGCCGTCCGACGCCGTCAGAACCACGGCGTCCCCGTTCTCCGCCGCTTCGACCGCAAAGTCCGTGTACAGCGCAACGCCGTTATCCATCGCGTTCCCCATCGCCGCAATCGTCAGCTCGAACGGACAAACGATCCCGCCCGTCGGCGCGTAAAGCGCACCCTGCGCGTTCCTTTTGATGTTCGGCTCTCTTTCAATCAGTTCTTCGCGGCTTAAAATTCTTAATCCTTCCACACCGTTTTCCTGTCCACGTTTAAGCAGCGCGTCGAGAATTTGCATTTCCTCCGCACCGAACGCCGCCACCAACGAACCGTTCCTCCGATAATCCACCCCCAATTCGTCGCAGACGGCGTACATCATCCGATTGCCCGCCACATTGTACTTCGCTTTCAACGTCCCGGGCGCCGCATCGAATCCCGCGTGCACAATCCCGCTGTTCGCCCGACTCGCGCCGCTGCATACGTCCGCTCCCTTTTCCAGCACGACGACATCCAGTTCGTAACGGGACAATTCCCTCGCAACCATCGCACCGATACATCCGGCGCCTATTACCGCCACGTCAAACATCTTTCTCTCCCTTCTTCATTCGTCGCCGCATCTTTCGATCGATCGGATGTACGGATACTCTTTCAGTATATCCGTAATGTATTTCGCGGAAAAAATCCTGTCGGTCATGATCGTCACGTCGCACAGCAACTGTCCGTCTTCCCTCGTCGTCTGAATCCGCTCAAACCGATCCGTCGCAAATAAAGACTTCACTTCCTCGCTCTCGTTCTCATCCTGTACAAAACGTACCCGCAAACGCCAATACGTCTTCGTCCTGAATAATCTGCACGGCATATGCATGATGCACTGTGCCGTGATCAGCAGAATCGTGCTCCCGACCGCCACAATATACAGTCCGCTTCCCACCGCCATTCCCACGCCCGCCGTCGCCCAGACGCCTGCCGCCGTGGTCAATCCGTAAATCGCCATCTTTCGGTAGATAATCATCCCTGCCCCGATAAATCCTATCCCCGAAACGATCTGCGCCGCCACACGCGACGCATCATACTCCATTACGTCCGAAAAGCCGTATTTGGATACGATCATGATCAGCGATGCGCCGGCACAGACAATCGTATGCGTCCTAATTCCCGCTTCCTTAAAACGCATCTTCCTCTCAAATCCGATGCAAAACCCCAACATTACGCCCAGCAAAATACGCAAAAGAAATATCAGTTCGCTTGACCAGTCCATTTTTCCCTCCGAATTTAAAATAAAAAAACTCCCGAACTCCGTTTTCGTTGCGAATTCTTTCGGGACGATTTTCCGCTTCCGACTTAATCCGGCATTGTATTGAACAACCCGAAAAATAAATTTAAATAAAATCCCGTTGCGCGTGTATCGATTATACCATCCGATAAGATTTGGATGCTATTATAATAATACACTTGACCCGTTTTGTCAATACATTTTCTTTTTTTCTCTGTTCGGAACTCGTATTTCCCGTTCCGCCCGGACTACTCCCCGCCGTAAACTCATCCCCGAAAAAGGACTCGCATCTTTCTTGCCGTGGCGTTTTGGATTCTGAAGAAAACGTCTTTTTTTATTCTCGCATGAAAAATACGCGCTCCGCCGCGACGCAATGTTGCGTCGCGGCGGAGCGCGTTTCCTGGTGGACCGCACGGGTACCGCCCCCGTGTCTTGAAAGTTTCAACCCCGCTTTCTACATACTTATTCCGCCTTTATTCTCCGCCCCCGGCTTTCGACGGACGAACCGCCGGGGGAATATGCCGCTCTTTACGAAACGTACGCCGCGGCAAAAGCGTCCGTCCCGTTCCCTATTCTGCATTTGATGCCCGACACCCGCCGATAGGTAACCGATGCCGGACAACGCTTAATTAAGCAGCGTATGCCAATTCGTTGTTAGAATCTGCATTTAAATTTAAGTTTCCGTTTTTACGCAGACGAGCCTGCGGTATGCTTGCGGGCGCCTCCCCTCCCAATCGAATCTTCCAGCGGCCCGTTTCGCCGCCCCGATCCGGAGCAGCTTTTATTCTAATCCCGATTCTTTCTTTTGTCAACCGTTTCTCACTTGTCGTTGAGATTGTACGGCGTGATCTGATAAACATAATAGTTCAGCCAGTTCACATAAATGAGGTTTGCCGTACTCGCCCAGCTCATGTTGATTTTTCCCTTGCCTTTCTTATACCCGTTCACATAATAATTGACCGGTTCTTCCACGTTGTTCATGCCTTTTGCCAGATCGCGCTCATACTCCGTCTGTAACGTTTCTCTGTCATATTCGGCATGTCCCGTGATAAAGAAAAACTTGTTGTTCCTCGACTTGATGATCGACGCGCCGGCCTCCTTTGATGACGCCAGCAACTGCAACTCCTTGACGGAACGCACGTCTTCCTCATCGATCGTCGTGTGGCGGGAATGCGGCATATTGAATTCGTCGTCCATCCCCTTGAGAAGCCGCTCGTACTGCACGAGCCGCCTGTGCTTGAATACGCCGAACAGTTTCTTTTCCAGCAGCCTTTTTTTGATTCCGTAATAATAATACAACGCCGCCTGCGCTCCCCAGCATATGAAAATCGTACTCGTCACGTTGTTGCGCGCAAATTCGAAAATTTCCTCCAGCTCCGGCCAGTATTTCACTTCTTCAAACTCCATCGTCTCCACCGGCGCCCCCGTTACGATCAGCCCGTCAAACCGACGGTTCTTCACTTCTCCGAAGGGCTTGTAAAAGCGGTTGAGATGTTCGATGGGCGTATGCTTCCCCGTATATGTCTGCGTGCTGACCAGCGTTATATTGATCTGCAACGGCGAATTCGACAACAAACGCATCAGCTGCGTTTCCGTTACGATCTTCGTCGGCATCAGATTCACGATTGCGATTTCGATCGGTCGGATATCCTGCTCCGCCGCCCGCTTTTCCGTCATGACGAAAATCTTTTCATCTACCAACGTCTTATATGCGGGAATCTCTTTCGGGATTACAATCGGCATTTATCTTTCCTCCGCTATTGCTCTGAACGCATGATCGATATCCGCAATCAGATCTTCCGCATCCTCCAAACCGCAGGAAAACCGAACCAACTCCGGTGTGATCCCCGCCGCAACAAGTTCCTCGTCGCTCATCTGTCTGTGCGTCGCGCTCGCCGGATGCAGACAACAGGTGCGCGCATCCGCCACGTGCGTCACGATCGACGCCACTTTCAGATGTTTCATAAACGCTTCCGCCGCTTTCCTGCCGCCTTTAACCCCGAAACTGACCACGCCGCAGGAACCGTTCGGCAGATATTTCTCGGCAAGTTTGTGATATTTATCGCCCTTTAATCCGCAATATCTTACCCACGATACCCGGGGATGTCCGCTTAAATATTCAGCGACTTTCTGCCCGTTTTCACAATGCTTTTTCATCCGCACGTGCAGACTTTCCAACCCCAGATTCAGCAAAAACGCGTTCTGCGGAGACTGCATCGACCCGAAATCGCGCATCAGCTGCGCCGTCGCTTTCGTGATGAATGCGCCTTCCTTTCCGAACCGTTCCGTATACGTGATGCCGTGATACGACGCGTCCGGCGAACATAACCCCGGAAATTTTTCGGCATATCTGTTCCAATCGAATTTGCCGCTGTCTACGATGCAGCCGCCGAGTGCCGCGCCGTGACCGTCCATGTATTTCGTGGTGGAATGCGTCACGATGTCCGCGCCCCATTCAAACGGACGGCAGTTGATCGGCGTGGCAAACGTGTTGTCTACGATCAAAGGTACGCCGTGCGCGTGCGCCGCCTTCGCAAACCGCTCGATATCCAGTACGGACAACGCGGGATTCGCAATCGTTTCCCCGAATACCGCCTTCGTGTTCGGACGGAATGCCGCGTTCAGTTCTTCCTCCGTCGCATCCACGGGAACAAACGTAAACTCGATTCCCATTTTTTTCATCGTTACGGCAAACAGATTATACGTTCCGCCGTAAATCTCCGCGCTCGCCACCACATGATCGCCGCAGTTCGCAATGTTGAATACCGCATAAAAATTCGCCGCCTGTCCCGATGAAGTCAGCATCGCCGCCGTTCCGCCTTCCAATTCGCAGATCTTTGCCGCAACGGCATCGTTCGTCGGATTCTGCAAACGCGTGTAAAAATATCCGCTCGCCTCCAGATCGAACAGCTTGCCCATGTCTTCGCTGGTATCGTATTTGAATGTCGTGCTCTGGATGATGGGGATCTGTCTGGGTTCCCCGTTCTTCGGACGATATCCGCCCTGTACGCAAATCGTGTCTCGTTTCATCTATCTGTACTCCTTTATTTCCCTTTCTGCTTTTCTCCTGATGTCTTTTTCCTTTAAAGTCTGTTTCTTGTCATACGTGTGTTTGCCTCGGCAAAGCCCGATCTCGACCTTGATCAGCGCGCTTTTGAAATAGACCTTGAGCGGAATCAGCGCGTATCCTTTCTGACTGACTTTCCCCGCAATCTTCGCAATCTCGTGCTTTTTCAAAAGAAGTTTCCTGTCCCGCTTTTCTTCCCTCGAATTGAACGTCCCGGCTCCCGAATATAAGGAAATATGCACGTTCTTCAGAAACACTTCCCCGCCCGCGATCAGACAGAATCCGTCTTTTAAATTGATTTTTCCTCCCCGCACGGACTTCACTTCCGCTCCGTCCAGCACGACGCCGCACTCATACGTCTCTTCAATGAAATATTCGTGCGTCGCGATGCGGTTCACCGCCACCGTTCTGATATCCATACTTTTATTATACACCGTTTTCTTCCGTTAGGCAAGTTCACACTTCGGAAAATTCCGCTTTTCTCGATATTGCGTCCAATCCGTCGACGCGGATCCGGATCGCCTGCCCCAGCCGATACGACTTACTCTTGTTTTTCAGCACAAAATTCTTTTCGTCAAATTCATACCAGCCGCCTTTCAGCGTTTCGATGCGGATTAACCCTTCCGCCGTGTTTTCCAGTTCCACGAAAATGCCGAAATTGGTCACGCTTGAAATCACACCGTCGAACTCTTCCCCGATATGCGCCGATAAATACCGCATCTTGTAAAAATCGTCCACAGCCCGTTCCGCTTCCTGCGCTTTCAGCTCCTTCGCGGACGACTGCTGCGCTGCCGCCGCTGCCGTATCCTTATATGCGGCGGCGCATTTTTTACCCCCGTTGAGATAACTTTTCAAAATCCGATGCACGATCAGATCGGGATAACGGCGGATCGGCGAAGTAAAATGACAGTAATGCTCGCTCGCCAACCCGAAATGCCCGATGTCCTGCGGCGAATATTTCGCCTTCTGCATCGATCGGAGCATCACGGTATTCACCACGTTTGCATAACTTTTTCCCCTTACGCTCTCGAGCAATGCGGAAAAATCCTTTCCGCTTACGTTTCCGCTTCGCCGTACCGGCACGCCCAACCCCGCGACAAATTCGTAAAACGCCTGAAGTTTGCTCTCTTCCGGCTTTTCGTGGACGCGGTATACGCACGGCAATTTCATCTTATACAGCGCGCCCGCAACGGTTTCGTTGGCACGGATCATGAATTCTTCGATCAGTCGGTGCGCGTCGTCCCGCGCCCTCTTTTCGATTCGGATCTCCCCGTCTTTCCCCACGGTGATACTCGCTTCCGGAATTTCAAAATCCACGCTGCCGCGCTCCGCGCGTTTTTTTGCGAGAATCCTGTAAAGTTCCCGCATTTCCCGTAACGCCGCGGCAACCTCGGGACGCCGCGCCGTCTCCTGCGCGTCACCGTCGAGCATCTTCTGCGCTTCGGTATACGTCAGCCGTGCGCGGCTCCTGATCAAACTTTCCGCAAATCTGTATCCTGCCGTTTCGCCGTCCGCGCCGATCTCCATGATGCACGAAAGCGTGAGTCGGATTTCCCCTTCCACCAGCGAACACGCGCCGTTGGACAGACTTTCCGGCAGCATCGGAACCACCTTTTCGGGAAAATATACGCTCGTCGCCCGCTCGTATGCCTCCTTATCCACAACGTCGCTTTCCCGTACATAATACGAAACGTCCGCGATATGCACGCCCAGTTCGTAGCCCTTTTCCGTCTTTCTGACGCTGACGGCATCGTCAAAATCGCGCGCATCCTCTCCGTCGATCGTGAAAATCAGCTCGTTTGTCAGATCCAGACGGCAGAAACATTCCTGACCGATGCTTCCTTTCGCCGCCTTCTCGGCCGCCTTGACCACCGCTTCCGGAAACTTTCCGCGAATTCCGCACGAATATTCGATGCTCTTCAGCTCTGCCGTTTTATCGAACTGCCTGCCGAAAACTTCCGTAATCTCCCCTTTCGGATTGCCGTGCGGCGGATATTCCGTAATCAGTACGGCGACCTTATCGCCCGTCTGCGCCCCGCCGTTCTTGCCTTTGTCGATGAATATATCGGCAAAAAACCGCCTTTCGTCCGCCGCGACAAAACCGCCGTATCGGTTCGATACGTACGTCCCGGAAAACGTCCGCTTCCCCCGCCCGAGAATTTCAACGACGACCGCCTGCCGCGAATGACCGTGCGAGCGGATTTCCCGTGCGCGAACCCTGTCGCCGTGCAAGGCGCCGTTCAGATCGCCTGCGGCAATATAATAATCGCCGCCGTCATGCAGTAAAAACGCTGATCCGCGCTCGGTCCCCTGCAATTCTCCTTCGACGTATTTTTCTTCCTTTGCGCGACGCGCGACGCGCTCCGGCGTCCTTTGTTTTTTCCCGCGCTTATCCGCACGGTATTTTTTGTTTTCTCTCTTCATACTCAAAAAAAAGGCTGTTTCCCGTTCGGAAACAGCCTCGTTCTCCTTTTATCAGAACAAATTCAAAATCGCAAAAGCCACCGCCAATACACAGAAGATGATCGCGCTGATCACCGTAAGTCTCTTTAACTTGCTTTCGTTGGTCTTGCCCTTGTTCTTACTCAAAAACGTCTCCGTCGTGCCGCCTAACGCGCTCACACCCGAAGAGTTGCTCGGCTGAAACAAAACTACGCAGATGATGAACAGTGCACAAAGCAACATGATCACCAACATTACGATTTTTATAACGGGAAAAGCTTCAAAGATCCCGCCGATATTGTCGCCCGCAAGCAACATACTCAACATACCGTTCATATTTGTCTCCGATTTTATGTTTTTTTATTCCGACTGCCGCAAAACTTTTGCGACAGTTTGTATTTTAACACATAAACAAAGATTTATCAAGCGTTTTTCGATTATTTTTTTCATCCCGCCCGACTTTAACGCCTGATCAGCGTTTTTCCCGTCATTTCCGAAGGAATCGCCATTCCCATGGCGTCGAGCAGCGTCGGAGCGATGTCCGCAAGCACGCCGCCGTCGCGCAAGGTCGCCTTTTTCAGCTTTTCCGATACCAGAATAAACGGAACCTTATTGGTCGAATGCGCCGTGAACGGCTTGCCCTGCTCGTCCAGCATCTTATCCGCATTGCCGTGATCCGCCGTCACCAGCGCGATCCCGCCTTTTGCAAGCACCTTATCCGTGATCTTCTTAACGCAGTGGTCCACCGTTTCCACCGCCTTGATCGCCGCGGGGATCACTCCCGTATGACCCACCATATCGCAGTTGGCAAAATTCAAAATGATCACGTCGTAAACGTCTCTATCGATCTCTTCCAGCACTTTTTCCGTTACTGCCGGCGCGCTCATCTCAGGCTGCAGATCGTACGTCGCCACTTTCGGAGAAGGAATCAGATCGCGATCCTCTCCCGCATTGGGCGCTTCCACCCCGCCGTTGAAAAAGAACGTGACGTGCGCGTACTTCTCCGTTTCCGCAATCCGAAGCTGCCGCATTCCCGATTTTGAAATATATTCGCCCAGCGTGTTGTCCAGCGATTGCGGTCTGAACGCCACTTTCACGTTTTTCAGCGTCGCGTCATATTGCGTAAAGCAGACATAGAACGGATCCAAAAATCCCGTCTTGCGCTCAAATCCCGTAAATTCCCGCTCGGTCATCGCCCGCGTGATCTGCCGCGCCCTGTCGGGACGGAAATTGAAAAAAATGATCGAATCGCCTTTCTCGATCAGCCCGATCGGTTTGCCGTTCTCCACGACGTTCGCCGGCAACATGAATTCGTCGGTCACTCCCTTTTCGTAAGAACTTTCGATATATGCCGCCGGATCCTTTGCCTGTTCGCCGTTGCCCAGCGTGAACATATCGTACGCCTTTTCCACTCTCTCCCAACGGTTATCCCGATCCATAACGTAATATCTGCCGCCTACCGACGCGATCTTCCCTACGCCGATCTTCCCGATCTCTTCCTGTAGATCCCGCACAAATCCCGCGCCCGACGTCGGCGATACGTCCCGTCCGTCGAGAAAACAGTGTACGTATACTTCCTTTAATCCCTTTTGCTTTGCAAGCCGCAGCAGCGCGTAAAGATGCGTGATGTGCGAATGTACGCCGCCCGTGGACAGCAATCCGTATAAATGCAGCTTTTTCTCGTTCTTCAGCGCATTGTCCACAGCCGCGTTCAACGCTTCGTTTTCAAAAAATTCTCCGTCTTCGATCTCCTTTGTGATGCGCGTAAGCTCCTGATACACGATCCGCCCCGCACCCATATTCAGATGCCCCACTTCACTGTTTCCCATCTGTCCGTCGGGCAGTCCCACGTCCAGTCCGCTCGCGCCCAAAACACACGACGGATATTCCTTCATCAATCCCTTCACGTTGGGACTTCCTTCCGTTTCGATGGCGTTGCCCGCACCCGGCTTTCCGATTCCGTATCCGTCCATTATGATAATCATATTCGGTCTGTTCATACTTCGTTCTCCGTATCTTTCCTTTTTTCTTCATTATTTTACCCCATTTCCCTCCGAAATGCAAGCGTTTCAATGCCGGCTTGCACATTTTATCCCTCCTCTTTTTCCGCCCTTCCCGCTCCGGATCTCCCTTTTTCTTTTTTTTGCCGTGATCGGTTGTCTTCCCCGCCGTTTTGTGTTACAATAGCTTTATGAAAATTCTCGGAATGGAAAAACTTTCCCTCGTCGATTTCGACAACCATATCTCCGCTACCCTCTTTACCGGCGGATGCAATTTCCGTTGCCCGTATTGCCACAACGCGCCGCTGGTCCTCGATCCTTCGCATCAGGGCGTTGTCGGCGAAGAGGTCATTTTTGACTACCTTAAAAAACGCAGAGGCGTCCTGCAAGGCGTCGTCATCACCGGAGGCGAACCCACCCTCATGCCCGATCTGCGCGACTTCATCCTCAAAATCAGAGAACTCGGCTACGAAATCAAACTCGATTCCAACGGCACCCGCCCCGATGTTCTCGCCTCCCTTATCGACGAAAAAATAATCGATTATCTCGCAATGGACATCAAAAACAGTAAAAAGCGTTACGCCGAAACCGTCGACATCGCAGGGTTCGATCTTACTCCCGTGGAAGAAAGCGTTTCCCTTCTGAAAAAAGGGGCGATCCCTTATGAATTCCGCACGACGCTCGTCAAGGAATTCATCGGCGCGGAGGATATCGCGCAGATCGCCGATTGGCTGGAAGGCGCCGAACGCTACTTTCTGCAACACTTCAAGGACAGCGGAAACTGTATCCGCGGCGATCTGCATGAAATCGATGAAAAGAAGGCAAACGAATTTAAAACCGTCGCCGAAAAGAAAATAAAACACGTTGCTTTGCGCGGTTACTGAAATCCCCCGAGCGTTCCGACAAATTTGTCCGAACGCTTTTTTCTTTGTAAATTGCCGCAAACTTTTCCGTTTCGTATTGACTTTCCCCGGAAAGTATAGTAAACTGAATTAAAAAATAAAAAAGGAGTAATTCGGTATGAAAGTTTTGATGATAAACGGCAGTCCGCATGAAAACGGCTGCACAAAACGCGCATTAAAAGAAGTGGCTTCTTCCTTGAAAGAAGAAGGCGTGGACAGTATTTTTCTCGATATCGGAGTAGGTCAGCGCGTAGCGCACGGTTGTTTTGCCTGCGGCGGCTGCGCCTCTTTGCACCAGTGCGTTACGGACGACAGCGTGAACGAAGCGATCCGCATCATGAAAGAATGTGACGGCATCGTGATCGGAAGTCCCGTCTATTTTGCCTCGGCAAACGGAACGCTGATCTCCTTTTTAGACAGGCTTTTTTGCGCCGACAGAAGCATTTTTGAACATAAAACGGGCGCCTGCGTCGTTTCCGCGCGTCGCGGAGGCAACAGCGCGACTTTCGACGAACTGAATAAATATCTGCTCATTTCCAATATGTTCGTCCCCGGATCGACGTATTGGAATCAGGTTCACGGCAACACGCCCGCCGAAGTGGAAAAGGATCTGGAAGGCTTGCAAACCATGCGGATTTTAGGCAAAAATTTGGCTTATCTGATCAAGGTCATGGCGGAAAGTAAACTTCCCAAACCGGAAACGGAAAAGAAAATCAAAACGAATTTCACACGTTAAAATCACCGATACGACTATGCAGTACAAAATTCTGAAAAAACAAAACAATTCCGATATGTGCGCGGTGTGCGGCACGAAAAACGACGCCTCGCTGAAAAGCGTATTCTATGAGCTGGAAGGCGGCTTGATCGCCGGGATTCCCGCCCCGAAAGAAATTCACCAAAGTTATCCAAACCGTATGCACGGCGGCATGATCTGCGCGCTTCTCGATGAAACGTTAGGGCGCGCCGTACAGATCGGCGCGCCCGATGTCTGGGCTGTAACCGGGGAACTTTCGGTGCGGTTCAAAAAGCCCGTTCCCCTCGATAAACCGATCGTTTGCGTGGGCAAGATCACCCGCAATACCAGCCGCGTTTATGTTGCGGAAGGGTTCATCGAAGACGAGCGCGGCGAGATACTCGCCACGGCAAAAGGCACTTATGTGAAATGCGACGTGACGAAAATCTGCGACGGCGACACGCTGAACGAAACAAACTGGTTTTATGTGGAAGGAGAAATTCCGAAAACGTTGGAGATAAAAAATTCCGATTTTTTTCATGACTGAAAAAAACGCTGCCCCGAAAATGAAACATTTTCTAAAGGCAGCGTTTTTCTGTTTCAGAAAAATCATATAAATCATCAGTGTTTTATTGATTAAAATTCATATAATTCTATATGTCGTAAATTGTTGATATTTTTATCTGATCACTTCGCTTCGGTGAGAAATTTTTTAACGATTCCGATTTGTTTTTTCACCGATTCCTCCGCGGGACCTCCGTACGATACGCGCTTTTTTACGCACGTTTTCAAATCGATTTCTTTATAAATATCTTCATTGAACAGCGGCGAAAATCTGTGATAATCTTCCAGCGAAAGCGCGTCGAGCGTCGTATTCTTTTCGATCGCCAGCGCGACGAGCTCCCCCGTGATCTTATACGCCGAACGGAACGGCTCTCCTTTTTTCGCAAGATAATCGGCAACGTCCGTCGCGTTGATAAACCCCTGCTTTCCCGCTTTCAGCATATTCTCCTTCAGCACCGTAGACGTGCGGAGCATTTCCGCCGTAATGGCAAGGCAGGTCTTTACCGTATCCACGGAATCAAACAGATTTTCTTTATCCTCCTGCATATCTTTATTATACGCTAAAGGCAATCCCTTCATCACCGTGAGCAACGCCATCAGATTCCCGTAAACTCTTCCCGTTTTTCCCCGCACCAGTTCCGAAATGTCCGGATTCTTTTTTTGCGGCATGATACTCGACCCCGTAGCATACGCGTCGTCAAGTTCCAGAAATTTGAATTCCCAACTGCACCATAAAATCACTTCCTCACTCAGGCGCGAAAGATGCATCATGACAATCGCCAACGCTCCCGCAAATTCCAGCATAAAATCCCGATCCGAAACGCCGTCCATGGAATTAAAACACACCTCGCTGAATCCCAGCGTTTTCGCAACGGCAAACCGGTCGATGGGATGCGTCGTCCCGGCAAGCGCACAACTGCCCAGCGGCATCACGTCAGTGCGTTTGTTTACGTCGCTCATCCTGTCATAGTCGCGCATGAACATCGACGCATATGCCATGAGATGATGCGCAAACGTCACGGGTTGCGCCCGTTGCAAATGCGTATATCCCGGCATGATTGTATCCAGATTCCCTTCCGCCAGCGTTACAAGCACCCCGATCAGATTCTTCAGTTCTCCCTGTACCGCGGCGATCTCTTTCTTGACATACAGACGGTTATCCAACGCGACCTGATCGTTCCGGCTTCTGGCTGTATGCAACCGCTTCCCGGTTTCTCCCAAGCGCTTGGTCAACTCCGATTCCACAAACATATGGATATCTTCCGCATTTTCGTCGATTTTCAGTTTGCCGCTCTTCAGATCGCTCAAAATCGAATCCAATCCCTCAATCAGCTTGTCCGCTTCGCTTTCCGGAATGATCCCCTGCGCGCCGAGCATCGCCGCGTGCGCCATGCTTCCCTTGATGTCTTCTTCGAACATCCTTTTGTCGATCCCGATCGACGCGTTGAACTTGTTCGTCATCTCGCTGATCTGCTTTTTAAACCTTCCTGCCCACATCGTTTCCATATTTTTCACCTTGAAAATATTCTATCATTTTTTATTTGTGAAGTCAAGCACAGGAGATTTCTTTGCTTCTTCGCTTGTTTTCATCTTTTTTACCTTTGCTTTTTGCCTTTTTCGATGCATAATAAAATGCAACAACTCCTTCTTAACGGTAAATTTTTTGAAAACAAAGCGTTGAACGCGGCTGTGGACAATGTACTGAAGAACAAGAATACGGCGCATTGATTCGGGCTGCCGCCACGAGCGGCTTACATTCGCACATCAAGCATCTTTACGCGCCGCCGCGACTTGCAAGGCAAAAGGGATTAAAGGAAGTTTCTGCATCTGCGGCGTGCCTTTGACGCCGCGGCTCTGAACAGGAATACTTTTATGACAAACCTTGACAACACGCTCGAAAATGCCTTGTCTCGATCTCTTGCAAAGCCGCCGCGCCGCAAAAAAATACAACCCTCTTGTTTTTAAACATAAAAGGCGCTTTCGCGGCGAAATGCTTACGCCGCGAAAGCGCCTGAAAAACTATTTTATTTATTAAAAACGACTTTCGAGCTCAAATTTGTATAAAACGCTTAATTTTTACACTAAAAACGGATTTTTCCCTCGGTTTTAACTGCCTGCAATGCCGGGTTTCTTTATTTTTGATTCGGATTGCTTTTTTTGAAATTGCATCGCGCTATTAATCAGACCCGATTTCGGCATTTAGTTGGTTTATACCGGCTCTGGGACGCGGCGCGCTGCCGCAGCCGTTCCGTTTTGCGGTAATCGGGTTTGCCGTTTTTCGGAAATAAGCTCGGACACAAGCAAAGTTTTTGCGTTTTTAAGCATTCGGTTTTTCAAACGAAAAACCGCCTTTCCTTTATCGGATGCTATTCGTAATCGTTCGTATCGATCCGGCTGTGGCGCGGTTTTTCATCTCCCGTATCGCGTCCGCGGATCCGATGGCAGTCTTTTTCCTGCCGGGGCGAATTCGTAAAGTGCAGATTGACGAGAATTACGTCTTTACCGATCTTCTGCACCTGTTCAAGATCGATAAAAATATCGTTATTGCACGGTCTGAACCACGGAAATCCGCGCTTACGCCCGGGCACCACAATGCCGCAGACAATTCCCTCGGGATAAACGAACACAAGATCGCATACGCGCCCGAGGCTTCTTCCGTCCGTTATATTGATCACTTCCCGTTCTCTCAGTTCACTATATGAAATTTCCATAATTTATACTATGCGCGGATTCTGCGGTTTATGACGGTTTTTGTCGAATTTTATTTTCCGCATCTGCAATCCGTTGCAAAAGAGCGCTTTGCCCGATTTTTCGCATTTTCCCGAAAAAAAACGATCAGACCCGCTTTTGTTAAGTAGGTCCGATCGTTTTTGTCCGGATTGCCGCCGTTTTTCGACCGTATGTTCTCCGCTCGGTCAAAATATGGCGATCCGATTTCCGATAAAATCGTTTTAATAGCAGATTTTGCTCTTGATGCTTTTCAGCGCATTTTTCTCAAGACGCGACACCTGCGCCTGCGAAATGCCGACTTCTTCCGAGATTTCCGTCTGCGTTTTTCCTTCGTAATACCTTAATTGCAAAATCCGCTTTTCCCGCTCGTCCAGCCGCGACATCGCCGTCTCCAGCGCGACGTGCTCCGTCCAGTTTTCGTCTGTATTTTTTTCGTCGCCCAACTGATCCATGATCATCAACGTGTCTCCCGCTTTGTTGAATACCGGATCGTACAGCGATACCGGATCGGAAATGGCGTCCAGCGCATACGATACGTCGGAAACCGCCACGTGCATTCTGTCGGCTATCTTTTCCAGCGTGGCTTCTTCGTCTTCCCGCTCGATTTCTCCGCGCGTTTTCAGCACCTGATACGCCGTGTCCCGGATGCTCCTCGATATCCGCAGAGAATTCACATCCCGCAGAAAGCGCTTGATCTCCCCGATGATCATCGGAACGGCGTACGTCGAAAATTTTACGCCGATATCCGGATCGAAATTATCGATCGATTTGATCAGACCGATACACCCCGCCTGAAACACATCGTCCGAATTCGCCTTCTTTGCCCAGAATCGTTTGATCACCGAAAGCACCAACCGCATGTTTCCTATGATAAACCGCTCCCGGGCGGCTGCGTCTCCCGCTTTGACCGCACGCATCAGCTCTTCGCTTTCCTTTTCGCCGAGCAACGGCAATACCGACGTATTGACGCCGCATATAACCACTTTCCCTTTCATTTTCGTCTCCTTCGCGCGATGCGCTATGTACCCGATACAGCTTCCCCGCCCGTTGCCGTCGGAAAAATCTTTCCTGAAAGAGATTCTTTTGTGATTATCCGCAATATTTCGCTTTTTATACGGATTTTCGGAAAATTACGGAAATTTGCCCCTTTTCCGGAATCACCCTTCCCTCTTCTCCGAATGTGCCCATTCCCAGATCGAGCGCATATTCATAGCCGTTATATTCCAGCAAAACTCTCTTCTTTTCATATTTCCTTACCGCAATCAACGGCTTTGCCGTCACCGCGCAGAGCGAAAAATCTTCCGCGTTTTTCTCCGTATTTACCCGAATCTGATCTTCCGTAAATTCCAGAGCGAGCTTTCCCGCCTCTTTCGTGACGAATTCAAGCCTTGCGCCCGCATCCCGTTCTTCGTAACGATATGATTCAAACGCAATGTTCTGCCCCCGATATTGCGCAAAGATCCCCGCGCGTTTTTCTTCGGTTGAGTTTTTCAGTCCGTCGAGAACCGGCAGATTGTCGTACGCCGCGTCGTTCGCCGTACAAACGGCGTCAAGATACCGCTCCCGATAATTTTCATGAAACAGATAAAAATCGCGGATATGAAAAATATTCCCCTCCCAATAAATATTCATACGGTAATTTTTCGTATTGATCCATACGCTCCCGCGATCGCCTCCGCGAAAATCGCAGAAAGCAGTCTGCGTGCAGACCGGCGACATGGCAAATTTCCCCTTTATCCATCTGCCGCTTTCGCCCAGCGTCAGCACCTCCAGCTTTCCCGCTTTTACGCCCTCGGCTATCCTTTCAAGCTGATAACCGAGTCCGTCTTTGATGTGCTCCCATGTAAAACAGGAATTTTCCTGCCCGATCTGCGTATATTGAAAACTGACCCCGTTTCCGCAAAACGTCTCTTTTATATACCAATCCACCCATTCCGGAACGTGCCCGCCGGCATCGCCTCCGAACGCTTTGCAGCCCGGTTCCATGGTGATCACGTCCGATACGCTATTTTTCAGAAATATATCGTACTGATCGATCGGATCGCTCCCCAGCATCCGGAAAACCAGTATGTCGACCTGCTTTTCCTTCGTCTGCGCAGGACACAGCATATTATTGACCGACGGATAATATGCCTGATTGAAATATCCGCCCCATAACGTGTATCCGTCCGTCCCCCACTGCTCTTTGCAAATGCATACCGCGTCCGCCTTATACCTGTCCGCTATGTACCGCAACGAATATGCGTCCAGCAACCAACTCCCCACGGACTTCGGATATGCGCCGTAAACCGCTCTGAACCGTTCCATCGCTTCATCGATCAGCTTCTCCCTCTCCTCTGGCGTATATCCTACCAGCATACCGCAATGGCAGTGCCAGTCAAACGGATACCCTTTTCTGCCGCGCCATTTTAAGCCGACCGCCTCCGCGAGAGATTCCACAACCTCCAGCCATAACCCGATCTCCGTAACAGAGGACCGGTTTTTGAAAAAAGAAACGTACTTTTCATCCTGCAACGTGTCGTACTGCAATAAAAACGTGTTGTGAAACCCGTATCGTTCTATCAGGCCGTATTCCCTCTTCGTAATTTCAAACATACTTTCCTTCGTCACGCGCGTATCGATGCCCCTGACAAAATTGACGATGTTCACAATGTTCTTCATCCCTTTTCTCTTCTCCTTTTTGCTGCGTATCGGTTTTATTATACGTTCCGCAACTTCTTTTGTCAATGCCCGATCATAAAAATTCCGTCGGGAACTGCGTCCCCGACGGAATTTTTTACACCATCTTCGCAAATTCTTTTTTTAATCTGCCGATGATCTTCTTTTCCAGCCTCGATATGTAACTTTGCGAAATCCCCAGCATATCGGCAACTTCCTTCTGCGTCTTTTCGTTCTCCCCGTCCAGCCCGTACCTCAGACACATGATCTCCCGTTCCCGATTGTTCAATTTCAAAAGCGCTTCCTTCAGCAGTTCGTTCTCTACCCCGCTCTCGATCTTTTTATATACAACGTCCGAATCCGTTCCCATAATGTCCGAAAGCAGTAACTCGTTCCCTTCCCAGTCGGTATTGAGCGGCTCGTCAAAGGATACTTCACTCTTTAACCGTACCGTTTTCCTTAAATGCATCAGTATTTCATTCTCGATACACCTGGACGCATACGTCGCCAGCTTGATGTGTTTGTCCGAATTGTAGGAATTCACCGCTTTGATCAGCCCGATCGTTCCCACCGAAATCAGATCGTCCAGATCCACGCCGGAATTGTCGAACCGACGCGCGATGTATACCACCAGCCGTAAATTATGCTCGATCAGCTCGCCCTTGACGCTTTCATCCCCCGCATCCATCTTTTCAACCAGCAGCGTCTCCTCTTCCTGTTCCAGCGGCGACGGCAACGCTTCGTTCGTTCCGATATAATAGAGTATATTCTCGCTTAAATCGAGCTCGCTTATCAGGCTTTTCAATTTTGTCAGTAATCCGTTCAACATACCGTTCCTCCTACCATTTCACTGTGTATGATCAGGTCATATCCGCTTTCCCGAAATGCCGTACGCGCTACACCGAGCAATACATTATCATATATATTCGCCTTGTCCCCGTTATATATCTTTAAACTGTCGATTTTAAACACCGTGATTTCATCCGTTCCCGCCGCCGTCACGATCTTGATCTTCTTCCCCCCGAGCCTGGTTTTGAAATTATTGCTCAGACGAAATGCGATGCTCTTGCTGCAGATTACCACCGGCGTATCCGTTTCCCTGTCGTACAGCCTGTTGCCCGTATCCAGAAAGCCTTTCGCTTTGATCGTCTGCCCGTTCAGCGTGATCTCACATTCGCTGACATAGGCGTAGATGTTTCTCCTCCTGTATACCGCTTCCACACCCTTATGCGTCAACCTAATCAGTCCGTACGCCGCCGCAATCACCAGACCCACCGAATATTCCCGATCAAGCGGCAAACCGAAAACGTTGAAAATTCCCGTCACCGATCCGCCCAATAAAAACGTATACAGATTGAATACGATAAAACTGAATATGTAACTCTTCTTTGTCGCGTAATTCCCCGCCGCCCACACCAGCGCTGCCGAAAAGGCTATTTTGATCGGGATCGCCGCCCAACCCGGCAGCGCCACAAGCGGCAGAATCGCCGCAAACGCCGCGCCGAGAACGGCGCAAAAGAAAAGCCGCCAAAATCCGCTTTTTCCTCTGACGAGTTTAAAAGTGTATTTCAGCAGCAAATAATCTATGATTATATTATCGAGCAATACGTATTCGATGTATACTGCCATCCACTTCACCTCTGCCTCCCTTCACGAAAGGCGCGGAAATCTTCCCCGCGGTAAAATGATTGTATCATCCTTTGCTCTGCTTTTTCTCTTTCTTTTTATCCTTTTTTATCAGAATTTGTCGTTTTTTTCCATAAACGCCAGAATGATCTGATTCTGAACGTACATATATTCTTCCTTGATCCGCACGGTGTCCGCCGTAATTTCCAGATACCGTTCCTGCGTACGCAACGCCTTTTCGTATTCTTTCAGAAAATTTCCGCCCGTCTTTGCGTCGAATTCATGTATGTTGAGTCCCTCTTCCGTCCGCAACGCAAGCATGATCCGCTCGAACTTCGCGTCCTCTTTGCCGATCTCCTCCGATGAAATTTCGGGAAACTTATTCAAAATCACCGCGTTCATGTATTCGTCCAGCGTGAACGCGTTGGTAAAGCGACGCTCCGCGATAAACGAACTCGCCGATACCCCCAGTCCGATATACTCTCCGCGCTTCCAGTAATTGGAATTGTGCCGCGACTCGCATCCTTTTTTCGCGAAATTCGACACTTCATACCGATGAAACCCGTTTGCCGCAAGCATCTTACGCCCTGCATCGTACAGATCCGCAACTTCGTCTTCGTCGGGTAACTCCCCGTTCAGATAGTCGCTGTAAATCGGCGTTCCCACCTCGGGCGTCAGCGCGTACATCGAAATATGCTCCACGCCGCCCGCCAACGCCAGCTCTATGGTCTTTTTCAACTGCTCTTCCGTCTGATCGTGTAACCCGATCAGAATGTCCGCGCTCTTGCGTTCCCCCTCCAGCAGCTTGCAAGCCGTGAGAAAATCCTTCGCCGTATGTATTCTGTTCAAACGTCGAAGTTCTTCGTCATATCCCGTCTGCAAACCGATACTGTAGCGGTTGATCCCCGCTTTTTTATAAATTTCGTATTTTGCCGCGTCGATCGTCCCGGGATTGACTTCCAGCGTGACTTCCGCCCCCGGCGCAACCCGAAAACAATTTCCGATCTGCTTCATCGCCCCCGCAATGTACTGCGGCTCCGCAACGGACGGCGTTCCGCCGCCGAAATATACCGTATCGAACACGCGGTCTTTCAGCTGTTCGCCGCGACCTTTCATTTCCCGGTATAAACAGGCAAAATACGATTCCTGCCGCCCTATCTCCTTCGGATACGACGCAAAATCGCAATATGTACATTTTTGTCTGCAAAACGGAATATGGATGTAAATTCCCGCCATTACTCTCTCCAAAGATACTTTTTGAGATCCACCGTATTATCCTCGCGGACCGTCACGCCTTCCTTTTCCAGCAACGCCCGTTGTGCACCCGCACCGCCGAACGCAAAGCCCGGCGCAAGCCGCCCTTCCCGATTCACGACCCTGTGACACGGAATCACGCCCGGTTCCGGATTGACGTGCAACGCATACCCGACCGCCCGCGACCCCTGCGGATTTCCGCAAAGAAGGGCGATCTGTCCGTACGTTGCCACTTTTCCTTCCGGAATCCGCCGCACCGCGGCATACACTTCGGCAAAAAAATTTCCCATTTTAATCCTCGTCGGTCTTCAGAATCGTGATGAATGCTTCGCTCGGGATCTCCACGCTGCCGAACGTCCGCATCCGCTTTTTTCCTTCCTTCTGCTTTTCGAGCAGTTTCTTCTTACGCGTCACGTCACCGCCGTAACACTTCGCAAGAACGTCCTTCCTGTACGCCTTCACCGTTTCCCGCGCGATGATCTTTCCGCCGATCGCCGCCTGAATGGGAACTTCAAACATCTGCCGCGGAATGACCTTCTTCAGCTTTTCGCACATTACTCTGCCGCGTTCGTACGCCTTGTCCTTGTGCACGATCAGACTCAAAGCGTCACACGGCGCGCCGTTCAGAAGAATATCCAGCTTCACCAGCTCCGCTTCCCGATATCCCCATAATTCATAGTCAAATGACGCGTATCCCTTTGTCCTCGATTTCAGACTGTCGAAAAAATCATAGATCACTTCGTTCAACGGCAGATAGTATTTCATCTCCACACGGGATTTATCGAGATAAACCATATCCGTATACGTTCCGCGCTTATCCTGGCAAAGTTCCATAATCGGCCCGACATACTCCGGCGGCGCAAAGATGTGCGCTTCGATGATCGGCTCCTCCATCGACGCGATCTCGCTCGGCGCCGGCAGATGCGACGGGTTGTCCACTTCCAGCAGCGTTCCGTCGGTCTTGTAAACCTTGTACGATACCGACGGCGCCGTCGTTACGATTTCCAGATCAAATTCCCGTTCCAGACGCTCCTGAATGATCTCCATGTGCAGAAGTCCCAGAAATCCGCAGCGAAATCCGAAGCCCAGCGCTACGGAATTTTCCGCCTCGAACGTCAGCGACGCATCGTTCAGCTTCAGCTTCATCAGCGCATCCTTCAGATCGTTGAACTTGCTCCCGTCTAACGGATACACACCCGAAAATACAACCGGTTGCGCTTTCTTGTATCCCGGCAAAGGTTCCGGCGCGGGGTTGTCCGCATTGGTGATCGTATCCCCGACCGTGGTGTCCCGGATGCTCTTGATCGAAGCGGCTATATACCCGACTTCCCCCGCTTCCAACACCGCTTTCGGGTAAAGTTTCGGACTGAATACCCCCACTTCCGTCACGTCGAATACCTTGTCCGACATGAACGCGCGGATCCTGTCGCCGACCTTCACGCTCCCGTCAAAAATCCGCACAAAACAGATCACGCCTTTAAAATTGTCGTAATAACTGTCGAAAATCAACGCTTTGAGCGGCGCGTCCGCATCCCCATCCGGCGCCGGAAACACCGTGACGATCTTTTCCAGAACTTCCTCTACGTTGAGTCCGTTTTTTGCCGAGATACGCGGCGCCTCGGACGCGTCCAGTCCGATCACGTCCTCAATCTCCTTCGCCACTTCATCCGGCCGCGCGGACGGAAGATCAATTTTATTGATTACCGGCAGAATTTCCAGATTGTTCTCCAGCGCAAGATAAACGTTCGCAAGCGTCTGCGCTTCGATCCCCTGCGACGCATCCACGACCAGAATCGCTCCCTCGCACGCCGCCAGCGACCGCGATACTTCATACGTGAAATCCACATGCCCCGGTGTGTCGATCAGGTTCAGTATATACTCTTCCCCGTCTTTCGCCGTGTAAAACATCCTCACCGGCGTCAGCTTGATGGTGATGCCTCTCTCCCGCTCGATATCCATGGAATCGAGCAACTGCGCTTCCATATCCCTGCTGCTGACCTGCCCCGTAAGTTCGATCAGACGGTCCGCCAACGTGCTCTTGCCGTGATCGATATGTGCGATGATGCAGAAATTTCTGATTTTTTGATTGGGTTTCTTTGCCATGTTGTCCTTTTTTTGAAAAATTCAAATATATTTTAATATATTTCTTGATTTTTTGCAAGCGACTTGATAAACTATACATAAGAGATTTCTTTTTTGTCGCTTCATGTCTTTTGATTTCGGAGGTCATCATGCGTATCCCAAACGATCACTGGCTGATCTGTAAACCCATTGCCCATCGCGGATTATGGAATGATTCCGTTCCCGAAAATTCCCTGCTCGCTTATGAAAAAGCAGCGCAGAAAAATTACCCCGTCGAAATCGACGTTTACCTCACAAAAGACAATCGGATCGTCAGCTTTCACGATAATACGCTGCGTCGCATGACCGGCGTTGACGGCTTGATTTACGAAAAATCGTATGATGAGTTAAAAACACTTCGTTTGAACAATACGGAGTATACCATTCCCCTTCTTGAAGAAGTCCTGTCTGTCTGCAAAGGCAGATCTCCCTTACTCATCGAGATCAAAGATCAGCCGCGCGGTAAGGAACTGACCGAAAAACTCATTGCCGTCCTCAAAAATTATAAGGGCGATTTCGCCGTGCAGTCCTTTAACCCGTCTTATATCCGTCAGGTCAGAAAAAGCGCGCCCCACTTTATCCGCGGCATCCTCGCCACGACCGACGTGAGCGGAATCAAAAGCGCAATCAAACGGCGCATCGTTCGGAAAATGTCTCTGAACTTCTGGATCAAGCCCGATTTTATCAGCTACAATTACCACGGCTATCCCCTTCCGGAGAAAAAAGTCAGAAAAAAAGTCTGCTTAGCCTGGACTGTGACGAGCTATGCAATCTGGGATCAGATCAAACCGTACATCGACAATATCATCTTCGAGGGGTTCTCCCTCGACTGACCGATTTCAAGGAACGCTTCACGCGTTCCTTGTTTTTTGCAACGCCCCCGAAAACGAGGTTTTCGGGGGCGTTATGTTTGCAAAAAGCCTTTTTTCAGATCAGTCCTGTGTTTGCGGCAGCGATTTCATAAACGTGACGGTCAACGCGATCGTCACGAGAATGGAAATAAAGTCCGCCGCCGGCGCGGCGTAAAGAATACCGTCGATGCCCAGATAAACCGGCAGAATCACGATCAGCGGCAAAAAACAGAGAATATCCCGCACAAGCGACGCGATGACCGCGCGCACGGGCTTTCCGACCGCCTGAAAAAAGATCGCCGACATCTTCACCACACAGGTAAACGTCACGAGCGAGAGAAATATACGGAAAGTTTTCCGCGCAAAATCCCAATAATCTTCGGGATTCGGCACGTTCGTCGGCTGTCCGAACAGCGACGCGACGGCGTCGGGAAACAATTCGAAAATCAACGTGGAAACCAGACCGACAATCACGGTATAAAACAAAATGAGAAAATACAGTTTTTTCACCCGCGCGTACTTTTTCGCTCCGTAATTATATCCGATTACGGGCTGACAACCCAAAACGATCCCCACGACGATGTTGATGACGACGGTAAAGACCTTGCTTTCGATCCCGACCACCGCAATGGGAATATCCGCGCCGTACTGCGACAGCGCGCCGTATTTTGCCAGCATGACGTTGCTCACAAGTACGATGACGACGATGGTCACCTGCGTGATAAACGATGAAATGCCGAGTTGCAAAGCCTCCCGAAACGCGCCGAAATGCGGGATAAAACTCTTCCATGTAAGACGAAACGTTTTCGGGCGGCAGAAATAGACGATACAGAGGATTAAAGAAACAACCTGTCCGATCACGGTCGCCCACGCCGCCCCCGCCATGCCCCATCGGCAGGCGAATATAAAAACAGGATCGAGGATGATATTGACGACGGCGCCCGCAAGCATCGACGCCATCGCCCATCCGGGACTTCCGTCCGCCCGAATGACGGACGTCATCATGTTCATCAGCATGAATGCCGGCAAAAACGCCAGGATGATATCCAGATATTCCGCCGCCATTTCCAACGTGTTTTCCGAAGCGCCGAACAACGTAAGCGCCGGATATTTCAGCGGATACAGCACCGCCATCACGATGATCGCCGCGAAAAGCGTCATCGTCACACCCGTGCCGATCGCTTTATGCGCATTCTCCGTGTTGTTTTTTCCCTGGCAGATATTGAGGTACGTCGCACAGCCGTCTCCGAAGCACCAGGCAAACGCCTGCGCAATCACAAACACGGGAAACACCACGCCCGTCGCCGCATTGCCAAGGGTGCTCAGTTCGCTGTTGCCGATAAATATCTGATCGACAATGTTATATAATGCGCTGATCAACAGCGACAGGATACAGGGAATTGAAAATTTCAGCATCAGTTTCGTCAGCTTTTCTTCCCCTAAAAACCGGTTTTTTTCCGCTTGTTCCATTGAAAAACTCCTTTTTCTGCATCTTACGGAGTCTTTATCTCAGAAAAGCTACCTGAAAACTTTCGGCGCAAAAAAATAGCGTAAAATCGGAAATTCTACGCTATTTCTGCTGTCCGCGTTAAAAAATATACCATATTCTTCGTGCTTTGTCAAGCGGGATCGTCTCCTTTTTCCCGCTTCACTTCTCTTTTTCAGTCCCGACGGATCCACACCGCCATATCGCACACTTCGCGGTTTGCAAACGTCCAGTAAGGTCGGAACTTCAACTGCACTTTTTCCCGCCTGTCTTCCGCTTTGCGGTATAATCCGTCAAAGGGCAGATCCCTCATTCCTTCCGCAATCAGAGCGTAAAAATGCCCTTCGTCCGCAAGAACCGCTTTTTCGATCCGCGAATCCGTTTTCACCCGCAGACTGTTGAGCGGCCACGGATTATCCGCTCCCTCCAGACAGTATACCGTAGGTCCGTAACAAAGCGCCACCCTGCCGCAATTATCCCTGACTTGCGGATTACATTCCGCAAAATACGGTTTCATACAGAAATCGATGTCGGTTGAAAATGTCTCTCCAATCCCCTCGAAAACGATGTAATCCCCTTCCGTCTTTCCCGTCGTCACGCACGCTTCGCACCAGATCGGCTTCCTGATAAAGATCTTCTTATATCGGTTGTTCTTCAGCTTCAGTTCCACCTTGCCGTCCCGCGCAAAGTCCGCTTTCATCGTAAGCTCCGTCTTTTCGTTTTTCATCGTCAGATCCGCAAACTGATTTACCGTAAGTTCCTCTTCGTCTTCCGAAAAAAATACGTCCCCGATCCGCGCAAAAATTCTGTTGATATTCGGCGGACAGCAGGAGCAGCCGAAGACCTCCAGCCGATGCACGATGGGCAGCGCCGTACGCGCCTGCGGCGCAATGCTCGTCTGTTTGTCAACAGACGCAAGGTGAATCTCCAGCGGATTTTCATAGAAAAATTCCCTGCCGTTGAGCGACGTGGAGGAAAGCAGATTGTTATACATCACCCGCTCGATCACATCGCCGTATCTTGCGTTCCGCCCGTGCCGCTGCATGGAAAGCGCAAACAATAAGAGTCCGATCGCCGCGCAGCTTTCCGAATACGCTTCAAGATCGGGAAGATCGTATGCCACCGTGAACGCTTCTCCCACGCGGCTGGAGCCGATGCCTCCCGTAATGTACATCTTTTTTCCGACAATATCGTCAAACAGCGTTCTGCACGCCGTCAACAGCGACTGATCCCCCGTCAGATACGCCGCGTCGCTCATGCCCGTGTACAGATAGGTCGCCCGCACCGCGTGCCCTTCCGCTTCTTTCAGCGCGCGTACCGGCGCGTTACTCTGATCGTGTTTTGCATTGACAAATTCATATTCGCTTTCCTCTTTCGTGCCGCGTTCGTTTAAAAAAAACATCGCCATATCGAGATATTTCCGCTCCGACGTATATTCGTAAAGTTTTAACAACGCAAGTTCGATCTCTTCATGTCCGCACGTCGTAAACTTTGCGGTCTTCTCCGTAATAAACGCCCGCTCGATACAGTCCACATAATCCGACACAATCCGATAAAACTTTTCTTTCCCCGTCGCCTTCCTGTACGCGATCGCCGCTTCGATCAGATGCCCCGCACAGTACAATTCGTGATCCTGCCGCCGCGTAAAAAGATTCTGCGGTTCTTTCTGAAGAAAATACGAGTTGATGTATCCGCTTTTCAACCTGTGCTTCTCCATCGCATCGGCAAGTCCGTCGATGACCTTTTGCTCCTCTTCGTATCCCCCTCTCTTTTCAATCAGATACGAAACCGCTTCGATCCACTTCGCCACGTCCGAATCGTAAAACAGATCGACTTTCGCCCCCTCTTTAAACCGCAATCCGTTGAATCGGTCGCTCTCCTCAAACCGCTTATATACGCTCTGCAGACTGACTTCCGCATTCAAATCATATCTCGACTTCCAAAATCCGCCCTCAAATTCAACATCGCAAAAAGAAATATTTTTCATAATCCTTGCCTTTTTCCTCCTTCAATGTTATTATTATATCGTTTACAGCCGTTTTCGGCAATGTTAAAAACAGAGGAATGGTGTAAAAATCCGACATGATCACTCTCAACGAGGTTACCTCGATCCGTTTTTCGAATATGGGGCTTTTTACCGGCGACGCCGATTGGATTCATCCGAAAATCGCAACCGCCACATATGAACTCATCTTCGTCGTGAAAGGCGAAGTTTTTATTCAGGAAGCCGATCGCCAATACGCCCTGCAAGAAGGCGACGCCCTCTGCCTGCAACCGAATACCCTCCATCAGGGTTTCCGTAAAAGCGACTTCTGTTCCTTTTTCTGGCTGCATTTCTACGCGGACGGCTTCGATCGGATCGGGCTGAGCCGTTTTCGCCCGTCGGATTTTTCCTCCGCCGTGGTCTTTTTCAAAGAACTCAACCACCTCGCTTCGCTTCCCGGAGAAAACGATCTCATCGAATGTAAGCTGCTCACGTTTTTGCTGCAACAGCTCAGCTGTCGCACCGTAAAAAGCAAACTGTTCAACGATGTTTCGGAATTTATCCGCATTCACGGCAATACGCCGCTTTCCGTCGTTACAATCGCACAAAAATTTCATTATAATCCCGATTATCTTTCCAAGGTGTTTATAAAAAACTGCGGACTTTCCCTGAAAAAATACTTGATTCGCGTGCGCCTCGATCATATCTGCAAGCTCCTTTTGTCCACCTCTCTTTCCGTCAAGGAAATCGCAGAACTTTGCGGCTTTGAAAGCGATAACGCCCTCATTAAATTCTTTCAATACAATAAAAGACAAACGCCGAGCGATTATCGGAACGGCGTCAGCCTTTCGCATCTGAACAATCGTTAAATTTTTTCTTTTCCGCCGCCCCCGCTTCCACCTTTCCGCATGACTCTTTATACGAAAAACGCCCGCAACCTGAATTCAATTCAGGTTGCGGGCGTATCGCCGCGGAGCTGCCGGGCAGACTCGGACTTTCGTCTTTATAAACTGCGGTACACGCCTTTTTCGGGCGGAATTTCTGTACCACAATTCAAAATGCGCTTAAAGCGCAAAATCATGAGAGTGAAACAAAAAAAACGGATGCTCGATATACACCCGTTTTTGTGGAGCTACTGGGCGGACTCGAACCGCCGACCTGCTGATTACGAATCAGCTGCTCTACCGACTGAGCCACAGTAGCA
>CALVWR010000013.1 GCA_944367565.1 uncultured Clostridia bacterium
CATCGATGAATTTCAAGCAAACAACGTAGTCAAAAGTAAATTTGGCACTGTGGCGGGTGCTTGAATAAACGAGCGGCTCGGCTGCGCCCAAAAGGCATTGTGTCAAGCTGACAGAAAAAGAAAAAACCTAAAACGACTTGCACTTAAAGTGGTTCGTTTTAGGTTTCGTATGTCAATGACGAACAAAAAGGAGCGTCTTTTTAAGCCTTAAAGGGTGCAGGCGTCCACGGGGATTTGAACCCTAAACATATAAAAACTATTGTTTGTTCTCCCAAAATTTTCGAACTTTTTCAAAATATGTAAGGCGTTTTTCGATCTTACTTATTTCTTTGGGATAGAAAATATCCATTACATCACATAATTTCAACATCCATTCTTTTCGAGTTTGATTTCTTTCAATATTTACAATCCTTGCATTTGCTATTTGAACCTGTCCCCAACCTAGGGCTCCAATTGTCAAACAATTCCACATTAAATGTTCAATTGGAACTAATCTTACCATGTCAAAAACGATTTTTCCATTTATTACTTTATACTCTGCCAAAAGAATGACAAAATAGTTTTTATCATCTTCATAGAGCCGTGATAATCTTTCCACTGATGTGAGATTAGGCATGTTAAAATCTGTGTCGCGATTATGCGTTTTAATATCTACCACAAAATAATTATCCTCATAATCCATGAATGCAACATCCGCCATAGACCTGCGAGCAAAACTATCATTGAAATTTTTGATTAACCCCTTAGGAAAACACTCAATCATTTTATCTCCTAAAATCTCTTGAACAGTGTCACCTACGGCACGAGGGCTATTAACTATATGAGCGTTATCCATATCAGGACAGGAATTCAATAAATTTAACAAATTATTTTGAATTGTGTTCAATATTTCTGGTTCAAATATTTTTGTACTTATCATTATTTAGTCTCCTTGTGTTGTGCTGAAAGTGTATTGCGCTCCCAAAAAACGCCATTTGTATACCCTTGTATGGTTTTGTCGTGTTCTGCTTGTTCTAATCTATATTCAGCCCAAGCGCAATATAATGGATTCTGCTCAACACCAATATAATGACGCCCTAACTTTTTTGCGACAACAGATGTTGTGCCTGAGCCGAGGAAGGGGTCTAATATGATGTCGTCAGTATTACTACTTGCCAATATCAACTTTGCCAATAATTTTTCGGGTTTTTGAGTCGGGTGAGCAGTGTTTTCAGGCATAGACCAGTAGGGAATGGATATATCATCCCAGAAATTTGACGGATATGTGTTCCTATAGTTTCCTTCTGATGTTTCTTCCCAATCTTTAGGTTTTCCGTCAACTTTATATGGTGCAATGACTTTACGTCTACACATTACATCGTTTACATTGAAAGTATATTTTTTAGATACTGTAGCAAACCAAATATCTTCCATAGCATTTTTCCAATTTGTTAGTGCGCCGCGTCCTTTTTCTCTTTGCCACGTAATTCTATTAACAACATTAAAATACTGATTTAGCACACTGCCTATCAGCAAACTTGATTGCCAATCACAACAAACATAAATAGAAGCGGTAGGTTTTAACAATGGAAGGACTTTTTTTATCCAACTTTCGGTATACTTAACATAATCAGTTTCGTTAAGTTTTGAAAACTTCATTCCGTGAAAATTTTTATCTAAATTATAACAAGGGTCAGCAATGAGTAAATCAATGCTTTGTTGAGGAAGAAATTCTAAAACTTGTAGCGAGTCTCCAAGAATTGTTCTATCTAACAATTCCTCGATTGACAGCTTAGAAGTAACTGTGATGCATCTATCAAGAAAAGGTTTTCCATCTTCAACTGAAAAATCAATTGTTTTATTCTTCGGTGATTTCATAAATGCACCTCGCTTACTTTTTTAATATTATAGCATAAATTTCTAAATTTTTCAACTGCTATTATATTTACAAACTTAGAATTCCTAAAAATTTCAAATCGAACCTTAATGGAAAGTTTATAGGTTGCAATGAGCGAGAATCATACGCTCCTTATCGTGCAAAAATCCTTTTTGTGCAATCGTCAAAGGTTTACGATTTTCCAAAGTGGGTGAAGAACAAATCCCTACGGCGATGAGCGAAGAAACAACAAAAAGGGTAAACTGCCACAAAAGCGGTAATTTACCCCTATTTTGCATAGAAAAAGACACACGCGGCGGAGTTTTATACGCTCCTTTTGCGTGTGTCCCTGTGGTGGAGATAAGGGGATTCGAACCCCTGGCCTATGCGTTGCGAACGCATCGCTCTACCAACTGAGCCATATCCCCGTTCGGTAGCATTGTTATTTTACTACGACTTCAAAAAATAGTCAACCGTTTTCATGAAAAAACATTAAAATTTATTTGACAAAATTTTTTAAAAAGTGCATAATAGATATTGCTCACGGAGGCATAGCTCAGTCGGTTAGAGCGCCTGCTTCACATGCAGGAGGTCGTAGGTTCGAGTCCTACTGTCTCTACCAACATCAGACAAAAACGGAACTTGTAAGAAAATCCAAGTTCCGTTTTTGTTTTTTATAAAAAGATTCTGCATTCTCCGTCGTATCCGTATGCGGAAATGGACAGATACATCGGGATCCGCGGACGCATACATCGGGATCCGCGGCGGGGTTAATTCCTTTGCACTTTCAAATTCACTTTGCCGGATGATCGGCTTTCTCAGATGAAAACATCCCTCCCCTCTTCTCCGTTCGACGGCAACGCTCTGCCCAAATACGCCGATCGCAGAAACGTGAGAAGATAAAACCGTTATTCTTTGCTTTCGCTTCGCGGCGGCATTGAAAATATGCCTCTTTATCCTTCGATCTGACTTCACCCGCTCCCCCTTTCGCTTTTCCAGATCATCCGAAAACGCAGAAAAAACGCTTTTTTATCCGGATTCCTCTGCCATGACAAAAAAAATTAAATTTTTGATTCAAACAGTTGACAAAAACAAGACGATTGCATATACTAAAATTGAACATTTGAAGAAGTATTCAAATAAAAGGAGGTTGACGACATGGCGAATAACGATAAAAAACACATTCTCTGTGGAAAACTTCCCGAAGATGAAGTGCTTTACGAACTTTCCAATCTGTTTAAAATGTTCGGCGACCCGACAAGGATCAAAATACTCAGCTGTTTGCAAATTCACGATATGTATGTGGGTGAACTGGCGGAAACGTTGGATATGAGCGACTCTGCCGTCAGCCACCAGCTGCGCGTTCTTCGGTCTTCTAAACTTGTAAAAGGTAAAAAAGAGGGTAAGGAAGTTAAGTATTCGCTGGATGACGACCATGTTACCAAAATTCTGGAATACGGTCTCACCCACGTAAACGAAGGAAAATAAATTTAAAATACGGGCTTTTGCCCTGTTTTTTAAGTTCTATATTTGAATAATTACTCAAAAAAACAATTATTCAATTTATATGATAACGATTGGAAAAACGGATTTCACGAGGAAAAATACACGGAGGATATTCATGATGAAAAAGGTTTTTAAACTGGAAGATCTGGATTGCGCAAACTGCGCTGCAAAGATGGAACGCTTGATCGAGAAAATTGACGGAGTGCAGTCCGTCAACATCAGTTTTATCGCGCAGAAGATGACCATTGAGGCGGACGACGAAAAATTTGACGAAATTATGCATCACGTGGCAAAAACGTGCAGGAAAGTTGAGCCCGACTGCAAGATCGTACGCTGAAAAAAGAGCATTTGCAAAACCGACTTTTGTTCTGACGGGGAGAATAATGCCATGAAAAATTTTAGTTTATCGCGGAAAGACAGGAAAAATCTGATACGCATTCTTTTGGCGTTGGGGTTATTTTTGGCAATTTTCATCACAGATAAGATCGTTGGCCTTGCCAACGTTTATGCAGGATCCGCCGCATGGCTGCTCCCCTTCTGTTTATATCTCGCGGTCTATCTTTTGATCGGGTACGACGTGCTTTGGAAGGCGATACGCAACATCGCGCACGGGCAGGTATTTGACGAAAACTTTCTGATGTGTGTGGCGACATTGGGTGCGTTTGCGCTTGCGATATACCGCGGCGTTACAGGATTGGAAATCGAAGGCTTTGACGAAGCGTGCGCCGTGCTTTTATTCTATCAGGTGGGCGAATGGTTTCAAAGTTATGCCACGGGAAGGTCAAGAAAATCGATTGCGGCGCTGATGGATATACGTCCCGATTCTGCGAACATCCTCCGCGCCGACGGTACCGTGGAAAAAGCGGATCCTTCCGAAGTGAAAATCGGCGATACGATTCTGATCAACCCCGGCGAAAAGATTCCCCTTGACGGCGTGATTACAAAGGGTGTTTCCAGCATCGACACCAAAGCGCTGACGGGCGAAAGTCTGCCCCGCAATGCGGAAACCGGCGACGAGGTTCTCAGCGGTTGCGTAAACCTCACTTCCCAGCTTGAAGTCAAAGTCAATAAGGAATTTTACGATTCTACGGTTTCCAAGATACTCGAACTCGTGGAGAATGCTTCCTCGCAGAAGTCCAAAGCGGAGAACTTCATAACGAAGTTTGCCCGATATTATACGCCGATTGTATGTGCAGTCGCACTTCTTTTGGCGGTGATACCCGGCGCGATCACCGCCGACTGGTCGACGTGGATCTACAGGGCGCTGAGTTTTCTCGTTGTTTCCTGTCCCTGTGCGCTCGTCATCTCCATTCCCCTCTCCTTCTTTGCGGGGATCGGCGCGGCTTCGAGATACGGCATCCTGATCAAGGGCTCCAATTATCTTGAAAAGTTCGGCAAAGCCAACATCTTTGTATTTGACAAGACGGGGACTTTAACAAAGGGCAACTTTGCCGTTACAGAGGTCCTTCCCGAAGAAAAATCGGAAGAAATTCTGCGCCTTGCCGCCATTGCCGAAAAGGATTCCGATCACCCCATTGCCCGCTCGATCGTCTCGCGCTACAACAAAAAAACGGAAGGCGGCTACACGCTGACCAATCTTCCCGGAGAAGGCATTATCGCCGAAAAAGAGAGCGACAGAATTTATTGCGGCAACGAAAAACTGATGAAAGCGTACGGCATTGAATATTCGGTTCCCGCGGACGTCGGTACCGTCGTTTACGTGGCGAGAAACGGACAGTATGTCGGATGCATCCTGATTGCCGACGAGATCAAATCCGAAACGAAGCAAGTGATCGGCGAACTGAACGGCATGGGTTGCAAAACGATCATGCTGACGGGCGATAATCAAAAAATCGCCGAAAGCGTTGCCGACGAAATCGGAATGACGGGTTATAAGGCTTCTCTGCTTCCCCAAAACAAGGTCGAAGAAGTTGAAAATCTGCTTTCCAGTAAAAACAAAGACGACGTGCTGTGTTTTGTGGGCGACGGCATCAACGACGCGCCCGTGCTGATGCGTTCGGACGTCGGCATTGCAATGGGCGGCGTGGGCAGCGATGCGGCAATCGAAGCAAGCGATATCGTTCTGATGAAAGATGACTTAAGGGGAATTTCTCTTGCAAAACGCATTACAAGAAAAACCATGGCGATCGTTATGCAGAACATCGTTTTTTCCATCGCGGTAAAAGCGGCGATTCTCATTCTTTCGGCGTTCGGGATCACGAATATGTGGGTTGCGGTCTTTGGCGATGTCGGCGTCGCCGTACTCGCCATACTCAACGCAATGCGGGTAAATTCCAAATACGGGAACCGATAAAAGGTATGCCCGGCAAGTTTCAATTTCAGATTCAGTTCGCCTGTTATCGCATATTGCTTTTCAATTAAATTTACGTATTTTGTTGCTGCTCGGTTGACAATATCAGTATATCCGTAATTGAGCAATGATTCATCCCAAATGGACTTTCATTTTACAAATAAGAAAAGCCCCGATGATGAAAATCATCGGGGCTTTTGCTTTTATCAGTGTGAAAAGCGTTATATCGTTGACACGCATATCTAAATCGAAACCGACAGAGTATCGTGTCAAAATAAAATTAAAAGTATAAAAAAAGCACCCGACTAAACCTTTTTACGGGTTCAGTTGGGTACCGCTTGGTACTCCCGGCGGGAATCGAACCCACAACGGCCCCTTAGGAGGGGGCTGTTATATCCATTTAACTACGGAAGCATACGGCATCTTTTCCGATACGGCGGTTCGCTACGAAGCAGCCGTTTCTTACGGACGCCTTATTTCTGCCCTGTCGCACGAACGACAAAGTGTTTTTTACAAAAATCTTCTGATCTCCTCCGCGAGAACGGAAGCGATCAGCTTCTGTCCCTCCGCATCGGGATGTACGCCGTCTGCGGAAAGCGCCGCATAAGGAACGGTCATCGCCGCTTTGGCGAAAATTCCGTCCAGCGGAATAAATCCGTCGGCATATTCCACGGACAAAGCGCGCACGACGTCGATGAACTCCATCAGATCTCGCCGCCAGTGCATTTTATCCGCAACGGGCACGGTAAACGGTTCCATCACGATCAGCTTCGCCTTCGGCAGATCTTTTTTAAAGCGCGTGAACAACTCGCGAAGTGTGGCTTCAAACTTTGCCGGCGAGGTATACTGATTGCTGTCGTAACGCCGCCATACGTCGTTGATTCCGATCAGCAACGTCATGATGTCGGGAGCTACGGCTTTAATATCGCTTTCATACCGGTCTAATATATCCCGGCTGCGATTTCCGCTGATGCCGAGATTTATATATTCATGCCCGCCGCCTAATGCCGCAGCAACCATTGCGGAATATCCGGAAAGATTATGACAATCGCTTCTATCCCTGCCGCAATCGGTAATGCTGTCGCCCTGAAATAATATTTTCATTCGTATTTCCTTATCGATCGATTATTTTTATTGTACACTAAAAACCCGGGGTTGTAAAGCGTTTCAATGTATAAAACCGCGATTTGAGGCAATAATTGAATTAACCCCTCGACGATCTTTTACATATTCTGTAATAAGGGGTAAACAAGCGTTTGGGAGATGCTATGATTAAACGTGGAGAACTTTACTATGCGGATCTGAGCCCCGTTGTCGGCAGCGAACAAGGCGGAATTCGCCCGATTCTGATTGTACAGAACGATATCGGCAATAAATATTCGCCGACGGTGATCGCCGCCGCGGTTACGAGTAAAATCAACAAGGCGAAACTGCCTACACATATCGAACTGACGGCAGCGGATTTCGGACTCGCCCGCGACTCCGTAGTTCTGCTTGAACAGATCCGCACACTGGATAAACGTCGTCTGAAAGAACGAATCGGCGAATTATCCCCTACTTTTATGCGCAAAGTCGATACCGCGCTTCTGATCAGCCTGGGATTCAACCGGGAAGCAAAATAACACGAAAAAGCCGTAAACACGGCTTTTTCTTTTTATGTTTTCCGAAACGTTTCAAATTCTTTTTCCGCAGCGTACCGTTCCAGCGCGTGGCGGTAATGCTCGGAAAGTTCCAGCGTATAACGTTGTTTCTGTTCATAAGAAAGCGCATCAAATTCGGCTTTATCGGTCAATCTGCCGATCACATCCGTCACTTCCCCCTCTTCGTCGAGAATCTTTTTTACTTTTTCGTAGAAAGCGTCCTCTTTGGAACAGTCGAACCGCAGCGCTCTTTCGGTTTTTTTCATATAATATTCGATAAATCTCGACGGCGCAACTCCGGCCTGTTCCGCGAGTGCGGTTTCTTTTTCCAATTTTTCGCGATATTCCCGCCAGAATCCGGATTTCATGCGCTGTTTTGCTTCTTTTGCGTATTGCTTGAAACTTTTTACATCATTCGCCATAAATTTTGTTCCTCTTTCGACAAATTCCTTTATTTTTCGCAACTGCAAAAAAAATACCTGCCGTAATATACAGCAGGTTTTTTTTATCCTTTGATGTTTCTTTTTCTCGCCGCTTCCGACTTTTTCTTTCTTCTTACGGAAGGCTTTTCATAATGCTCCTTGCGGCGCAAATCGCCGATGATTCCGTCGCGAGAACATTTTCTTTTGAATCTTCTCAGCGCGCTGTCGATATTTTCGTTTTCACCCACGCGAACCGTAGACATTCCAAACCCTCCTTTGCCCGATGGCGTTTATTTGCTTTCAGCGTATTTAATATATCAAACATCCGAAAAAAAGTCAACGATTTTAAAGCGGTTTTACAAAATCTTTTACGCCGGCGTCCAGCCCATCTTCTGCCCCGAAAGAATATGAATATGCAGGTGAAATACGCTTTGTCCGGCATTATCGCCCTGATTGATCACAAGCCGGTAGCCGCCCTCGAGTCCGAGTTCCTTTTCGAGTTTCGGAATGGTTTTCAGGCAGTGCTTAAGTTGAATTTCATCATCCTCCGTCATCTGCGAAAGCAGTTTAAAATGATTTTTCGGAATACAGAGAAAATGATTTTTCGCTTTCGGATCGATATCCTTAATGATCATCATCTTATCGTCTTCATACACCTTTTCGGAAGGGATCTCTCCCTTGCGGATCTTACAGAAAATACAATCGTCCATACACTATTCTCCCTTGCTTTCCGCGCGAACGCCGTCGCGGAATTTTTCTTTTATTATAACGCCGATTTCCCTGTAAGGCAACCCTTTTTCGAGATAAACGCGTAAATAATTTCCGGTATAGCCGACAAAATATCCGTCCGAGACCTCTTCAATTACGGCTTTTTCTTCATGATTGTAATTGCGCGCGACAAAAGCGTTCCGGCAAGAATTTTTCACGGCGAGCAGACGTTCTAATCTTTCCTTTTTGACCGCGGCAGGCAAATCCTTCATGGCAAATGCCTTCGTGCCGCTGCGCGGCGAATAGGGAAAGCAATGAATGTCGGAAAAAGCGGCTTTTTCCGCAGCGGAAAGCGTCTGTTGAAAATCCGTCTCCGTTTCCGCGGGGAAACCCGCAATGAGATCGGTTGTGATGCCGGCATACGGAAAATATTTCCTGATAAGCGCGACTTTTTCCAGAAACTCCGCCGCCGTATAGTGCCGGTTCATCGCTTTCAGCACCGCGTCCGAACCCGACTGCAACGAAAGATGAAAATGCTGTGCAAAATTTTTCATTCGGGATAAAGCCGAAAGAAGCTCTTCCGTGACGACGCGCACCTCCAGCGAACCGAGCCGCACGCGCTTTTCGGTATCGGCAAGATAGCGCATCAAGCCCGCAAGGTCGGTATCGCCGTCCCGATACGCCGAAAGATCGATGCCGTTTAAAACGACTTCCGCGCACTTCGCACCGTCGATCTCCCTTTTTACGTTTTCCTTTTTGCGCGAACGTGAGCGCCCGCGCAGATACGGAATGATACAATACGAACAAAAATTGTCGCATCCGTCCTGGATCTTGATGTACTGCCGCGCCCGTTCGGTTTCGGGGGGAAGCATTTCTTCAAACTCCCTTTCTTCCGGCGCGATCCGAACGCCTCTTTCCTCCAGCATCCCGAGAATCTTTCCTTTATCGAACGTGCCGGTCACCAGCCGTACGTTCTCCTTTGCGGAAAAGGCGGCGGGATCTTTCTGGCAGGCGCAACCGGTATAGATGATTTCCGCCGACGGATTGAGCGCGCGGATTCTTGCCGCCGTCTGGCGGGATTTTTTTTCCGCTTCCGCCGTGACGGCGCAGGTATTCACGAGATACAGATCGGCCTTTTCCAACTTCTCCGTGACCTCGTATCCCGTTTCCGTAAGCCCGCGGATCAGAGATTCGCTTTCCGAAGCATTGACTTTGCAACCGAGTGTAAATACGCAGATTTTCATTGCAGTTCTCCCAGTTCCCACATCACGACGGACAGCATGGTCACCGCCGCCGTATCGGCGCGGAGAATGCGTTTTCCGAGGCTGATTGTGGCATAACCCGCCGCCGCTGCCAGACGCGCTTCCTTTTCGGAAAATCCGCCTTCGGGACCGATCACGACCGCCGTCGAACCGCGTAACGCGTGAAGATCAAAAGTCGTTTCGGTTGCAAATTCGCAGGCGAAGAGCTTGTTTTTTGCATCCGTCGCCGCCAGCGCGGCGGCGAAATCGCCGAAGTACTCCACCTGCGGCGCAATGCTTCTTCCGCACTGTTTGGCGGCTTCGACGGAAACTTTGTTGAGTCTTGCCAACTTATTTTCGTTCATGTATGCCGCACAGTGTTCCGAGCGGAACACGATGATCCGCCGCGCGCCGAGTTCCACGGCTTTCTGCACGGAATACTCCGTTTTGTCGCCTTTGAGATACCCGCACAAAAGCGTGACGTCTGCCGTCGCTTCCTTTTCGTTTTCCCTTTTTCCGTTCACGCGCACCGTGAAGGACGCTTTATCCACCGCAAGCACGGTGCCGGGATATTCCGTGCGCGTATTGTCGCACAACACGACTTCGTC
Organism: uncultured Clostridia bacterium; assembly: GCA_944367565.1. Classification (GTDB taxonomy): domain Bacteria; phylum Bacillota; class Clostridia; order Christensenellales; family Borkfalkiaceae; genus UMGS775. The sequence goes on from CALVWR010000013.1 coordinate 10,292, forward strand.
GCCCTTTCCGATTCGCAGCACGCTGACGGCGTGACGGAATTCCTCTCCGGAAACGACGGTCGTTTCCTCCACGTTTTTGACAAAAAATCTTCTTTCGTTCATCTTGTCATCGCCATTGCCACCCATTCTCCGCGGCGCAACGTCTCCCGTTCCCGAAATCCGGCTTTTTCATAAGCGTTCTTCACAAAGGCTTCTTTTTCCCTGAGGATCCCGCTCAAAATGACGGTGCCCCCTTCCGTTACGTTTTTGCCTATACTGCCCGAAAAACCGACGAGGATCTCCGCCATGATGTTGGCGAGAATGAGATCGCCTTTACAATGTTCGTCGTCGAGAAGGTTCTTCAGTTCCGCACGGCAATTTTTCACGCCGTTGAGTTCCGCGTTTTTCCGTGCCGCCGTCACGGCACACTCGTCGATATCGGTCATCAACACGTCCTTTGCGCCGAGCAGTGACGCCGTGATCCCTAAAATCCCGCTGCCGCAGCCTACGTCGATGACGGTGCCGTCCTTGCGGATATATTTCTGCAAAAGCTCCATGCACATCGCCGTCGTTTCATGCTCGCCCGTCCCGAACGCCATGAAGGAATCGATCTTCACCACCGTTTCCCCCGCTTTCGGCACATACTCGACCCACGCGGGGCAAACGACCGCTTTGCCGATGCGGAAGGGGCGGAAATGCTCTTTCCAGATCTCCACCCACGCGTCGCCGTCCACCTCGCGCTTACTCACTTCCAGCGTCCCGACATCGACGGAAGCCGTCGCTTTAAGCGCGCGCAGTTCCTCTTCGATCTTTTTCACCGTCTCGCCGTCCTCCGCGGGGACGTACCCCTTACACAGCACCGGCGCCGGTGCGAGAAGATTTTCCTCTATGTAATCCCATGTTCCTCTTTTTTCCCGCGAGAGGGCGATAACGTCGTTGACGTCCGAGATCGCTACGCCTTCCTCGGTATATTTCCAGAACACATCGCTCACAAGTTCGCTTCCGAGCGTAGTGGTGTACACCGTTATCTCCGTATATTTCATTCTGTCACCTTTCATTTAAAGCAAAGAGCCGTGCGCGTCCGTCTTCCAAAAACGTTCCGCGCATAGCTCGTTCGTTTTCCTTTGCGCAATCCGTCAATAAGGCGTCTTGCCGTACATCGCTTCCATGTTTTCCTTGTAACGGCGCATTTTGTCGCACTGTTTCACGTCGATCCTGCCGTCGAAATCCTCAATGGCTTTCTTCTGCTCACGCGTCAGCTTGCCCGGCACGTCCACGTTTACGACGAGATACAGATCCCCCGTTCTTCTCGTGCTCGCAATGCCTTTGCCGCGGATACAGAACACCTTTCCGTTCTGCGTCCCTTCCGGAATCGTATAGGAAATCGTGTCGTCGATGGTCGGCACAAGCACCTTGCCGCCGAGCGCCGCCGTCTTGAAAGAAATCGGAAGTTCTACGTAAAGATCGAAATTCTTTCTCGTAAAGATCTTGCTTTCTTCCACTTTGAAAAGGACGATCAGATCGCCCGCAGGTCCGCCGTTCGCGCTCGCTTCACCGTACCCGCGCTTGCGGATATAACTGCCGGTATCCGCACCGGCGGGAATATCGAGAACCACTTTCGTATTGGCGCGCGTATATCCCTTTCCTTTACAGATGGGACAGCTTTCCAGAATCTTTTTCCCCGTGCCGTGACATTCGTCGCAGGCGCGTACGTTCACCGAACGGAAAATTCCGCTGTTGCTCACATACTTGACCTGTCCCGTGCCGCCGCACTTTTCGCAGGTTTTATACGCCGTACCGTTCTTCGCGCCCGTACCTTTACAAGCGGAACAGGGTTCGTTTCTCGTATAATTGATCTCCTTGCGGCATCCCTTTGCCGCGTCGAGAAAGCTGAGCCGCACCTCCACCGTGATGTCTTCGCCCTGCGTCTTTGTCTGCGCCCGCGTACTGCTGCCGCCGAACCCGCTGAAAATATCTCCGAAGATATCTTCGAATCCGCCGAATCCGGAAAATCCGCTACCGGAAAAACCGCCGCTTCCTCCGCCGGAAAAACCGCCGAATCCGCCCATGTTCGGGTGTTCCAATTCAAAATCGTACTGTTTTCTGCGCTTTTCGTCGGAAAGCACTTCATTGGCTTCGTTGATTTCCTTGAACTTTTCCGCACACGCGGCATCGTTGGGATGCAGATCGGGATGGTACTGCTTCACGAGCTTTCTGTACGCGCTCTTGATCTCGTCCTGGCTTGCCGTTTTGGAAACTCCTAATATTTCGTAATAATTTTTTGCCATATTTCCCTTTTTACGCAAATACCGAAAGGCGGTATTCCGCCTTTCGATATGCCGTTTCCCTTTTTAAGATGTTTGCCGCCGTATCAGTTTTCGCCGCCCTGATGGAATTCGGTATCGCCGTCATCCGGGGCACCCTGCGCGCCTTGCGCGCCCTGCGCCTGCTGATACAGTTTTGCGAAAATCGCCTGCGTGGAGTTCGACAGTTCTTCCGTCGCCCTCACCATACGGTCGTTATCGTTGCTCTCCAGCTCTTCCTTTGCCTTCTTCACCGCTTCTTCCACCGTCGCCTTGTCTTCCGCCGAAAGTTTATCGCCGGAATCCTTCAGCGTCTTTTCGATGGTGAAGATCAACCCGTCGAGCTTGTTGTGGTTTTCCACCGCCTCTTTCCGTTTCTTATCTTCCGCTTCGTACTGCTGCGCTTCCTTCACCGCTTTATCGATGTCCGCTTCGGAAAGATTGGTCGAGGAGGTGATGGTGATGTTCTGCGATTTCCCCGTACCGAGGTCCTTCGCCGAAACGTTCACGATACCGTTGGCGTCCACGTCGAAGGTAACTTCGATCTGCGGCACGCCGCGCGGCGCGGGAGCGATCCCCGTCAATTCAAATCTGCCGAGCGTCTTGTTGTCTTTGGCAAATTCACGTTCGCCTTGCAGAATATGGATATCCACCTGCGTCTGATTGTCCGCCGCCGTGGAGAATACCTGCGATTTCTTCACCGGGATGGTCGTATTTCTCTCGATGAGTTTGGTCGTCACGCCGCCCAGCGTTTCGATCCCCAGCGACAGAGGCATTACGTCGAGAAGCAGCACGTCTTTCACTTCGCCGCTTAAAACGCCGCCCTGAATCGCCGCGCCGATCGCCACACATTCATCGGGGTTGATGCCCTTGAAGGGTTCTTTGCCCGTGACTTTCCGCACTTCTTCCTGTACGGCGGGAATTCTCGTGGATCCGCCGACGAGGATGACCTTTTCGATATCCGAATAGCTCAGTTTCGCATCCGCCATCGCCTTACGCAGCGGTTCGAGCGTCGCTTCCACCAGATCTGCGGTCAATGCGTCGAATTTCTGACGGGTAAGATCTACGTCGAGGTGTTTCGGACCCGTCGCGTCCGCCGTGATAAACGGCAGATTGATGTTCGTCTTCGTCACGCCGGAAAGTTCGATCTTCGCCTTTTCCGCAGCCTCTTTCAATCTCTGCATTGCGAGTTTGTCGCCCGAAAGGTCGATGCCCTCTTTCGCCTTAAATTCCGCTACGAGATAATCGATGACGCGCTTATCGAAATCGTCGCCGCCCAGCATATTGTTGCCGTTGGTTGCGAGAACTTCAAACACGCCGTCACCGATCTCCATGATCGATACGTCGAATGTACCGCCGCCCAAGTCGTAAATGATGACTTTCTGCGTCTTGCCTTCCTTATCGAGTCCGTAGGAAAGCGCCGCCGCCGTCGGTTCGTTGATGATTCTCAGAACGTTGAGTCCGGCGATCTTACCGGCGTCCTTCGTCGCCTGACGCTGACTGTCCGTAAAGTATGCCGGGCAGGTGATGACCGCGTCGGTTACCGGTCCGCCGAGATAACTTTCCGCATCTTTCTTCAGTTTGCTTAAGATCATCGCGGAAATTTCCTGCGGGCTGTACGATTTATCGTCGATATGCACTCTGTAATCCGAACCCATATGCCGTTTGATCGACGTCACCGTTCTGTCGGCGTTCGCCACCGCCTGTCTTTTCGCTACCTGTCCGACAAGACGTTCACCGTCCTTCTGAAATCCGACCACAGAAGGCGTGGTTCTGTTGCCTTCCGCATTCGTTATCACTACCGGCTCGCCGTTTTCCATAACGGCTACGCACGAATTTGTCGTTCCCAAATCAATACCGATTGTCTTTCCCATAATCTTTATGCTCCTTTTTATCAAGTATTTCGGCTTGCGCCGATCGTTTTTTTATTTTACCGTAACGCTTACTTTTGCGTAACGTACGATTTTATCGCCTAATTTATAGCCTTTCTGGAAGACCGTTTTCACGATCTCCGCCTCCTCCCCCTCTTCTGCGGGCGCCTGCATGACCGCTTCACATTCGTTGGGGTCGAACTTTTCCCCGACGGGGTTGATCTCCGTAACGTTCTGGCTTTTGAGCATCTCTTCGAAACTTCTCAGGATCATCGCCACGCCTTCCTTCGTCTTTTCGTCGAGTTCCATGGAAAGCGCCCGTTCCAGCGTGTCGCCCACCACGAATACTTTGGTCAGAATTTCTTTCTTTCCGTCATTGTATGCATCCTTATACAGGTTTGCGTTGCGCTTTTTATAATTGTCGAACTCCGCGACGGAACGCATCCATTTATCCTTGTACTCCGCCGTTTTATCCGCCGCCTTGATCTCCTCGTTTTCCTTTTCCAGCGCGGCTATTTTTTCTTCCGCCTCTTTCAGAAGTTTCGACGTATCGTCTTTCACTTCCGTCTGCTCCGCCGCCTTTTCCTTTTTTTCTTTTTCTTCTTTCATGACTTTTGCGGTCTACTTTTTATTGACCATATCCTCCAAAATTTTCCCGACGCCTTCCAGCACGGATACCACTTTCTGATAATCCATTCTCAGCGGACCGATCACCCCGTACGTACCGAGCTTCACGTTTCCCGCCGAGTAGGTCGCCGTCACCAGCGAACAATCGTCCGGAATGTTTTTGTCCTCGCCGCCGATCTTGATGCTGATCTCGATGTCGTTGTCATCCGAAAGCATATTCGCGATCTTGTCCCGACTCGTGACTACCGATAAAAAATTCTTCATTTTATCGACTTCCGCATATTCGGGATGATTGAGGATTTTATCTTCCCCCGCCATCACCACGCTGCCGCTCTTGTCGTTGACGTAATCGGAGATCGCGTCGATCACGCGGTCGAAGATCGCTTTGTAACTTGCAAACTGCTCTTCCGCCGCCAAAGACGCTTCCATCACTTCGCCCAGCCGCTTGCCTTTGAACGTTCTGTTCACCAGCCGGTTTGCGCTTTCCAGTTGCTCTTCCGTCATATCCGGCGGGATCGCGATGAACTTATCCCGGATGAGCGCCCTGTCCGTAACGACGAGAAGCAGCGCCCTGTCTTCCTTAAAGGGGAAAATGCTGATCTTTTCGATGACGTCGTCCTCGTCGTGCGCGGCAACCGCAATCGAGGTATAGTCGGTCAGCTCCGAAATCACCTTCGCCGCATTTCTCACAACCTCTTCCATGTTGCCGCTCTGCCGCGCAAACGCAGACTTGATCTGCGAAAGTTCTTTCCCCGTCAGTTTGCCTTTGTCCATCAGTTCCGATACATAAAGTTTATACGCTTCGATGGACGGCACTCTGCCGCTCGATGTGTGAAGTTGGGACAAATACCCCATCTCTTCCAGGGCGTTGAGTTCGCTCCTCACCGTTGCCGAACTCACATCCTGCATATAATTCTGCGCGATATTCTTGCTGGACACAGGCTGCGCGTTCGTGATATATTCATCCACCACGATCTGCAATATTTTCTTTTTTCTGTCCGATAATTTCATACCGCGCCTCGTTAGCACTTAGCCGTTTTTCGTGTCAGCACTCTAACGCCTCAAGTGCCAACTTTCGAGATAATTTTACATCTATTATAGATCGTTGTCAAGCGTTTTATGCAAAATTTATAAAATTTTTTTTGTATTTTCTGCGGCGTAACGGATGGGCGGTAATTTTACCCGCGCGGAATTTTTTTATTGACAATCCTCCCCTTTTTTCTTATACTTAACAGTATGAATAAAAAGAAGAGAATCTGCGAAAAACCGCAGGTTATCGCTCTGCGGTATAAAAAGTTTATGCGTTTCGTCGCACCGTTCGTCGTGATTTTGTCGATCGTGTATTTTGCCGTGATTGCGCCCTTATACCGGCGCGGCGATATGGGCTTAAATTTTGGATTTTCACCTTCATCATCGTGTGCCTGGTGTTTTTCTTTTTTTGTTTTCTGTTCACGCCGAAAACGGCCATAACCAAGGAGGGCGAAACGCTTGTTTTGCATAAATTCTGGCGTAAAAAAGTCATTCCCCTCGACGCGATCCAATACGTTTCCTTCGATGAGATCGGCACGCTTCGGACAAGGGACTGGGAATTGAGCGATTATCTGATCGTGAAAAACGATATCCGCACGCTCTGGATCATCTACCGCGAAAACGGAACGGAGAAAAAAGAGTTTACAGTCCTGTGCGAAAACGCTACCGCCGCCGCAATTTCCATTGAAACCCTTCTCGAAAAGCGGAAAGCGGGCGGAAAATGATGTTTTTGCAGGCAGGCAACGGCGGCGGGACTTGAAAACCTGATCTCTGAAATATACCCCTGCGCGCGATCGGCGCGCACGCGAAGAGCGCGAAAATCCGCGCGCATGCTTATACAAAACAAAGAAAACGCTTATGCGGAATTCCGCACAAAACGCTCGGATATGAAAGCGCGCCCCGCGGCAATCTGCCGCGAGGCGCGCTTTCGTATAAGCAAAATATGCGCGTAAACTTGAAAATTTTGCGAAAAAAATGCACCGCGCGGATTTTTCCGCGCGGTGTGCAATGCAATTCGAAAACGGTTATTCCTCTTCCGCAATGCAATTCGTAAACGGTTATTTCTTCTCCACGAGGATCTTTTTAAGATGCGCAAACCGCGGCAGACTGTCCTCCAGCGGCGCTTTCGCCTCCCCCTGAATGAGGGGCATGGCGTACTTCACGTATTCGTCGGAAATGTTCGTGCCGTTATCGGTGATCCATTCGAGGGGAACTTTCTTTTCGGTGTTCGCCGCAAGTTCCAGCGGCAGCAGTTTGTATTCGATCTCGTATTTGTCGCCCGCCTTCCTTTCGTAGCAGACCATCTTGTCGGTCTCGCCGGCGACCGCCGCTTCCACCGCCTTTCTGCCCGCCGTAAAGGTTTCTTCCACGTCGGTTTTGGAAGCGAGATGCGCGCCGCAACGCTGCATCAGGCTGAGCTCGATGCCGCGGGTTTTGAAACCCGTCTTTTCCTTGATGATATTCGCAAGCGTCGTCGCCACGCCGCCGAGCTGCGCATGACCGAAGCTGTCGCGCGCGCCCTCGGAAACGAGTTCGCAGATCAGCTTGCCGTTTTCGTCGTGAATCCCTTCGGAAACGACGGCAATACATTTATTGTTGTTCTTTTCGCAGACTTTTTTCACGTCCTCGACGAACTTCTCGACGCTGAAGGGAACTTCCGGCAGATAGATGAGGTCTGCGCCGAGGCCCTTGACGTTGGCGAGTTTCGCCGAAGCCGTCAGCCAGCCGGCGTTTCTGCCCATCGCCTCGATGACGCATACCATCGGGGTATCGTAAACTTTCGCGTCGAGGTTGATTTCCATGATCGTGGTGGCGATATAGCGCGCCGCCGAGCCGTAACCGGGGCAGTGATCGGTGCCGAAGAGATCGTTGTCGATGGTCTTGGGCACGCCGATAACGTTACAATCGTAACCGGATTTCTGCAGATATTTGGAAATCTTGTTGCAGGTATCCATGGAATCGTTCCCGCCGTTATACATAAAATAACGCACGTTGTACTTTTTGAAAACTTCCAGAATCCGTTTGTAATCGGTATCGTCCACGGCGGCGTCTTTCAGCTTGTAACGCACGGAGCCGAGCGCCGAAGACGGCGTATACTTGAGAAGTTCGAGTTCCTTTCTGTCCTCTTTGCCCATATCGTAGAATTTTTCATCTAATACGCCGCGAATCCCGTTCGCCGCACCGTAAACCGCGGTGATGGCGTCGCTCTCCAAAGCAGCGGTAAAAACGCCCGCCGCACTGCTGTTGATGACGGACGTGGGACCGCCCGACTGCGCAAAAACCAACGCGCCCTTCAAATTTTTCATACTGTTCTCCTTGTCTGTATATAATGTATATAATTTTTTTGCCGATTTCAAAAAATGTTCCGATTTACAATCCCAAAATCTTGGATGTTTCGTAGAGGTCTCTGTCGAAATGCTTTTCCGCCGCAAAGACTTCGTCGAAAGGAACGGTGATCACCTTATTGTGACGGATGCCTACCGCGCAGCTTTCGGTTTTCGCGTCGCGAAGCACATCCACCGCCTTCACGCCGAATTTTCCCGCGAGGATACGGTCCGCCATCGACGGGGAACCGCCGCGCTGAATATGTCCCAGAACGGTCACTTTCGGATCGATGCCCGTCTTTTCCTTGATCGCGGCGCAGATTTCGTCGCGTTTGCCCGCGCCTTCCGCCAGCACGATCATGTTGGAGGTCTTGCCGCGCATCCGGCTTTTTCTGATCGACGAAGCGATCTCGTCGAGATCGAAGGGAACTTCCGGCACGAGAACGTATTCCGCGCCGCCCGCGACGCCGGCGTACAGCGCGATGTCGCCGCAACGACGGCCCATCACTTCGAGAAGGGAAACCCTGTCGTGCGAGGTCATGGTGTCGCGCAGATTATTCATCGCCCAAAGCACCGTATTGACCGCCGAATCGAAACCGAGCGTATAATCGGTATAGGCGAGATCGTTGTCGATGGTTCCGGGAATCCCGACCATTTTCACTCCGAAATTCTGCCACAGATCGACCGCGCCGCGGAACGTACCGTCCCCGCCGATGGCGACGACCCCTTCGATCCCGTACGCGGACAGCGTTTCCGCCGCCCGACGCTGTCCTTCGATTTCCACGAATTCGGGACATCTTGCCGTTTTCAGAAACGTACCGCCCTTATGAATCAGACCGGATACCGAACGCGTTTCCATCCGCGTCAGGTTGCCGTCGATCAGACCTGCCCAGCCGCGCTCTACTCCGTAAACGTCGATATTATAATAAAGCGCCGTTCTCACAACTGCCCTGATACAGGCATTCATCCCGGGGGCATCCCCCCCGCTCGTCAAAACCGCAATCTTTTTCATGTCCGTTCTCCCGCGTCAAATTTTTTTCAAAGTCATTTTATCATAAATTTACGCAAAATAAAAGCGCATTGATGTATATTTTTGAATTTTAACTTTACATTTTAGGATTTTTTCCGGAAAAATACGATCTCCTTCTCGCTCAGAATCCCTTTCAGTTCGGTAAGAAGCCCTTCGCAGCGGCGAACCTTATTTTTAATCCCGTAATTTTTCCCTTCCTTATTGATGATCACCCCGATCTCCCCTTCGTAACTCGCGACGATATCGAGAATTTCGTCCAACAGATCTTTTTTATCGTCGGGAATGATCAGACCCAGATATTCTTTCTCCGCACCCGGCTTCTTTTCCCTGACGGAAAGCTCGTATTTTTCAAGTTTATCGGCGACGATCTGCACGTCGTTTTCCTTGATCTGCAGTCGTCCGCTCACCTTCACGATCTCTTCTTCGACGAGCAGATTTTTATTGACTTCGTAATTTTTCGGAAAAAACACGCAATCGATCTGACCGTAAATATCCTCCAGCCGGATCACGCCCATATTGTCGCCTTTCTTCGTGGTTTTCCGCGCCGCCGAAACGATGATCCCGCCGACCGTCACATACGCGCCGTCCTTGATCTCGGTATACGTTCTGTTGCCGTCCTCGTCCTCGTCGTAATACTCGAGAAGCGACGTATTGAAGCCCGTATCGGAAAACGCGGCGAGATAATCACTGAGCGGATGCCCCGTAACATATACGCCCAGCACCGCTTTTTCCTTGGAGAGTTTTACCTGCGAAGGATATTCCCCCAGATTCGGATATTTTACGGTAAAGGCGTCGTCCTCCTTGATGAAATCGCCGAACAGACTCATCTGCATACTGTTCTTCTGCTTGTTGATGGCGGCAGCCCTGTCGAGGACTTCCTCAAATACGGCGATATTTTGCGCCCTGGTATGTCCAAGAGAATCGAACGCGCCGGCATAGATGAGATTTTCCACCAAACGTTTATTGAGCCCCAACGGCGTACAGCGCATGGCGAAGTCCTCCAGACTTTTGAATGCACCGTTTTGCCTGCGCTCTTCCACGATGGACTCGATGATGTTTTCCCCCACGTTTTTGATGGCGGCGAGTCCGAAGCGGATTCCCTTGTCCTCACAGCGGAATTCCCCTACGCTCTTATTGATGTCGGGCGGATAGACCGGAACGTTGCGCGATCTGAGATACATGAGATATTTCGTGATCTCTTCGATCTTGGTGATGCGGTTGTTGAGAATCGCCGCGAGGAACTGATTGGGATAATATTTCTTCAGAAACGCCGTCTGATACGCGAGTACGGCATACGCCGCGGCGTGCGATTTGTTGAAAGCGTATTTTGCGAAATCCGCCATACGGTCGAAGATCTTCGTCGCAACTTCTTCCGGCACGCCGCGCGCGACGGCGCCGTCGATCTTTCTCCCCTTGTCGTCCACGCCGCCGTAAACGAAGATCTTTTTCTGCCGCTCCATTTCGTCTACGTTCTTTTTCCCCATGGCGCGGCGCACGATGTCCGCCTGCCCGAAGGAAAAACCGCCGAGATTGCGGCACACTTCCATGACCTGTTCCTGATAGATCATGACGCCGTAAGAATTGGAAAGAATGGGTTCCATCAGCGGATGATCGTATACGATGGACTTCGGATTGTGCTTATAGCGGATATAATCTGGAATGGAATCCATCGGACCGGGACGGTAGAGGGAAATTCCCGCGATGATGTCTTCAAAGGTCGTCGGCTTCAGATCGCGCATGAAGCGTTTCATGCCCGGACTTTCCAGCTGAAACACCGCGTCGGTATCTCCCGCGCCGATGAGTTCGTAGGTTCCCGGATCCTCGTAGCCGAGTTCGTGGAAATCGATGACCCTTCCGGTCGTTTCCTGCACATAGGTCACCGCTTTTTTGACGTCGGTCAGCGTGATGAGCCCTAAAAAGTCCATCTTCAGCATGCCGAGCTGTTCCACCTGTTTCATGTTGAACTGCGTGGTGATATCCTCGCCGTTCCGTTGCAGAGGGACGTTATCGGCGATGGGCTTCGCACAGATGACCACCCCCGCCGCGTGCATGGAAGTGTTGCGCGGCAGACCTTCCACCCGGATGGCGACGTCGATGATCTTGCGGAGATTCGGATCTTCGTCATAAAGTTCCTTCAGTTCCCTCACGCCGACGTTTTCCCCGTCTTTGGTCAGCTTCAGTCCGAGGCTTTCCTCGATGGTGGACTTGCCGTCCATCAGCTTCGTGATCCTGTCCACGTCGGAATACGGAATACGGAATACCCGCCCCACGTCCTTGATGGCGGCCTTTGCCTTCAGCATACCGAAGGTCACGATCTGCGCCACCTTGTCCGAACCGTACTTGCGGCGCACGTACTCCACGACCTCGCCGCGCCGTTCATCGGAAAAGTCGATGTCGAAGTCGGGCATACTGACGCGCTCGATGTTCAAAAACCGCTCGAAAACCAGCGAGTATTTCAATGGATCGACGTCGGTAATGCCCACGCTGTATGCGATGATGCTCGAAACGCCGCTCCCCCGTCCCGCACCGACGGGAATGCCCACGCTCTTGGCGTAATTGATAAAATCCCATACGATCAGATAATAGTCGATATACCCCATCGTATGGATCGTTTCCAGCTCGTAATCGAAGCGCTGACGGATCTCGTCGGTGATCACGGGATAGCGTTTTTTCAGACCCTCTTCCGCCAGCCCCTTCAGAAAATCGTATGACGATTGCCCGTTTTCCGGCGTATATCCCGGAATCAGACTGTTGTCGCGGATGGGTTCGCATTTGGCGTTCAGATCGAACACCTCTTCCTCCGCGCACTTTTCGGCAATTTCCAGCGTCGTTGCCAGCGCGTCGGGCAGGTCGGGAAACACCGCCGCCATTTCCTCCGCCGATTTCATGTACATCTGATCGGAATTCATCTTCATGCGGTTGGGATCGTCCATCGTCTTCTTCGTGCTGATACACATCACCACATCCTGAATTTCCGCGTCCGCCCGCTCGGCATAATGCACGTCATTCGTGGCGACCAGCTTGATCCCCGTCTCTTTGGATAAACGGATCAGCATCGGATTGATGTATTTTTGCTCCTCCAATCCGTGATCCTGTATTTCCAGATAAAAATCCTCTCCGAAGACCTCTTTCATGGAGAGCGCAAACTTCTTCGCGCCTTCGTAATCGTTGCGGAGCAGCAGCTTCGCCACCCGCCCCGCAAGACACGCCGAAAGACACACCAGCCCTTCGGAATGTTGCTTCAAAAGCGTATAATCGATCCTCGGCTTATAATAGAATCCGTCCACATAGGCGATGGAATCGAGTTTGATCAGATTTTTATAGCCTTTTTTGTTCTTGCAAAGCAAAATGAGATGATCCGTTTCATCCCGTCCCGCCTTGTTCATATAATCGTCGCAGGCATACATCTCACAGCCGATGATCGCCTGCATCCCCAGCTTCTTCCCCTCTTCCGCAAAGGTCAGCGTGCCGAACATATTTCCGTGATCGGTGATCGCCACCGCTTTCATTCCCTTCGCCTTCGCAACTTTGAAAACTTCCTTGAGCCGCGTGGCGCCGTCCAGAAGAGAATATTCGGTATGTAAATGTAAATGTACAAATTCGCTCATCTTATCTTATCCGTTTGTTCCGTAACCCTTCTTTCGTTGCCGTATCGTCAACGGTTCTCTCTTTCGTTTCCGCCTTCCCTCTCCAGTTCCGTCAGCCTTCTGAGCCGATGATTTAAACAGCTTTTCGTTATTCCCAACCGTTCCGCAAGTTCCTGCAAGGTGTCTTCCGCAAATTCCCGCCGCGCGAGCGCCGTCTCTTTCAGATGTGCGTTCAGCGTATCCAGCTTCCCGCTCGCGATCAGCGAATCGATGGCGGCAATCGCTTTTTCCGCCGCGTCCACCTGTTTCGTCACGTTCGCGAGATCGCAGTTCTTCTGTCTGTTCGCATTGGACATCACTTCCTTTTCGATCATGATCTCCGTAATCTTAAGCGCCGCTTTCGGCGCACCGATGAACGCGAGAAAATCCTTGATCTCTTCCGCGCTTTTCAGATACGGCACAGCCCCCCCGCGCCGCGCCGCGATCTTCGCGTGAAAACCGAGAGAGAGCAACGCGCCTTCCACATCTGCGGCCAACGCGGCGTTAGACAGTGCAAATCCGAGATGATATCCCGTGGACGATCCCTCTCCGTGGCGCTTGGGAACCGTCAGATTGCCTGCGCCGACAAAAACGCCTTTCAAAAACGCGCGTTTGCTTTCCGTTCCTTTCAACATCTCCGCCGCGCCGAACTGCACGCCGCTTTCCGAAACGATTCCGAGCGCGGCAAGAATCTTCTCCGCGTCGTCTCCCGCATAGGAAAACGACAGCCTGTCCCTTTTGTTGAGTGCGTCCGCCCGGATCTTGCCTTCTCCGATATCGCAGCCGAATTCCGTTCGGAACAACTTCGCGGCACACCGGGCAACCCCCGTGCTTTCGGTGGAAAACTCAAACCCCAGTTTTCCGTCCGTGATGGTCAGCGACCCCGCCGCACGGAGAAACCCCGTCAGATATGCCAAACGTTCCTCCGCCGGAATCTTTACCGTCAGTTCTTCTTTGACATCGAAAGTAAAACTCACCCGTTTTTCTCCTTATATTTCCGAAAACGAAAATCCGGCAGTCTGCCGTCAATATTGTCGATCCGTCTTTCGTCGAGCCCCACGCGGCGGATCAACGCTTCGGCAAGGGAAATTTCTCCCACCCGCGCGGCGGAATGCGCATCGCTGCCGATCAGAAACCGCACGCTCGTCTTTGCGGCAATGTCCGAAAGTTCTTCGTCCGTCAGATGCGTCTTTTTCGCGTTGATCTCAATATACGTTCCGTAATCGGCTGCCGCTTTCGCCACCTCTACGGCATCGGAAAAAACGCAGAAATTCAGATGCGAGATCGCATCCACAGGATTTTTTCTGATCACTTCGATATACGTTTTCGTCGTGCGCCGCACCAGCGCATCGGTAGGCTTTATTTTCAGAAAACTCCGCGCGTAGTTCGGAAGATACAGTTTCAGCATCGCGCCTCCGCCGCAAAGCACGAACTTATGAAATCCCGCAAGAAAAACATCAAAATACGGATAGTATTTTTCCTTCAGATCGGTTTTTCCGCTTTCCGATATGATGTTCGCTTCGATCCCCGCATAAATTTTCACGCCCGTTTCCTTTTCCGCCGATTTCACGTCGGCTAAAAGACAGGGCAGCTTCCTTTTCTTCAGCCCGAACGCAGGATGATTGAATCCGTGATCGGTGATCGCGATCTCTTTCAGTGCGCGTTCCTTCGCCGCAAGCGCATTGTCATAAACGCTGCCCTTCCCGTGCGAATACGTTGTATGCGTATGATAATCTGCCGTCAAAATCATGAAAAATCACCAAGAAAACGCACCTCTTCCGCAAGCGTCACGCCGAAGAGCGCTTTCACCTTTTTCTTTATGTATCCGATCAGTTCCCGTACGTCCGCCGCCGTCGCATTCCCCTGATTTACGATAAAATTCGCATGGACGCCGCTCACCGCCGCGCCGCCTACGGTGAAGTTTTTCAACCCCGCGCGCTCGATCAGTTCCCCGGCATAAAAACCGTCTCCGTTTCTGAACGTAGATCCGAACGTTCTGCCTTCAGGTTGTTTTTCCTTCCTGATCCGACGGATCTTTTCGACAAACGCTTCGTCGTAGCCGCGCGCGAGTTTCAGTTCCGTTCCGATTACCGGCAGATCGCTTCCGAGCCTGCTGGATCGGTATGAAAAACCGCATTCTTCCGGTAAAATCCGCCTCACGCCGCCGTCCAACACCCATACCGCGCCGACCAGCGACGACATCTCCTTCCCGAACGCACCTGCATTCATCACCGTCATGCCGCCGACGCTTGCGGGAATTCCGCTCAGAAATTCCGCGCCCGACAGATCGTGCAGGCGGCAGAACTCCAGAAGCGCCGCGCAGCTCACGCCGCATTCCGCATACACCGTCGTATCGGATACGGACAGCGCGTTCATCTTTGCGGTGAAGATCGCAACGCCCTTAAATCCGCAATCGGACACGATGACGTTGCTGGCACGTCCCAACACCGCCACGGGAAGATTTTCTCTTTGCGCCGCACGGATACAAAGGGAAAATTCATCGGTATTTTCAGGGAAAAAAGCATATTTCGCCTTTCCCCCCACGCCGAATGCGGTCCTTTCTTTCATGGAAAAATCCTTCAGACAAAAGCCGTCGAGTCGTTTTTCTTCCGATTCCCCACCCATTCTATCTCTCCTCTATTTTACTATACTTTGAATTTTTTAACAAGATTATACGAGCATATTTTTCATTTTTTTCAGCGCGGCGGCGTCTCCTCCGGCGGCAAGAAGGGCATTTTCGGAAAATTCCGAATAGAGCGCCACGGGCATAAATACGGAGATTCCCTTCGCGTTCTTCACGCTCTGCAACGCCGTCAGCCCTTCCGTTTCGTACGAAAGATCGATATACGGCGAAAGCATTCCGATGGACGAAAGTTTCTCCTGCGCGCCGTCGCTCAGAACGTAGCCGATAAACTCCTCCGCATAGTATTTTTTTTCGGAAGACGCGGCGGTCACGGAAAAGTATTGGTAAAGGTCGTTATATCCTTCCAACGGCGTTATAACGGCGCTTTCCTCGCGGAGATTCAGACGGTTGATATCGCGCTGCGTTCCGATCAGGATGTCCGACATCCCGCTGACAAAGCGATAATATGCTTCCAGCGGAGATTTTTCCACGGCGTTTTGCAAAGTATAACCGCTTGCCGCCAGCGCGGCATAAGGCTGTGTGAAATTGCCTTTGGAAACCACGGCGGACGGCAAAACTTTATCTTCCGGAAGTTCTTCTCTCGAAAGTACGACATACCCGCCCATACACCACGGAACGGCGTATACGGTCCCGTCAAGCGTCCCGTAAGCGCACGTTTTTTCCGTATCGACGGAAGAATAATTTAAGATCTCCACGCCGTATCCGTAAGAAACGATGTCCGGAGTTTCTCCCGCGGCAAATTTTTCCGTGGCGCTTTCGGCGGTGAGCGAAGTCACCATGACAAAGACCCCCGGATGTTTTTTTTCATATTCCGCCGCGCGGCGGAGCAGAAATTCCGCGCGCGAACCGACGCCGCCTTCAAAGCTGTCGATATGCCAAAGGCTGACAATGCTTTTATATGCTTCGCTCTGCACGAGCTTATCCTTTGAAAATCCGGCTTGCGGAAGGGCAAAGACAAAGGCGAAAACGACGATTGCAACGCAACAAAGCATTTTCGTCAGCGTGCCGACGCTGACGCGACTGAACACAGCGCTTCTCTTTTTTTCCCGGATTTTTGCGCTTTCCTCTTTCCGGAATAAATTTTCTTCTTTTTTTCTCATCGGTTATATATATTTGATTTTTTTCGATGAAATGCGTAAAAATAACAATTTCCCCGATTGACACGGGCATATTTATCTGTTATGATATAGATAATCCGAATACTCGAAAAAGGAGATGTATTATGTTTGAAAAATCCGATAAAACCATGTTTAACTTACGCGTCGCAATGGTGCTGCTGTTCATCGTCATGAGCGTACTCTATCTCATTCTCGGCATCATCAGCTGTGTGAACGGTTTTGCCGCGGAGGGAATTTCTTATATCTTTCTTGCGCTCGTCTTACCGATCTTCGGATGGGTTCTCCTTTCCTTTACCCTGGCCTGTGCGGCGGACATAAAAGCAATCCGGAACGCCATCTATGACTCGAGCAATGCGCCTATTTCCGAATTTTTGACCGAAAATTTCAAAGAGACCCGCGCTTCCGTATTCAAGACTTCGGGAAACGACGCCTTACATTCAAAACTCGAATCTCTGAAACTGCTGAAAGAACTGCTCGATACCGGCGCATTGACCGCCGATGAGTATACAAAGCTCAAGCAAAAATACATCGATGAAACTTGATCACACATCACATATGCGCAACCGTGATTGAAAAACGGCATATTTCATCATATATGCGCATGGATTGAGGGTAAACGTATGCACTCTGTGCGCAACCGTCAATCAAGATCGCCCTTTCAGACTGCAAATTTTGCAGCTGCCCCGCGCGATTGCAAAACACGGCAGACAAACGGTACGGGAAAGGCGCGCGCTGTTTTGCCGTGCGCCGCGGTAAGATCAATTGCACGGCGGTTTGATCTCCGTGCAACAGGATAAGCGGCGGCGTGCAATAAATGAAACGGCTGTTTTGCCGTGCGCCGCGGTAAGATCAATTGTACGGCGATTTGATCGCCGTGCAACAGGATAAGCGGCGGCGTGCAATAAATGAAACGGCTGTTTTGCCGTGCGCCGCGGTAAGATCAATTGCACGGCGGTTTGATCTCCGTGCAACAGGATAAGCGGCGGCGTGCAATAAATGAAACGGCAGCTTGCCGTGCGCCGCGGTAAGATCAATTGTACGGCGGTTTGATCTCCGTGCAACAGGATAAGCGGCGGCGTGCAATAAGTGATGCGGCAGCTTGCCGTGCGCCGCGGTAAGATCAATTGTACGGCGATTTGATCGCCGTGCAACAGGATATGCGATACCTTGTGCCGTATACGGATAATATCTCGGATCCCTGAAAAACGTACAGTTCCGCCGCAATTCCCTTGATACAGAACTCACGCTCCTGCCGAGAAGTCTTGCAATTTCCCGATAACTTTTCCCTTTTACATAGTATTCCCGTAGACAACAGCGCTCTTCTATGGTAAAATGGTGGTAGTTCATACAGATCTCCTAATGCAGTAAATTCGGTTTAGCAATTCTATTTTACCACAGATTTGTATGAGCTTCTTTTTTATTTAAGTGTTGCACTGAATAGTATAATTCACCTTACAAAAAAAGCGGCGTTCCCGAAATCGGGAACGCCGCTTTTCAACGCGCAATTTACGCAATCTGTTTTTTTACAAATTTGGGTTTGCGGCCGCTTTTTACCACTTCCGCGTCGATCACGACCTTTTCCAGATCCGCCGAGGAGGGTATTTCGTACATGGTATCGAGCATGATATTTTCCAAGATCGTCCTGAGTCCCCGCGCGCCGGTTTTCAAAGCGATGGCTTTTTTGGCGATTTCCCGCACGCCGTCGTCGGTGATCTCCAGATCGACGTTATCCATGCCGATGAGTTTCTTATACTGTTTCACAAGCGCGTTTTTCGGTTCCGTGAGGATACTGATCAGCGCATTTTCGTCGAGAGGTTTCAACCCCACCGTAATGGGAACTCTTCCTACGAATTCCGGAATCAGCCCGAACTGGATAAGGTCCTGCGGCTGAATATCTTCCATAAAGCCGTAGCTGTCCGATTTTCCGTCATGTACTTTGCCGCCGAAACCGAGAGAAGAATTTTCTTTCCGCTTCTGCACGATCTTGTCGAGTCCCACAAAAGCTCCGCCGCAGATGAAAAGAATATTCGTCGTATCGATGCGGATGCATTCCTGTTGCGGATGTTTTCTGCCCCCTTGCGGCGGCACGCTCGCCACCGTGCTTTCGATGATCTTCAAAAGAGCCTGCTGTACCCCTTCACCCGATACGTCCCGCGTGATGGATACGTTCTCGCTCTTTCTTGCGATCTTATCGATCTCGTCGATGTACACGATCCCGCGCTGTGCGCGTTCCACATCGTAATCGGCGTTCTGAATCAGTTTTAAAAGGATGTTTTCCACATCTTCGCCCACATATCCCGCTTCGGTAAGCGTCGTCGCGTCGGCGACCGCAAACGGCACGTCCAGAATTTTGGCAAGCGTTCTCGCCAACAGCGTTTTTCCGCTGCCGGTCGGACCTAAAAGCAGAACGTTGCTCTTTTCCAGCTCCACGCCGTCTTTGTTGTCCGGTGCGGTGTTGATCCGTTTATAGTGATTGTACACCGCCACGGAAAGCACTTTTTTCGCCTGATCCTGTCCGACGATATAATCGTCCAGACGGTTTTTGATCTCCGACGGTTTCAGCAGCTTTACGTTTGCGCCCGTCTTTAACCTCGCGCGTGCGTCGAGAATCTGCTCGCGGCAGTTTTCCACGCACTCGTCACAAATGCAGATCCCGTTGGGTCCCACGATCAGTTCTCTGACCTTCTCCTTGGGTCTGCCGCAAAATGAACAATTCATTTCTTTATCTTTCATTCAATTCTCCGTTTTCCGCGGAACGTTACGGGCGTTTATAGAATATTTCGTCGATCAGTCCGTATTCCTTTGCCTCTTCCGCGGATAAATAATTATCCCTGTCGGTATCCCGTTCCACCGTTTCGTAATCTTTACCGGTATTGCGGGATAAAATTTCGTTCAGTTTTTTCTTGGTTTTCAATATGTGATCCGCCTGAATCTTGATATCCGACGCCTGCCCCTGCGCGCCGCCCAGCGGCTGATGAATCATCACCTCGCTGTTGGGAAGCGCAAAACGCTTGCCCTTCGCGCCGCTGGAAAGCAGAAACGCCCCCATGCTCGCCGCAAGACCGATACAGATGGTCTGCACGTCGCACTTGATGTAATTCATCGTGTCGTAGATTGCAAGTCCCGCCGTAACGCTTCCGCCCGGCGAATTGATGTACAGACAGATGTCCTTTGCGGGGTCTTTTCCTTCAAGGTAAATCAGCTGCGCCACAACGGTATCCGCCACGGCGTCGTTGATCTCCCCCGTCAGAAAGATGATCCTGTCCTCTAACAGCCTGGAATAAATATCGTAACTTCTTTCGCCCTTGCCCGTCTGTTCGACGACGTACGGGATCACGGTGTTTTTTATCATTTTAACCTACCTTTTTTTCTTCGATAACGTTCGCGCTCTTCAGGAAATCAAACAGCTTGCCGATGACGATCTCGTTTTTCAGATAGTCCAGACGTCCGGCGTTGTCTTTTTTGTACTCTTCCACCGTTTTATTCTGCGCTTTTGCGTTTTCTTCGACCTTCTTTTCGAATTCCTCGTCGCTCGCCTCGATCTTCTCTTCCGCGATGATCTTTTCGATGACGAGCTGCTGCTTTACCAGTTCGCGCGCCTGTTCGGCGTAGCCTTTGCGGTAATCTTCCATACTCATCTTCGCGTATTTGAGATAATCTTCCAGCCGAAGCCCCTGATACATCAGACGGTATTCCATCTCCTGCACCATGTTGTCGATCTGATTTTCCACCAGCGCGTCGGGAATTTCCGTTTCCGACTTCTCGGTGATCGTTTTCACGATCTTGTCCTCGAGTTCGCGTTCGGCACGTTTGTCGTTGGATTCCTGCATCCGTTTTCTCGTTTCCGCCTTGAACGCCTCAACGCTCTCCGCACCGTCGGCATCCTTGACGAATTCGTCGGTGATCTCGGGCAGTTCCTTTCTCTTGATCTCGTGCAGCTTGATGTGGAACACCGCCGCCTTGCCTTTCAGATCTTCCGCATGATAATCGTCGGGGAATTTGACGTCGATATCCTTTTCTTCGCCGATCTTCATCCCCACGACCTGCTCTTCAAATCCGGGAATAAAGCTGTTGCTGCCGAGTTCGAGATTCTGCTTTTCCGCCGTACCGCCGGCAAACTTCACGCCGTCCACGCTGCCGCTGTAATCGATGACCACCGTATCGCCGTTTTCCGCCGCACGGTCCTCTACGGCAACCAGCCGCGAATTCCTCTCCTGCAAACGCTTCAGAGCGGCATCCACCTCTTCGTCCTTAACATTATACTCAACTTTTTCGAACTTTATACCCTTGTATTCGCCCAATTTCACTTCGGGTTTCACGGCGACCGTCGCGATCAGCGTGATGCCGTTTTCGTCGATGCTCTCCACCTCGAGCGAAGGTCTCGCAACCGCCTCAATCGAAGGTTCTTTTCCGAGAATTTCAAAATAATATTTGGGGAATGATTCGTTGATCGCATCCTCAAAGAACAAGCCTTTGCCGTAGGTGTTTTCCAGAACGCGCATCGGCACTTTTCCCTTTCTGAATCCGGGAAGAGAATATTTGCCCTTCGTCTTATTGTAAGCGTCCGTCTGCGCGGCGCTCCATTCCGCGGCGTCCAGCGTGATGGAAATTTTCACCGTACTCTTTTCGGCTTTTTCAAATTTGTAATTCATAATTTTCTCCTGCTCTTTAAATTCTAACCTATTCTATCATAAAACTATATAAAAAGCAAATTTTTTACTTTACTTTTAAAAATTCTTCGTGTTTTGACGGATTCACCGTAACCGACGAAAAAACCGAATAAATCCAGAATCCCAAAGGAGCTTTCGGCGGTTTTTTCACGTATTTTTTTTCGGCGCATACGATGTCGATCTTATTTCCTTCCCGCCCTTCGGAATAATACGCGCAGATCTCCGCCGCGGCGGTGACGATCTCCTTTGTAACGGGTTTTTCCCTGACTTCGATCACCACATGGGAAGAATGATAATTTTTCGCGTGCAGCCAGAGATCCTTTCCTCTTGC
Source organism: uncultured Clostridia bacterium (assembly GCA_944367565.1). Taxonomy (GTDB): domain Bacteria; phylum Bacillota; class Clostridia; order Christensenellales; family Borkfalkiaceae; genus UMGS775. The sequence goes on from CALVWR010000013.1 coordinate 31,844, forward strand.
GGCGGAAACGATTCTGTCGTTTTCGGCGTTGTTTCTGCCCACGCGTACGGTAACGCCGTCGATGCAATATTCCTTTCCCGCAAGAAGCGGCGTTTTCTTTTTCCGATTCTTTTTTTCTTCTTTTTTCTTCAGAAGACCTTCGCCGACCAGTTCGCTTTCCACAAATTTCAGCGCGTCGGAATCTTCCGCAAGGGATATTTCGCAGTAAAGCGATTTGACGTATTCCAATTCTTTGAGGACTTCTTCTTTCTGCGGCGCGACGGCGTTTACGGTTCTTTTTTGTTTATTGTAACGCTTGTAATACTTCTGCGCGTTTTCCTGCGGAGATAAATTGACGTCGAGGGGAATTTTTGTTTCGGGAGAATCCTGCCGATAAAAATTTTCGCAAACGAGTTCTTTGTCCCCTTTTTTCACCCGCCAGACGTTGGATAAAATCAGATCTCCGCGGATGCGGTCGCTTTCCATATCCTTGCAATCGAGTTCCTTTTCCAGAATGATCTTCAAGCGCTTTTCCAGGCGTTTTTCCTCTTTTTTTACGCACTCCGTCAATCGGTTTCTGAACGCCGTAAAGATTCCGAGCTTGTCCTTTTCTTCAAAAAAATGCCGCTCGGCATCGTCGATCGAAGAAAAAAACCGGTATTCTCCGCCCAGACTTTCATACGGTTGCAGGAAAAAATCCTCCGCCCCCTTTTCGGTATACCGCACGCAAGGTTTCAGTTCTTCGGAAAACAAAAACGCGCCGATAAACCGAAAACACGCTTCCGCCGTTGCCAGATCGAAGGCCGTGTTTTTTCCGAAACGCGCCGCGATCTCCTCCGCCGTGCGATAGGAAAGTCCCTGCACCGTTTCAAAGAGAAATTTCCCCAAATCACCTCCGCCGAACGCCGCAAGCGCGCCCACAAGGCGCGCGTCGTCCGGCGCAAACTTGTCCTGCGAAGGCGGAAGACGGTATTCCAATCCCGCAATCAGCGGACGGCGCGCGGCTTCCTCGATCCCCGCCGTCTTCATCGCGCCGAGCACCTTTCCCCGTTCGGTGAGGACGACGTTGCTGTATTTTCCCATGATTTCGGCGTAAAGCGTCTTTTTTTCCGCGCCGTATAATTCGTCAAAAACCGAAAATTCCAGCGCAATCACCCGATCGAACCCGACAAGATCAACGCTTTCGAGCAAAGCGTTGACGAGATGTTTCCTGAGCAGCATACAGAAACCGAATGCCGCAAGCGGATTTTCCTTCTCCGCAGAAGACGTACAGACCCGCGCCGAAGCGACGGATGCGGATATGGCGAGTTTCCACCGCGTTCCGTTCGCGTATATATCCAGATAGATTTCGTTCTCCGTCGGCTGTGAGATCCTGTTCACCCGGCCGCCCGCCAGCAGCCGATCGAGTTCCTTCGCCTGATGATATAATGCATATGCGTCCTGCGGCATCCTTATTCTCCCCGATCCGTTTCTATGATTTTTCCGTCAAGGTAGCCGAGCGGTCCTCCGGAAAAATGCAATACGATCCTCTGCGACGTAAGCCGCTGTTTTCCGGCTCCCATCGCGCGGTTTATGCTTTCTTTTCCGTACTTTCCGTCCCCGATGACAAAATGACCGTAATATGCCAGATGCGCCCTGATCTGATGGGTTTTTCCCGTGATCAGCTTCACTTCCAGCACGCTCGTTTTTTGTCTTTTTTCCAGCACGGTATACTGCGTTACGATCTGCACCGCTCCGGGCATTCTCGTTTTACAGATCCTCACGAGAGACGCGTCGGCGTCTTTGACGAGATAATCGCGCAGCACGCCGCTTTCCTTTTCAAAAAAGCCGTATACTTCGGCTCTGTAATATTTCTCAAACGCGCGGGTGCGAAAACCCGCAATCAGCGCTTCCGCCGCCGCGCTGTTTTTCGCAAAAAGCATGACGCCGTCGGTATTGGTATCGAGCCGATGTATGAAATACATCTTCCCCCGCGCGGACAGTTCCGCAAAAAGCGCTTCGCTTCCCACGCCTTTTCTTTTGTCGACGGCGAGGATATTTTCATCCTCATACAACACGCTAAAGGACGGCGCGGCAGCGACGTAAGCGACGATTTCGTCGCCTTGATTCAACGTTACGTTTTCTCCCGTCCGTACGCCGTTGACTTTTACGTCCCGTTTCCTCAGCGCTTTCTGTATGACGGAGAACGGTACGCCGTTTTCCGAAAGAAGTTTAACGAGCTCCGTTTTTTTTGTACTTACAAGACTTATCATTGCATTTACCGCAAGTTGAACACCCTTTTTTTCTGCAGAAAATCGCGATGAGCAGCACGACGCATCCCGCGATCACGGCGGCGCTGCACCCCGCAACGTGGAGCGAAAAGAAATATGCCGCATAGCCTGCGACGAGCGCAACGGCGAACATTCCGACTCCGCTGAGCAAGGCGTATCTGATTCCGACTTCCCTGCGGATGGAAGCAAGTGCCGACAGACAGGGCGTATACAGCGAAAAAAACACCAAAAAAGCCAGCGCCTGCCCCGGCGTGAACAGACCTTGCACGTCGCCGCAGAGCATGAGCAGCGTACCCGCAACCGCTTCTTTCGCGAAAATACCGCTCAACAGGGAAACGGAAACGCGCCAGTCAACGATACCCATGGGACGGAACACTACCCCCAGCGATCTGCCGAGAACATACAGCATACAATTTTCCCTCCCCCCGACGTATTCGAGCGTAAAAGAAAAATTGCTGAAAAACCACAGCGCAATTGTCACGGCAAGAATGATGCCGCCGACTCTTATTATAAATTGTTTCGCGTAATATAGCAAGGCTTTGAAGAGTTTTTTTATTCCGACCGTCCGCAAAGGCGGCATTTCCATGATAAAATACGCCTTTTTTCGGTAGATTGTCTTATTCAGCACGGCGGATACGCCGCAGGCAAGGGCAAGACCGCCGAGATACAACAGGATTAAAATGATCGGTTTTGCAAAGGAAAATACCGCGTTGATCACGAGAAGATAGGCAGGCAACCGTGCGGAACAGGTGATGAAGGGCAAAAGCAATACGGTTTTTCTTTGTAAATTTTTATCTTCCATAGACCGCGTGGACAATGCCGCCACGGCGGTACAGCCGTACCCGGAAAAAAGGGAGAAAAACGCGCGCCCGTTCAGACCGAGCTTTTCAAAAAACCCGTCCGACATAAAGGCAAACCGCGCCATCAGACCGCTTTCTTCCAAAAGAGTCAGCGAAAGAAACAAAACGCTCAGCTGCGGCAAAAAGGAAAGCACGGAAAACGCGCCCTTGAGAACCCCGTCGCAAAGCAAAGACGCCAGCCACTGCGGTACACCCGCAAGCGCCCGCTCCGCCGCCGCAAGGATTCCGTCAAAGATTGTTTCCGCAAGGGCAAGCAGCAACGCGCCCGGCGAATATGTGCCGAACGCTGTATAAAAAACAAAAAATACCGCCAACAAAAACGCCGCAATCGCTCCGAGCGGATGAAACAAAATCCGGTCGATCGCACTTTCTTTCCGTATCGGCGGCGTAAAACAGTTTTTTGCCGCCGAAATATCGGGAAAATACTCTCCCTTCTCCGCGAACGCGCCAGCCGGATGCGCGGGCTTTTGCGCGCTTTGCCGTGCAGATTCGACGTTATCTTTCTTTGCGGACGCGTTAATCGGATGTACGGGCTTTTGCGCGCTTTGCCGTGCAGAACCGTCGTTTTTGTCAATTGTTTTTTCCGGTATTTTTGCGTTACGGAGATCATCCGTATTCTTTCCGTACGCCGTTATGCCGAGCAAAGCGCGAGCAAATGCGCCGACCGATCTTTTATCGGTGGAATCAAGTGCAAAAACCTTTTTTTTCAGCGCTTTTTCCATTCCCGCAAGATCAAGGCGTCCGCCTTGTTTGAGAAACTCGTCATAAAAAGTGAATACGACGACGCTTCTGCGACTTTTCAGAAGTTTTTCCGCGCCGTCGAGGCCTCTCGGAATATCATGTGCAGAGATGACGCACACATAGAGCGCGTCGGGATTCGCATTGATAAAATTTCGCGTGACCTTCTCTTCGGGAGAGGTTGCATACACGCCGTAGATTCCGGGCAAATCGAAAATTTCCGTATCGCCCAGCCGACGGGACGCCGCGTCGACCGTTACACCATGCCAGTTTCCCGTGCGCTCGTCCGCACCCGTAAGCGCATTAAACAGCGTGGTTTTTCCCGCATTCGGAAAACCGATAAGCGCGATCCGCTTCCCCGCCGGCGCCGCATTTTTCTCCTCCCGCGCGTTTTTCCACGGTAAAAAAGCGTCCTTAAAAAAGGCGCTTTTTTGATGATCCCGTATGCCCGCGTTATGCAAGTTCCACCTCCACGTCGCCGGCAATTTCCTTGCGGATAATGACATAAATTCCGTTTACCCGCACAAGCAACGCGCCGTTTCCCGGAGCAAAACGCATGATCTGCGCAAACTGTCCCGCAACGATTCCCATGCTTTCAAGTCGCGCGCGCACTTCGCCGCGCACTGCCGTGATCTTCAGTTGTCTGCCGATTTCGGCTTCGCTCAATTTCATACTTTATCTTATGAACCGCAAGAAACGCTTATGTACCGTAACGGAAAATTGATCCGCTTTGTTCCGTGTTTGTTTATTTTCCGCACTTTTTTGCGTATTTCAAATTTTTGTTTCGTATTCCGGCACCCTCTTATTCCGGATTGCAATCCTGAAAGGCAAACCCGCATTGCGCCTTTAGCGCAAAAACGCCAACCGTCAAAATTACGCCTTGAGCGCAAAAACGCCAACGTCAAAAGAAAAAGCCGTTCCTGTTCCGGAACGGCTTTGAAAGCACTGCGCTTTATCTTTTATTTTTTGGAATGTTTATCCGATTTTGCTGCTGCCGGTTCTTCGTCCTTGGGCTTGATGCACAAAATGACGATGATTCCGATCAGCGCAAGCAAACCGATTCCGAGGAATACCAACGACCATACGTTATTGAGGAACCAGTTGTTCTCGTTGGGAACGACGCGGGTCGGCGTGGACAACGCGCTGATCACCGTTTCCGCGGACGCCGATTTAATACTTCCCTCTCCGTAAACGGTCAGTACGATTTTGTAATAACCGATTTCGGCGGGCGTAAACGTCAGCGTACCGTCGTAAGCATATTTCTGATACTTATCGTACGTTTCCTTATCCGCTTCTTCATCGAGTTCGGATGCAGGAAGAATCTCTTCATACTCGCCGTTTTCCGTTGCGGAATAGAAAAGCTGATATTCCTTGATCGGGGATTTTGCCTTCACCTCGAAATCCGCCGCCGTATACGTGATCCCCTTATAGGCTTTTTCCTGTCCGCCCTTGGCTTCGGTCACCGTGATGGGTGCATCGTCGTAAACTTCAAAGCGAAACGCAAAATTACTTCCCGAAACCGTTACGTCTGCCGCGTCGGCGTTTTCCTTGGCGTCATAGATGACGATGTCGGAAAGGAAATTGTTGTCCTCGTCCACGACGTTGTCTCTGTCCATCGCATTGCCGTTTTCATCTTCGAACAGCACATAGAACTGGTACACTCCGGCGCTGTTGACGGGAATCTTGAAAGACGTGGTGCTTGTCCAGTCGGACGTTCTCGTTTTATACCAAACGGTATAGCTCAAATCGTCGTAAGAAGTGAAATCGTCCCGGACCAGCGATTGCATCGAAGGCAGTTCGAGATAATTGCCCGAACCGAGGCGGATGGAATGATCTCCGTCCCTGGTCGCTTCGTAAAGCGCGTTCTGATATGCCGCAATCGCCGCCGGCGCAGCGTTTACCTCCGGCGCGGTTTCATCCGACGCACTCTGCAAGGTAAACGTGGCGAACACTTCGTTTGCCTCATCGCCCTCGATGACGATACTGAACTTTGCGGTTGCGTTGCTTGCCGTCAGACGGATCGTTTTCGAGGAAGACGCGTTATCGTAAGCGAGAAGAGATTGATAGGCGTCCTCTACGCTGATCTTGAATTCCGAAGCCGTATGCGGCGTATCGATCGCGTATTCCGAAGGTGTGACGGTGTAGTTGACAAAGGGAAGTTTCACGATCGGAGCTTCGGCAGATCCGTTATAGAATTTTTCATTGAGAAGGACGACCGATTTTGCGGGCGTAATCTTCCCGTCCGTCAGAATAAAATCCTGTTTCTTGTCGGCATCCGCGGCGTCCTGCGTGATATAATCGACGGAGATCACGCCGCCTTCTTCCGAACGGAAAGCAAATTTCCCGACGGCATTCCCGCCGAACATTGCGGGTTTATATTGCGATTTTGCGCTCAGATCGAAGGCTGTGCCGTTGACGGTTACGATAAAGGAATAATTTCCGTCGGCGGGATTTTCGATGCTCACGTTCACCACATACGTTTTTTCCGTTGCCGTCACCGTTTTGGTTTCTCCCCCCACGGCGACCGACGTCCCGTCGATGACGATTGCAGTTTCGATCTCTTTCCTGTACACGGTTTTTCCGTCTTCCGTAAAAGCGTTTCCGTTTACGTCGCCGGAATCGTAAAGCAGATCCAATTCCGCTTTGTTCATTTCCGAAGAAAGCGTAAAGGAGATCTCAAAGGAATTGAGAAGAAGTTCCCTTTTGAATTCGGCACGGGCGTTTTCTTCCAGCGTAATTTCCAGCGCGCCGTCCGTCAGGACCGCCTCGTCTTTTCCGCTGCTGCTGCCGTCCTGATAGACGGTGAAATACTCCGACGTGACGTTATTTTCTCCTTCCGCAAACCCCGTCGTGCAGACCGCACCGAAAGCAAAAAACGCGGCGACGGCGAGGATCATTGAAATCATCTTTTTGGCGATGCTTATTTTCATGCGATGTGCTCCCGTAAATGACTTGTTGGGTATATCTTTTTGCTATATATAGCTTAATCTATTGTAATATAAAAAGTGTTTTTTGTCAAACTCCTTTTCCGCTATTTTTAAATTTTTTTGGCTTGCGCGGCAAAAAGCGCACCCTTCCGCCCGCAAACCGCATACAATATGGTAACGAACGGAAAAAGCTGCGTCCGGAAACCGACGCATATGACAAAATCCGATCCTTAAAAACGTTTCTTTTCTGTCTCCGGTCCGTTTTCGGAAAAAATTCCGGGCAAAAAATGCTCCGAAGGATCGCATCCGGGCGCTTACATATGAATGAACTTTTTCTGATTGTCACCGCGCTGACCGTGAGTGCCGACGCATTTTTCTGCGCCGTATCCCTCTCACTCGGCGGCGGAAAAAAACTGTCTCTTCTCGCGGGGATCTCCTGTACCGTTCTCTGTCTTTGCCTTGCCTCCGGGCTTCTCGGAACGGTACTTTCCGACGTATTCTCCGAAGAGGTTACCCTGGTCGGCGGACTGATCCTCGCCGCCGTCGGAATCTATAATCTGATGGGAGAAACGACGCGGATAAATTCCCGAAAAAGCGTGTACGGACAAAGCCTGTTCGTCGGCATCGCCGTAGGGCTCGACGGCGCCGTCGCCACGCTTTCGCTCACCATGATGGGATATTCTCCGATCCTCGTTGCCGCCATCGTCACGGGAGCGCACGCGCTGTCCGTACTGGCGGGGATTTCGCTTTCCGAAAACGTGAAGCTCCTCAAGATCCGGCGCATCAAGGCGCTGGCGCCGATTTTACTGATCGCTCTCGGCATTTATAAAATCCTGTCGGTTTTTATCTGATGCCGTAAGTTTCTTCTATTTTTTTCTCTTCCGAAAGATCCGCCGCCCGTTACGGGCGGCGGATCTTTTCGTTTTGCCTGATCGATCGTACGGGCTTTATAAGCCTTCTTTCTTGTCCGTTTCCGGTCCGTAAAGCGCTTCAGTCCGCGTCCTTGTCATAAAAAAGTTTCACGGCTTGTTCCGCTCTCGCCAGCGCTTCGTCCCGTCCTCTGCCGTCCTCCGCGGAAACCGCCACGATATTTCCCGGCGCGATGCCGAGTTCAGCGGCGAGTTCCGTAAGCCGAGGCTTGATGCGAGTCTTTCCGATCTTGTCGCTTTTGGTCGCCACGGCGGTGAAGGGTATGGCGTAATAATAAAGATAACGCACCATCTGCAGATCTTCTTTGGTGGGCGCGTGGCGGATATCGAAGAGGGAAAACACGTGCGCCGCTCCCTTTTCAAAAAAGCGTTCCATCAGTTTGCCCCATTTTGCCCTTTCCGCCTTGCTCGCCTGTGCGAAACCGTAGCCCGGAAGATCCGCCAGAACAAAAGGTCCGAAATCAAAATAATTGACGAGGCGCGTTCTGCCCGGCGTGTTAGACGTGCGGGCGAGTTTTGCGCGATTCGCGAGTAAATTGATAAAGGAACTTTTTCCCACGTTGGACTTGCCCGACACGGCGATCACGGGTTTATCCGTATGCAGAAATCCCTTTTCGTTTGCCGCCGACGTCACGAATTCCGGCGTGAGCGACATCATGCCTTTTCCTCCGAAATGGCGGCGCGGAACACCTCATCCACTTCCGAAACGGGGATAAAATTGATCTTGCTTTTGATCTCCTTCGGAATTTCTTCGAGATCTTTTTCGTTCCCTTTGGGGATGATGATGTTTCTGATTCCGATCCTGTGTGCGGCAAGCGCCTTTTCCTTGAGTCCGCCGATAGGCAGCACTTTGCCGCGGAGCGTAATCTCGCCTGTCATGGCGACGTCCTTTCTCACCCGCTTCCCGGTAAACGCCGACAGGATTGCCGTCGCCATGGTGATGCCTGCGCTCGGTCCGTCCTTGGGCGTGGCGCCTTCGGGAACGTGGATATGGATATCCGTCGTATCGAAAACGTTCTCGTCGATGCCGTACTTCGCGGCGTTGGCGCGAATGTAACTGATCCCCGCGCGCGCCGATTCCTTCATTACGTCTCCGAGCTTGCCGGTGAGCAGGATTTCGCCTTTGCCCCGCATCAGACTCACTTCGATGATGAGCGTCGTACCGCCGACCGCCGTCCAGGCAAGCCCCGTCGCCGAACCGATTTCATCCTCTTCGATGGGCTTGTTTTTGATGAATTTGCGGATCCCCAGAAATTCCCCCGCTTTCTTTTCGGTGATGATCGTCCGTTTTTTTGCCTTGCCTTCCGCCACGCGGATGGCGACCTTGCGGCAGATCGTACCGATCTCCCGTTCGAGATTGCGCACCCCCGCTTCCATGGTATACCCGCGGATGATCTCTTTCAGTCCGCTTTCCGTAAAGGCGATGTTGTCCGCCGTCAGTCCGTTTTCCGCGATCTGCTTCGGCGCAAGATAGCGTTTTGCGATCTCGACTTTTTCCTCTTCGGTATAGCCGTTGATCTCGATGACTTCCATCCTGTCGAGCAGCGGATACGGAATGGTGTCGAGGGAATTTGCCGTCGTGATAAAGATCACTTTGGAAAGATCGTAAGGGATTTCGAGATAGCGGTCGCGGAAGGTGGAATTCTGTTCGGGATCGAGCACTTCCAGTAACGCGCTGGCGGGATCGCCGTGAATGTCGCTGGAAAGTTTATCGATCTCGTCGAGAAGGAATACGGGATTGGACGATCCCGCAGTTCTCAAACCGTAAATGATTCTGCCGGGCATGGCGCCGACATAGGTCCGGCGATGTCCGCGGATTTCCGCTTCGTCCTTGACGCCGCCGAGACTCATTCTCACAAACTTTCTGCCGAGCGCCCGCGCCACCGATTTGGCGATAGACGTTTTTCCCACGCCCGGAGGACCGACAAAGCACAGAACGGGACCTTTGATCTTTTTGGTCAGTTGCAGGACCGCGAGATACTCCACGATGCGTTCCTTGACGTTTTCCAGCCCGAAGTGATCGCCGTCCAGCACGGCTTTTGCTTCCGTAAGGCTGGCGGTATCTTCGGTGCAGGTATTGAAGGGCAGTTCCTTGATCCAGTCGAGATAATTGAGAATGATGGAATAATCGGGACTCGACGGACTGATCTTATCGAGACGCGCCAGCTCTTTGAGCGCCTTTGATTCCGCCTCTTCGGGCAGATGTTTTTCCTTGATCTCATCGGCGAGGGTCTTTTTTTCGTCCTCGTCGTCGCCGAGTTCGGCGTGAATGGCTTTGAGCTGTTCGCGCAGGTAATATTCCTTCTGATTTTTATCGATGCTTTTTCTCACCGACGCGCTCACCTTTCTTTCGATCTTTGCGATCTCCAGTTCGCTCGCCATCAGTTTGCAGAATTTTTTCAGCCGTTCCGTCGTGACGTTTTCTTCCAGCAGCTCCTGACAGGGCTTTTCCTTGAAAAACAGCACCGAAAGCGCGTTATCGATGAACTCGTCTGCGTTTTCGATCTCCGCAAGACGGGTCATCACGTCCTTCGCGACCTGTTTATCAAAGAGCGTATACTCCAGCATCGACTGCCGCGCCAGGCGAAAATACGCTTCCGTTTCCGCTTCCGTACCCGGAATGTAATCGGATCTTTCCGCCTCCACGCTGAACATCCCGTCGGAAAGAGTAATGCTCTCCGCGCGGGCGCGGTATAGCGCCTCCACGCTCAGCTTTTCGCCGCCGCCCGGGAGTTTCGTGATCTGCGCGATACGCGCCACCACGCCGCAGCGGTATACGTCCCCTTTGCCGGGATTATCCTGTAACGCGTTCTTCTGCGCCGCGACGAAAATCTTTCCGCCTCTTTCCAGCGCCGACTCCACCGCGCGCATCGACATCTGTCTGCCGACGTCGAAATTGACAAACGTTTTCGGAAAGATCACCTTGCCGCGAAGCGCGATCATCGGCAGCGTTTCGCGTTCGGGATTTTCCGGTTTATGCTCTTCTATAAAATCGTTTTTAATCATGAAACACCTGTATTTCTGAATTTTCGTTTTACCGGCTTTGCTCAAGAGAGCTATCGGCTGAAAGACAATACTTTTTCAGCAGCGTTTCCACCGGTTTTTCCGCGTAAGGTACGGTGACTTCATCCGCCGCCGCACGGAGCTTCTCGCTGCCGTCCCCGACCGCTACGCTGTGAAATCCCTGTTCCGTCAGGGACAGATCGTTGGTGGAATCCCCCACCGCAAGCACCTCTTCGGGTCTGACCCCGTACCGCTCGGCAAGATGTCTTGTGGAAATCCCTTTACTGCAATCCGCGCTCACGATCTCCACAAGGTTCTTCGATCCGCTGTTGACGAGAAGTTTCCCGGCAAAGAGTTTACCGTATTTTTCCAAAATCCCCTGCAAGTCGCGCTCTTCGCACATCACCATGATCTTCTGCACCGTCACGTTTCCCTCTTCGATAAACGCGGCGAGATCCTGCCTCACATATCCCGATATCCCCGCAAGCCGTTCGTATGCGTCGGTATAGGGCGTACTTTCCGTATAGCAGAGTCTGTCGTCGTAATCGAGCAGAACGGTATGCCCGTCGGCGCGCAACGCCCGTACCGCCTTCGCCGCAAGCGGCGTTTTTATGCCGTCGGAATAAATTCTTTCTCCCGTATCGATATCCGCGATGATCGCACCCTGACAGGCGATCACATATCCGTGAAAACCGTGCTTGCGTAAAATCGTCGCCACGGAGGAATACAATCTCCCCGTACAGACCGTAAAGATCCCGCCTTTCTTCTCGTATTCGCGGATCGTCTTTACGGTGCTTTCCTCGATAAAATCGGGAGAATTCCCCAAAGTCCAGTCAAAATCGGAAACTACCATTTTATATTTCATCCGTACACCTCAATTTTCCAATCTTCTGTGAAAAAAATCCCGGATCTCTTCCGCCCGTTTTTTCCCGATCCCCTCCACCGACTGCAACGCTTCCACGTCCGCCGACAAGAGTCCGTTGATATCTTTGAATTTTTCCATCAGCGCGCGGCGTCTCTCTTTCCCGATCCCCGGGATTTCGTCGAGCAGAGAGGACAGCGATCTTTTTCCCCGCAGATCGCGGTTGAACGTTATGGCAAAGCGATGCGCCTCGTCGCGGATCCGCTGCAACATTCTCAGACAGTAATCGCTCTTCGGCAATACTACCGCTTCGCGGGAGTTCAACGTGAAAATCTCTTCTTCCCGCTTGGCGAGCGAGATCAGTTCGATATCGTCCACGCCCATCGCGTCGAAAACTTCCTTGACCGACGAAAGCTGTCCTTTACCCCCGTCGATGATGATCAGATCGGGTTTCGGGAACCGCTCTTCCCCTTCGGTGCCGAGTTTTGACAGCCTGCGGCGAAGCACTTCTTTCAGACATTCGAAATCGTTATTCCCTTCCACCGTGCGGATCTTGAAACGGCGATACTGCGATTTGTCCGCTTCGCCGTCGATAAATACCGTCATGGACCCGACCTTATCCACGCCGCTGATGTGCGATATGTCGTAACATTCCATCCGCCGCGGATACCGCCGCAAATGCAGCACTTCCTGCAACCGCCTGCACGCTTCCGCCGTCATGTCCTCTTTGTGACGGATCTTTTCTATATTGCGGGACAAATACTCGTGCGCGTTGAGTTTCGCCATGTCGACAAGCTGTTTCCTCACGCCCTGCTTCGGACAAAGCACGTTGACGTTTGCACCGAAAGTCTCCTTCAGATACCGCTCCGCAAGACCTTCGTCCGTCTCGTCGGACAAAATGATCTCCGCGGGAATTTCCGCGTCCTGCTTGTAATAACGCGTCAGAAACTCGGAAAGCGCTTCCCCCGCGGAAAACGCCGCGTCGGTCACGGCGTAGTTCCTGCCGCCGGACATCCTGCCGCCGCGCACGATCAGTACGCTGACCGCCGAATGAATGTTGTCCGTATCGTACGCGAAGATATCCGCCGATAAAAAGGTGCTCAGACTGGTGATCCGCTTTTGCCAGATCTTTTCCAGCCCGCGAAGCTTGTCCCGATAATTCATCGCCAGTTCAAACTCCTGCCGTTCGGCGGCGCGATGCATCTTTTCTTTGAGGATCTTTTCCGTTTCCTTATCGTTACCGTTGAGAAAATCCACCGCTTTTTCCACGTTGGCGCGGTACTCTTCCCGATCCGCCAGCCCCGCACACGGCGCGGTACACCGCCCGATATGATAATTCAGACAGGGCTTTTGCGGCTTCGCTTTCAACGGTTTGCCGCACGGGCGGATACAAAACGTCGTCTGCACCAGTTCCAGAACTTCCTTTACGGAAATTCCTCCCATAAACGGTCCGAAATATTTCGAACCGTCTTTTCTGATGCGACGGGTCACGGTAAACGTGGGAAAATCTTCTTTTAAATTGACTTTCAGATACGGATACGTCTTGTCGTCCTTGAGCAGTATGTTGTACTTCGGCTTATGTTTTTTGATGAGATTGTTTTCAAGACTCAGCGCATCGATCTCCGATTTCGTGATGATATATCGGAAATCTTCCACGTTTTCAACCATCGCCATCACCTTGTCGGTCTTGACGGAATTGAAAAAGTACTGCCGTACCCGGTTTTTCAGATTTTTCGCCTTCCCCACATAAATCACCGTGCCGTCCTTATCGTACATGATATAAACGCCGGGATTTTCCGGAAGAAGTTTCAGCTTATCTTCGAGCATTGTCTATATTATATAAAAAAATACGCGGTTTGACAACTTATTTTTTTCTCCGTAAAGAAAAAACCGACGGCAAAGAACTTTTCGCCGCGCGGATAAAAGGGAGCGTAACGGCAGCGCGGCAAATGTTTCCCGCCTTTTTGCGGCGCGGAGCGCAAGAGCGTAAGATAGCGGCGATACACGATTTCGTCGCGGTTAGCGCAAGGGCGCGGCAAGTATTCCGCCTTTTTGCGGCGCGGAGCGCAAGAGCGTAAGATAGCGGCGATACACGGCATCCATGCGGTCGGTCTTTTGAAAGCGCATCCCGAACGCCGTGTAGCTTTTCGGAAGCGTTTCCCGTTTTTTTCAGTATTATAGCATTCCGGTTGCGGTTTTACAACAAAAACAAACCGAAAACAGCCGCGCGCACCGATTTTTCCGATGCGCGCGGCGTTTCTTCAATATCCCAAAAATTCCACACCCTTCAGCAAAACGTCGTTCAACGTTTCGTTCCTGAGCGCATAAAAGACGATCTTTCCCTGTCGTTTGGTGGTGACGGCGTTGAGATTCTTCAGCAATCGGAGCTGATGCGACACCGTGGTCTGATTGAGTTTCAAGATCCGCGAAAGATCGCTCACGCACATTTCCGATATCGCCAGTGCGGAAATCATCCGCAATCTCGTGTAATCGGAAAAAATCGTAAAAAAGCACACCAGTTCGTCGAGAATTTCCCCCGTCGGCACGTAATCGTTCACCAAAGTCTGCGTACGTTTATCCAAAAGCATACATTCCATATTCCTTCCTCCGTTTTCGTTTGCGGATATGATACCATATGTGAATATATAAACATTTGAAATTTTTTGTCTTATTTTGCGTTAATTCGTCGTTTTGTCCCCTTCCGGCTCTTGTTTTTCCGCAGAGAACGCAGCCGTCGTCTTTTGCCGTTCGCTTTCGAGCCGTTTCATCGCTTTCGTGAAAAAAACGGTAAAACAGATCACGGTAGTCGTAACCGCAAGCGTGTCCGCAACGGGTTCGGCGGCATAGATCGCCGTCGCGGGATCGGCGGAAAAAACCGCCGGCATGAGATAAATCAGCGGCAAAAGGAGAATGATCTTGCGCAGCACCGCCAGAAAAAAGGAGATGCCCGCTTTCCCGATTGCGACGAACGTCTGCTGACAAGCCACCTGAATCCCGAAAAGCAGGGACACCGCCATATAGACGCGAAGCGCCTTTGCCGTATAGTCGATCAGTTCTTTATCGGAAGAAAAAGCCGAAGCGACGGCATGAGGCATCGCCTGTACGATTCCCCACAGCACCGCCGTATAAACGCAACAGGATAAGAGCGTGTAAAAAAAGGTCTTTTTCACGCGATCGGGATTTTTTGCGCCGTAATTATAGCTGACGATCGGCTGTGCGCCCTGCGTGATTCCCTGCAAGGGCATCATGCAGAACATCATGATGCTGGAAAGGATCGTCATCGCCCCCACTGCGATATCGCCGCCCGCTTTCAGAAGAGAAGCGTTGAAACAAACGGTGATCACGCTTTCCGTAGCCTGCATAATAAAGGGCGAAAGTCCGAGAAGAATACAGGGCAGAAAGACCTTCACTTCGGGGATCATGTTTTTGCCTTTCAGTTTCAGCAGCGTATGGTTTCCGCAGAGAAAAGCGACGATAAACGCACAGGACGCCGCCTGCGAAATGACGGTGGCGACGGCCGCGCCCTTCACGTTCATTTCAAGTACAAAAATGAACACGGGATCGAGCGCGATATTGAGCGCCGCACCGATGACTACGGAGAGCATACTCATCTTGGTGAAGCCCTGCGCGGAAATAAAAACGTTGAGCCCCAGCGCCATCAGGACAAACAGCGTTCCCAAGGCGTACACCCCCATATATTCCACGCCGTATGCAACGGTGTTTTCACTTGCGCCGAAGAGAAGGAGCATGGGTTCACGCCATATGTAAAAGACAACCGTCAGGATAACGGAAAAACCGAGAAGGAGGGTAAAACAGTTTCCGAGGATCTTTTCGGCGGTTTCGCGATCCTCCGCGCCCATGAAGATCGAGGCGCGCGGCGCGCCGCCCGAGCCGATCAGATACGCGAACGCGGAGATCAGTAAAATGACCGGAAGGCATACCCCTACGCCGGTGAGGGCCGCCGTGCCGATGGTCTCGATATGACCGATATAGATCCTGTCCACCAGATTATAAAAAAGATTCACAAGTTGCGCCGTCACGGCGGGCACTGCCAGCCGGAACAGCAATTTCCCGGGCTTTTCTTTTTCCAGAAATTCGTTATCTTTCATGTTTGCATCCCCGTAAAAACGGCAATAAAGTCGAAATAAAGGTTATTCTAAACGCTTCCCCGGCACAATACGGCGGCGGAACGATTTGCTGTGCCCGGTCATCCGCAGGTTGAGCGTTCCCGCTCCGATCCGGTCACGGCAAAAATATTATACACTTTCCGAAAAGATCTTGCAAACCTTTTTCGCCTGTTCCGGAATGAAACGACATTCCGGGGCATATATTTTTTTAAGGTCTTAAAAGGAGGTGTTGCGATGTCTAACGATAACATAGTGCTTCTGGCTCTGATCTTCCTTCTCTTTAATAACGGAACGATCAATCTGACGCAAACGCTGTTGCTCGCCGCGCTCTTCACCGCAGGCTCCTGCAATAATTACAGGAGCGGATGCGGGAATTCGAATGCGACGACTGCCTGACACGCCTGACGGACTTAAAAGGGACGCGCTCTGCCGAGCGCGTCCCTTTCTATTTTATTGTTTCAATGCCGCGATTTTGAGTTTCCGTCTGGCTTTTCCCACCGTTGCCGCGGCGAGCTTGTCCAGATGAAAATTTTCGTCGATCGCCACGTTCACATCGTCCATGCGGCAGGCGTCGAGTTCGGCGAGTTTCTTTTTCATATCGAACAGTTCGTCGAGCATCAGAAGCTGTTTTCCGTAAAGAAGCATCTGACTTGCCGTGCTTTCCTGCGCCATCAGAAACGACGCGCGCACCTGTTCCTTTCCGCGACTGAATTCCGCTTCGGTAATGCCGCCCTTTTTCAGCCGATCCACTTCCTGCAAGATACATTCCAGCGCGAGATCCCGTTTTGCGGGATTGACGCCCGCATAGATCTCAAACGTTCCGAGATGCGCGTATTGCGATACATAAGAGTAAACGGAATACGCAAGCCCGTATTTTTCGCGGATAATCTGAAACAGCCGGCTGCTCATTCCGCCGCCGAACACCGTGTTTAGAATCCGCACCGCCGCGGTCATCTTCGATCCGAGACGGTAAGACGGCATACACAATCCGATGTGCGCCTGTTCGATATCCTTCACTTTCAGGGCGTTCCCGTTAAAGCTCTGTTTATGGCGGAACGGTTCGGGTTTTTCTCCGCAGACGGAAAACTGTTCTGCAAAATATTCGTCGCAGATCTTTTCCGCTTCCTCAAAGGTCACGTTCCCCGCCACCGATATGACGATATTGGTCGGCACATAATACCGCTCCATATACGCGCGGATATCTTCTTTCGAGAATTTTTCCACGTTCTCCGCCGCGCCGAGGATTGTCCGTCCGAGTCCCTCTTTCCCGAAATACGATTCCGCGAGAACATCGAGACAAAGATCTTCCGGCGTGTCTTCACACATATGAATTTCTTCTAAAATCACGCCCTTTTCCCGCGCGCTCTCTTCGTCATCGAACAGGGAATGAAAAAAGATGTCGGATAAAATTTCCGCGCTCGCCGCAAAATTTTCCTTGGTGGATTTCACATAGTAACAGGTATTTTCCTTCGCCGTATACGCGTTAATCTGCGAGCCGAGACTGTCGATCGCGTCGGATATTTCAAACGACGTACGTTTCTTTGTCCCCTTGAACAGCATATGCTCGATATAATGCGAAATCCCGTTGTTTTCCGCCGTTTCGTTGATGCTTCCCGTATTGACGATGACCCCCATCGACACGGTAAACATCCCCGGCATCGGTTTTACCACGAGTTTCAGCCCGTTATCGTATACTTTGATTTTTTCCATTGTATCTCACTCCCCTATATTCTGCGATACCGTCACCGCTTTCAGCCCTTCCTTTCCGTAAAACTCGAGAATCTGCGGCAATGCCGCCAGCGTATGCTCCTTCGGATGCATTAAAATCAGATCTCCGCCCGCCACGTTCTGCGTCGCCCGCTTCACCACAAGCGAAACATCCTTATCTCTCCAGTCGATGGTATCCTTCGACCACAGAATCACTTTATAATCCAACTCCGCGCAGGCCGCCAACGTATTTTTTCCGAACGCCCCGGACGGCGGCGCAAACAGGCGGGTCTTTACGCCGCTCAACGCTTCGCAGATCACTTCCGTCAGACGGATCTCTTCTTTATTTTCTTCCAGATTCAGTTTTGCATGATCCTTATGAAAATAACCGTGATTCGCCAGCTCATGACCGCGTTCCACGATTTTTTTCAGACAGTCTGCATTGTCATCCGCCCAGCATCCCCCTACAAAAAACGTCGCCTGCGCTCCGTATTGCGCCAGCACATCCAAAATTCCCTCCACAACGGCGGTATTTTCGTATACGTTGAACATGAGAGATACGTTCCTTTCTCCGCGGTTTCCGTTGTAATACGGTTCATATCCGCCCCCGGACGTAACCGCCGCCGGCGCAGGCATAAGCGTGAACGCAAATACGCATATGACGATCACCGCCACCGACAGATTGGACACAAGGCTGATGAGCACTTCTTTTTTTAGTTTCTTCATTCCCCGCTCCTTTATACCACCGAAATCATTTTCAGACGGTATTCATAAAAACATATGCATTCAAGCTGTTTTTTATGATGAAAAGAACGGGTTGTCAAACTTCTCGGCAAATGAAACGCCGGCAAAAATTCGGCGCATTTTTTCAATCTGCCGTCAGGAACGCGACTTGCCGTAAAGCCGACGCTCCGATAACGCAAAAACAATTCCTTACGGCATAGGTTTTTGCGGTGCAAAAACGGTATTCCTTGCTGCATAGGTTTTTGCGGTGCAAAAACGGTATTCCCTTGCGGCATAGGTTTTTGCGGTGCAAAAACGGTATTCCTTGCG
>CALVWR010000014.1 GCA_944367565.1 uncultured Clostridia bacterium
AGTTCTTTTTCAAGACTCATCGGTTAACCTCTTTTCAACCACGCGACTATCGCGTGGTTTTTCTTTATATCAAAAAAACGGCGGCATTCAATGTGATGCCGCCGCTGAATTTTCAGTATTTTTCTACAATTTTGCACATCTGATCGTAACACTTTTCCATGTCTTCTATCAGCTTGAACTGCGTTCTGCATCGATCCAGATTCTGCCCGGCACGGTGCGTTCTGAAATATACGTCGCCGTCAAGATAATCCGCTAAAAACCGCATTCCGCATTCGTAAGTCATCAGAATCGCGCCGAAAGCGAGGTTCTTCTTTTCCACTTCCGTCACGCTTTTCTCCAACGCGCCGAGATAGCCTTGAACATATACTTCAAATAATTCCAAGGAGAAATTCACTTTGCGCAGATCGGGCTCATCCTCCGCCGCAGGATTGCATCCGAAACGGATACTGTCGCCGAAATCATAACAGATACTGCCAGGCATGATGGTGTCCAGATCGATAACTGCAACATATTTGCCGGTGTGCGCATCCAGCATGACATTATTGAGTTTCGTGTCGTTATGCGTGACTTTCGTCGGCATTTCCCCGCTTGCAAGCAGATCCACGATCCGGCTGCAATATTCTTTTCTCTTCAACACGAAATCAATTTCTTTCTGCACATCCTTTGCACGCCCGAACCGATCCGCATTCAAAGAATTTTCAAAATCCGAAAAACGCTTTACCGTATTGTGAAAGTTCGGAAGCACCTCATAAAGTTGTTTCGCATCGAACTGGGCAAGCAGATTCGCAAAATCCCCGAACGCCACCGCACTCTGATAAAAATGCTCCGGCTTTTCCACTACCTGATACGCGATCGCATCGGTTATATATTTGTAAATCCTGAAACATCCGCCGCTTTCCGCATCCCTGATATACGCCGCCCCCGTCTTTGTATAGACAAGCGTAAGGCTTTCCCTGTCGGGATCGCCGCCGCGTTCCGCTATCTTTTTGCGGCTGAATTCCGTTACAAGCCGAATATTGTTCATCAGCTTGTCCACGTCCCGGAACAGATTCGTGTTGATCTTCTGTACGATATAATTTACTTCTTTTCCGCTTTCGTTCACCGTTGCAAGATACGTTTCGTTGATATGCCCCTCGCCGTACCGCTCACAACGGATCAATTCTCCGTCAATTGCAAATGCCCCTACAATTTTTTTGAAATCATATTCCATTTTTTACACCTTTCCGTTTTTATTCCGTCAATCTTTTTTTCTTTTCTAATATTTTACCGCTACTTCCGTTTCAACATGCTCTTCCGCGCCTTCTTCAACCGGCTCCGTTTTCGGCGCTTCCGTTTCAACGCGCTCTTCCGCGCCTTCTTCAACCGGCTCCGTTTTCGGCGCTTCCGTTTCAACGTGCTCTTCTGCGCCTTCTTCAACCGGCTCCGTTTTCGGCGCTTCCGTTTCAACGCGCTTTTCCGCGCCTTCTTCAACCGGCTCCGTTTTCGGCGCTTCCGTTTCAACGTGCTCTTCCGCGCCTTCTTCAACCGGCTCCGTTTTCGGCGCTTCCGTTTCAACGCGCTCTTCCGCGTCTTCTTCGGACGGCTCCGCCGCCGCGGCAAATTCTTCAAACGCCCCGATCTTCGTATCGGCACCGCAATCCGTCAGCTTCTCCGCGCCGGATACCGTTTTCCCCTGTTCCTGTTCAATCGCATTTCCTTCCGCCCGTAAGAATTCTTCTTCCGTAAAAAGCGCGGCAAAAAATTCGGCACGCTTCCACTTTAACTGCGCCTCGTTGATTTTTTCTTTGGTGATGATTCTTCCGAAATACGCTTTTCTGATCCGATCGTTCAGAGAAATTTTTTCACCGTTTTCCTTTTTTGCCGAGATCCTTTGGCAGAAAATAAATTTCTCCTTCATCCCGTCAAACCGCTTTTTCGCGCATTTTGCGGCTTTCACTCTCCCGATATATTTTCTGTATTCGGTTTTCAATGCCATTTCCAAACGGGGGACGCGCTGTTCAAAGCAATTCCCCGCATGATCGATGAGGTAAATTTTGACGGACTTTACCGAAGTTCCGTGCAGCTGAGAAAAAATCAATCGCTGCAGTTCTTTCGATTGCAAATTGAATTTAACCGTTACCCTCGATTGCATCGCGTTGCCTTCGCCGCACTCAAAGGCGCGTTTAAATTTCTCGGTCAGATCAAAATACTTTATGCCGCACCTGATTCCGAACGTATTCACACAGACATCGTTCAGCGAGCGATTACTCACCACCACCGCATAGCCGCGCTCTCCGCTTTCCTCGTTTACTTCCTCGTATGCTAAAAATGAAAATCGGTTCGACGCGATCTTTTTCAACAACCGGAACTGTCCCGCAATCATGATGGCGGCAAGCGCGCTTAAAAGAATGAATCCCGCGAGCAGGATAATGCCCGTATAACCGTTTAACGCTTCCATTTCATCCTCTCCGCAAAAAACTGCATTTTTATTATATCTTTTTTTCAATGCTTTGTCAACCTTGATCGTAAGATAAGTACGAGCTGTCGGGTATATCGCGGGAAATTTCGGCATACATTGAAGCAAGTGGCGGTTCATCCGCCGAGGCGGTATTGCAATGTTCTGGGATGCGATTTTATATATTATCGGAAAAATTGTCTTTTTTACCGGCGCGATCGGAGAGAAAAACTCCTTTCCAAAGCCGCTTTCGCCGGAGGAAGAACAAAACTACCTTCATCTTGCCAGAAACGGAGACGCGGCGGCGAAAGAAAAACTGATCCGGCACAATCTTCGCCTCGTCGTTCATATTGCCAAAAAATATTCGGGCACGCTGGAAAACGACGATCTGATTTCCGTAGGAAGTATCGGACTGATCAAAGCCGTGAATACCTTTGAACCGGAAAAAGGCTCTCATCTCGCAACATATACGGCGCGTTGCATCGAAAACGAAATTCTCATGCTTCTGCGTGCCAATAAGAAATACAAAAACGACGTATCTCTCAGCGACGCCGTCGGCACCGACAAGGAAGGCAACGAGCTGAACTTAATCGACCTTCTTTTTGAAAGCGAGGACGGCGTATTTTCCGCGGCGGAACGAAAAATCGAAAACGAACGACTGCTGAAAACCCTTTCGCGCATTCTGACCAAGCGGGAATATACCGTGATTTGTCTGCGTTACGGACTCAAAGGCGGACGCTGTTATGCGCAACGGGAAGTGGCGTGTTTTTTGAAGATATCGCGTTCCTATATTTCCCGCATCGAGAAAAAAGCCATTGAAAAGCTGCGCACGCGACTCAAAAAAGAAGATTTTTTCTGATCGTTTTTTCAATAAAAAAAGACAGGCAATACAGCCTGTCTTTTTTTGTTTTTCCGCTCAGTGCGTCAGGAAGAACATCACTGCGAAGAACAATCCGATAACCGCCGTAACGATGTCGGTATAAGAACGTTCGCAAACGACTTCTTCCGTGCCGTCTTCTTTCGTAACCGTTTTTTCCGTTTTGCAGAACTTACCGGTGAAGATCTGGATCAGGACATAAGAGATGAGTCCGAGACCGATTCCGTAAGAAATGCTGTAGGTAAATACCATCATGCCGATGGTGATGAACGCCGGGAACGCCACCGTGATGTTGAGCCAATCGATCTTGCTGACCGAGTTCATCATCAGAACGCCGACGTAGATCAGCGCGGCCGCCGTAGCATATGTGGGAATCAGCTGCGCGATGGGCGAAAGGAACATCGCCACGATGAAGCACAGCGCAACCATCAGGGAAACAAGTCCCGTTCTGCCGCCTTCTCCGATACCCGAAGAAGATTCCACGAACGTGGTGACGGTGGACGTACCGCAGATCGCGCCTACGCAGGTCGCGATAGCGTCTGCCAGCATCGCCTTGTCCATGTTGGGAACGTTACCGTTTTCATCGAGCATGTTGCCGCGCGCGCATGCCCCGAAGAGCGTGCCGAGCGTATCGAACATATCGACCATGCAGAATGCAAGCGACGTGGTGATGAGCAACAGAACGAGCGAACCGATGGAGTTGCCTTCCATGCCGAGATAGGTGGAGAAATCAAACCCTTCGGTGAATACTTTGAACACCGATTCGTTGCCGAAATCCTTGAACGCCTGCAACGGATTCCAATTGAGGATGCTCGCGGTATAGGTTTCGACATAGTCCACGCCGTTTGCAGCCGTCGTGCTGACCATCGAATAGCCGAGGAAATAGTTTCCGCTGCCTTCGCCCGCCACTGCGGAAACGAAAGACCTGCTGGCTTCGTCCCACGTATAAGTGATCGTGTAACCCGCCGCGTTATAGAAGCCGCTGACGGTGAGACCCAACAGATAATAAAGAGCCGCGCCGCCGAGCATCGCCCACAAAATCGCGCCCTTCACGTTTTTCTTGGACATGACGACCGTCGCAATCAGCGTTGCGAACGTCACCAGAATGGGCATCACGCTTCCCCACGTTGCCGTGCCGAGGAAGTTCAAGGACGCCAGCGCAACCTTCGTGGAATCGTTCAGCACCACGATGCCGGCATTCTGTAAGCCGACGAAAGCGATGAAAAGACCGATACCCGCGGGAATTGCAATCTTGACGCAATCGGGAATCGCGTTGAAGATCGCCCTTCTCAGCCCCGTTACCGT
The DNA here is from genome assembly GCA_944367565.1 of uncultured Clostridia bacterium. Taxonomy (GTDB): domain Bacteria; phylum Bacillota; class Clostridia; order Christensenellales; family Borkfalkiaceae; genus UMGS775. The sequence goes on from CALVWR010000014.1 coordinate 4,617, forward strand.
AAGCAGAACGAATGCGACGCCGTCGATCAGAACGAACACAAGCGCATTGGCATACGTTACGCCGTTCTCCTGCATGAATCCGCAAACCGTATAGACGAAGAATGCGTTCAATCCCATACCCGACGCCTGCGCAAGCGGCAGTTTCGCCATCAGTCCGATCAGCACCGTTCCGATGACCGCCGAGATCGCCGTCGCGATGTAAACCGCGCCGTACGATACGCCGAGATCGGCAAACATTCCGGCGTTGACCATCAGGATATAAACCATCGTCATAAAGGTAACGAGACCCGCGACGATTTCCGTCCTTACGGTGGTGCCGTTCTCCGTCAGTTTAAATTTCTTGTCGAGAAATCCACCAAACTTAGACATATAAACCTCCGATTTTCCGCTAAATCAGCCGTCGAAACGCGTTCTCTTCCATAAACGGGTTTTGCGGATTAAAATCCGCAAAAAGGGCGCGCCCTTTGAAAACGGCTTGTCCCTTCAGACCTATAAAAAGAGAAACCGCGATTTCTGCCTCGGCAAATTTCGCGTTCTTATATCATCAGTTTATCATACTTTTTCGTTACATTCAATTTTATTTCAATGTTTTTCTTCTCTTTCGACAAAATTCCACATTTTTTACAACCCGTTTGTGCATTTTGTACAGTCATTTTTCAATTACGACGGGCATTCCCCAAAAAATATCCGTATTCTCGTTGAGTGCGGATAATTTTTCCCGGCTCGTGCCGTACCGTGCGGCGATCGAATCGTACGTTTCGCCGATTGCCGCGATATGGATTCGCTTCGGCGGCTCGGAAATATAGAGAAGCTCCCCTTCCGCCGGTTCTTCACTGAGACGATTTTCGCGTATCACGCGCCACGGGGAAAGCCTGCAACGGCGACAGAGTTCAAGCAGACTTTCCCCTTTTTTCACCCTTATGACGAATTGTTCCATAGTTTAATTTATTTTGCGGCGCGTTATTTTATACCCGTATATTTTCGCCTCAAAACGAATAAACTGTATTATCTGAAACGAGGTGATCTTATCAAACGATTATATAAAACGGCGGCAATCGTCACGCTTTTTTCCATAGCGGAAAAATTTCTCGGTTTTACATACAGAATTTTTCTTTCCCGGACCATCGGATCGGAAGGCATGGGTCTTTATCAGATCGCTCTTTCGGTTTTCGCGGTACTGTTTACGCTTGCCTGTTCGGGGATACCCATCACCGTATCGCGGCTGATGACAAAATACAAAGCGCTCAACCAGCCGAAACGGGAAAAAAGCGTGATCGCGGCGGGGTTATTGCTTGCCGTGATTTTGAGTCTGCCCCTGCTTCTCTGTTTTCTTCTCGGGCACAGCCGTTTCGGGTTTCTTTTCACCGATGAACGGTGCATGGCGATTTTTCTGATCGTTCTGCCCGCCCTGACGTTCAATTGCGTCTATTCCGTAATCCGCGGCATTTTCTGGGGAAACAAGGATTTTTTATCGTACAGCATCATCGAACTGCTCGAGGAAATCGTGATGATCTTTCTCGGCGTGATCCTCATCACCGGCGCGACCAGCGTATTCGACGGCGCAAAACGCGCCGCTTATGCGGTGCTCGGTTCCTATCTTTTTTCCTTTGCCGCGGGAACGCTGGTTTTCTTTCTGCGCGGCGGCCGTTTGGCAAATCCCCGGAAGGAATTCATGCCTCTGCTCGCGTCCGTCATGCCGATCACCGCCATGCGTACGGCGAATTCCTTTGTCAGTTCTCTCGTATCCATTCTTCTTCCGTTGCGTCTCGTGGCGGCGGGAATGACAAATTCCGAAGCCCTCTCCCTTTTCGGCAGCGCGTTCGGTATGGCTATGCCGTTACTTTCCGTTCCGGGAACTTTTCTCGGCTCCTTTATTCTGGTGCTGATCCCGGAAATTTCCGAAAATTTTTATAAAAACGATTTCAAAACCCTGCAATCTAATTTTGAAAAGGCGATCAAGCTGAGCGTTTTCGTTTCCTGCCTGTTCATTCCCGTCTACCTTGTTCTGGGAGAAGAGATCGGCGTACTCGTCTACCGCGACGCGCAGAGCGGAAAATATCTCTCTTCCGCCGCCTTTCTGATGCTGTTCATGGGCGTTTCTTCGCTGACGACCTCCGTCCTCAATTCTCTGGGCATGGAAAAACGCTCCCTTCTCTATTTCCTTGCCGGCGCCGCAGCCATGCTGCTCTGCATCTGGTTCCTGCCCGCCGTTATGGGCGCCTATGCGCTCATCGCGGGGTTTGCCGCGGTATTTGTCCTCACCTCCGTACTGAATCTTTATCTGCTCCATAAAAAATGCCGCATAAAACCGAATTATCTGAAATTCGTTTTATACGGCATACTCTTCCTCGTCCCGACTTCCGCAGTGGGATTTCTGCTGGAAAATATCTGTATCGGTTATCTCGGAAATCTTCTTTCCTTCCTTCTCATCGGCGGCATTATGACGGCGTTTAACATTCTGCTTTTCGCCGTCTTCGGATTGATCGAGCTTCCTTCTTTCCGTCTTCCTTTCCTTAGAAAAAACGCAAAAAAGCATCTTCCGCAAAGGTAATGCCCCCCAGGATCCGAAAGCGTTTATTTCAGCTCCGTTTTCAGCGGTTTTATCGTACCCAGAAGCGGAATCACGATAAACAGCAACGCATAATTGACAAGATTGTTATAAATCTGTCCTTTAAAAATCAGCCGATATGCAAGATACCCGAAGTACCCCACTTCCGATCCGAACCGCGAAGATACATAGCCGATCACCGCGTCGGAAAACCCCATCGCCTGATTGTAAAAATAAAATCCCGTACTGTTGATGCCTACCGTACAGACAAAAAACGTTACGACGCAGATGATCGCCAATTTGACGTAAAGCGCACCCTTGAACGACAGGCGTATGTGCATGACCAGCCCGCCGATCATCGCGATCATCGCGGTGGACAACCCGACCCAGGGCATATACATCATTCCCCACGAATTATACACATACCCTGCAAGGTCCCCGATATAACAGGCGGCAAATCCGCCGAACGGACCTAAAATGATCCCCGCCACCGCGGAAACCAGGATCGTGACGGAAAACTGAACGTCGAAAAACTTGAACTCCAAAAACAAATTCGTTACCACCGACAGCGCCGCCACCACCGCGATATAAGCGATTTTCTGGCTCGACGTCTTTGAAAGTAACAGTTCGGAAAAGAAAAACCTCTTCCATACAGCCGTTTCGGCATTGTGCATAAAAAAAACCTCCCGAGAAATTTTTGGAGAGGTCCGAAAAAAAAGACTGTTTCAAAAACAGCCGTTCGCAACGGACGCGCAAAAACACCGCAGCTTTCGCTTTCGTTTGCAAACAACATCCCATTTTGCAACACTTAACGCGTTTTTGCTACTCTGCAAGGAATATTTTACTAAATTTTCCGCCGTTTGTCAACCGCCGACTCATACTTTTTCTCCGTTCGCGCATAATATCGGTATGATTATCATATTTATCCGCACTACGATCATTTTTCTTACGCTGATGGTCGTCATGCGACTGATGGGAAAACGTCAGATCGGGGAAATGCAACCCTTTGAATTCGTCATCACTCTCATCATTGCCGATCTCGCCTGTATTCCCATGGCCGACGTATCCATTCCGCTTGTCTACGGCGTCGTTGCGATTCTCGCCCTTTTTTTATTGCATCAGCTGATTTTCCTTCTGGAAAACTGCGGTACGTTCGCCAAAAAGATCATTTCGGGAAAACCCAGCGTTGTCCTCAATAAAAACGGCGTAAATATGAAGGAACTGAAAAAAAACAATCTCGGTGTGGAAGATCTGCTTGAATCGATGCGTACGCAGGGCTATTTTTCCCTCGACGATCTCGACTACGCCATCTTTGAAGCCAACGGCAACCTTTCCGCACTGGCAAAAGCCGATAAAAAAGGACCGTCCTCCCTTGCGATCCTTCTCGTGAGCGACGGAAAAATCAACAAACCCGGGCTGGAAAAATCCCGACTCGGCCGCTTGTTCGTGGCGGATTTTCTTCTGCAACGCGACACGCCTTTAAAAGATGTCTCCGTACTGACCGTGGACAATACGGGCAAAATCTATTTTCAACGGAAAAACAGACGGTATGAAATTCTCAGCACCGTATTGCCGGAGGAAGCGCAATGGTAAAAAGCATCGTTTCCGTGTTTCTCTGCCTTGCGCTGATCATCGGCGGGGCGATCTATGAAAGACACTTTATCGACAGACAGTTCGGAGAATTTGAGAGCGCCGTCGTCTGCCTTTACGAAAAAACGAGAAACGAGTCCGCCACCCGACAGGACGTCGTCGCATTACAGGAAAACTGGCGAAAGAAAAAAGAAGTTCTGCACGCCTTTATCCCGCATAACGACATTAAGGAAATGGAACTCTGGCTGGGGGAAACCCTCTCGCTCGTGTCTTACGGCAAATACCAGGATGCTTTATCCAAACTCGACGTGATAAAAGAACTTTGCTCTCAGATCCCCACCGTTTACCGGCTGTCTTTTTCCAATCTTTTCTGAAAGCTTCCGAAATAAAACGCGCCGCGGCGGTCGGAGCGTTCCGCCGAAACGAAAAGAGCGAAGATTTTTCACTGTCTTCGCTCTTTTTGATCGCCCGATAAAGGTCATTTATCGTTCTACCAAATTATTTCACCTTGATATCGTAACGTGTCCAGGTCTGAAAAATACGATTTCATCCCATAATAAGGCGTGATCAGAAACCCGATAAAACAACCTGCACCGATATGAAATCCCAGCTTCACGCTGTATTCGGGATCGGAGTTTTTCATTTTATACGCAAAATATAAAACAGCAGGCGGTAAAAAAAATATCCAAATACTGCATAAGACGCAGGAAAAAATTTTTTGAAAATTCCATTCCGATGAATCGTCTGAAAAGAACAAAACCACAAGAACGGCAACCAAAACGAAAGACAGGATAAACGCGATGATTTTATGTTTCGTCTGAGATTTCATAAAAACCTCCTTTCATGACTGCCGATCTTTCGGAATGATCCCGTAAAACATAAAAACGTTCAACGCATAAACTTGTCTGTCTTGCCTGTAAAACAGGGCGCGCTGTCTGTATCCCGCGGCAAAATTCTCCATGAACGCTGCGGCACTGCCGCGGCGCGCTCTGTTTTCCTTTCGCCGTCCTAATTTTGCACGGATCAATAATTCTGCGTCCACATACTCTTCCACTTCGCCGTGAACGTCACTTCGCTTCCCTGCTCCGGCGCTTGCCAGATCGCTCCTTCCTCTACCTGAACGCCCTTATAATACCAGCCGAGAAACCGGAATTCGTCATCTCCTGTCGCTTCACTGCCGAAACCCTTCGTAGGCTTGGGCAATACCGGAATCTCTTCCCCGTCATACAGAACGATGGACGCACACGCCGTGCCGCCGTCGGAATCGAAAACCACCGTCGTTCCGATCGACCATTTCGCCTTCAGCGTGATCTCCTCAGTATCCGGCTCTGCCCAGATCTCTCCGGGCGTCACCTTCGTTTCCCCCATATACCAACCGAGAAATTTATCGACCCCGCGCGTCGGCGTGAACAACTCCGGGATCTCCGCGTCGACATACAGATAAAACTCCTCGCCGGAATATGCCGTGCCGCCGTCGGAATCGAAAATAATCTTATTGCGCACGGAATTTTCCGCCGCCCAGATCGCCGTTACCGTACACGACTGCTGTATATCCGTCACATCGGTATCCCAGCCGACAAAGATATATCCGTCCTTATGAAAGGTCGGGGCCTGAAACTCCGCACCCTTTTCAATCGAAAGTTCCACGCGCGTACGGTTTTCTTCCGTCACGCCGCCGTTGCCCTCAAATACGACGGTGATCTTGTCCGACGGCCTTTCGGCGCACGCCGCAAAAATCAAAGCGCATATCAGAACAACCGATACCATTATCCACAGTTTCTTTCTCATACCTTTTCCCTCCGGACCGCTCCAAAAAACTTCTTTTGCGCATTCTGCGCAAAAGAGGGCGCGCCCTCTTTCTTTTTTCCCCTTCTGCTGCGTCTTTATACGCTTACGGCGTCACGCGGTTGATATCCCGCGGGAACATCGTGGTATAACGCACGTTCTTGAATCCGAGCAGGTTCATCGTCAGGCGTTCCAGCCCGAGACCGAGTCCGCCGTGCGGCGGTGCGCCGTATTTGTGGAACATCAGATAGGTTTCAAAATCTTCCACTTTCATGCCGCGCGAACGCATTTTCTCCACCTGCATATCGTAATCGTGGATTCTCTGTCCTCCGGTCGTGATCTCCATGCCGCGGAACAACAGATCGAAACTGAGCGTATATTCCGGATCGGCAGGATCGTCCATCGTGTAAAACGGACGCTTTTTCGACGGATAGTGCGTGACAAAAATAAAATCGCTGCCGAACTGCTCTTGCGCGTACTTGCACATCAGCTGTTCTTCTTCCGGTTCAAAATCGTTGAAATCGGTGATCTTTTTCTTATATTTGTTGACGATGATATCCTTCGCGTCTTTGAAGCGGATCACGGGGATCTCCGTAATTTCGGGCATCTTCACCTGCAAAAGCGCAAGTTCTTTCGGATATTCTTTTCTTAACAGCGCAAAGATATACTTCAACGCGCCCGTTTCCATATTCATGATGTCGTAAAAGCTGTCGATATATCCCATTTCGAAATCCATGGAAATATATTCGTTCAGATGCCGCGATGTATCGTGATGTTCCGCACGGAAAACCGGACCGATCTCGAATACGCGGTCGTAAACGCCGACAAGCGCCTGTTTATAGAACTGCGGACTCTGGGCGAGATACACTTGCTTGCCGAAATAATCCAGCTTGAAGATATTCGCACCCCCTTCGGCGCCCGCAAACACGATTTTCGGCGTACGGACCTCCGTAAAATTCTGTCCGCTCAGAAAATCCCTGAACCCGCGGGCGATTCCTTCCTGAATCTTGAAAATCGCGCGTTCTCTGGGATTGCGCAGCGTGAGAGGCCGCATGTTCAGGTTGGTATCGAGAGGAACGTTATCGAGCTGTTTCTTGTTGATGACGATGGGCGACTGTTCCTTCGGGCGGGACAGCACTTCCACATTGTGTATCTGAAGTTCGTAGCGTTTGTTTCCCTTCGCGTCCGCACTGGCAACCACCTTGCCGCTCACCTTCACGCAGCTGTTTTCCGTGATGGTGTCGTCCCAGCGGTAATCGGAAAATTCCGGCGCGTATATGCACTGTACCACGTCGCGCGCCGTGCGCAGAAGCACAAAAGAAAAACCCGTCATCTCGCGGATGCGGTGCACATATCCCGTTATGGTCACGATCTCGTTTTCATGCGCGGCAAAATCGTCAAAATCGACATATTTTTTCTGCACGACGCCGTTGATTTTATCCATTTTGCAAACTCCTCGTATTTAGACATTTCTATCATACACTTTTTCCCGGTTCTTTGCAAGCGTTGTCGGTAAAAATTTTACCTTTAATTCACCGAAAAACAAAAAATTTTTATTGAAATCCCGGCAAATTTATGTTACAATGATAAAAATAAAGTTTTACAGGGAGAACCATTATGAAAATTGCCGTTTCTGCGGAATCCACGCTGGATCTGCCGCAAGAACTCATCCAAGAAAACGATATCCATATCCTGCCGTACGAAATCCATATGGGCGATAAAACTTTTCTGGACGGCGAAGTGAGCACCGAAGAAATGTTTGCCTTTGTGGAGAAAACCGGGACGCTGCCGAAGACTTCCGCCACCAACGAATACCGTTATCGGGAATATTTTGAAGCTCTGAGAAAAGAATACGACGCCATCGTGCATATCGCTTTATCGAGCGGGCTTACCTCTTCCACTCAGAACGCGATCAATGCGGCGAAAAACGTGCCGGATTGCTATGTGGTGGACAGCAAAGCGCTTTCCACGGGGATCGCTCTTCTCGTCTTGTACGCAAAGGAACTTGCGGATAAAGGCATGGAAGCGCGGGACATCTACGACGCCGTCAACGCGCGGGTCCCCTTCGTACAGGTGAGTTTCGTTGTGGAAACGCTGGATTATCTCTATAAAGGCGGAAGGTGTTCTTCTCTCGCACGCTTCGGGGCGAACCTTCTGAAAATCCGGCCCAGCATCGCCATGAGCACCGCAACCGACGGCACTCTCTCCTCTCATAAAAAATATAAAGGGAAAATGGAACAGGTTGTGGAAAAATATTGCGCCGATACCCTGGCGGAATATTCCAATCCCGACAAGAGCATCGGCTTCGTCACCTACACTTCGGCGACGGAAGGCATGGCAACGATCGCGAAGAACGCGCTGAAGGAAGCCGGCTTCAAACGGATTTTGGAAACCAGAGCGGGCGGCACCATCGCCACGCACTGCGGACCGCATACCCTGGGAATTTTGTACATCAACGACGGCGGGAAAACCTGATTTTTCAAACAGCTTATAAAACGAACGCCGCGGACGTCCCGTCCGCGGCATTTTTTTTCCCGTTTTTTGCGTTCCGGCCCGATCTTTAAGTCCGTGCGGCATCTTTATGGTCGGTCATCCCGGCGTATACGCAGCGGCATACGCGCAAACCGACGCAAAATCATACTCCTTTCCCGAACCGACGCGTCGTTTTGTCTCTCAAAATTCACGGCTTGCGCCCTTCGTACGGTGCGGCGGCGAACGTTTTTCTTTCTTCTTCCGACAAAGAAAATGCACACCCGCAATAATGCTGACGGTAGAGTCCCAGCTCCTTGCTCGTCCGCACGGAATCGAGATACCCGTCCTTTTTCTTCAAATCGGCAACGAGATACTTTACCCCGTATTTTTCTTCAAGCGCTCTTCCCGCACGGTTGATCGCCTCCGCGTTTTTCAGCGGCGATACCGTAAGCGTCGTTCCGAAATAACCGAAACCGCCCTCCTTCGCACGCTTTGCCGTTTCTTCCAGCCTCAGCGCACAGCAAATCTCGCAGCGCGCGCCCCCCTCTTTTTCTTTTTCCATCCCCTTCACCGCTTCGTAAAAACGCGCAGGAACGTATTCCCCTTCCGCGACGGGAATCTTCCAGAGCGCGCACAGCTTTTTCTGCTCGCCCAGACGTTTTTCGTATTCCGCCTCGGGAAAAATATTCGGATTAAAGTAAAACACGGTGAGATCGAAATACTGTTTCAACAGCTTAATCGCGTGTGTGGAGCACGGCGCGCAGCAACTGTGCAGCAAAAGACGTTCTCTTTTTTCCAAAGCGCCGAGAATTTTTTCCATCTCCCTGTAATCGCCCGTCATAATTTCTCTTTCTCCACGCCGCAATCCGTTCTGATCAGCTTATACGCCATTCCGTCCCCCAGCTTTTGGGTCAATTTTCCGTCGATAAACTCCAACGCCGCATTGTCTTCCACGGCGTATGCGGAGGCAAAAGCGGATCGTCTGAAATTTTCATCGAAATCCGCGATGCGTTCGTTATAGTGCGGCGTCATCAGCCCCCGAAGCAATCCCAGCCCCTTTTCAAAACGATATTCCGTTCCGCCGTGCAGCAGGTCGCTGTCGGTGTACATATCCTCAAACCAACAGATCGCTCCCGCAGAAACGCCGGTCAGCAGTACGCCGCGCTCGTATGCAGAGAGAATCAGCGGCAAAATACCTTTTTCCTTCCATGTATTTAACATGAATACGGTATCCCCGCCGCCGACGTAAATAAAATCCGCCTTCTGAAATTTTTCCGCGATGTGCTCCAGATTCATTTCCCCGTATACCGTCAGCGCAAGATCCGCCTTGATGTCGTATACGGAGGTATAAATCTTTCTGAACGAATTGAAATACGGCAGGGAATCGTGGCTTGCCGTCCCCAGAAATAAACCGTATGCCCGCCGATCCCCGGCGTGCGCCTTTGCAATTGCCGCTATTCTTTCGTCGATTTTCAGCGTCGTTTTGCTTTTCAGTTCCCCACCGCCGATCGCTATGATCCTTTTCAATTTCTTATCCTCAGAATTCCGAAGCAATCTTTAAAAGCTCCTCCGCCGTGAGTCCGTTCTTGGCGAGCTGCGCGTCCACACCCGCATGCGGCACGTTCCCCGTCGGGAAAGCCATGTTCCTTATCTTCACTTTACGCCCTTTCTCCGCGTAATATCCCAGCACCTGCTCTCCGAACCCGCCGCTTAAAACGTTCTCTTCCATCGTGACGATCGGACCGTTGCCGATCTCGTCGAGCAACGCCGTATCCAGCGGACGAACGCTCCGCGCATTGATCACGCAGAGCCGTTGATCCTTTGCCGCCGCTTCCAGCGCGCGATTGCACATCCGCGGCCCTACCGCAAGGACGGTAATTTCACCCTGCTTCGTCAGATATTCCCAGCGTTCCACGTCGACATCCTGCCCTTCCAGCAGACATTCCTCGTATCCGTTCGGGTAGCGGATCGCCACGGGTGCGGATTTCGCAACGGCAAATTGCAGCATTTTTTTAAATTCCGACGTGTTTCTCGGCGCGTACACCGAGATGTTCGGCATGGTACAAAGATAACTCAGATCGTATAATCCCTGATGCGTACAGCCGTCCGCGCCCACCGCGCCCGCTCTGTCCAGACAAAACGTCACGTTCAGATTCTGCAGACACACGTCGTGCAGAATCTCGTCGTACGCCCGCTGCAAAAACGTGGAATAGATCGCCACAACGGGTTTCAGCCCGCCGACCGCCATGCCCGCCGCGAACGTCGCGGCAAATTCCTCGCAGATCCCCACATCCGCAAACCGATCGGGATATTTCTGCGCAAAAACTTTCAATCCCGTGCCGTCTTTCATGGCGGCGGTCACGGTGAAAATCTTTTCGTCCTTTTCCGCCATGGAACATAATTCTTCGCCCAGCGCCGAGGAATACGCGTTGACGCTGTCCTCAAAATTTTTGGAAACCCCGTGAAACCGCTCCGCCTGTTCCTCCGCGTTTTTATAGCCTTTTCCCTTCTTCGTGTTGACGTGAAAAAGCACCGGCCGTTCCGTACGCTTGACGCGTTGCAACGCCTTGATCAGCTTTTTTAAATTATGTCCGTCCACCCCGCCGACATATTTCAGTCCGATCATGTCAAAATAACTGTGCCCGCCGAGCAGCCGCTTGATGAAATTCCTGACCGCGATCAACATCCGGGTGACAATGGAATCGCCGAAAATCTTCCTTATGGCGCGTTTGAATTTCTCGTAACCGCCCCCCACCGAAATCCGCGACAGCATGGCGTACAGTCCGCTGTCGTTCTTCGAAATGGACATCCCGTTATCGTTGAGCACCACGATGAAATTCTTCGGCTTTTCTTCCGAAGAAAACATGGCTTCGAGGCTCAGACCGTTCATCATCGCGCCGTCCCCCACCACGGACACCACTTCGTAATTTTCCCCGAGCCTGTCGCGCGCCGTACAATAACCGATCCCCGCAGCAATCGCCGTACCCGCATGCCCGGCAATAAATGCGTCCGCTTCGCTTTCCTCCCGGTTCGGAAATCCGGAAATCCCGCCTTCCGTACGCATCGTATCAAACCGATCGGCTCTGCCGGTCAGCAATTTGTGCGTGTAACACTGATGCCCCACGTCGAAAATCAGTTTATCCTTCGGAAAATCAAACACATAATGCAAGGCGATCGTAAGTTCCACAACCCCGAGATTCGACGCAAGATGCCCCCCGTTGTTGTATGCGTTCGCAATGATTTTGCGCCGTATCTCCTCCGCGTACGTTTTCAGTTCCCGAATTGTCATCGACTTCAGATCTTTCCGATCCGCCGACTGCCCGCTCTTTTCCATATATTAGTATTATACCCCGCATTCTTGCGTTTGTCAATTCAAAATCCGCACGGCCTTCCCATCAAAAAGCGGAAACCGCATCGCCTTGCGGTTTCCGCTTTCCTTTACAGCGTTTCCGGCTCCGGATAATCCACGCCGAACGTTTCGACGGTGACTTTCTTCATCACCTGCTCTTCCTGAGGCCGATCTTCGTAATCGACATACCCGGACGCGATCTCGTCCACTACGTCCATCCCCTCGATCACTTTCCCGAAGGCGGCGTACTGTCCGTCAAGGTGCGGCGCATCCCCGTGCATGATAAAAAACTGGCTTCCCGCGCTGTCCGGATGCCTCGAACGCGCCATACTGATCACGCCTCTCGTATGTTTGAGATCGTTTTTCACGCCGTTGGCGGAAAATTCTCCCTTGATCCGATAACGCGGACCGCCCGTGCCGGTTCCGTTCGGATCCCCGCCCTGAATCATGAATCCGCGAATCACCCGATGAAAGGTCAGATCGTCGTAAAAACCTTTTTTGACAAGATAAATAAAGTTATTCACGGTATTCGGAGCGATCTCGGGATACAGTTCCAAACGGATGACTTTTCCGTTCTTCATTTTGATGCTGACTATGGGATTTTGCATACTGATCCTCCTTTCAAAAAGATTTTTCTTTATTGTAACATCGAAAGCGCAACATGTCAATATACAATTTACGTTTTGTTGACTGTTTTGCCGGATCGATGTATAATAATGTTGAATAAAGGAAAGGAAAAATATACGATGAAAACAGAGGAATTTAAAAAATATGCGCAGCTTGTGCTGAAAAAGGGCGTCAATCTGCAAAAAGGACAATCTGTCTTTTTCAACTGCCCCGTTGAAAGAGCCGATGTGGCGAGGATCTTCGTAAAAGAAGCCTATGCGTTGGGTGCGGCGTACGCGAAAGTGCTGTATAACGACGAAAAACTCGACAGACTTTCCTACGAATATGCCGACACAAAAACGCTGTGCGACATTTTTCCGTCCGCCGTACTGGCAAAAGACGAAATCGTGCAAAAAGGCGCGGCGTACGTGTCCCTGATCGCCGAAGATCCGAACGCGCTCAAAGGTCTTGACGAAGAGAAAATTGCCGCCGTTTCCAAAGCGCGCGCCGCTGCCTTTCAGAATTTTCAGAGCGCCGTGATGACCAACCGCATCCGCTGGTGTGTGGCGGCGATCCCGGGGAAAGAATGGGCGAAAGCGCTCTTTCCCTCTTCCGGCGAACCGGAAGAAGCGTTGTGGAACGCCATCAAAAAAACCGTGCGGCTGGATTCTTCCGATCCCGAAAAAGCATGGCGGGAGCACATCGACGTTCTCAACGCCCGCGCCGCGTTTCTCAACGGGAAATCCTTTGCCGCGCTGCATTTTACGGCATCCTGCGGGACCGATCTTACGGTAGGGCTTGCCGACGGTCACGTCTGGCTCGCCGCGGAGGAAACGGCGGCGGACGGCGTGCGCTTTATCGCGAATCTGCCGACGGAGGAAATCTTCACCGCCCCGCATCGCGAAAAAGTAAACGGAACGGTGAAAAACGCATTGCCGCTCGTTGAGGACGGAAACGTGATCGACGGCTTTACGCTGGAATTCAAAAACGGAGAAGTCGTTTCTTATTCCGCCGAAAAAGGCGAAAAGGTTCTGCAGGGAATTCTGTCATCCGACGCGGGGGCGAACCGCATCGGAGAAGTTGCGCTGATCGGGAAAAACTCCCCCATCGCAAAGAGCGGGCTTCTGTTTCTGAACACGCTTTTCGACGAAAACGCAAGCTGTCATCTCGCACTCGGCAAAGCCTATCCCACCACGTTGCGGGGCGGCGACGCCATGCAGAAAGACGCCCTGCTCGCCGCAGGCGCAAACGATTCGTCGATCCACGTCGATTTCATGATCGGCACGGACGATCTCCGCGTCACGGGGATCCTTGCCGACGGCAAGGAAACGTTGCTCATGGAAAACGGAAATTGGGTCATCTGAATCCGGCGATTTTCGCATTTCCGATTCCGATCAGATCTTTCCGCACAAACGGGCGATTTTTTTGAAAAAGATTGCCGCAAAGAGGGTGCACGCCGCGATAACGCGGCGCGCACCCTCTTATTTCACCCCCGTGAAACGCACACGGGCGTTTACTTGCAGACAATCGTACAACTTTTCGTGGAAGCGGGCATAATCTTTGTTATTGTACCGATAAAGAAGGTTATCCAGTTCCAGAATATCGCATCCGCTCTCCCTGCTTTTTCGCAGAATTGACGTAAGATATTTTACAAAATCCTCCTCCGCCTTCTTTGCCGCGGCAGTCGGCAGAATTGCATTGCTCTCAAGTCCTTCCCGCGGTTCGTATACCGAACGGTCTTCCACCCGTGCATAAAGATGCGCGTCGACGTATAAGATCGGAACGCCGTTTTCCACCTTCAGATTTATTTTACAGCTGTTCTGCGTGATATTCAGCAGGAAATCCTCTTCCCTGTCCCCGATCATCACGTCGTCCACGATAAAGTAATTTTCCTTGACGCTCTCTTTGAAAAGATTGAACGTTTTCGTTTCGTGATCGTCCAGCATCCCCGAAAAATATCCTTCTTTGAACATCGCCGTATAGGAGGCGTCGAACACTTTTTCCTTTTGCTTCGTTCCGGATGAACTTTCCGCGCCGTTTTCCGACCCCATTGCGCTTTCCACTTCGATAGTTCGTATAAACGGCATATGCGACGACGCCGACGGCGAATAATATCCCACGGAAAAATCCTTGATGTTCACCGTCGCCACGTCGCTCGTCATGCCGGGATTTTTCAGGAGAATTTTCTGAATGGCAAACGAAGAGATATTGTCGAGCGGCGTCACGTCTTTTAAGAGCGTTTTCGCCTTTCCCTCACACGCCGTGATGCAGGCGGAATCCTGAATCTTCAGCGTCTTGGCAAAATAATCGACGCAGACGTTCACGTCGGTCACGAGCAGATCTTCTCCCAGAACGATCAGATTACAGAAACTCAGATTCGGATACCAGCCCGTGATGTCGCCGATCTGCCGCAACGCTTCGCTGACCGTTGCGCCTTCGGCAGATATCACCGCTTTTTCATTCCCTGCCGACTGATTGCTTGCCTGCGGAATGGCGATCTGTACCGTTACGTCATACTCCCGGGGATCCTGATCGGAAAGATCGATCCCGACCGCCGTGATGATGGCGGTCTTTTCAATGTCGATCAGCCCGAAATTATTGGAAAAATACAGTAGTGCACAGAAAATCATGCCGAAAAGAAATAACTTAACCCCCGCTTTCTTGCTCATTTTTTTCTTTCCTCCTCAAAAACAGCGTACAAAGCGGCAACACGTTTCCCATGACGACAAAAAAGACCGATCCCCAGCCGATGAAAAAATCCATCGCGGAAGCATACCGCTCCCGCAACACAAGGACCAACAACAGCATCGCCGCGCTGACCGCCGCGGATACATAGATTTTTTTTCTGATCCCCGTGATCCGCACGAAACATTCCGTTGCGAAATAGATCGGCAGACACATCGCCACGGATCCGGAAAACAACAGGGCAAGAATCGCAATATAATCAAACCTGCCGATGTTGTTGATCGCCACGCTGTATTTTGCAATCTCCGTCATCGCAAATTCCTGTCTGACCGCTACGGACGAAAAAATACCGTAAAACATCAGCATACAAAGAACGGGGAACAATCCCGCAATCAGGTAAGACGGCAACAACTTTGCAACGGCTTTCTTTTCCGGCGGAATCGTGCCGAGCAGAAAGTACAGATAGACCGCGTCCCCGTACCAGTTCAGAGAAGTAAACGTCCCTTGCAGAATTTTTCCTGCGCCGTTCACGCCGACGGGGAGAATCGCGCCGAAGTCGGTATTTGAAAAAGCCAGGGCATAGAGCATCACCAAGCCGACGGCGGTGAATAGAAAGAGAATGTCCGCCAATCTACCCAGAACAAAAATTTTTTTCGAAGCGATATATGCGCTGAAGAGAAAAAACGGCAGAAACGTAAAAACCGTCGTGGTGTTTTCATATAAAGTCCGCTCTACATACAGTTTCTGTTCGTTGACCAGCGTATACGCTTTGAGAAAAAAATAAATCGCATATAAGCCGTAAACGATCCTCGCCCCCGTTTTTCCGAGATTGAGCGTGAGGATTTCAAAATAATCTTTTCCTTCGTATCTCTTCCACAGCGCGACGGCGCAAAGAAGCGTCACCGCATCGAGAAGAAGATTGACCGCCGCGGAAATCCACATATCCGATCCCGCCGACCGCACAAGGACGGAAGGCAGCAAAAAGATCTTCGTTGCCGGCAGAAACGCAATAAAAAACAGACAGACATTCCTGATTCTTAAATTTTTTTCCGTTTTATACGCCATTGTTTTTCTTCTCCTTTCTCACGCGCATCCGCACTCTATTCGGACTTTTGAATATTAACGGACGCAAAACTTCCTCTTCCTGATCTTTACGGATAAATCCGTCCTTGAGATCGTCCGGGACCATCGGCGCATACGGCGCAAGCAAAGGCGTTCCGTAGTTTTCAAAGGAACAAAGATAGATCAAAAACGCACCGATGGCAAGCAATAACGCATACATTCCCAGCGCTCCGGCGACAAACAGCAGGATGACGCGCACCACCGAAAACTGTCGCTCCAGTTCCGGCGTTGTATAAAGACAGATGCCCGAAAGCGCGATGATCATCAGCGCGGGCGCCGAGATGATCCCCGCCGTCACCGCCGTCTCCCCCAGCACAAGACCGCCGACGATCGAGACGACCATCCCCACATATTTCGGCATCCGCACGCTCGCTTCGTTGAGCACTTCAAAGATCAGCAGCGTGAAAAACATTTCAAAACTCGGAGACAGCGGGATCCCCTTGATGCTGTTCACAATGGTGAGCAGAAAGGTCAGCGGTATGATCTGCAGATGAAACAGCTGCGCCGCCACGAACATCGACGGAGCAAGCAGCGATATGATGATGGAAATCAGACGGATCGTCCGTCCCAGCGACGCGCGGTACCGCGATACGTAGTAATCTTCCGCACTCTGAAAGTCCTCGAGAAGCAGATACGGCGCAGTAATGACGATGGGCGTCCCGTCCACGATGATCCCCACCCTGCCTTCGAGGATCTTCGCCGCGAGGATATCGGGCTTTTCCGTCGTTCCGAACTGCTTAAACAGCGAGGTATTGTGCTCCGCGAGAAACCGCGCCACGTACGAACTGTCCAGAACGGCGTCAATATTGATCTCTTTGATTTTTTTTACGATCTTTTCCTTCAGCCCCGGTTTCACCACCCCGTCGATATAACAAACGCATACCGACGTCGTGGAATATTTCCCCACATTATATATCTCGAATTTCAGATTCTCCGATTTCAAACGCCGCCGCATCATGCCGATATTCGTCTGTATGCTTTCCACAAACCCCTCGCGCGGCCCTTGCAATACCGTAGCCGTCGGCGGTTCCGCCACCGACCTTACCTCGAACTTCTTCGCCGCCGCCGAAATCCCGCCCGCGACTCCGTCTGCCAAAACCGCGGTGTGCCCCTGCAGCACTTCCTGTATCAGCTCTTCATATGTGCCGATCCGTTTGAGCTCCGGTTCCAGAATACAGCTTTCCAGACTCTCCAGACTTACCGACTCGAGCATTTTGATCGGCAACATGATCTGCCGCCCGATCGCCTGCTTGTCCGTCAGTCCGTCAAGAAAAATCAGCAACACTTCCCGTTCCGCAACCGTGAAGGAAAGCGTCTTGACGTCGTCGGAATCCAGCAGCGAAGCAAGCTGTTTTTTGCTCTTTTTAAGTTCCTTTTTGATTTTCATACATTCATAGTGTTTTTAACATCAAAAATTTTATGCGTAAAAACAAAAAACGGCGCTTTGCAAGCACCGCGTTTTCCCCCTTTTCTCACCGCCGACGGATTGTTCCGTACGTTTTCGCTAAATTGTTCCGCACGCCGCTCTGCCGGGCGGCCACACGCTCTCCGCCGGGCGGACGACCGCACGCCTCCGTTCTTCATGGCTTTTGTTTTTACGAAAAAACACGGCGAAAAACGCCGTGTTTGCTCTTTTTTGATATTTTTTACAGCACTTTCGATAAAAAATCTTTCAGGCGCGCGTCTTTCGGATGCGCAAAAAATTCTTTGGGTTCGTTCGCTTCCTTGATGACGCCGTCGTCCATAAACAGCACTTTGGACGCCACCTCCTTCGCAAACCCCATCTCATGCGTCACGACGACCATGGTCATGCCCTCTTTCGCAAGATCGACCATGACCTTGAGCACCTCTCCCACCATTTCCGGATCGAGCGCACTGGTCGGTTCGTCGAAGAGCATGATATCCGGTTCCATCGCCAACGCCCGCACGATGGCGATCCGCTGTTTCTGTCCGCCCGACAGCGTAGACGGATATACTTCCGCCTTGTCTTCCAGCCCGACTTTTTTCAGCAGAACGCGCGCTTTTTCCTGTGCTTCTTCCGCCGAAATCTTTTTGAGCTTTATTGGCGCGAGCGTGATATTCTGCATCACGGTCAGATGCGGAAACAAATTGAACTGCTGAAAGACCATGCCCATCTTCATGCGTGCTTCGTTTATATTTTGAAAATTATTTTCATAAAGCGCTTTCACCGCGGCGGCAAAATTCCTTCCCTCACGCTTTTTCAAAAGGTCTTTTCCTTTTATTTCATCGATAATTCTTTTATCCAACGTCTTTTCCGATGCAGCAGGCTCGGAAGATTTCGCTGCAAGCATCAACACATTATAAGTTTTGCTCTTTCTAATGACATCGTTATGCAGATACGGATCGATGGGTGTAAGAAGTTTTCCCTCCATCCATACTTCTCCGTAAGTCGGGGTTTCCAAAAGATTCATGCATCTTAAAAACGTACTTTTTCCACTACCAGAAGGTCCGACTATGACGATTTTTTCGCCTTTTTCTATCTTACAACTCACACCTTTGAGCACCTCAAGGCTTCCGAACTTTTTATAAATATTGTTAACGTCTATCACTTACCCGCAACCTCCTTTCTATCAGTTTAAACAAAAGCACCATCAAATAAACGATAATGAGGTAACAGCAACCGACGATGATACCGCTGGCAAGATAGTTAGACATCTGTTTGAATATCACGTCTGCAGCGGCGTTTAGATCAAAGGTCAGACTGCCAGGCGTGGATCCCACCCAACCGATGATGGAAGTTTCTTTCAAAAGCGCTATCAATTCATTGCCGATAGCGGGTATGATATTTTTGACCGCCTGCGGCAGAATGATCTTTACCATCGTCTGCAACCAGCTGAATCCCAGCGCACGCCCTGCCTCCATCTGTCCTTTGTCTACAGACAGAATGCCCGCACGGATACTTTCCGAAACGTATGCGCCGGAATTGATGCCAAACGTCAAAATTGCCGCATACGGCTTGAACCCGGGAATTGCAAATATAGCAAATACCATGATAAACAACTGCAGCGCAACGGGTGTACCACGAAAAATCGTCGTATATAGGTTGCAGATCGCCGCGGGAAACTTCATCCATTTGTTTTGCTCTGCCGCAATTTTCACAACCGCAACTATAAAACCAAGCACCAATCCCAGCACCGCAGCAATTAACGTGATCAAAAGCGTGTTGAGCAATCCCTGCCCCACATAGGTTATCAACTCCGCGCTCGACAGTATTTTATATAAATCCTTAAATAACATTTTTTCCTTATACGGCGAAAGGGAATGGCATAAGCCCTTCCCTTTACATTTCCTTTATGAAATTTTATTCGGCGATGCCGAGATGTTTGTTGACAAGTGCTTGAATCCCTTCCGCACCTAATTCGTCGATGACTTCGTTAATGGCGTTTAAAATTTCATCCTCGCCTTTCGTTACGCAGATTGCGTACTTATCCACCGCAGGACTGTCCGCCTCTTCGCCGCCATCATAATAAAGCGGCGCACAAGCAAGAGTGGAATCATTTTTAATAAGTTCTTTTGCAGGCAGTTCGTCGATGATCAGAACGTCCTGATTCAGCTTAACGTCAGCTACCGCCGTCGCCAAAGAATCATACGGTGTTTTCGTCGCGTTCGTATTTGCCAAAACGCCGCCATCCGCCATTTCGTCACCTAAGAACAAGTCCGCCGTCGTTCCTCCCTGCACCGCAATATTCTTACCCGCAAGTTTTTCCCATGTGATGCCGTTCACACCGTCAGACATTTCTGAAACATAAGTAGATTCTTCCGCTGTTTTATAAATAACATAAAGCGTTGCCGTATAATATTCTTGAGAAAACGCAACCTTTTCCTGACGGTCAGGCGTTATGGAAATACCCGCCGCACCAACTTTGCAGAGTTTACCCGCAGAAACTGCGTCAACAATGGTATCGAAACCTACGTTTTCAAATTTCACTTCCATGTCGAGTTTTTTACCCACAAGATTCATAATCTCTACATCCACACCGACGATTTTTCCGTCGGAAATATATTCAAATGGAGCAAAGCCCGCCTCCGTATACACTACAAGAGTTTCTTTATTCGAACACGCGGCAAAGCCAAGCGTCGAAAGTCCTAACACAAACGTAATTGCCAAAGTTAAAATCTTTTTCATTTTTTCTCCTTTCCGCCGCAACGCCGCCGATAGACTTCCGCTTTCCGCTGAAACGGCGCAGGCGCATTTCTTTTTCGATTTTATGCCGTTAGTTTACACCTTAATTTTTTATTTGTCAAATCCTTTTGCATAAAAAATGAAAAAAATTAAATTTTTATTCAAATATTCCCTGATATATGATTAAAATTATGAATAAAATAAATTTTATGCAAATATATACGAGCTTTTCCGCAAAAATCGGTTTTCCGGTGAAAAATTTCTCGGAAGTCAATCAAAACGCTTTACATTTTTGCGAAAAATTGCTAAAATAATAAGGCATTCTGAATACAGGGGTGTCGCCAAGCGGTAAGGCCACGGACTCTGACTCCGTCATTCGTTGGTTCGAATCCAGCCACCCCTGCCACAATGAACCGCGTTTGAACACCAGGCAAGTACGTTATATATTTGTCGAAGGTGTTGCGGGTGCGGTATTTAATAGGCAAGGATAATATCCTTGCTTATTTTATTTTAAATTTGAACTCAAATTCTTAACGTATTTAGTATAATTCATTTGCTCCCTTCTCGTCAAGTTATTCAGAATACCTTAAAGGAAATATGCTAAACTTATTTATGTATTCATGTTATTTTAACCTATTCCCCCTCCGAAATTTGGGATGCCTTTTGTGGAAAAACAGCGTAGCAGAGGTTTCCCGAAGATCAACGCAAAAAAATTCTTCATTGAGATTGAAAAACAGAAAAAGACTTACTGAAATTTTCAGTAGGTCTTTTTTGTTATATGCATATTTTCAGAACAATTTTTTTGTTCCTCGTTGATATTCGGATTACGTGTAAAAAGATAAAAACAGCAAATCAACCCCTGCTTTTTGTTTTCTGCCAAAAGGCAAAAAATAAATTTCGGAGGTAAGAAACAATGAAAAAAGTAGTCTTTTCCGTAACAAAGCTCGGAAGAAACGAAAACAAACTGAAAGGCGTCGGTTATCTCGCAGATAACGACTTAATCATCGCCTGCGTCAGCAATCAGGGCAAGCCGTATATCAAGGTGTTTGAGGATTGTGTAAAGTATTGCAATGCGGTACATAACCGCCCCGGCGAGTTCAAAGGCTCGTACGGCGAAATCCTTGAAATCCAAGTCGAAAAAAACGGCAGCTTTGAAACGCGGGAAATCGAAGTCAACTATAATATCTGGTATAAAATTACGGAATAAAAGGAGAAATACAATGGAAAACAAATTTTACTTAAAAGAATTTGAGTATTACGACGGAGAAAGTTTCGTCAAATTCAATATCGTGGCGTTATACGACGAAAAAAACATCACGCTTGCCGTATCGAAACAGGGAAAAGTTACCGTTTCGAAATATGATTTACATACCGACGAAAACGGACTTTACTTTGAATACGGCATCGCAGGACAGGAACATATTTATATTGAAGACTTTGAGGAGATAACGGAATGTTAAACGAAAATCGAGAAATTTGCAAACGTACAGTCAATGAAATCGAATCGTATTGTGAAAACAAAATGTATCGTTGTCCGTTATGCGGAGAAGCCATCGAATGGGATGACGCGCAATATAATCCGCGTACCGACGAATATGCCTGCCCTATATGCAAGGAAAGTTTTGAGGAAAGCGAACTCGAAGCGCTTTCCCTATACGATTATTTTTCTAAAAACATTTACGACGTAGAATACCGTATCGACGAAAGGAAAGAATACCGCAGCGTGGAAATTACGGTTGCGGGCGGCGGTCCGAATATCTACATAGACACGAAAAAACAAGCCGTAATGCTCCGTTGGTGGAATGAAAGCGCGGAATACGGCTTGTTGCCCGAAACGATAAAAGAAATTGACGGGTATTTCGAAGAAGAATACGAAAATATAAAATAAGGAGAAAAAATCATGAAAATCACAAAAAAAGAAAAAGCAGTAGAACTCTTAAAGAAAATGGATATTTACGCGCCCTACATAGAAGGCTTTGAAAAACAGGATAAAGTATGTTTTTACGAACAATTCGGCGGATTCCGGGTCGAGCAAGAGCCGGAAATTTACGCTAAAATGAAAGAAATAGAAAAAGAGTACAAATGCCTGGTGTATGCCATTACTCACGAATACATGGAATTTGGCGAGTGCTGGTCGTTTTTAATCGTTACGAATTATCCGTCGGAATGGAAGACGCTCGTCAGGACTAACGGCTCTAAACATTCAGCCTTTGCCTATGTCTGGAATAAAGACGACGACCGGTGCAGCGAGTTCGGAAGCGTGCTTGTGCAAAGTTTCGGCGGCGGCATTAAACGCATTGCGTAAAGGAGATAATAATATGAAACCATATAAAACAACGGCGCATATCCATTCCCTTGACGGCAAAACGGACGAAATTACGGTTTTGGAAGAAGTCGGGAATAATCAATATATCGTAGACTATCGCGGAGTGAAATGCTCCGCGATTTTCAATTATTACAACTGTACCTTTTACGCCGACGATAAATACGGCAAAATAAACAATAACGAGGAGAAATAAAAATGACTTACGCAGAACTGAAAGCAAAACAGCAAAAAGAAATGAACGCTTTTCCTTTGGGCGCGGCGTTCAGCGATAAACAGTTTGAAGAAATGATGAAACGCTGGGGTTTCGGCGTTGACGAAACAAACAAAATATGCAGTATAGGCTACGGCACGTTTATCCGTAAAAGCGATAAAACCGCTTTCTTTGAACTGCTCGAACGTCAGAAAAAAGAACGCGACGAGGCGCTGTCCGCAGATAAAACCGGCAACGGGTATATCTATGAAATGTTTCTTTACGAGTTAAACAACCACGAATACGGCTACACTTACGAATTGGAAGACACGCTCGACGCGCTTGATTTGACATATGAAGAAATACAAAAAGATAAACGCCTTATTCGCGGATTAGAAAAAGCGAGAAAAGCGTGTCTTGCGCAAAGCGGCTATTGAAAGATGAACAGAAAAAAACAAAGCTACGGTTACAAAATCTGTTATAAAGAACAAGGCGCAAAAGACTATACGCGGCATTTTATGACCTATACATATCATGCCGCGGTGAAAGAGCTCAGATATCTTATATCTACGCCGCAAGCGTCGAAAGACGACGGACATTTGCTCAATAACCCGAAATGGAAAATCATACCGATTACACAAAAAGAATACCGCAACGGTATCTGGCAGGAGTGCCCTTTTTAGGGCGCTCCTTTAATTATTTTTACAACAAATATATAAGGAGAATAACAAATGCCGACATTAAATCTTGAAACAAAAGACAAAGCGCAAGAAGTAATAAAAGAATACTTGGAAAACTCCGCGAGCGACGTGCTTGCGGAGAAAATCAACGACGGCGTAATCATAGAAAAAGACGGAAAACGTTTTATCAACAAAAAAACGTTAGACGGTTTTATGAAGTACGCCTGCGCCGAAGCACGAAAGCAAGCGGAGAAAGGCAAAAACAACGCGTGTATAGAAGATTCCGTCGTATTCGGCTGGGCTGTACATTATTTTGAGGAGAACTCCATCGAAGGCACGTTATACAACGAGGACGGCACGGAGTATAAACCGTCCGCTCCGAAACAATCTGCCCCGATCAATCCCACCCTACCGAAACCACAACCCAAACCGCAAATGTCACTATTCGAGCTTATGGACGAACGGAAAAAAACTGCCGAACCCGTCAAAGAAACGTCGAAAGACGAACCCAAACAGCCCGATGAAAATATTAACGACGAGATCTCCGAAGAAGAACAGCAGGAAATCCTTGCAGAACTCGTAGCGGAAGAAGAACAGAAACCCGCAGGCTCGCCTATGTATCGGCAGTATACGGATATTCAGCGCAAATATCCCGACAGTATTATAGCTTATCGTCTGGGCGACTTTTACGAAGTGTTCGGAGAAAACGCCGCAAAGATAGCTGAAGAACTCGACCTTACGCTTACAGGTAGGAATTGTGGATTAGACGAGCGCGTTCCCATGGTCGGTTTTCCCTATCACGTAGCAGAAACGTACTTTAATAAACTTACGGATTGCGGTTATACCGTCGTTGTTGCGGAATCGGATAAGTGCGTTGAACTTTTACCGAAAATACAAATCGAACCCGAAAAACATTGGGTAAGCGATACCGTGTATGTTGACAACGACGGCGTAATGCACGAAATAGAAGAAACTCCGACATGCTATGAGTCTAACTCGCTTTGTATCTTACAGGAGTTTTTCTCCGAAGAACTTATTTTGAGGTAAACTTATGAAAACAGAAAAAATTAAACCCATTCCCAAATATATCATCGACGTCATCCGTAAGGAAGATAATCGCCGTTATCCGAAACCTTCGGGTTTTACGCGGTATTACGCCTATCTTGCGAAAAACGACGGCGAACTCGCCAAAATTACCGTTGCGGTAAGACATAAATATAATCGGTGGTACTGTAAACAGGTTGCCGTTCACGGCATACATTCGGACATCTGCTTTATTAAAGATATAACTTTTTACTGTATAGGCGGGTATGTTACGGGCTGGTTTGAAGAAGGCTTGCAACAGTACCCTAAATGGTATGAAACTACAAACTGGAACATCCATTCAGATAAATATTTCGACCCCTATGCGCCCGTTATCAATATCAAATATCTTGAAAAGTTTTCGAAATATAAATATAGCGCAATCGAGTTATATAAAGGCGTTAAAGTCTTGCAATATCTCCGACTTTACGAGCAGCATCCGCAAATGGAATACTTAATGAAACTCGGCTTGCAATGTATCGCTGACAGCAAAACCATATTAAAACGTATCGGCAAAGATAAAAAGTTTTGCAAGTGGCTCATTCGCAACAAACAAATTCTGCAAAATAGATACTTTTACAAAGACGTCATCCTTCGCGCTTATACTTCCGGCAGAGATTTAACCAAACTACAAATATTAAAAGAGCAAAAACTGAAATTGGCGCACAACGGCGACTATGCCCCCATAAAAGAACTGTTCAACGGCAAAGAGCTGGAACGGTTCTTTTTATATGCGGAAAAACACGACGTTTCTTATGCGGCTTATTTGGATTATCTGAAAGCCTGCAACTATCTTAATCTGGATATGTCGGAAGATAAAAACCGTTTCCCGCATGATTTCAAACGTTGGCATGATATCCGCATTGACCAATACGCGACGGCGAAAGCAGAAAAAGATAAAGAAAAACGAATGGAATTATATCGACAATTTGCATGCGTTGCGAAAAAATATATTTCCCTACAACACTTGAACGGGAAAGCGTATATCTGCGTTATTGCAAAATCCCCCGCTGAACTGATACGGGAAGGCGAGGTTTTAGACCATTGCGTAGGAAGAATGAATTACGACCAACGCGTAGCCCGCGAAGAATCGCTCATTTTCTTTGTTCGCAATTTCAACCGGCCCGATACGCCGTTCGTAACCGTCGAGTACTCGCTTTCTTTACGCAAAATTCTACAATGTTACGGAGAACATAATTATAAACCCGACGACAAAGTATTGCATTATGTACACCATGTGTGGCTGCCTTATGCCAACAAACACTTAAAACAATTAGCGGCTTAACCGCAAAGGAGAAAAATTATGGCAAACTATTTAAGAATTACAGTATATCACCCCGAAAAAGACGTTTCGGCGATTATAGATTGCAACGGCAAATTCGAACAGCCGTGGGAGTTAAGCGTATTCATGATAAAAAAAGGTTTTAAAGTGCTTGAAATCGGGAATACAACAAAATTCCTCGAAGGAAACATTACATGCGTTTCAGAAGAAACGGATAAACTCATACTCCGCGCTTGCATGCAAGGAAACCCCGCCTATAACGGCGCATACGTGGAAGTAAACGGAAAAAGCTACAATCCGAATAAAAACAAATAGGGAGAAACAATTATGACGCCGTTTTTGTTTGATTTCACCTTAGGAAAACCGAACGTAGAATACATAAAAGAATTTCCGGGAAAAATACATGTTCCCGAAAAACAAGTATCCGATACGCAAAACCGCTGCCCTTATATAATCCCGTCAATCGACGGGATTTATAAGAAAATAGAGCGAATGACGTACCGTGTGGATAAAAGCAAGTTTTTCAGCGACGTATTGGCTTGCGGAGCAATCGCTATTGCGAATAAAACAGATTTAGCGCAAGCCGAAGAACGCGAGCAAACTTACTTGAAAATAATAAATTCCTATCGTCCCGCCGAACGTGAAAGCCTTGTTTCCGTGTTCGGCGATATTTTTATCTTGCTTTCTTCCGTAGTATATTCCGACGGACGGTTTGACGATTATCTGGGTGAACTGTTTATGCGTTGTAATATAGGAAACAAACAGGCGGGACAATTCTTTACGCCTTATTATATTTCACAGTTAATGGCGCGTATTACGCTTAACGAAAGCATGGTAAAACAAAAATCCGCGGCAAAGGAAATTATAACCATCAACGACCCGTGTTGCGGCGGAGGCGGGATGCTCATTGCCGCAATAGACGTTTTGCAAAATACTTATGGAGTCAATTATGCCCGCGATTGCTTTGTGGACTGCGGAGATATAGATATAAGGTGCGTACATATGACGTATTTACAACTATCCCTCGCCGGAGTGCCTGCGGTAATTCGCCATCAGAACACGCTAACGCGCGAACAATGGAGCGTTTGGTACACGCCTGCGTTTCTCTTTCAATATTTGCGTTTTCGTAAATTTGTGGTGTAGTGTTATATATTCAATTACACTATCGTTACAAAAAAACAAATTCCCCTCTCATTCGTTCATAGAATTGCGTGTGTCCTGCTCGCCCCGTCACCAAATTATATAAATAAAACTTCTCACATTAAAACACACAGAATGATTAAAAAATCATTCTGTGTGTTTACTCATTTTACTACTGAAAATAATTTTTATTCCTATAAAAGTGTTTATATTTGTTTTATTATAAAATAAATTCTATTTTATAATCAGTCTGAACTTATTTTTCCCCTCTTTGGGTGCGCGGTATTTTGCCAAAAGTTCGGGACCGCAAGAGTTTGTGCCGACGCCGCTCATGTCCACGTCCAAACTTATATACACGTTGCCGTCCTCTTTCAGCTCGAAATCGTGCTTTGCGTTTGCAAGCGTTTGCGCCGAGTACGGTAACACCGAAAACGAAAACGGTTTTTCGGCGGTTATCTTCATACCGCTGTCAAAAGCAATTTCCGTACTGCCGAAATGACTGCCGCTCTCTTGCGGTTTTACATAACGGAAATATTCTTTATCCGCGCTCGTTATATATTCCCCGTAGTCGCTTGCCAAATGCTTGTCTATATAACTCTCGTACGGTCCGTAGCCCTTGTAAGAGAATTTATCCGCTATGTTTTTCGGCAATGCGAACGTCACGCCTATTCTCGGCAAATACGAAATATAATCTGCGACTTTATAGCTTAACTCCACATCCACCGCATGGTTATAAAAAGTATACGCAAGCGTAAAGTCCATAAACGGGGCGAAACAGTTTTTGCACATTTTGCCCGTCACTTTTACCGTGTTACCCGCCTTTTGAATATCGTAAGCGACTTGTTCGGCGTCCTCGTATTTTTGCCACTCGTTGCGGATATACATATCGTTATCTATATACGCGCGGAAAATATTCACTTTGAGCGGCGCGGTAAATTTTATATCGCCCGCTTGCAATAATTCGCCGTTTTCGCCCAAAACATATTCCAACACTTTATCTGTAGCAAGTTTATCGAGCGGCGCGCATTTCGGCAACTTGCACTCTTTCTCGCGCTTGCCGCCGTAAATCGCCTGCATTTCGTAATATCCGCTCTTCGGCGTCCAATCGGGATTCAGTAAGCCGTCCACGCAAAAATTGCCGTCGTGCTCTTTTTCGCCGAAATCTCCGCCGTACAAATACCCTTTTTCCTTCTGTATAGCGTGGTCGCGCCATTCCCATATAAAGCCGCCCATAAAGCGGTCGTTGCAGTCAATCAAATTCCAGTAATCGTTCAAATCGCCGTTGCTGTTGCCCATAGCGTGCGAATACTCGCAAAGCACGAGCGGGCGCGTTTCCTTTTCGTCTTGCAAAAATTCCTCTAAAAAACTAACGTTCGGATACATGCGCGAAGCCATATCTATGCGCTTTGTATAATACTTCGTCCTATCCAACATCGCCCACGCGCCTTCGTAATGCACGGGACGGCTGTCGTGCGCCTTGATATAGTCCGCGCCGTCATAAAACATTTTGCCGTAACTCGATTCGTTGCCGAGCGACCAGATAACAACGCACGTACGGTTTTTATCGCGCTCGTACAGCGTAACTTCCCTATCCGTTACGCCCTTATCCGCGATGCCGCTTTCGGCAAATTCCTGCCATTCCTCATTCCCGTAACCGCCGTAGCGCACACACATGCCGTGCGTTTCCACGTCAGCCTCGTCCATTACGTAAACGCCCATAACGTCGCACAAATCGTAAAACTCGGGGCAATCGGGATAATGACTGGTGCGAATTGCGTTCACATTCCCGGCTTTCATAAGTTCAAGGTCGCGCACCATTTCTTCTATCGTTACCGTTGCGCCGGCAACGGGGCTAAATTCGTGACAGTTCACGCCTTTGAGTTTTATCTTTTCGCCGTTTATTTTGTATATGCCACCCTCGATTGCGCTTGAGCGGAAACCGATTCGCTGCAAAATCTTTTCGCCGTTTGCCGAAAGCACGACATCATATAATTTCGGGTTTTCCGCCGTCCACTTTTCAATGTTCTTTACCGTAAATTCGATTGTATTTTGCGGGTTTACGGTCCTGCTTTCCCCCTCGAAAGAAACATGAAACGCAATATCGCTCAAATTGCAAACGGATAAAATCCCGTCTTTGCCGTGCAACTTCGTTTCCATTTTAAAATCGCGGATATGCGCTTGCGGGCGCGCCAAAAGATACACGCTGCGGAAAATACCCGTAAACCGAAATTTATCCTGACATTCCAAGTAACTGCCCGCGCACCATTTCAGCACGATTACGTCCAGAATATTTTGCCCCGCGCGGATAAACGGCGTTATGTCGAACTCGCTTGTAGCGTGAGAAATTTGACTGTATCCCGCTTTTTCGCCGTTCACATACACGTAGAAAAAGCTGTCCACGCCCTCGAAATTGAGATAATATTTTTGCCTTGTATCCTTGATTTCAAACGTGCGGCGATAGTGAAACGCCGGGTTTTTCACGCGGATAAACGGCGGATCTACCGGAAACGGATACCGCGTGTTGATATACTGCACCCGGTCGTACCCGTGCATTTGCACGCAACTCGGCACGGGGATTTTATCCGGCAAATCCTCTTCTACCGCCACGTCCGCGATATCCCCGTGCGCTTTAAACGCCCACTCGCCGTCAAGAGAAATATAGCGCTCGCTTTTTGTTCTGTCCAAAATGCCGTGCGCGAACGCAAATTCCTGCGTTTCGCAAAAAGGAATATAATAGCCCCGCGGCGGTTCTAAGCCTATTCTCTCAAATGTTTCGTACTCTTTGTTGTGTTGCATTTTTCTAATCCTCAATTATAAAATTCAGTTTTATCAAATCGCCGTCGGCAGAACTTCCGCCGACCATAATTTCAAACTCGCCCGGCTCGGTAACGCGCTCTTCCCTGGCGTTTACAAACGAGAAATCCGCACGGGTAAAGGCAAATTCCAATTCCCTGCTTTCCCCCGCGCGCAGTTGCACTTTGCGGAACGCGATAAGCCGCTTTACCGGCGTAAGTACACTGCTCACAAGGTCGCGGAAATACACTTGCACCGTTTCTTTCCCCGCGCGTACGCCCGTGTTTTTCACTTTCACGCGCAGGGTAAGCGTTTTTTCGTCGAACGCCAAGTTCGAATACGCAAACTTTGTGTAGGACAGCCCGTGTCCGAAACCATACAACGGCGTTTCGGGCATATCCACGTAATTGCGGCAGTGCCAACCGGGCAGTTGGTTATAATAGCAAGGTTGCTGACCCACGTGGTACGGGAAAGATACGGGCAGTTTGCCGCATGGGTTGATTGCGCCGAAGATAACTTCCGCAAGCGCAAGCCCGCCGAACATGCCGCCGTTGAAGTTTGTAAGAACCGCCGCGCTCCCCTCGTCTATTTCGGGCGCACACAACGGTTTAGTGCATATGAGCGCGGTAACGATCGGTTTGCCGGCTTTGCAAAGCGCGCCGAATAATTCCCGTTGCGCTTCGGGAAGCCGCATATCGGCGCGGTCGCGCCCTTCGGCGGCAAGCTCAATATTATCCCCGCACGCGAATAAAATTACGTCCGCTTTTTCCGCCGCTTTCGCCGCGGTCGCTATTCCGCCCGCGATTGCTTCGTTAATCTCAGCGCCTTTTACGTATTCCGCCGCGCAGTCGTATTCCTTTGCAAGTTCCTTTACGCCCTCTAAAAACGTTATGTACGGGCGTTCGGGCTTTGTATCGTAATTTGGCAACGGGTGCGAGAAATACGTCCAATCGCCGTAATTACAGCGGATATCGTCGGCACTCGGCCCGACTACGAGTATTTTCTTTCTGCCGTTCAGCGGCAGTACGCCGTTGTTTTTCAAAAGCACCGTGCTTTCGCGCGCGATTTCTTTATTGAGCCGCAAATGCTCCTCGCAACCGAGAAACTTTTCATCCGCCTGCTTAAAGGAGTTGGCGAATAAGCCGAACCGCATTTTTACGTTGAGGATGCGCTCCACCGCGTCGTCGAGCAGTTTTTCTTCCACTTCGCCGCCGCGCACGAGTTCTATGATCGCCTCGTAAAATTCGGGCGCACTCATCATCATGTCGTTGCCGCTTTCTATCGCCAAGCGCGACGCTTCTTTTTCGTTTGCGGCAACGCGCTGTTCGCGGATTAAATGCCCCACGTTTTCCCAATCGGTAACGACAAAGCCGTCGAACCCAAGCTGTTCTTTGAGGATTTCTTTCAAAAGTTTTTTATCCGAAGTGCAAGGCGTGCCGTCGATACTGCCGTACGCCGTCATGATACTCGCTAAGCCCGCCTTTACCGCCTTTTCAAACGGCGGCAAAAACGTATCTTTCACTTTGCGGTAGGTAATAGGCGTATCGTAACTGTCGCGCGCGCCCGTCGCTTCGCCGTAGCCGATGTAATGCTTGGCGCAGGCGATTACCGACGTATCCGCCGCGTTATCTTCCCCCTGATAGCCCTGTACCGCCGCCGCGCCGAGTTCGCCCGCAAGATAGCTATCCTCGCCGAACGTTTCGTCCACTCTGCCCCAACGGATATCCCGCCCCAGACACAGCACGGGCGAAAACGTCTGGTGCAAGCCGTCGGCGGAAATTTCCTTTGCCGCCGCCTCCGCCATGCGTTTTACGAGCAAAGGGTTGAACGAACACGCCATGGAAAGCTGTGTGGGGAAAACGGTGGCTTTGCGGTTGAGGCAATGTCCGTGCACCGCGTCGATGCCGAACAAAAGCGGAATATGCGCCGCGCTTTCCACCGCTATTTTTTGCAGTTCGCGCGCGTCGTCGCCGAACACGTGTAAAAACGAACCAGCGCCGCGTTTCGCCCACTCGATCGCCTTTTCCCGCCCCACGTGCGCGTACGGAATCTGCACGAGTTGCGCCGCTTTTTCTTCGAGCGTCATATTTTGCAATATTTCTTTAACGTTTTGCACAGCCCTTATTCCTCTCGTTTTTTATCCGAAAAACTCATATACGCGCCCGCCGTCCAGCCGAGCATTTCCGGCGTGCCGTATTCCGACGCGGCGTTGATATCTCCGCTTACGCCGTTGTATTTTTCAAACAGTTTGCCGTGCGCGGCAAAGTTCTTTTCTATCAGCGCGGTATATTTTTGCGCGATTCGTTCCGCGTCCGTTTCCAAGCCGCAACGGCGCAGACTTTCCGCCGCGATATACTGACAGGGCGCCCAGACGTTCGGATATGCCCACTGATATTTTTTATCGGTCTTTTCGGTGGCGAATATCCCCCAATCGCCCTCTAACGCCCGCAACAGCTTGAATAAGCCGCCCTTTTGCGATTCGGTTGCCACGCCTGCAAAATACGGCTGAAAACCCGCCGCGCTGACAACGCCCGACAATTCGCCCGTTTTGTAGTTATAATCTTTATATACGCCCGCCGCCTCGTCCCAAAGCAATTCGTTGATTTTTTCGGCGCGAATTTTCGCTTTTTCCGCCCACGCCTTGCCGTTGCCGAGCCCGAGCAACGCTTCGTATTCGGCAAACAGCTTTTCGTACAAGTATAAATTGCTGTTCAAATCCACGGGGTTATAATCCATGCAATAACCGTTAAAGCGCGGGGTAAAATCCCAACCCGATTCACATTCCGCAAAATAATGCCGCCCCGCCTCGGCAGAATCGCGGGTTTGGTCTTTACCGATACGCTCGGCAACGCAATCGTCATACATATTGATGCAATCCTGCCTGTCGAACCCGCAGTCGTAACGATTGAGCCCGTTTTCGCTTATGCGGCGCGTCATCCAAAATTCGTATTCTTTTTTGAGCGCGGCAAACGCGCTTTCGAGAAACGACAAATCGCCCGTCGCGCGGAAAACGTCGTCCGCCATGAGCGCGGCATACGGCGGCTGGCTTTGTTTTACGTAATACGTGCGGTTGCCGTTGGGCATAAAGCCGTAACACTCTATTAAATACAGTATATCTTTCGTATTGTTTGCCGCCTGCTTTGCGTTTCCCAACGCAAACAGCGCCTTATTCGTAAAATACGTATCCCAATAATACAATTCGTTAAAATGATTTTCGGCGCACGGCACCGTGTACGGAAACGGCAAGCCGATCAGCGTGCCGTCGTCTTTTGCGTTTTGCCGCACCGTGCGCGGCATGTTTTCGCGGATATATTCTCGTGTCTTTGTGATGTTTTTCTGTTTATCCATATCCTTTCCCATAATTTTGTAATTGTTTTTAAACAAAAGTAACAGCGCGGCAAAAAACTTCACCGCGCTGTACCTTTTCGCTTTTTATAGCGACGGCGCTTTATTTTTACAACGTGTTCAAAACGCCGTTCCAGAACGCGCCGGCAAACCCGCCTTCGTTAAAGGCTTCGCCGTGCGCCGCGCGCAATTCTTCCAAGCTCGCATAGTTGCGGCTTGCGGACGCAGGCATATGATAGTTAGGATCGTCGACGGAGTCTAATAAGGTATCCTTAATTTCGGCGTTGTCGCCCGAAATTATTGTTCCCTCGGGCGCGTGAACGATTGCGTACACATTTTCCTCGGTAACGCCGTCCGACCATTCACCCGTAAACAGCGTAGCATAGTTCGTATATTTTTCCGTGTAGGTAATATTGACCAACACATTTTTGAACGAACTGTTGACAGGCTGTCCGAAGGGCGCGTCGTACGGTCTCTCGCTTCCGTCCGCCGATACGGTAAGGTCTACGTAAAGGTTTTCCACGGCGCACCCGCTGGGGTTATTGATAACGCCTACGTACCACCAATTCACGCCGTTTTTCGTAATGCCTTGCTCGGTATCCGGCACGATTTCCCAACCGGTGAGTTGCAAGTTGCAAATCGTTGCGCCGTTCGGCTTTCCGCCGAAGATCGCTTGCTTTCTATAGTTTTCTTCGTTTTCGGTATTGATTACCATAAGCTTTCCGTTTTTCAGCGCATAGCCGTTGCCGTCGAATGTGCCTTTGAAGTTATACGCGATACTGCCCACTCTGCCGTTTAAGTCTATATCGCAGGCAAGCACGTATTTGCCCGTTGTTCCGTCAAGCGCGGCAAGCTTTTCGATATCTTCCGCCGAGGCAATCGCCGTATAACCTAAAAACCCTTCCGCGCCGTTATAGCGATCGGTTACGTTTACGGTAATTTGTTGCGAGGTTTCGCCCACGGTTGCGGTTATGGTTGCCGTACCTGCTCCGACGGCGGTAAAGAACCCTTCCTGCGAAACGGTGACGACGGTTTCGTCGGAGGACGCAAACGTCGCCCCCGCTACGTTCCACGAACGGGAACTCCAAAGAAAACCGTCAAACGTTTGTACGTCTACCGTAGATAAGTTAACTGTATCCCCCCCAGAATTTTGGAAGGATCGTCTACGCGTTTGGGGATCGGCGAGCCGTGGCTGTCTGTCGTCCAGAATTCCGTATCCCAGCCGTTTGCGGCGGAAACGGTTAAGTTGTTCTTCGCCAGATATTCGCCGAGTTTCGCACTGTTGACGAAAGTGGATTGCGGCGCGCTTGCATCGCGCGTGTCTCCGCCTATCCAACTGTCGGAGCCGAATCCGGTCTCCAAAAATGCGTTTCCTGCATCGCCCTTAGAAGGATCGATTGTATAAATATTTTTCAAATAATGTCCTTCGTTCTTGACGCCCCATTGCCAAATTTGACCGAACGCCCAATTCCAGTCCGCGCTCGCACCGGTTACGTCGATTACGATATTTTCCATAATCACTTCTTGCAGTCCGTAGGCCTCTATGGAAAAGAACGTGTTGGTTGTAAACGTATCTGCCTGAACATAAATGTTGCGCAAAACGCCTTCCTTCGCCGCGGCGCAAATCATTCCGCCCCAGGAGCTGCCGTTATCGGCATGAAGAAGGGTTAAATTTTGAATCGTACCTCTGCCGTTGCCGCTTTTGTTCAGCGCGCCGATCAGTCCGCCGCGTCTGTTGCCCTCTAATGCCGCCAGCTTGAAATTAGAAATAATATGTCCGCGCCCGTCGAACATACCGACAAAGCCGATGTTCGTCTTCGTGATTTTAGTCCCTTTATATTCGAGTTCATCCCACGGCGCTCCGTTCCCCTTAGACTCCAAGGCAATAAACGAGTTAAAGGATCTGCCCGTGTAATCGATATCGCCATCGAGAACGAAGTAACCGTCCCACGTGCCGTCGGTTTTCCACTGCTGCGTGGTGTAGCTGCCGAATTGATCCAATTCGTCGGCATTGGAAATAGCCAACGTGTAAATGCTCATAGGCATCGTATACACGCCCTGCGTGGTGGTAACGACGACCGTCGTATCGCCCATGCCCTCGCGGTAACGGTACGGCGGACTCAAAGTAATCGTGCCGTCGCCGTTCGCACTCTTCAAGATATCTTTCGTGCCCGTGGAGAGGAACGTATCTCCGTCGTAATAGTTATAACCTTCGATTTCGACTTTCTTCACGTCGCCTTTTATTTCGGAAGAAATGTCTTTTACAGCCACAACGACGTCGTCGGTTTGACCTTTCAATTCCATCGTCCAACGCGTTTCGAGGGTTTTCACTTCCTCTACAACGGTAACGGCGCACTCGGCTTTTTTGTTGCCGATTGTCGCGGTAATCGTTGCACTGCCGATTGCAACCGCCGTAATTTCGCCCGTTTCGCTTACGGTGGCAACCGCGTCGTCGCTACTGGTATAAAGGGCTTTCAGATTGTGAGAAAGCGCCGTTTGAGCGGTTTCGCCCGCAAGCAGATTGACCGTTGCTTCCTGGAAAGCAAAGTTTTCTCCCAAAACGCTATCCGTAATTTCGGTATAAAGCGGATCGTTTTTGCCCGCCGCCGACAGCGCGCTTGCTATATACGCAATGGAATACGTTTGCGGATTGCCCGCGTAAATCACATTTTCGCCGTAACTGCAATAGGAAACCGCGTACAAATCTTCGCCGTAAAATTCCGCGGGGAAATCGCTGTAAGAACCGTCGGGGTTTTCTATGCCGACCAATACGCCGGTAAACGATTTCGCCGTTTCCGTATCTTCCCGCCAATGTTCCGCCACAATGTTCACCGCGTTCAACGTTTCGCTGTTTTCCAACGTGAGCGCTTGATCGCCCAAAATTTCTTTCGGCAGAATCAACGTGCCGAAAATCGCGTTTTCATCCGCCGCCGTGATTTCCGTATAATCTTCTTTGGAAATTTTCGTAATAAAACGGATGCCGACGGGGTTAAAATTGCGGATAGACGCCCCCTCCTGCATCGTCAATACGGGTTGAGCCGTTGCGTCGTCCGCCTGCGCGAAATAAATCGCAGAACCCGCGGAGCATACAAACGCCGTTACGCATATCCCCATCAATACACTTGCTATACGTTTTCTCATGTCAGTTTCCTCCATTCTCGTTGTCGATGAACGGACCGCTCGGACCGTTAAACTTCAACAGCCAATCGTCTTTCCAGCCGCCTAAATTATCGACGCTTGCCAGCACGACGTCTTTGGAATTAAGACGAACAATTTCCGCACGGCATTGTTCGTATTGTTTCCGTTCCCCCTTGTAAAGAGAATCGACTTTCATCGCTTCTCCCCGCTCGGTGCCTCTCCTGCTCTTTTTTTGCAAAATAATCATTTTACCTCTCCTTATGATTTTTTAACGGTTTTTTTACCGCTTTTGCCATTTTAATTCACTACGTCCGACCATTCTTCCCATGCGGCGACAAGGATAATATCTTCCGCCCAAAGGTATTTGCCGTCCTGCGCTTTTTCGTCGGTCGCTTTGCCGTTTTCGCCGGCGACGTACCAACCCAAAAACTTTGCCGCGCCGTTATATTGCGGCGTTAAAAGCGTATACGCCTGTCCGTATGTCGCGCTCTGCGTTTTTTCGCTCAGCGTGGCGTAATTGTTTACGCCGAGATTGTACGTTATGGTATATACGTTTGCCGTCTTTACCGCCGTAACCGTAATATTTTCCGTCACGGAAGAAAAGTCCGTTTTATCCCACGCTATCGTATAGCCCTTTTCGGGAACAGGCGCGGGAATATCCGTTAAACTTTCCCCCTCTTTTACGGTTCTTACGATATCTTTTTCACCCTCCTGCATAAAGGTAACGGTATACGTTGGCGCGGAGATTGAATCGTCGTCCTCCGGCGGGGTTTCCGGCGCGCAAGCCGCGAAAAACGCAGACGCCACCGCGCAGATTGCCGACAGTAAAAGCAGACAAAGTCTTTTGCTTAATTTTCCTTTTTTGTTCATCCTTTTTTCGCGCGATTTACCCCGCGCTATCCTCCCTTATTTTGCCGATACCGCACGCGGCACGCTCTTAAAACCGCGCTTTACGTTTCCGTCAAAGTCCATTGCCAGCCGTCGTACTCTTGCGAACCCGGCACGTACAAGCCCATTTGCATGAGCGCCGCGCCGCTCGCCGTAAGCCCGAGTTCCTGCACCGCGTAAGTTTTCTTTTCGTCCAGCCCGCGCAGTCTGACGGTGCGGTTACTCGCATACGGGTCGCCGCGCAAGCACATGCCCGCCGCGTACGCGGAAGTTTTATCTTTACTGACAAGCATTTCGCAAAAGAAGTTGTCCGAAAACGGATTGCAAAGCCGATACAAATCGCCGCGCAAAACGAGTTCGTGCGTTTGTTTATAACGCCGTATTTGCTCTTTTACGCGCGCTTTTTCTTCTTCCGTCAGTTTGGTCAAGTCGAGTTCGTAACCGAACGCGCCGAGGGACGCAACCGCCCCGCGGGTGGACAGCGGCGTAGTTCTTCCCGTCCAGTGATTCGGGCAAGCCGAAACGTGGCAACTGATTGCGGAAGCGGGATAGCACATGCCCGTTCCCCACTGAATTTTCGCGCGTTCGTAAGCGTCGGTATTGTCGCTCGTCCAAATTTGCGAAAAATAATACAGCATGCCCGCGTCGAACCGGGCGCCGCCCGCCGCGCACCCTTCGAAAAATATTTCGGGAAACGCCGAAGTCAGCCGCTCCGCCAAATCGTATACGCCCAAGATGTATCTGTGCGAAAAACCGCCCTGCTCCCTTGCCGCGCGCGAATAATTTTCGCTGATACTGCGGTTGAAATCCCACTTGACGTAAGAAATTTCGTATTCCGACAAAATTTTGCTTACCGCCGAAAAGATATAGTCCACCACTTCTTTGCGGGTGAAGTCGAGCACAAGCTGGTTGCGGGGTCGGCAAGGCTCCACGCCGTCGCGCCCGATCGCCCAATCGGGGTGAGCGCGGAAAAGGTCGCTGTTTTCGCTGAGCCCTTCCGGCTCGAACCACAAGCCGAATTTCATGCCGTTTTGCTTACAGCGCTCGATTACCGCCTGCAGTCCGCCGCGCAGTTTCTTTTCGTTGACGAACCAATCCCCCAAAGCGGCGGTATCGTCGTTGCGCGCGCCGAACCAACCGTCGTCCAGCACAAAAGTATCGACGCCGAGTTTCGCCGCCTCGTCGATAATCGCAAACAGCTTATCCGTATCGAAATCGAAATACGTAGCCTCCCAATTGTTGACGACGATCGGGCGGCGTTTGTAAACCGTTTGCGGGTTGATTACGTGTCCGCGCAAAAAATCGGCATACTGCCGCGACAGCTCGCCCAAGCCGTTATCCGAATAGCACAGCAACGCTTGCGGCGCAGTAAAGCTTTCGCCCGCGCCGAGCGTCCAGGCAAAGTTCGTATCGTTCACGCCGCCCTGCAAGCGCACCGAGCCGTTGAAGGACTTTTCCGCCGTGATTGCAAAACTGCCGCTGTACACGAGTTGCGCGCCGTAACAAACGCCGCTCTCTTCCGTACAGTTTGCGCCGAGCACCGCCGCGAACGGGTTCATCTGGTGCGAGGATTCGCCTCGCAAGGACTGCAAGCGCGTGATCCCCTGCTCGATCGGGGAGATTACGGGCGAACGCTCCGCCGCCCAATTCCCGTACAGGCGCAGCAAGCGGTAATCGCCCGCGCCCAAGTCCACGCAAAACGAAAACGCTTTTTTGAGTACGTTTGCCGCCTTGCCCGTGTTTTTGATTTTCGCGCCGCGCGCCAGCACGTCGCTGTCGTCGTACGCCGTATATTCGAGCGCAATTTCGGTATCCGAAAAATCGTCTTTCAGCGTGATTTCCAGCGTTTGCCCGCCGCCGCGCACGTGCGGCAAGCCCCGCATTTCGGGCGCGCCGTCAAAAATTTCGTGTTTAGCATACCGAAACCTGCTCATTGCCGCGCCGTCCGCGCGTTCGACGATTACGCTCGGTTCGCGGAAATCGCCGTGCGCGTAAAAACCGAACTCGCCGGGCATTTCGTTAAACTTCGTATCGGCGTTTATATCGTTCGGTTGCGGCGCAAAGCGGCAACTTATGTTCGCCGCGCAGTATTCGACGTCCGCCGTGCTTACTTTCTTTCCGTAATATACATGTTGTAAATATCCCGCGGCGTTTACATACATAGCGTAAGTATACCGTTTGCCGCTTAAAACGAATATGTTATTTTTACTGTCGATCATAACGATTCTTACCAAACGTTACACAAGAACTTCTTTATGCGTTCTCGCCGATTCGTAAATCGCGTCGAGTATCTTCATGAGTTCGACGCCGTCTTCGGCAGTGGCTTTCAGCGGTTCCTTGCCGTCGATTGCGGAAATAAAGTTATGTATCTCGGCGGAATATTCCGAACCGTCGAACTGCGCGGGAGATTTGAAGCGGATATCCGCCAATCTGTTGCACACTTCGCCGTGATACACAAGTTCCGGACCGATGGTTACGCCGCCCTTATCGCCGAATATCTCCAATCTTCCCGAATCGTTTTCCAAATTCAAACTGTAACTCGTTTCTACCGAAAGCACAAGCCCGTTGTCGAAGCGAATCATTGCGGTTGCCAGGTCTTCCACGTCGCAAACGCTGCTTTCGCGCTCGCCCGCGATATCGCCGAGGAAATAGGCTTTTTTATCTTTCAGCTCGTTTCTGTCGCCCAGTTTCTTAAACGTCGCGCCGTACACCGATACCGGTTTGGGACAGCCCGCGATATAACGCACAAGGTCGATAACGTGCACGCCCAAGTCGATCATCGGTCCGCCGCCCGAGCGCCTGCTGTCCGCAAACCAACCGCCGGGATTGCCGTTCCGACGCAAATATTCCGCTTTTGCGTAATAGATATCCCCGAGCATACCGTTTTCCGCCATTTCTCTCGCAAGAGCGGCATCGTCTCCGAATCTGCGCACAAAGCCCAATCCGAGCACTTTGTTGTTCTTCTCGGCGGCGGCTTTCAGTTCTTCCGCCTCTTTCGCGCTCATCGCCATGGGCTTTTCGCAAAACACGTGGCAACCCGCGTTCACCGCCGCAAGCCCCGCCGGCACGTGCGCGTTGTTCCAGGTGCAAACGCTCACGGCGTCCAGCTCGGGACATGCCTTAAACATTTCGTTATAGTCGGTAAAAAGCCGCGTTATGCCGTATTTTGCGCCCTTTTCTTTGAGCGTATTTTCGTTGATATCGCAAAAAGCATACAGTTCGCAACGCGGATCCGACAAATATCCGTCTATATGGGTGGAAGAAATTCCGCCCACGCCTATAACCGCTATTTTATATTTTTCCATGATTCTTTTCTCGTTTTATTCGTTATTTCAGTTCAGATAATTTATCTCGCAAAAAGTTTGCCGCAAGCGCGATATCCGCCGCGGGGTTTTCGCCGCATTCGCGCTCTATCGTAAGATAGCCGTTGTATCCGATTTCTTTAAGCGCCTTCAAATAATTATCCCAATCCACGTTGCCCGTGCCGAGCGGCGTTTCTTTTATACTGTCCCAGTCGCCCGGTTCCAACCCGTAATACTGCGGGCAATAGAGCGTGCGCGTGTCTACCGCTTTAAGCTGTTTGCCGTCTTTGGCGTGCGTATGCACGATATAGTCTTTGAGGGTATACACCGCTTGCACGGGGTCGTCGCCCGCGCACATTACGAGGTTGGCGGGGTCGAGATTTACCGACACGCCGCGGCTATTCAAATTATCCAGAAATCTTTTGAGAAGTTCGGCTCTTTCCGGTCCGGTTTCCACGGCGAAACGCCCGCCCGCGGCATCGGCGAACTCGGCAAGTTCGCGGCACACCTCGTGCATGCTTTCATACTGTTTGCAATTAAAATCCTCCGGCACAACGCCTATGTGCGTGGTAACGATATCCGTGCCCAGCTCTTTGGCGATTTCCATAATGCGCTTTTCCTTGTCTATCGCCGCTCTGTCGCGCGTATAGTACATGTCGCAACCGAAATCGCCGCAAAGCGCCGATACCCGCACGCCTTCGCCGCTCAGTATGTTTTTAACCTCTTTTATTTGCGCCGCCGTCATTTCGGCGAACACGGTTTTCGTGTCCGCATACATTTGCACGCCGTCCAATTTCAATTCGGCAATGTTCTCGATCGCCTCTTTGAACGGCTTATTAAAACTCTCCGCTATCGCTCCTATTTTCATAAAGCTCTCCACCGTAAAAATTTTTATAAGCGGAAAGCGGTCGCCGCAAAGTGTGGCGCCGCTCACCGTTTATTTATAGTATTTTGCTTGTTTTAGCGGGGTTTTAGGCTACAACCGCGGCATTTCTTTTAAGTATTTGCGCAATATCTCTTGCGTAAAGCCGTTATGCTCTATTATATCTTTGTAGAACAGCGCGCTCGGCTTGGGAGTACGCGCAAAATCGCCGTCAAAGTCTACGTCGCACAGTCCGAACCGCGGCAAGTACGAATACCACTCGTAATTGTCCATAAGCGACCAATGCAAATATCCTTTAACGTCCGCACCGTCCTTTATCGCCGCGTGCATTGCCGCCAGATATTCGGCTATCTGCACTATGCGAAAATCGTCGTTGTCGCAGCTTATTCCGTTTTCGGTGACGTAAATCGGCTTGTCGGTCAAGCGCATCAAGCACGTGTACATGGTTTCGGGGTGGAATTCTTCCCAATAAAAATCTTCCCCGATCATCTTCATACGGGTGAACGGATAGGCTTGCGCGTACGGGTCGGCTTTGCGCGCGTCCAGTATTCGCCGCACGTACAAGTTGACCGCCCAATAGTCGCACGTATCTTTTATTTCCTTATCGTAAATTCCGTCTTTGCCCGGCACGACCAATTCTCCCGTGCGAATCGCGTGAAAGAAGAACTCGTTGTGCATCATATCGTACCATTCCTGCAAACGGCGGTCGAACAAGTCGTGCTGTCGTTTGGCGTAGAATTGCACGAATGCGTGCGCGGACGAAATCGGCGCGGACGAATATTTTTTAATCAAATGATAAGCGCGCGAGTGGCAAATAACGTGATTGAATTTGACGTTGCGCGCATAATCGTCTACGCCGGCGTTAAACTCGTTGAAAACGTTCCACAAATCGACATACGGCGCGATTTTCGGCACAATGTAGTTGATATGCGTTTCGAAATACTTATAGTTTTCCAAATTCGAAAATCCGCCCTTTTCGGCGAACCACTGCGGCACGGTAAAGTGCACGAGCGTAACGCAAGTTTTTATGCCGTTTTCTTTTAAGAGTGCTAACTGCTTAATATAGTGATCGGTTGCGTCTTTATCGAAAATGCCTTCTTCCGGCTGAATTCTGCTCCACTCCACACTCATGCGGTACATTTTATGCCCGAGCGACTTTAACAGCTTTACGTCGTCCTCGACCATGTTATAGCTGTTGCAAGCCTTGCCCGACACTTCGGCTTTCGGGTTGACTTTCAGATTGTTTTGCTCGATTTGCCAGTTATTCGAGTGAATATTGTCGCCCTCGATTTGGTGCCCCGCCGTGGAACTGCCCCACGCGAAGCCTGCGGGAAAAGTAAAATCTTTCAATGAAAATATGTCGTACATACGTATTCTCCTAATGTTTATTGTTGTTTTGAAATTTCGATTTCGCGTATAATATCGCCTATTTTTTCAATTTGTCTTTCAAGAGCGGCATAAACAAACCGCCGGCTACAGTGCGGTTTCGGAATTCTTTTGCCGCGGCGGAGTCCACGTCGTACCAATCGGGGAACGGATAGCGTTCGGCCCCGTCGGAAAGAAAGTTGCGCACCTGCGAAATGACTTCTTGCGCGTAGTCGCCTTTTTCGTCGAGCGCGGCGCACCAAAGAAGCCAATCGGCTTTTGTCGTGCGCAGACGGCTGTCGAGCGGCGTTCCGTATTTCGTCGCAACCGACGCGTAGTATTTCGTTTCGGACTCGTACAAGTCCGGCGCAAAAATATCCAAGCCGAGAATTTTATCGAATGCCAAATTATATTTAAGGCTATACGTGTCCTCGCCCGCCCCGAACGCAATCGGCAACCTGCCGTCCGAAAAACGTTCGCGTTCGATTTTCTCCACGAATTCGACGACGATTTTTTCAATATTGTCCGCGCGGGAAACAAGCCCTTTCTCCCTTAAAATACGCGCGTAGCATTCAAACGCGACGGTTGCTTTTATAGCGAGATTCAGTCCTCCGACAAGGTGACCCGCGAAGTCGTCGGTGCAAAGCTGACGACCGTACTCGGGTCCGCCCGCGCAAAGATAATCGCCCCACTTTTCGAGCAAATCGAAATTTCGTCGACAAACTTAAAATCGCCGTCCGCGACAAAGCACGCATAGCAAAGAATAAGCAT
This sequence comes from uncultured Clostridia bacterium, assembly GCA_944367565.1. Lineage (GTDB taxonomy): Bacteria > Bacillota > Clostridia > Christensenellales > Borkfalkiaceae > UMGS775. The sequence continues at coordinate 48,104 of CALVWR010000014.1, forward strand.
ATTCGCGCTTTCTTCGACCTGCATTTGCCGCTCGTCCGTATAAACGTTCGTCTCCGCACCCATCAGATAATAAAACGGCAAGACTTCTTTTTGCGCAAAGTCGACGTATATATCCTTATTGTACTTTTCGTCGCCGTTTTGAGCGGCGTAGAGCTGTCCCGTCACGTACGGATACATTCCCGCGTCGTGCGGGGAAAAGTCGTATTTCCAAACGGGCATACGCGCGAAGTCGAATATCGGGCGCATCATACCGCGAACGAGCTCGGGATTATACAATAGATACAGCGGCGAGGACGGAAAAGTCACGTCGACCGTCGCGACGCAACCGTCCGAATTGCACTCTTTCGACAAAAACAGAATCCGCCCTTTCGCGTCGCAAACGAGCTTGTGCGCGGCAATGCTTTGACGAAGCGACGCCACGCAAATTTCGTAATAATTTTCGCCAACGCACGCCGCCGACTTTTCGAGCTCGTCGTCGAACGCTTTCAGTTTGCGGTCGATTTCGCCGATTTTCACATAGCTTTCTTCTATCGCGTCGCAAATGTTTTTGTCACCGCCGCGGAAATAGTATCCGCGCAAAACCTGACCGTAGTAATATACAGGACGCTATATCGTCGAATGCGAGCATAAAACAGCCGCTCAAAGCCGCGTTTTCGGCTCGCCCATGAGCTTTACGTTCCCGGCAGAGATAGGCTCGTCTATGCCAAGCACACGCCACGGTGCCAAAGTAGCAATTAAGGAAGCTTTACATTATTTGGATTGCCTCCCGC
>CALVWR010000015.1 GCA_944367565.1 uncultured Clostridia bacterium
ATTATACCACACTTATCCTAAAAAGGAAAAGTGCATAAGTCGTTTTTTCAACTTACACACTTTATTTTACACTCTCACATTAAAAAAGAACCTGGCGTTAATCAACGCCAGGCCCAAGAAAGTTTTGCATTACCAAACTCCGCAAGATTTGTTTGAATTAAATCTCTCCTACTGTTGCACTTAACTTGACAATTCATCGGTGTACTCGTTGATTATTTGGATTTATTTCTCCTTTGTTTAATATTATTTTCCATCATATCAAAACATCGAGGGGCTTCACATCTATATTCGCAAAGAGCGTCGCCTAATTCTTTATACATAGATACGGTGTCCTCTTTTACCGCATAATTTACCGCACGTTCCTTTCTGATTCCGATGCTGCCGGCAGTTTCAACGGCGTCGATATTAGCGGCTAAAAACAAAAATTTCCAACCGTAGGTTTCTTCTTGTTGACGTATCATATCCTTAATTTGCCTGCTATGGAATTGTTGGCTTGCATTTTCCATGCCGTCGGTAGTAATCACGAAGAGAGTGCGCGCGGGTATGTCTTCTTTGCGCGCGTATTTATGGATATTCGCAATATGTTTGATTGCCCCGCCGATTGCATCGAGAAGCGCCGTACAGCCGCCGACTTGATAATCTTTTTCGGTTAAAGGCTCGATTTCTTCAAGGCTTTTTCTATCGTGTAAAACTTCTGAAAAATTAGAGAATAAAACGGTAGAAACGTAAACTTTGCCGTCAAGCGATTTTTGCTTTTCTATCATAGCGTTAAATCCGCCGATTGTGTCTTTTTCCATGCCTGCCATAGAACCGCTTTTATCTAAAATAAATACGAGTTCCGTTGTGTTGTTCGGCCGTATGCCGTTGCTACCCGACGTAAATTCTTTCTGCATCATAAAAACTCCTTAAAATAAAATGTAATTGCAAGTTTCAACTTGCAACTACATTTTACAAGATTTGATTTCGTTTTTGGTAAATCGTCGGTTTACTTATACGCTTAAACAAACCTGGTCGAACTTAAAGAGCGTTTCGTTGATAGTGAATATATTATATATTCCGTTTATCAAGAAATACTCGATAATGATATCAAACTTACTGCTTTTTGAAAGTGTAAAACCCACGGTAGATAATAAATGTTTCGTTTCTTCCAAAGAAAGTTCCAGCGCAATGGCAAAAGAAATGACCGTATTTTTGCTCGGTTTATAATCCTTGTCGTTCATGATTTTATACCACGTTTGCTTACTTACGTTGGCTTTTTTATAACATTCTACGTCGCTAATTCCTTTCAAGTCGATAAGTTTAAGTAAGGTGACGGCGAAATTGTCGTCGATATTGTCAAGCATATCCGTCAGCGACGATCCGAGTCTGGGCGTAGCTAAGCATTCTCTTGCTTCAAAACAATCGAGGTCGTGAATTTTGAGATCCACGCTTCCGAGAAAACGGGGTCTTTCGTTTTCGTCTATATAGTTATCGTTAATGTATTCGGTAACGCTGTCAAATAATTTTACGCTGATTTGATAAGCCGCTTTATCGAACACGGCGATATAAACGGTCATTTCGTTATTGAACAAGAACTCACTGATGGTGTCAACGGCAACGGATAACGCTTTGTCTTTCGGATATCCGTAAATTCCCGAAGATATCAGCGGAAAGGCGATTGATTCACAGCCGTTTTCTTTCGCAAGCGCAAGCGATTTTTTATAGCACGATACAAGAAGTTCTTTCTCGCCGTTTAAGCCGCCGTGCCATACGGGACCGACGGTGTGTATAACGTATTTACACGGTAAATTATAACCTTTGGTAATTTTCGCGTCGCCCGTATCGCAACCGCCGAGCGTTTTGCATTCTTCCAAAAGTTTAACACCTGCGGCTTTATGAATTGCGCCGTCAACACCGCCCCCGCCAAGGAGCGTATGGTCCGCCGCATTTACGATGGCGTCGCATTCTAATTTAGTTATGTCCTGTCTTATAATATGTAACGGCATAGATTGCTCCTTAGAGAAAAACGCCTTTCGGCGTTTTTTATTTTTTGAGGTAGACCATCAAAACGGCGATATCCGCGGGATTCACGCCGGAAATTCTGCCCGCCTGTCCCAGATTCAGAGGGCGGATCTTGGAAAGTTTCTGCCGCGCTTCGATTCTTAGTCCGGAAATTTTCATGTAATCGATGTCGTCGGGCAGCAGTTTTTCTTCCAGTTTTTTCGCGCGTTCGATCTGTTCCAGCGCGCGGGAGAGGTACCCTTCATATTTTGCGTCGGTTTCCGCCGTTTCGAGAACGGCGTCGGAGATACCTTTAAACGCGCCGAAAGTTTCTTTTATTTCCGCGACGGGAATGTTCCGCCGCACGAGATCGGCATAACTTACCGCGCCGTTCAAGGGCGTGCCGCCGTGTTTTAAGATAAGTTCGTCCGCTTCTTTGGGCGATTTTCTCGTCTGCATTTCCGCCGTTGCCGCAGCGTATTCCTTTTTGCGTTTCTGATAGACTTTCCAGCGTTTATCGCTCACAAGCCCGCATGTCCTGCCGAGTTCCGTCAGGCGGAAATCGGCGTTGTCCTGTCTTAAAACGATGCGGTGCTCCGCGCGGGAGGTCATCATTCTGTACGGCTCGTTGGTGCCTTTCGTCACAAGATCGTCGATCAGAACGCCGATATACGCTTCGTCGCGCCTGAGGGCAATCTGTTCCTTGCCGCGCAGTGCGAGCGACGCGTTCAGTCCCGCGATCAGTCCCTGCGCCGCCGCCTCTTCATAGCCGCTCGTCCCGTTGATCTGTCCCGCGGTAAAAAGGTTCTTCACGTTTTTGTATTCCAGCGTGGGGAGCAGGGCGAGGGAATCGATGGCGTCGTATTCGATCGCGTAAGCGTAGCGCATGATCTCGCAGTGCTCCAGTCCCTTGATCGTACGGTACATCTCCCTTTGCACTTCGTGGGGCAGGGAGGTGGACATTCCCTGTACGTAAACTTCGTCGGTATCGCCGCCCTCCGGCTCCAAAAACAGCTGATGCCGTTCCTTATCGGCAAAGCGCACCACCTTGTCTTCAATGGACGGGCAGTAGCGCGGACCGACGCCCTTGATCATGCCGCAATAGAGCGGCGCGCGGTGTAAATTCGCGCGGATGATTTCGTGCGTTCTTTCGTTGGTATAGGTCAGATAGCAAGGCTTTTGTTTTTTCGGGACGCCGCGGCTGAGATACGAAAAGGGGTATACCTGTTCGCCTTCCTGGATCTCGAGAACGGAAAAATCGACGGTTCTGCCGTCGATACGGGCGGGCGTACCCGTTTTGAAACGGCGGATCGCAAACCCGAGGTCCGCAAGGTTTGCGGTAAGACGGGTGGCGGGGGCAAAGCCCGAAGGGCCGCTCGATTGTTTCCATTCGCCGGCGATCACGCTGCCGTTGAGATATACGCCCGTCGCCACGACGACCGCTTTCGCGTGCAGTATGCCGCCGTATGTGGTCTTTACGCCGCTTACCGCACCGTTGTTTGTCAGAATTTCCGCCGCTTCGCCCTGCAGAATACGCAGATTCGGCGTATTTTCCAGCGTCTGCTTCATGAGACGGTGATAGAGGTTTTTATCCTCCTGACCGCGCAGCGATTGCACTGCCACGCCTTTGCCGCGGTTTAGCATGCGGATCTGCAAAAGCGCCTTATCGGCGTTTACGCCCATTTCGCCGCCGAGCGCGTCGATCTCGCGTACGAGATGACCTTTCGCCGTACCGCCGATGGACGGATTGCACGCCATAAAGGCGATGCTGTCTAAATTCAAAGTGAGCATCGCCGTTTTCTGTCCCGTCCGCGCCAGGGCGAGCGCCGCTTCGCAACCTGCGTGTCCCGCGCCGATCACGACGGCATCATATTGTCCTTCGGAAAAAAAATCCATATTATTTTTTCAAAATCATGTTTTTCAGATCGTTGATCTGTACGGCGGTTTTGTTGTTGGTCTTGATGAGTTCTTCGATTTTGTCACGCGCGTGGATTACGGTGGTATAATCCCGTCCGCCGATGATCTGTCCGATCGTCATGAGCGGCAGACTCATCAGCTCGTTGATCAGATACATACAGATGTGCCGCGGTTCCACGAATTCCTTGTTCCGTTTTTTCCCCAGCAGATCGCTTTTTGAAATCTTGAAGAATTCGCACACGCACTTGATGATGTCTTCCGCTTTGATCTCGATCTCTTCCTGTTCGCTGCCGATGGATTCCTTCAGCGCTTCCGCCGCCATATCCACCGTAATCGGCTTTTCCTGCAGTTTGGAAAAGAAAATCACTTTCGTCAATTTGCCGATGAGGGTGCGGATATCGTCGCCGCCCGTCTCCGCAAGGTAGGCGAGCACCTTGATGTCCACAACGCACTTTTTCTCTTCCGCCTTCTTTTTCAGAATCGCGATGCGCGTTTCGAGATCGGGCGGCTGTACGTCTGCCAGAAGTCCGCCTTCAAACCGCGTCTTGAGCCGATCCTCCAGCAGTTCGATTTCCTTCGGGGGACGGTCGGACGTCAGCACGACCTGCTTGTTTTGCAGAACCAGTTCGTTAAACGTATGGAAAAACTCCATCTGCGTGCTTTCTTTTTTGGCAAGGAACTGGACGTCGTCGATCAGCAGTACGTCTACGTTCCGATACCGGTTGCGGAATTCCGAGCCTTTGTTCGAGCCGCGCGAGATGCTTTCGATCAGCTGATTGGTGAATTGCTCGCACGTCGCGTAAAGAACGTTCAGCGACGGCGAATGCAGTTTGATGTAATTCGCGATCGCCATCAGAATATGCGTTTTGCCGAGTCCCGTGCCGCCGTAAATAAAAAGAGGGTTGTATGCTTCGCCGGGATTTTCCGCCACCGCTTTTCCCGCGGCGAAAATATATTCGTTGGACGGTCCGACCACGAAAGAATCGAACGTGAAAGCCGGATTGATCGGTCCGCCTTGCGGCGCGTCGGTATTCGTGCGGAGATATTGCAGATAATCTTCCTTGCTTTTTCCTACGAAAAGTTCAAAATCGGTGATGCCCGATTTGGAATTGATCAGCGCCGAACGGATCTTGTCGGCAAGCGAATCGGTGATCCGTCTCGCAAAGAGGTCGTTGGGGGCGCACAATACGATTTTATTCCCTTTGAAGTCGACAGGCGTGAGGTGGGCGATGTACGTGGAATAGGAAATGGCGCTGACCGTCGTTTCCAGTTCTTCCAGCGCGCCGTTCCATAAAATCTCGTAACTTTCCATTTTTTGTACCTCTTATGTTGCTTTTGTTGTAAAAAAACGGTATAATATCCGTAAATCCTTTTTGCGCGGAGCCGTTCAAAAAGGGTGCTATATCAATATACCAAAAAAAAACGGTAAAGTCAATCGCCGCGGGAAATTTAAACATAATTATGCTGATAAAAACGTTGTATGTGAAAAATTTCAGAAATTATAAAGAGGAAGAATTTTCTTTTTCTCCCACGCTTAACGTGATTACGGGCGCAAACGCGCAGGGCAAAACCAACGCCGCGGAAGCGGTATTTCTGCTGTGCACGGGGTATTCGCCGCGGGCGACAAAGGATAACCAGCTGGTCTTGCGGGGGGAAGAGAAGGCGGAACTTTGCTGCCGTGCGGAGAGCCGTTACGGGGAGATCGGCATCGAAATGGAAATTTCCCGCAACGATAAAAAAAGCGTAAAGATCAACAAGACGCCCGTCGCGCGGCTCGGAGAACTGCTCGGAAACGTGAACAGCGTTTTTTTTAATCCGAACGAACTCAAGCTCGTGAAGGAATCGCCGGAGGACAGACGGCGGTTCATGAACATCTCGCTTTCGCAGATGAGCAGGACCTATCTTCACGCGCTGAACCGATATAATAAGATTCTGCAACAAAGGAATAATCTGTTGAAGAACAAGGATCTGCAGCTCATCCGCGAAACGTTGCCGATCTGGGACGCGGAATTTTCTCGCTACGGGGCGAGGATCGTTCTGCAGCGCAACGAATTTCTGAGAACGCTCGGACCGCTTGCGGAAGAAGCGCACGCATTTTTGTCGGGTGGAAAAGAGACGCTGAAGATTGCGTCGGAAAGCGGATATACGGGTACGGAAGAGGAAATCGCGTATGCGCTTAAGGAAGATTTACGCACGGCGAGAGAGAAAGATATGCGGTTGGGGTTCACGAACGTGGGCCCGCACCGGGACGACATGAAATTGCTGCTCGACGGGGAGGACGTGCGGATTTACGGATCGCAAGGACAGCAACGCACGGTGGCGTTGGCGCTGAAGCTGGCGGAGACGGAAGTTTTCCACGGCAGGGCGGGAGAATATCCGGTGCTGGTTCTCGACGACGTTTTAAGCGAACTCGACCGGGTGCGGCAACGCAGGCTGATCCGCAAGGCGGAAGCGATGCAGACGCTGATCACCTGCACGAGTATCGACAAGAGGATCTTCGGGGAAAAACCCTTCAGAAAAATGATCGTGAGCGGGGGAAAATTGAAAAAAAGCACGTCAAGCGATTGACAAACGTGTGCGGATGATTTATTATAATAATATAACGAGGCGAAAAATGAAGAACTTCAACGGCAAAAACTATTTTAGCTTTTACTTTTACGCGTACTTTTATCAAAAGTAAGTGAATTTTTTGCTGTGGTTTTTTCGGAACAGGGAATGAAAAGCGAAGAATGGAACGAACGCGCCGCAGCAATGCGGCGCGTTTTTTTTGCAGGAAGAGAGGAAAGGAGAAACGAGAATGATTATTATACCGAAAAAAGATTATGACAAGGCGCAGCTTGACAATCTGGTGAGCTGGCTTACCGACAAGGGATTAAAGGTGAACGTAAGCCGCGGAGAAAACATGACGGTGCTGGGACTGATCGGCGATACGTCGAAAATCGACATCGACCTGATCCGTTCGCTCGACGTGGTGGAGGATGTAAAGCGTATTCAGGAACCGTTCAAGAACGCAAACCGCAAATTTCATCCGCAGGATACGATCGTCGATGTATCGGGCGCGAAGATCGGCGGCGGAAATTTCCAGTTTATCGCGGGGCCGTGTTCGGTGGAGAGCGAAGAACAGATCATCGGCATTGCGAAGGCGGTGAAGGCCGCAGGCGCGAGACTGCTGCGCGGCGGGGCGTTCAAACCGAGGACGTCGCCGTATGCGTTTCAGGGATTGCGCGGCGAGGGGATCCGGCTGCTTCTGGAAGCCAAAAAGGAAACGGGACTTCCCATCGTCACGGAGATCATGGACATTTCGCAGTTGCCGCTCTTTGAAGAAGTGGACGTTTTGCAGGTGGGCGCGCGGAATATGCAGAATTTTGAATTATTGAAGGAGTTGGGAAAGCTCAGGAAGCCGATTTTGCTGAAACGGGGAATGAGCAGCACCCTTCAGGAGCTCGTGATGAGCGCGGAATATATCATGGCGGGCGGAAATACCGACGTGATTCTCTGCGAGCGGGGGATTAGAACCTTTGAAACGAGTACGCGGAACACCCTCGATCTTTGCGCCATACCGGTGCTGAAACAGATGACGCACCTTCCCGTCGTCATCGATCCGAGTCACGCCACGGGATATGCGAAATATGTAAAGCCGATGTCGCTTGCCGCAGCGGCGGCGGGGGCGGACGGGTTGATCATTGAAGTGCATAACGATCCGCAGCACGCGCTTTGCGACGGACAGCAGTCGATCACGCCCGAAGCCTTTTCGGAACTTGCGGAAAACGTCAATAAAATTCTGCCTTTTGCGGCGCGGTGAGGTTGATTATGAATATCGGCATTGTCGGTCTCGGACTGATCGGCGGTTCTATCGCCAAAGCCATCAAAAAGAATACAAACCATCGTGTGTACGGGTCGGATATCAACGAAGAAAGCCTGAGAAAAGCCGTTCTCGTCGGCGCGATCGACGGCAAACTGACCGATCTTTCCGCACTCGATCTCCTGATCGTGGCGCTCTATCCTTCCGCAATTATCAGATATGTGGAGGAAAATGCGGATAAAATCCCGAAAAAGTGTATCGTCACCGATACGGCGGGGGTCAAGAAGGTCATCTGCGACGTGCTGTTTCCGCTTGCGCGCGAAAAGGGTTTTATCTATATCGGCGGACATCCCATGGCAGGCGTCGAGTTTTCCGGCTTCGATCATTCGAGGGAGGCGCTTTTCAAAAACGCCTCGATGATTCTCGTGCCGGACAAAACGGTCACGATCGCCGCGCTGGAAACGATGAAGGAACTTTTTACCGCCATCGGATTCACACGGATTCAGTTCGCCACTCCCGAAGAACACGATAAGATGATCGCGCTGACCTCGCAGCTGGCACACGTCTTGTCGAGCGCATATGTCAAGAGTCCGTCTGCACTCAGTCACAAAGGATTTTCCGCCGGAAGCTTCCGCGATATGACGAGGGTTGCCCGGCTCAACGAGGAGATGTGGACGGAACTGTTTTTCGACAACAAGGAAAATCTGCTTACGGAGATCGACGGACTGATCGAAAGGCTCGGGGAGTACAAATGCGCCCTTTATGAAAACGATGCGGAAACCATGAAACAGCTACTGAAAGAAGGGAGGGAGCGCAAGGCGCTTGCCGACAGAAAATATGATAAGAATACCGATTGAAACGCATACGCCTTACGAAGTGCTTATCGGAAAGGGCGTATTGGCAAATACGGGAACGGAGATCCGCCGCGTCGCAGCGGAAGCGAAAAAGGCGTTTATCGTTTCCGACGATACCGTGCTTGCCCTTTACGGGAAGAGCGTGCGCGATTCGCTCGTCGCGGCGGGGTTTCGGGTATATACTCTGGCGTTTGCGCACGGCGAGGAACATAAAACACTGGCTACGGCGGAGAAGATCCTGTCCACGCTCTGTGCCGCGGAGATCACGCGCACGGATGTACTCGTCGCGCTCGGCGGCGGCGTGGTGGGGGATGTGTGCGGCTTTGTTGCGGCAATCTATCTTCGCGGCGTGAAGTTTGTGCAGATTCCCACGACGTTGCTTGCGGCGGTCGATTCGTCGGTAGGCGGAAAGACGGGAGTGGATCTGCCCGCGGGCAAGAATCTTGCGGGCGCGTTTCATCAGCCTTCCGCGGTCGTGTGCGATACGGAGATTTTATCGGCGCTTCCCGATCGGCTTTTTTCCGAAGGCATGGCGGAAGTGATCAAGTACGGCATGATCGGCAACGCGGCGTTTTTCGGCGCGCTGGAAAACGGACAGGCCGATCTCGAAACGATCGTGGAAACGAGCGTGCGCGCGAAGGCGGAAATCGTGAAGAAGGATGAATTCGACAAGGGCGAAAGAATGCTGCTCAATTTCGGGCACACGTTCGGTCACGCCATCGAAAAGCTGAGCGGCTTTTCTCTCAGTCACGGAGAGGGCGTGGCGATGGGCATGGTTTTTGCCTGTCGGTATGCCGATAAGATCGGATTTTCGCAGGAGGCGGACATTGCGAAGCGCCTGAGCGCCGTCCTCGCTCGGTACCGTCTGCCCGCCGCATCGCCTTTTACCGGCAGGGAACTTTTTGCCGCCATGGTCAACGATAAAAAACGCAGGGGAGATACGATCTCTTTAATTTTGCCGCGTTCGGCAGGCGATGCGCGCATCGTGCCTGTGCCGATGGAGACGTTCAAGGAGGTTCTGACCGGTCTATGAATGTAAAAATCAGTCCTTGTACGCTGGACGGCGATGTGATTGCGCCGCCTTCCAAATCGGCGGCGCATCGCGCTTTTCTCTGCGCGGCGCTGGCGGAAAAAAAGAGCGAGATCGTCATCGGGGAATTATCGAAGGATCTTCAGGCGACGGTGCGGTGTATCGATTCTCTGGGCGGGAACGTCGTGAGGAAAGGGGACACCGTCGAGATCAGACCGGTCGGCGGCGTCGGCAAGGCGTTGCTCGATTGCGGCGAGAGCGGAAGCACGTTGCGCTTCTTTCTGCCCGTTGCGGCGGCGCTCGGTACGGAGGCGACTTTCTTCGGTTCGGGGAAACTGCCATCCCGTCCCATCGGAGAACTGCTCTCGGTCCTGCGGGGTTGTACGGTATCTTCGGAACGGTTGCCTCTGACGGTCAGAGGGCGGCTGCAAAGCGGCGAATTCCGCCTCAGAGGGGACGTAAGTTCGCAATACGTTACGGGGTTGCTGTTCGCTCTTCCCTTACTCGGGGGAGACAGCTCGATCGTGCTGACGACGCCTCTTGAAAGCGCGTCCTATGTGGAGATGACGCTCGATGCGCTGCAAAGGAGCAAGATCGCGTTCAGGCGCACGGAAAACGGATATTTTGTTCCGGGAGGGCAACGCTATTGTCCGCCGGAACGGACGGAAATCGAGGGTGACTGGTCCAACGCGGCGTTTTTCATCACTGCGAGTGCGATCGGCAATCTGGTGCGGGTACGCGGCGTCGACAGACAATCGGCGCAGGGCGACGCCGTCATCCGGGACGTGCTGTTGTCGCTGAGAAGCAGCGGAGCGGAGATCGATGCGGGGAACATCCCCGACCTCGTTCCGATCGTCAGCGTGGCGGCGGCATATGCCACGGGGCGGACGGTTATACGCAACGCGGCGCGGCTGAGGGCGAAGGAGTGCGACAGATTGCACGCCATGGCGCTCAATCTGAACGCGCTTGGCGGTAAAGTGCGGGAGACCGACGACGGACTCGTCATTGACGGGACGGGCGGTCTGCACGGCGGACGGGTTGAAGGCTTCAACGATCATCGCATCGTGATGAGCATGGCGATCGCCGCCACAAAGGCGGACGGCCCTGTGGAGATCACCGACGCGGAAGCAGTGGCGAAGTCCTACCCCGCGTTTTTTGAAGAATTCAGGAGATTGGGAGGGAAAGCGGATGTCCTCTGATTTCGGGAAAAATCTGAAAGTGAGTATATTCGGACAATCGCACTCCGCGGCGATCGGCGCGGTGATCGACGGCTTGCCCGCGGGATACGCGGTCGACGAAGAGGCGTTGCAGGCGTTTGTCGACCGCCGCCGTGCGAAGGACGTCTTGTCCACCGCCCGGCGGGAAGCGGATAAAGTCAATATCGTGAGCGGCTTGTTCGAGGGAAAGACGTGCGGCGCGCCCCTCGCGTTATTTTTGGAAAACAACGACGTACGCTCTTCCGACTACGACGAGCTCAGGGTTCGTCCGCGTCCGTCGCATGCCGATTATACGTCGTATGTGAAATACGGGGCGCGGGATCATCGCGGCGGCGGTCATTTTTCGGGAAGACTGACGGCGGCGTTATGCGCGGCGGGAGGGATCGCCTTGCAGATCCTCGAACAGTTCGGCATATCGGTCGGCGCGCACGTTCTGCGCATCGGAAAGGTGACGGATCTTCCTTTCGATCCCGTGAAAGTCGGCAAAGCGGATTTTTGTTATCCGACGGATTTCCCCGCGCTTTCCGCCGAAGCGGCGGAAAAGATGAAAGCGGAGATCCTCACGGCAAAGAGCGAATGCGACAGCGTGGGCGGCATTGTGGAATGTGCCGCGACGGGCGTTCCCGCGGGACTCGGCGAGCCGATGTTCGGCGGTGTGGAAAACGCGCTTGCGGCGAATCTGTTCGGCATTCCCGCCGTCAGGGGAGTGGAATTCGGCAACGGCTTTGCGGCGGCGACGCTCCGCGGCTCGGAAAATAACGACGCGTTTTATTACGACGGCGATACGGTAAAAACCGTCACCAACAATGCGGGGGGCGTCAACGGCGGCATTTCCAACGGGATGCCCGTGCTTTTCCGCGTGGCGTTCAAGCCGACGGCGTCGATCTTCCGCCCGCAGGAAACCGTCGATCTGGAAAAGAAGGAAAATGTGAGTCTGCTCATTCGCGGCAGACACGACCCGTGCATCGCGGTAAGAGCGGTGCCGGTAACGGAAGGCGTTGCGGGACTGACGATCCTCGATCTGCTGCTCGGCGCCGGGAAAGATACGTTGAATCGGAGAGGTGATTAAAATGGAAGAATTAAAAAAGGTAAGAGAAAAGATCGACAAGATCGACGAACAGATTGCCGATCTGTTCGTCGATCGGATGGAGAAGGTGGAGGAAGTGACCGCCGTCAAGAAGAAAAACGGGATTCCCGTTTACAATCCCGATCGGGAGAGGGAAGTGCTGAACAAGGTGGCGGACCGCGTTCCGGAAAAATACGACGCATATTCGAGAGTGCTTTTTTCCACGATGTTCGAGCTGAGCCGTTCCTATCAGAGCGCGCTGACCTCCTCGTCGGCGTTGGAAAAGGTCATACGCGACGCGGTGAGCCGCACGAAAGCCGACTTCCCCGAACGCGCGACGGTGGCGTGTCAGGGCGTGGAGGGCGCATATTCCTCCCTCGCCGCGGAAAAGCTGTTCCGCTTGCCGAACATCCTGTATTTCCGCCATTGGGAAGGGGTGTTTTCCGCCGTGGAAAAGGGACTTTGCAAATACGGCGTACTGCCGATTGAAAATTCTTCGAACGGATCGGTGAACGGCGTGTACGATCTGATGCTCAACCATAATTTTTACATCGTCAGGACGGTGAAGCTGCACGTTTCCCACGTTCTGCTGGCGAAGGAAGGCGTCAGGGCGGAGGACATCCGCGAAATCTATTCTCACGAGCAGGCGCTCGGTCAGTGCAGCGCGTTTCTCAAAGCCCATCCCGACGTTAAGCTCAACGTATGCGAAAATACCGCGATGGCGGCGAAAGCGGTTTCCGAAAGCGGAAGAAACGATGTGGCGGCGATTTCTTCCGCGAACTGCGCGCAGCTGTATAATCTTAAGGTTTTGTCCCGCAAGGTACAGAACAGCGACAATAATTACACGCGGTTTATCTGTATTTCCAAAGAGCCGGAGATCTACGCGGGGGCGAATAAAATCAGCCTGATGCTGACTCTGCCGCACCGTCCCGGCGCGCTGTACAGCGTGATGAGCAAATTCAACGCTCTCGATCTGAACCTTTCCAAACTGGAATCCCGTCCCATCGTCGGCAGCGATTTCGAGTTCATGTTCTACTTCGACATCGAGGCGGAGATCCATAAGGAAAGCGTCATCAAACTGATGAGCGAACTGTCCTCGTCTTTGGAACGCTTCGTGTTTTTGGGCGCGTATTCGGAACTGTGATGAAAGAATACCTGATCGGAGAAAGGCTGGGACACAGTTATTCCGTGGCGATCCATAACGCTTTCGGCGGCAAGGAATATGCATTGAAAGAGATCGCGCGCGAAGATCTGAAGGGCTTTATTGAAAAACGGGAATTCGGCGGACTGAACGTAACCGTTCCGTATAAACAGAGCGTAATGCCGCTGCTCGACGAAATTTCACCGCTGGCGGAACGGATCGGCGCGGTGAATACCGTGGTCAACCGCGGCGGCAGACTGTACGGCTACAATACCGATTACGACGGCTTTGCCCGTCTGGCGGAACGGGCGGGCGTACGCTTTGCGGGCAGGCGCGTTCTCGTTCTCGGCACGGGCGGAACGAGCCGGACGGTGCAGACGGTGTGCCGCGATGCGGGCGCGGCGAGCGTGGAGACGGTGTCGCGTTCGGGAAAACTCAATTACGACAACGTTTACGAGCGGAGCGAAACGGAGATCGTCGTCAACACTACGCCCGTCGGGATGTATCCCGAAAGCGAGGGCAGGGCGGTCGATCTGTCGAAATTTCCCCGTCTTTGCGGGGCGCTGGACGTGATCTACAATCCGCTGCGCACGAATTTTGTCTTACAGGCGAGATCGCTCGGCGTTCCCGCCGAAGGCGGACTGGCGATGCTCGTGGCGCAGGGTGCGCGGGCGCGGGAGCTTTTCGACGGCGTGAAGATCGGCGAGGAGACGTTTGAAGTGGTCGTGCGCGCGATGCAGCGGCGGAGTGAAAACCTGGTGCTGATCGGTATGCCCGGTGCGGGAAAAAGCACTGTCGGACGAGAAGCGGCGCGCGCGTTAAACAGACCGTTTTTCGATTGCGACGAGGAGATCGTGAAAGAAACGGGACTGAGCATAGAGGAGATCTTCGCCCGCGGAGGGGAAGTGCGGTTCCGGGCGGCGGAAAAAAGCGTGATCGGAGAACTCGCGAAAAAAAGCGGCGCGGTGATCGCTGCCGGCGGAGGCGCGGTCAAGGACAAAGCGAACGTGACGGCGTTCAAAAGAAACGGAAAAATCATGTATTTGAAGCGCGATACCGAACTGCTCGCCCTGAAGGGCAGACCCTTATCCAAAAACAGGGAAACGGTCAGAAAACTGTATGAAGAGCGGCGCGGACTTTACGAAGTCGCCGCCGATCGGACGATTGAAAACGACGGCGATCTGAAAAGTGCGACCGCCGCCGTACTTGCGGCGTTTACGGGAGAGGAAATATGAAAATTCTCGTCATCAACGGAGTCAATCTCAATATGCTCGGCATCCGCGAAAAAAATCTTTACGGAGATCGGGATTACCGCGCATTGCTGCGCTTTATCCGCGCGGAAGCGAAAAAACGGAAACTTTTCGTCCGATGCTTTCAGTCGAACAGCGAGGGCGATATCGTTACCGCCATCCAGAAAGCGTATCGGAAATTCGACGGGATCATCATCAACGCGGGGGCGTATACGCACACATCGATCGCCATTCTGGATGCGTTGAAAGCGGTGAATATCCCTACGGCGGAAGTGCATCTGACCGACATCTATGCACGCGAAGAGTTCAGGCATCTTTCGTATATATCCTTGGCGGCGGAAAAGACGATCTGCGGCAAAGGCTTTGCCGGCTATGCCGACGCGATGGATTTCCTTCTGGCAAACTGCCGCGTTTAGTCGGTGAACGAAAAAGAAAAAACGCCTCCGGACGGTGTCGTCCGGAGGCGTTTTGCCATAAGCCTTATTCTTTTGCTCAGCCGTTGAGATCGAGCAGGCGGATGCCTTTATGGTATTCGTTGAAAAGATCGATCTTTTCGTTGAGAATCGCCATCGCTTCTTCAGCGGTGTTCACGCCGAAAACCTTGTCTTCAAACGGGTAGCGGATGCGGTGATCGAGCCGCGTGTCCGCAAGTTTTCCGCTCCAGCCGTCCACGTTCCTGAACGCGATGATCAGCCGCTTGAGCGACCACGCCAGCGCCATCTCCGAAAGCGTGCCCGCACCGCCGCCCACGGCGATCACCGCGGACGCGTTCGCTACGAGGGCGTTGCGCATCATGTCGAGCCCCGTCGGAATAACGATGTCCGCATATTTGTTGGCTTCGTTCGCGTCGAACGAGGGAACGAGCGCGACCGTGTCTCCTTCGCGGTATTTTTCAGACGCACGCGCGCCCATGAACGCCGCTTCCATCACGCCGCCCATGCCGCCGGATTGTACCCTGTATCCGTGGTCTACCAACGCTTTGCCCGTGGCAAATGCCGCTTTGAATTTATCGCCGTCCTTTTCTATTACGGCGTCTCCGATAACCGATACCAATTTTCTCATAAAAAACTCCTTTTTTATAGTATGTTCCGTTTACAGGTAAAGTTTACCATATCCGAAACAAAATTTCAACGTCTTTTTTCCCCGCATGAGCCGAATTGCGGAATCGTATGCTTTTCCGCTTGTAAAATTTCCGGGTTTGTGCTACAATAACAACAGTATGAGAATGAGAAGAAAAAAACATCTCGATGAAAGACTGCTCAATGTAAAGGACGTTCTCTACGTCCTCGAAAGCCGCGAGTTTTATCAAAAAAGCAAAGAGGAAAAAACTTCGCTTTTCGATCTTGCGGCGCTTTTCGGCAACGATAATCCCGTAGAGGCCGAAATCGGCTGCGGACGCGGAAAATTTCTCACCGAAACGGCGCTCCTTCATCCGCAGATCAACTTCATCGGTATTGAAAAACTTTCAAACGTCATCGTCGCCGCCGCCGAAAAAGCCAAAAACCTGCATCTGAAAAATATCGTGTTTCTCAATCTCAGCGCCGAAAATGCCGATTGCTTCTTGCCGCTTCATTCCCTAAGAAAAATTTATCTCAATTTTTCCTGCCCTTACCCGAAAAATACGTACGCAAACCGGCGGCTGACCTCGGCAAGATTCCTCGAACTTTATAAAACGTTGCTCGCTTCGGACGGGGAAATCTGGCTAAAAACCGATAATATGCCCTTTTTCGAATATTCCTTGGAAAGTTTTTCCGCCTGCGGGTATTCCTTGAAAAATATTTCCCTCGATCTCCATCACAGCGGCTTCAAAGGAAATATCACCACCGAATACGAAGAACGCTTTCTCCGCTACGGAAAGCCCATCTACCGCCTCGAAGCCTTCCTCAGGTAACGGACTTTTTGCAGTATTCTTCGAATAAATCGTTCGGCGTGCATTCCAGAATGTCGCAAAGCGCCTGCAAGTTCTCGAATTTGATGGAACTCGTCTGTCCCGAGATCAGTCGGTTGAAGTTCTGATAGCTCAGTCCCATCTGCATATACAACCAGTACTTGCTTTTGTTTTTTTCCTGCAATATTTCTTTGATGCGTAATTTCATATCTAACCTGTAAATATCTTATTTCTACATGATATATTTAATTATATTGCGCAAAAAATTTGACAAATAGACGTGTACATTATATAATGTATACATACAATGATATCTGAAAAAACCGGAAAGAGGCGTCGGGGAAGCGACGCAGACCGTGAGGAGGACGGAGATGGAAGAGATGCTGCAAGTCTGCGGATTGAAAAAGACGTTCAGATTGTCCGCAAAGCAGAGGAAGATCGAAAAGACGGGATTGCGGGAAAAGGTGGCGTTAAACGGGTTGTCGTTCAAGGCGTACGGCGGAGAAGTTTACGGACTGTTGGGGCCGAACGGAGCGGGGAAGACGACGTGTTTACGGATTTTGTCTACGCTGATCAAGCCGGACGAAGGCGACGCGTATATCTGCGGAGCGAGCGTGGTGAAGGAAGAAGAGAAGGTGCGGAAAAAGATCGGATTTTTAACGAGCGAGCTCAAGCTGGAAGATTTTTTCACGCCGAATTATCTGTTTGATTATTTCAGCGCGCTGCACGGCATTGACGAAAGGCGTCGGGAAGAGCGGAAGCGGGAGTTGTTCGGACAGTTCGGGATAGACCGGTTTGCGGAGGTGAAGATTGCGGATCTTTCTACGGGGATGAAGCAGAAGGTATCGATTGTGATCTCCATCGTGCACGATCCGGAAGTGATCATATTTGACGAGCCGACCAACGGGTTGGACGTCATCACGGCGAAAACGGTGACGGATTTTCTTCTTGAGCAGAAGCGGCAGGGAAAATGCGTTGTGGTATCGACGCATATTTTCTCCTTAGTGGAAAAGATCTGCGACAGAGTGGGCGTGATCATCGAAGGAAAGTTATTTGCGGACGGCACGCTGGAAGAAGTATGCGGAGGCCTGAGTATGGAGGATCGTTTTTTTCAGATGTACTGGGAAAGCTGCAAAGAAAGGGGGGAAGTGATATGAAAGGGTGGCTGCCGGTATTCAAGAAGGAGCTGTTGCGTTTTTTCAAAGACAGGCGGATGGTGCTGGGCGTACTGATTCTTCCGGGGTTGCTGATCTATCTGGTATATTCGTTTATGGGCGAAGGACTCAGCGGACTGATGGGGAACGGCGAGCATACGCCGACGGCTTACGTGCAGAATATGCCCGAAGGCTGGGGCGAAACAGTGTTCGGGGAACAGATCCTTGCGGAAACGGTCACGGAAGAGGGTGCGGAAGCGGCAAAGACGGCGGTTAAGAACGGAGAAAGGGATCTTTTTATCGTATTCCCCGAAAATTTTAAGATAGAAAAGCCTCAGGAAGGCGAGCCGATTCCGAATATTGCAATTTATTACAATGCGGCGGAAACAAATTCTTCCGCGGCGTATACGCTGATGAGCACCATCCTCAACGAGCTGGAGTTTTTCGGCGAAAACAAGTACGATATCAACAATCCCGAGGCGGGGATTCAGTATAATCTGGCGTCGGATAAGGATATGTCGAGCATGATCTTTTCCATGATCATGCCGCTGCTCATCATGATATTCGTCTTCTCGGGGGCGATGTCCGTCGCGCCGGAATCCATCGCCGGAGAAAAGGAACGCGGCACGTTTGCCACGCTTCTCGTCACGCCGGTATCGAGGGCGGGGGTGGCGATCGGCAAGATCGCCGCGTTGAGCATCATTTCGGTGCTGTGCGGTCTGTCGTCGTTTGCAGGGATCATTCTGAGCCTTCCCAAAATGATCGGCACGGATATGAATACCGCCATTTATGCCGCGGGGGATTACCTTGCGCTGTTCGGCGTGGTCATTTCCACGGTATTGCTGGCGGTCGCGTTGATCTCGGTGATCTCCGCCTTCGCAAAGAGCGTCAAGGAAGCCACCGCTTACGTCACGCCGCTCATGATTTTAAATATGCTTCTGAGTATCACCTGTATGTTCGGAGACGGCGCGCCGACAAACCCGTTCCTGTATCTGATTCCGCTTTATAACAGCGTGCAGTCTCTCCACGCCGTGTTTTCCTTCTCGGTCGTCCCGCTTAACCTTGTGATCGCCGTGATTTCGAACATCGTGTATACGCTGGCGTTGGTATTCCTGCTCACATGGATGTTCAAAAACGAAAAGATCATGTTCCGAAAATAAGGATGTCGCCTGCCTCGGAAAACGGTATTTATTCCGGTTTTTCAAAGCGATGACGGATTCATTTTTCCTTTGTGCGACGGAAATGTTTGCAAGCCGATATTTCGCGGGAAAATCTTTCGCTGTTTTGCCGCTTCCCGCCGCATTGCGGAAAAAAGTAATTTGCGCCGTTTTCCGATCGCTGTCGGAAAACGGCGTTTTTTTCAGAAACAAAAAACGGCGGATGGCAGAAAGCGGTTAAAATATTTGCCAAACGCGCAAAATTAAGGTATAATAGGATAGCGAAAAGAACGGTTATATCCGTGCGGGAGAAAAATATGTATAAAATCGTCAGAAAAAAAAGTCTGAATCCCACCGTCACGCTGATGGATGTGGAAGCGCCTCTCATCGCAAAAAAAGCACAGCCGGGGCAGTTTATTATTTTGCGTGTCGATGAAAACGGGGAAAGAATTCCTTTGACCATTGCCGATTATGACGTCGAAAAAGGCACGGTGACCATCATTTTCCAGATCGTCGGCGCCACGACGGAAAAGCTCAACCATCTGCAAGAAGGGGATTCGATTCACGATTTCGTGGGACCGCTCGGCACCCCGTCGCATCTGGAAGGATTGAAAAAAGTTGCCGTTGTCGGCGGCGGCGTCGGGTGCGCCATCGCGTATCCCGTAGCCAAAAAATTGCATAAACTCGGGGCGGAAGTTCATTCCGTGGCAGGATTCAGAAACAAGGACCTCGTCATTCTGGAAGACGAATTCAAAGCGGTCAGCGACCGTTACGTCATCGTGACCGACGACGGCTCATACGGCAAGAAAGGACTTGTGACCGACGCTTTAAAAGAACTCATCGAAAACGGAAACGAGTATGACGAAGTGATCGCCATCGGTCCCGTGATTATGATGAAATTCGTCTGTAAACTCACGAAAGAATACAACATCAAAACGGTCGTATCGATGAATCCGATCATGATCGACGGCACGGGAATGTGCGGGGGATGTCGTCTGACCGTCGGCGGCAAGACGAAATTCGCCTGCGTGGACGGACCCGATTTTGACGGTCACGAAGTGGATTTCGACGAAGCGATGAACCGCGGCTCGATGTATCGGGATTTTGAGCGTCATGCGTATGAAGAAACGTGCAATCTCTTCAAAAAGGAAACGTCCGAATAAAAACGGAGCAAAAGTTGCCTTCTGAAATTGCCGTAATTCAGAACATTTTGAAACTTGGAAAAGAGAAGAACTTATTTTGCTGTTTTATCGGGAATTTGCGAAATGTCATGAGCATGACGGCCGACAGAGACGGATCTTCGCTCATTGCATCTGTTCGTAAACATACTCGGGGCAAATACGAAACGGAAAGGTTGTTTCGCCCTTATCCATGAACATGCATCATGCCGTTGCGGACGGCCGGCGCCTGTCGCGTTTCTTTGCAAAAGTACGGGAAATCGCGGGCGCAATGAAATAACGAACAAGGAGTTAAACCAATATGCCGAATATGTCGTTGAAAAAGAACGAAATGCCGTCGCAACCGGCGGACGTGAGGAACAAAAATTTTTCGGAAGTGGCGCTCGGCTACAGCGAAGAACAGGCTGTAGACGAAGCGCAGCGATGCCTGCACTGCAAGCATAAACCGTGCGTGGGGGGATGTCCGGTGCAGATCGATATTCCCGCGTTTATCGAACGGGTCGCCGCCCGCGATTTTGAAGGCGCTTATCGCATCATCAGCGAGTCGAGTTCGCTGCCCGCCGTGTGCGGCAGGGTTTGTCCGCAGGAAACGCAGTGCGAAGCGAAATGCGTCAGGGGCATCAAGGGCGAACCGGTCGCCATCGGCAGACTGGAACGTTTTGTAGCGGATTATCACAACAGCCATGCGGCAAATGAAACCGTGCGTCCCGTTTCCAACGGACATAAAGTCGCCGTAATCGGCTCCGGACCGAGCGGACTGACCTGCGCCGGCGATCTGGCGAAAAAGGGATACGAAGTGACGGTCTTCGAAGCGCTACATACCGCAGGAGGCGTGCTCGTTTACGGGATTCCGGAATTTCGGTTGCCGAAAGTCATCGTGCAAAAGGAGATCGAAGGGCTGAAAGCGCTCGGCGTGAAAGTGGAAACCAATATGGTGATCGGCAAGGTGCTTTCCGTGGACGATCTGTTCGATATGGGCTTTGAAGCCGTGTTTATCGGCAGCGGCGCCGGATTGCCCAGATTTATGAATATTCCCGGAGAAAACGCAAAGGGCGTTTATTCCGCTAACGAGTTTTTAACGCGCGTCAATCTGATGAAGTCTTTCCGTGAAGATTGCGATACGCCCATCATGCACGCCCAAAACGTCGCCGTCGTCGGCGGCGGTAACGTAGCCATGGACGCGGCAAGATGCGCCAAACGCCTGGGCGCGAAAAACGTCTATATCGTTTATCGCCGTTCGGAAAAGGAACTTCCCGCCCGTGCGGAAGAGGTGGAACACGCCAAGGAAGAGGGCATCATATTCAAATTGCTCAATAATCCCGTGAAGATTCTGACCGACGAACGGGATTTCGTTTCCGGAATCGAATGTGTGGAAATGACGCTGGGCGAACCCGATGAATCGGGCCGTCGCCGTCCGGTGGAAAAGGAGGGCAGTAATTTCGTTCTCAATGTGGATTGCGTAATCATGGCGATCGGCACCTCTCCGAATCCTCTCATCAAATCGACGACGAAAGGTCTCGAAACGGAAAAATGGGGCGGGATCATCGTCAACGAACACGGAAAAACGTCCCGCGAAGGGGTCTATGCCGGCGGTGACGCCGTGACGGGCGCCGCCACCGTGATTCTGGCGATGGGCGCGGGCAAAACCGCTGCGTACGCCATCGACGAAAGTCTGAAAAACAAATAGCGTTTGTTTTACAAGAGGCGTTCTCCAATGCAGAGCAACACCGAATTGTATAATTTTCCGATAAAAAGAACGGCGCGGAGATCAGAAAATCTCCGCGCCGTCTGTAATTTTTCCGTTCGAGTCGTTTCCTCTGCGTATTTACAGGTGTCTTTGCGCCGTCTGTAATTTTCCCGTTGCCGCCGGATCTGTTTTTAAAAGCGACGGTATTTTGCGATTGCCGCAAGGAGAAAGAGCATCGCTTCGGTGAGAAGCGTTTGCAGAATCATGCATATTTTGAGAAGAATTTCCGCCGAAAAACCCGCCGTATAGAGGATGGCGAGTTCCGCCGCGCAGGCGAGAAGGAGTGCGACGGAAAGCAACAGATACGACGCGCGAAGGCGCGTCGTTTTTTCTTTGGCGACAAATAAAAACAGTGCGAAAAGATAATATGCCGCGTGCAGGCAGGCGGCGAGCGCATAGAAGAGAAAGCCGTGCGGCGTGAGTACGCCGCCGTAGATCTGCATCAGGACGGCGAAGACCTCGCTCGCCGCGACGAGCAAGAGGAAAATGCATTTTTTCGCGCCGTTTTTCACCGTCTGTTTGACGATGAGAAATAAAAGATAAGTGACGAGCGTCACCGCTTCGAGAATATATTCGTATATCGTGAAGAAAGCCGGGCGGGTAAAGGGAAAAACCGCGAGGAACACGCAGTCGGTCAGCGCGAGAAAGATCAGCGCGATCTTCCAACGTTTAAAAGCGCGTATCGCACGCGGCGCTTTTTCGGCGCGCGTACCGTTTGCCGCGCATATCTTTTCCATAAAACTTCACCGCCTTTTCCTGTTCGTTTTCAGTATAACGCAAAAAGCGCGGTTTGTCAATGCCGTGCGCCGTTGCAACAGTGTGCCGTTTTCGTCTGTTCGGACGTCAGATCCGTTTCCGCGTCACCGTTTCGGTGAGGATTTTTATCTTTTGTTTTTTGGAAAAGAGAAGAAAGGCAAAAACGGCGCCGTTTGCCCAAAAATCGAGGAGAAGCAGTGCGGGATCGGCATTGGGATCGTTGGCGGAAATAAGAAACAGTACGAGAATGCCGACGGATAAAGCGGCTGCCGTCAGCGACAGTGCGACATTGGCAGCCTTGTTTTTTGCCGTGCTGCGAAAACAAAGCGACGCAACGAATACGAAACAGCAGTTCATCGCGACGGGCAGCGCAAGTACAAAATAGGGGTACGGTTCTGTCGGATCTCGAAATTTTGGCAGATGGTAGCAAAAGCAGAAAAAGGTACTGACCGTCACCGCAAGGGCAATAGCGATCAAAATATAGGTGAAAACAAGATGTACGCTTTGTTTGGAAAGCGCGAATAAAGCCGAACAGACAAGAAAGGGCGCGCAGATAACGAACGTTAAAAACACCACGTTGATATCCAAAGGCGCGATGAGCGGAAAGATATACAAAAAGAAAGCGTATACGGCAAACGCGATCCAAAGCGCTTTGGGAGGGAGAGATTCTCTTTCATAAGTGATCGTTTTTTCGTAGGTTGAAAGGGTTGGCACGTCGATTGGTGCGCTCTCAGCCGCGAGATTCGCGATTTCCGCGGCGCGTCTGCGTTCGGCGGAAGCAATTGCCGCCGCCTGTGCGTTGACTGCCGGCAATCGATCGTGCGTTTCGCCGTCTTTCAGCCATACTTCCTGCGGCGGCCGGGATGAAACGTAACTTGTAAGCTGTGTTTTATCCTCTGTACAGCGGCTTAGCATCAAAAGTGTGTATGCCATTAAAAAGAGGGAAATACAGTTAAATACCAAGCTCATTATTTCTACGGAATCAAAAAGCCCGGAAAGCAGGGTGCACGCAATCGTGCCCGTTGCAAGGGAAAAATATTTTTTGAGAATAAAACTATAGTTTTCCTCATCGCTTTTTCGGAATGTAAAAGGCGCGGAATAAAGGATCAACGAAAACCCTGCTAAGTTGATGATAATGGAAACGATAAAAACCATTAAATTACCGTTGTCGGTAGAGGAGATCGGGACGGCAAGATTCAGAATAAAATTGACAACGTATAACGCTATGCCGAGAAAGAAAAAAATCTTCGCGGGCATATGATCGGAAAATTCCTTTGCAAAAAGAAATAGTACGAGTACGGCGATATACGTCCCCGCCATAGAAACGGCAAGCGCGAGCACAAAAAACAGTCCGAACAATCCCGCGAAAACGGGAACGGAGATCATGAGAAGGGAAAAAACGATTTCCGTAACCGTGAGCCCCATGAAGACTCGTAAAAGAATTTTAAGCGCATTTGCCGCGCCGACCGGCACGCTCGTCATGTAACGGTAAAGTTTCTGCGGCGCGGGAGAGGATGCTTTCGGTTTTCCGAAAAGCAGTTCGTCGGCGGAAACCTGAAAAAAATCCGCGAGTTTCACCACGGTTTCGAGATCGGGCGAAGAAACGCCGCGTTCCCAGTTGGAAATGGTCTGATGGGTAAAATGAAGCTGCTCGGCAAGCTGTGCCTGCGTTAAGTGTCTTTTTTCTCTCAGTTCGGTAATTTTCGCGCCGACAGAGTGTGGCATAACTTCGTCCCCCCTTGTATTTCTTTCATTATAGCAACGATTCTGTAGTAAGTCAACGGGGAAGGCGCATTTTGCCTTGCAAAGAAACTTTGCATCGGCGGTTGACGGGTGTCTGTAAAAAGAAACGCGTCTTTTCGGATAAATCCCCTGACGGCGGAAAAATCGGGAAAAAACCGTCGACAATTTAAAACGGATTTGTTATAATAAAACCATGGCTTATACTTTTATTTCCGGCGCGACGGGAGGAATCGGGAAAGCGTTTGCGCGGTTATGTGCGGAAAAAGGATACGATCTGTTTATCACGGGGCGCTCGCAGGAGAAGCTCGACGCGTTGAAAAAAGAGCTTTTGTCGCTCAATCGATCGATTGCGGTCGAGGCGGTTGCCTGTCAGCTGACGGACGAACAAGACCGTGAAAGACTGCTCGCCGCCGCGGACGCCGCGGACGTGAAATTCGAACGCGTGATCCACGTTGCGGGCGTGGATATTCAGAAGGCGTTTGAAGAGTACACTAAGGAAAAAGTGATTTTTCAGATCCGCGTCAACGTGGAGGCGACGATCTCACTTACGCACGCGTTGCTGAAGCGCGGCGCGCCGATGAAGGAGATCGTGACGATATCGAGTATGTCGGGAGTGACGCCCATGCCGTATTTTGCGCTGTACAGCGCGACGAAGGGAGCGCTTACTTCCTTTTTCACGTCGCTGAGGCTGGAGCTGAAAGGACGCGTAAAGGTCACGACGGTGCTGCCCGGCGGCGTGCCGACCCGTCCCGATATTGTGAAAGATATCGAAAATCAGGGACTGTGGGGAAAACTTTCGGCGAAGTCGCCGGAGTATGTGGCGAAAAAAAGTTTGAAAGCGGTGCAAAGGAACAAGGCGATATTGATACCGGGTTTTTTTAACCGTTTTTTGTATTTTGTCATGAAGATCACGCCGCGCGCGATCAGTATGCGTTTTATCGCGCGGCGGTGGAAAAAACAAACGAAGGACGCGTTCTGACGCGGGGGAGGAAAGATGAGTTTAGCGGATAAAATTTTCAAAGAGACCTGCACGGAGATCATGGAACACGGATTTTCCGACGAAAAACTTCCCGTCCGTCCGCATTGGGAGGACGGGACGCCCGCGCATACGGTGAAGAAGTTCGGCATCGTCAACCGTTACGATCTGCAAAAGGAATTTCCCATTCTGACCTGCCGTCGCACGGCGTTCAAAAGCTGTATCGACGAAATTCTATGGATCTGGCAGAAAAAATCCAACAATATCCGCGATCTGCATTCGCATATCTGGGACAGCTGGGCAGACGAAAACGGGTCCATCGGGAAGGCGTACGGGTATCAGCTGGCGAAGAAAAGCAAGTATAAGGAAGGGGAATTCGATCAGGTAGACCGGGTACTTTACGATCTGAAGAACAACCCTTCTTCACGCAGGATCATGACGAACATTTATAATTTCGAAGATCTGCACGAGATGAATCTGTATCCGTGCGCGTATTCGATGACCTTCAACGTGACGGGGGACGTGCTGAACGGAATTCTGAATCAGCGGAGCAACGACGTACTGACCGCGAACAACTGGAACGTGGTGCAATATGCGGTGCTGATGCATATGTTTGCGCAGGTATCGGGGCTGAAAGCCGGGGAGCTGGTACACGTCATCGCGGACGCGCACCTCTATGACAGGCACATCCCGATCGTGAAGAAACTCCTTGAAAAACCGACGTATCCCGCGCCGAAATTCGTGATGAATCCCGAGGTGAAGGATTTTTACGCGTTTACGACGGAGGATTTTTCTCTGGAAAATTATCGTTATAATACGCTCGAAGAAAAAATCGAGGTGGCGATATGATCAGGGCGATCGTCGCGGTCGATGAAAAATGGGGAATCGGCAGGGACGGGAAGCTACTTTTTTCCGTACCGGAGGACATGGCGTTTTTCCGCGAAACGACGATGGGAAAAACGGTGGTGATGGGGCGAAAAACGCTGGAAAGTTTTCCCGGAGGCAAGCCGCTGAAAAACCGCGTGAACATCGTGCTTTCCGCCGACGGGAAGGCGCGCGGGGGGTGCGTCGGCGTATCTTCCCTTGCGGAACTGAGAAGCGTATTGCGGCGTACGGAGGGGGACGTGTATGTGATCGGCGGCGCAAAGGTCTATGCGGAATTGCTTGCATTTTGCGCGGAAGTTCTGGTTACGAAGATCGACGCCGACGGAAAAGCGGATGTCTTTTTCCCGAATCTCGACAAGAACGGAAATTTCCGGCTTATCGGGGAAAGCGGGGAGAAGGAAAGCAACGGATATCGTTTCCGGTTTACGAGATATTGCAATATCCGGCCTGAAAAATTATAAAATTTTTTTCCGGCAGGTTTTGTAAAGTTGACAAAAACCGTATTTTTTTGATATCATTTATTTGATTTTGCTGTGTAAATGAGGGGGCGCAGAGGAATTCATACTCTGCGCCGTATCTTTTTGTGCGGAGGCGGGATATGTCGGCAAACAAAAAAAAGAAAAAGTTCTGGGTGAAAAAGCGGCATGCGCGGGTCTTTGCGTTTTTGCGGGTAGCGCTTGCGCCGATCATGCGGATCAAATATCATTTTAAGCCGGTAAAGTCCGATCTGCCTCGCGGCGCCTATCTGATCTTGTCGAATCATCAGGCGACCATGGATCCGTTCTGGGTGTCGAAATCGTTTCGCTTTCCTATCTATTTCATTACATCGGACGATCTGTTCAATCTGAAAATTTCGCCCCTGATCGAATATCTCGTGGCGCCGATTCCGAAGAGTAAATCGTTTGCCGACCTCAAAGCCGTAAAGGATATTTTCCGCGTACTCCGCGAAGGGGGCGCGGTCGGGATCTTTCCGGAGGGGAACCGTACGATCAGCGGCGGTCAGTGGGAGATCTACGATTCCGTCGCAAAGCTCGTCAAAGCGTCGAAGGTGCCCCTCGTGTTGTACAATCTGTGCGGCGGATACGGCACCGATCCGCGGTGGGGCGCAAGCATAAGGCGCGGAACGAAATACGTCGGCTTTGTGAAAAGGGTGATTTACCCGGAAGAATACGCGCCGATGAGCGTGGAAGAACTGTTCGGAATCATCCGAAAAGAACTCGACGTCAACGACGTGCTTTCGGGAGAAAAATATAAAAGCCGCCGCCGCGCGGAATATATCGAAAGGGCGCTTTATCTCTGTCCCGTATGCGGCGGCGTCTCTACAATCGTTTCCCACGGCGCGGTTTTTCGGTGCAGTCGCTGCGGTACGCAGGCGGAATATACCGAAAATCTCAAAATTTCACCGCCCATCAAGGGATTCGACCGTATTTCGGAATGGTATGCGTGGGAAAGAGAGGAACTCGCGTCGCGCGTGCTGCAGGGGGAAATCGTGTCGGACGGCAAGATCCTTTTCCGCGAAAGCATCAAGTTTCAGCGGAAAAAGAAACTCGACGGGGACGCGGTCGCCATCGATAAAGACAATCTTTATATTACGGGGAAGGAAGAACACGTTTATCCGATCGGAAAAATCGGCGCGCTCACGATGGTCGGAAAGAAAAAATTCAATTTCTATTACGACAACCGGATTTTACAGGTCAAAGGCGATAAACGTTTCTGCGCCATCAAATATGTGCATATCTTCGATAAAATCAAGTCCGTTTTGCGGGATAAAAATCATTTGCAAGGAGAATAATATATGAGCTTTTCTGAACTGAGCGTCTGGACCTTCGTCATGGTCATCGCTTCCATCGGGGCGAGTATGCTGTTGGCTGCCGTCCTGATAAGACTGCTGCCGTTCCTCAAAAAATCGCTGGTTCCCGTGTCGGTGCTCGGCGGGATTATCCTGCTGATCATCTCTACCGTCACTTATTATGCGGCGGGTACATATCTTTTTAATCTTCCCGTATTCGGAGGAAACGGGGAAGAGGGGATTTCGGGGATGCAGGTGCTGGAACTCATCACCTATCATTGCCTCGGGATCGGATTCATCGCGACGGGAATGCGGAGTTCCAACAAGAAATTCACGAAAAAACGTGCGGGCGAGATTTTCGATTCCGGCGTATTCACCGTCAACGGCTATCTGATCCAGGCGACGGTGGGACTGATCATCTCCCTGCTTGCGGTCTGCGTGTTCAACGTCGACGGGATGATCTCCGCGGCGGGGATTCTTCTGGCGTTCGGATTCGGACAGGGTACGGGACAAGCGCTCAATTACGGACATATTTATGAAGAGACGAACGGATTCGTCGGCGGAGCGAACTTCGGGCTGACCGTGGCGGCGCTCGGATTTCTGGTGGCGTGTATCGGCGGCGTGATCTACATCAACGTCATGCGGAAAAAGGGCAAGATCAGGATTGACAGTTCCACCAGAAGAAACACGCTGGAGGATTACGAAGAGGAAAATGAAATTCCCAACGTCTCTTCTATGGATAAATTTACCGTACAGATCGCCCTTGTACTTGCCGTTTACGCCATATCGTTCGGAATCATGTACGGACTTTCCGCGCTGTTGCCGTCTTTATCGGAAACGCTTTTCGGTTTCAATTTCTTTATCGGTGTTCTGCTCACCATTCCCGTCAAGGCTCTGCTCAACAAACTTTACGCGAAAAAGATTGTCGACAAGAAAATCGTCAATAACTTCATGATGGACAGGATCGCCGGCTTTGCCTTCGACGTCATGATCGTGGCGGGCGTCGCCGCCATTCAGCTTCCGCTTCTCGCGGAATACTGGGGCGTTCTGCTCATTCTCGCGGCGGCAGGTACGCTGGTTACCTTCGTTTACGTCAATTTCGTCAGCAAACGGCTGTTTCCCGCTTACCGCAACGAACAGTTCCTCGCCTGGTTCGGAATGCTGACGGGTACGGCGAGCACGGGGATGATTCTCCTCAGGGAGATCGACGGCTCTTACCGTACGCCGGCAAGCGAAAACCTCGTCTATCAGAATCTGCCCGCCATGGCGTTCGGCTTTCCGCTGATGTTCCTTGCGCCCTATGCCGCAGTCGGCAACATGGA
Source organism: uncultured Clostridia bacterium (assembly GCA_944367565.1). Classification (GTDB taxonomy): domain Bacteria; phylum Bacillota; class Clostridia; order Christensenellales; family Borkfalkiaceae; genus UMGS775. Next base: position 28,853 of record CALVWR010000015.1, read on the forward strand.
AGCGTTGATCACCTGCATCATCGTCGCCGTCTGCTTTGTCGTCCTCAATATCATTCTCTTCCGCAGGTCGATTTTCAGAAAGAAATTTGTGGCCGCGGCGGACGCCGAAGCGGACGCGGGGCAGGAGCCTTCTTCCGAAACGGCAGCGAAGGATGAAAACAATTCTCAGGTATAAAAAAGCGAAAAGTTTTTCGCCGTAAACAAAAACCGCTGGCGGCAAATCGGTTTCCGATTTGCCGCCAGCGGTTTTTTCACGGTCATTGCCGTATTCAGTTTCCGAGAATGATTTTCGGCGTCTTTTCGTAAATTCTGTTGAAATGCCGGTAAAAGGTCGTCATGGAATCGAATCCGAAATCAAACGCCAGGTCGGAAAAGTTCGTTTTCTTCTTTTTTTCCGCGGACGCCACAAGTTTCTGAACCCGTACCATATTGATATAGTTGTTCAGATTTTCTCCGATATACGAATTGAATAAATGCGAAAAATAATATTTATTGTAACCGAACTGCTGCGCGAGAGAATCGAGCGTAAGGGGTTCGGTAAAATGGTCGTCGATATAATTGAGGACCGCGACGATCGTCGACAGGTTCGGCGCGGCGTTGATCGGCCTTTTTTCATAGTGCGAAAGCAGCATGCCCATCAGCACGTTCACATATCCCTTCGCAACGAGAAAGGAAGAAGTATCTGAAGTGTACATCTTTTCAAAACAATCGCTTAAAATATTGCGGTTGAAGGATTTGTCGTTCATCAGCGGCGGCAGGGTCTCCTTCTCGAGAAGAGACGCAAAATCTCCCGTATATTCCGCCTTGATGATCAGCACGTAATCATCGTAAAAAGGCGTGGGATAAAGTTCGTGTACGGCACAGCGGTGCGCAAAAACAATGTCGTCTTTTTCCGCAAAAAACGTCTCTCCGTCCACCTCGCAGCGCATTTTTCCCTTCGTCACATAAATGATCTCGATGCAGCGGTGAAAATGCGGCAGCGTGGCGCAACCTTCCGTCCCTTCATTCTTCATCAGAACAAAATTATCTTCCCTGTCGTGTTTATATTCGTAAAACGCCGTTTTTTTCATAATGTCAATATATGATATAAATATCTTTAAATTCGGGTGGAATCCCTAAATATTCAGTGATATTATATCAGTAAAGACGAGGCGATGTCAATCTATTTTTACGAAAGCGTCGCGAAAGGAGGAAAAGAATGAAGATAAGTGTTGTCAGCTCCATTCTCGGAGGACTGAGTCTGGAGGAAAGTCTGAAATATCTTTCTTCGCTGGGCGTGGAACAGTTCGAATTGGGTGTGGGCGGCTATCCCGGAAAAGCGCATGCCGACGCGCTGGTGCTGAGTAAAGACGCGGCGGCGAGAAAAGCGCTTGCCGATACATTTAAAAAATACAATATGGAAATTTCCGCGCTGGCGGTACACGGAAACTGCGTGCATCCGGACAAGGAAGTCGCCGCGCGTTTCGAGGCAGACTACGAAGCCGCGTGTATTCTTGCCGGACAGCTCGGCGTGGATACTGTCGTGACGTTCTCCGGTTGTCCGGGCTCGGATCCCGGCGCGAAACAGCCTTCCTGGGTGACCTGCTGCTGGCCGACGGAATATCAGGCGGTGGCGGAGTATCAGTGGAACGAGGTGCTGATTCCGTACTGGAAAAAAGCGGCGGCGTTTGCGGCGGAACACGGCGTGAAGAAGATCGCGCTGGAATTGCATCCGGGGTTCTGCGTATATAATGCGGATACATGCCTGCGTCTTCGCGAAGCGGTAGGCGACATCATCGGCGCGAACGTCGATCCGTCGCATCTGTTCTGGCAGGGAATGGACATCACCGAAGTGATTCGCGTACTGGGCGAGAAAAACGCCATTCATTATTTCCATGCGAAGGATACGCAGTTCAACGCGTACAACGTTCGCAAGAACGGCGTGCTCGATACGGGATCGTTTACGGCTCCGGCAAAGCGGTCGTGGTTTTTCTGTACCGTGGGCTACGGGCACGATACGACGGCATGGAAGAAAATTTTCGCCGCGCTGAAGGTGGCGGGATATGACGGAAGTATTTCCATCGAACACGAAGACGGGCTGATGTCTCCGAAAGAAGGATTGGAAAAGGCGGTGCGTTTTATCTCGGAATGCGTATTGAAATCCGATAACGAAAACATGTTCTGGGCATAAAGGAGAAAAGACTGTGAAATTTGCGGTACAGTTATATTCCCTGCGGGATATGGCGGCGAAGGAAGGAGGAGAGGCGGCGATCAAAGCCGTTGCCGACGCGGGCTACGACGGCGTTGAATTTGCCGGTTTTTACGGGTATACGCCGAAGCAGATGGCGGCGCTGATGAAAAAGTACAATCTGACGCCGATTTCGATGCATTGCGGCGTGAAGGCGATCGAAGAAAATCTTCCGTACATCGACGAACTCGGAATCAAGAACGTATTCGTGGCGTGGGCGCCGAAGGAAGATTTCGACGATGAAAAAAGATTTGCCGAATTTCTGTCCGATTTCGATCGTGCGCACGGATGGCTTGCGCCCCGCGGCGTAACGCTCGGTTATCACAATCACGAGCATGAATTTGCGGACGGAAAAGACCGGTTCAGGCAATTGCTGGACGCCGCGCCCTATCTGAAAGCCGAGCCGGACGTATGCTGGCTTACGGTAGGCGGCGTGAAGCCGGCGGAATATCTCGAAGCGCTCGGGGAAAAGCTGGCGATGGTACACGTCAAGGAAGTGGCGCAGGGCGATCGGGGCGAAGCCGTCATCGGCGAAGGGATCGTGGATATGCAAGGCGTTTTTGCGCAGATGAAAAAAAGAAATCTGCCGTGGGCGGTACTGGAAGCGGAGCATTTTAACTGCGACGCGGAGGAATACCTGAAACGCAGTCTTGAAAATATGAAAAAATTTTAAAGGGAACCATAAATCTTAAAAGGAGAGAAAATCATGAAAAAGTACAAAGTAGGCGTTGTCGGTTGCGGCGGAATAGCATGTGGTAAACATCTGCCCGCGCACAGGAGAAATTCCGAAACGGAAGTAGTGGCGTTTTGCGATATCATCGAGGAGCGGGCGATCAACACCGCAAAGGAATTCGGAACGGCGGATGCCAAGACGTATACCGATTACCGGGAGATGCTGAAGGATAAGAGCCTCGACATCGTTCTTGTTCTCACGCCCAACAATATGCATTGCGAGATCACCGTCGCGGCGCTCAACGCGGGCAAACACGTGATCTGTGAAAAGCCCATGGCGATGAATTATGCCGAGGCGAAAAAGATGCTCGAAGCGCGGGATAAATCGGGAAAGATTCTTACGATCGGGTATCAGAACCGCTACCGCAGCGACGCGCTTTATGCGAAGAAACTTGCCGAAAAGAATTATTTCGGAGATATCTATTATGCCGAAGCGCATGCGGTGCGCCGTCGCGGCGTGCCGACATGGGGCGTATTTATCGATAAGGAAAAGCAGGGAGGCGGTCCGCTGATCGATATCGGCACGCATGCGCTCGATCTGACGCTGTTCATCATGAACAATTATGAACCGGCATACTGCGTGGGGAAAACCTTCCACAAGCTCAACAAACAGAGAAACACCGGCAACAGCGGCGGGGACTGGGATGTGGATAAGTTCACCGCGGAAGACAGCGCTTTCGGGTTTGTCGTGATGAAGAACGGCGCCGTGATCTATCTGAAATCGAGCTGGGCGCTCAACATTGCCGACTATAACGAAGCCTGCGCGGTACTTTGCGGCGACAAGGCAGGGGTCGATCTGCGCAATAAAATGAAGCTCAACACGATCCTCGAAGGAAAACAGGTGATCGTGGAACCCGATCTTAACGGCGGACAGATTCTCTTTTACGAAGGCGGCGGGACGGCGCCGGAAGATTACGAACTTGCGGTGTTCCTGCGCGCCGTTGCGGGAGAAGGCGAACTGTATGTGACTGCCGATCAGGCGGCGGTCGTGACGCGTATCTTGGAAGGGATCTATGAATCCGACAGAACGGGCAAACCTTTCTATTTCGACGGAGGTGAAAGAAGATGAAAGTTACCGTTGTTTGCGAACATAATCCGTCTATGGATTCAGAAGAAGGGCGGAAAGCATATCCGGAAGGCATGGGAAATTGTCTCGCTTCGGTGCTGCGCGCTGCCGGTCATACCGTTACGTTAATCACTTACGACGACAAAGGCGCAGATAACCTGACGGACGAGATTTTGGAACAGAGCGACGTCATGTTCTGGTGGGGACACTGGTATCACGGTGCCGTTTCCGATGAGATCGTAAATAAAGTCGCTTACCGCGCACAACGCGGAATGGGAATGATCTTTCTTCATTCCGCACATATGTCTAAACCGTTCAGAAAGCTCACGGGCGGTACGGGATCGCTCAAATGGCGCGAAGTCGGGGAACACGAACGGCTCTGGTGCGTCGACATGGCGCATCCGATCGCCGCGGGTTTGGGCGAATATATCGATATCCCGCATGAGGAAATGTACGGAGAGCCTTTCGATATTCCGAATCCCGACGAGCTCGTATATATCGGCTGGTTCCAAGGCGGCGAGGTGTTCCGCGGCGGGTGTGTGTTCAAACGCGGCAGGGGAAAGTTTTTCTACTTCAATCCCGGTCACGAAACCTATCCGACCTACAAGATTCCCGAAGTACAGAAACTGCTTGTGCAGGCATGCGACTACGTTGCGCCGAAAACGCCGGTTATCGACGATTTCGGTTGCCCGAATATTCCCGAATTCAGCCTGAAATTTTAAAAAATAAAATAAAAAGCGCTCCGCATCCGGCGGAGCGCTTTTTGATAAACTTCAGCGCTGCTTTTTGTTAATCTTCGGCGCTGCTTTCCGATAGTCTTTGGCAAATTTTCCGATGATCTTCGGCACTGCTTTTTGATAAATTTCAGCGGCGTTGTCGCGGAAGAGAAAACAGCTCCCCTAGCTGTTTTGTATGTTTCTTATCGGAATTTTCGTTTGTTTTCCGAAGCAGAAAAGGTCGGCGGAACAAATCCGGCGTTGTGCAGAAATCAAAGTAAGAAAAAAGAACGAAAAAGAGATTCCCGGCATCGCCACGGAAAGATCCACGCAAGGAAAAACCGCCTTTTAATCGGAAAAATCACATCAACGGGATCGTTGCGAGGAAGATGACGTCCTTGCGGTAAGCGGCGTCGCCTTCGGCAAGGACAAATGCCTTTTTATAGACCGTGCCGCCGGCTTTCTGTACGATTTCTTCCAGTCCTTCCAGACTCGCGCCCGTGGAGACCACGTCGTCTACAATGCCCACTTTCTTGTCTTTAAGAAGATCCACATCGTGTTTGGAAAGGTATAATTTCTGAATATTGCCGGTCGTAATGCTCGATTTGATGGTGATTTCGATGCCGTCCTGCATATAAAGCTTTTTACTCTTTCTCGCAACGGCGTAATAGGGCATACCGAGTTCCCTTGCGACGACGTGCGTCAGTTGCAGACCCTTCGATTCCGCGGTGACGAGTACGTCGCAGTCGGCAAGCCGTTTCGCCAGGGCTTTTCCGCAATGTTCTGTGAGCGCCTGGTTGCCGTGCAGATTGAAAAAAGCGATTTTAATCCCGCTCGGCAGGGGCAGAATGGGTAATTCCGCTTGATATCCTTCTATATCTACCTTTAAAAATCCGTTATCCATAAGTACCTCCGCTCTGATCGCTTACAGTTATTTTATCACATCGAAAAAACTTTGTAAACACATATCGGCAAAATATTGCGCATAAATTTAATACAGGCTGAACGGGAGAGAGAAAATGTCATATCATGCGCAAAGCGCGGCGGAAATTGCCGTTACATTCGGAAGCGACGTCAACGTCGGACTGAGTGAATCCGCGGTTAAAAAGAATGTCGCAAAGTACGGAAAAAACGTCATCGAAAGAAAAAAAGGAAAAAGTCTGATCGGCAAAATCGCGGAAGCGCTTTCGGAGCCGATGATTCTGATTTTAATTTTCAGTTTTATCGTCACTTTCGGCACGAATCTGGGCAAGGCGTTGAAAACGGGAGACGGTGATTTTGCCGAATGCATCGGCATTGTCGCGGCAATCTGTCTTTCGGTGGGGATCACGCTGGTTATGGAAAACAGTTCGCAAAAAGCGTTTGCCGCGCTCAGCGCCATGTACGACAAAGTGTCGGTCAAAGCGCTTCGCGGCGGAAAGATCGTTTTGCTTGCAAAAGACGAAATCGTCGTCGGGGATATTCTTCTGCTTTCGGGGGGAGACAAAGTTCTTGCCGACGGCAGATTGATCGAAAGCAGGGAATTATCGGTCGACGAGTCGGCGCTGACGGGGGAGAGCGTTCCCGTCAAGAAGAACGCCGCACTGCGCCTTGCGCAGAATACGCCGCTTGCAGAACGCAAAAATATGCTTTATTGCGGAACGTTTATTGCGTCGGGCGAAGGAAAAATGATCGTCACGGGCGTCGGGGATCATACCGAAATGGGACAGATCGCGGGAGAGCTTTCGGTAAAAAAAGACGGGAAAAGTCCTCTCGATCAGAAACTTGAAAAACTGACGAAAACCGTAACGGTTATCGGCGCGTGCGCCGCGTTGTTTGTCGTAATCGTCTCGTCGGTCAGACTGTTTCTGCACGGAACGGCGACGTTTGAATCGCTGAGCGATATCTTCATTTCGGGAATCGTACTCGTCGTGGCGTCGGTTCCGGAAGGACTGCCGGCGATCGTGGCGGTGTCGCTCGCGCTGAATATGATCAAACTCGCAAGGGAAAACGTACTGATCAAAAAGCTCATCGCCACCGAAACGGCAGGCGCGGTCAGCGTGATCTGTTCCGATAAAACGGGGACGCTGACGGAAAATCGCATGAGTGTGGTCAGAGTGTGTACGGGAGAGAAGTGCTACGCGCCGGAAGAAGCGGCAAAAGAAGCGTTATATCAGAATTTCTGTATCAATTCCACCGCCGATCTGATCAGAGAAAAGAATCAATTGAGATACGTGGGCAGCAGCAGCGAAGGCGCGCTTTTGGCGGAATATGAAAAGAAAACGGGGAAAAAATACACCGAACTCAGAAACGACGCCCGCATCACTTCCCGCGTGCCGTTTTCCTCGGACGCAAAATTCATGATCACGGCGTTTGTCTGCGGCGGGGGCGTCCGTACGCTGATCAAGGGCGCGCCGGAAAAGGTGTTGCCGCTTTCCGATCTGAGTTACGCGCGCAAGCAGAAGATCATTGCCGCCATAGCCGCATACGAAAAGGAGGGCAAACGCGTGCTTGCGTTTGCGCATGCAGACGATCTGAAATCGGAGAACGCGCGGTATATTTTCGACGGGTATGCGGTCATTGCGGACCCCGTACGCAAAGAGGTCGGCGAAGCGGTACGGCTTTGTAAAAAAGCGGGGATCGAGGTAAAGATGCTCACGGGGGACAATATTCTCACGGCGTCGGCAATTGCGAGAGAACTGAAGATCATGACCGACGAGAGCGAAGCGACGGAAGCCGCCGCGCTGGAGGATATGGACGACGAAGAGCTGAAATCCGCACTAAAAAAGATCAAGGTAGTGGCGCGCAGCACACCGGCGACCAAACTTCGCATCGTGAAGGCGCTCAAGGAAAGCGGGGAGGTCGTCGCCGTGACGGGGGACGGAATCAACGACGCGCCCGCCATCCGACACGCGGACGTCGGGATCGCCATGGGAATCACCGGATCGCAGATCACAAAGGAAGCGGCGGACGTGGTCCTTCTGAACGACAGCTTTGCCACGGTCGTGAAGTCGGTGGCGTTCGGTCGCAACGTTTACAGAAATCTTCAGCGATTCATTCTTTTTCAGCTTACCGTCAATCTGTCGGCGGTACTCTTTATCGTGCTGACCCTCTTGACGGGCGGTAGCGCGCCTTTCAATACGCTGCAGCTTCTCTGGATCAACGTCGTGATGGACGGTCCGCCCGCGCTCACGCTCGGGCTGGAATCGCCGGGAAATTCCGTGATGGACAGTCCGCCCGTCAAAAGAACGGAAAGCATTGTCGGACGGAAAATGCTTTTGAGAATTTTATTGCATGCCGCATATATGGCGACGGTTTTGCTTTTACAGGCAAAATTCAACTTTATCGGGGCGACGGATGCGCAGCAGGGCGCGGTGATTTTCACTCTGTTCATCACCTTCCAGCTCTTCAACGCCTTCAACAGCCGGCAAATGGGAAAGACAAGCGCCTTTGCAAATCTGAAAAACAACCGTCTGATGCCGTTTACGTTCCTTCTGACTTTTCTGATTCACGTTCTGATCGTTCAGGTCGCATACCGTGCGTTCGGAATTTCGCCGCTGTCTTTCGGCGTGTGGCTGAAAACGGTGTTTACGGCGGCAACGGTGGTTTTGATTTCGGAAAGCTATAAAGCCGCATATCGGTTGATGCGTCGCGGAAAAAACGATAAAAACGGCAAAAAAGTTTTGGAAAAAGCGCGTTAGTAGCGTATTTTGAGGGCGGAAAAGCATAAAATAGGTATATATGGTTCAGATAACATTGACTGATAAGGATTATAACGAAGGAAATCTGGAATATATCCGCTTTACTTTGCGGGAGCTTCTGTCGCAGGCGGAATGTCATACAGAAGTCAGGCGCGCCGGGGGCAGAAGCATCCTGATTGTGGACTGTCCCGCGTATTATGCGGATATCGTCAAGAGGGAATTGTGCGACAAAGCCGCGGACGTGATCGCGGTGAATTATAAATACGATTATTTTAAAAGAAAAATCATGACCGGAGGACTCGGAAGTTTTGAAAGGGAACTTTTGCTGACGTCGCTTATTGCGGCGGATCTCGAAGAGGATAAACGGTATGCGTTCGGCAGGCTGACGGGATTTGAAAGCGTGGCGATCGACGGGATCTTTCATTTCAGGCTGCGTCCGCTGAAGTCGAAATGGCTGGGGATCGTGAACTGTATGCCGGAATATTTTCAAGGCGCGCAGCTGCACGATTTCATCACCTATCTTCTCGAAGATAAGAAGCGCAAGGTGTTTGTGGAGGACGAAAAGGTTTACGACGCGCAATATCGCCGTCTGAGCCGCGGAGAGCTGATGGATAAGGGATTGGAAGAGGGAAGAATCGTACGGGAAGTGCTGTTGTCCGGTTGCGGAGAAGTGGAAGTCAACTCGCCGCTGCCCGCCGTCGACGAGAAATATCTCAAAGAATATTTCGGGGATAAAATTATTCTGGGAAGAGGATATTTTTCATAAAAAGGTTGACAAAACGGAAAAAAGGGTATATGATACAAGAAAGTTAAAACGCCGAAAGGGGATCGACAAGTAGCGCGCACGGCAATTTCAGAGAGCGTTCGGAGGCTGCGAGAACGCATTGCTTTGCGAAGGTGAAACCGCTTTTCCCGGCGGGGCGACAAGCGCCCGATCGCTTGTTTGAAAGAGACCGGAAAAAATGTTTCCGGTAATTAAGGTGGAACCGCGGAAAAAAATTTTTCGTCCTTAAAACCGATATGGTTTTAAGGATTTTTATTTGTACGGGAGAAAGAATATGAAAATCACATTGAAAGACGGAACCGTTCTGGAAACGGAGAACGGAAAGACGGTAGGGGACGCGGCGAAAGCGATCAGCGAAGGGCTGTACAGAAACGCCGTATGCGGCAAGGTGGACGGGAAACTCGTCGATTTATCGTATGTTCTGAACGAGGATTGCGCATTGGAGATCGTTACGCTGAAAGACAAGGAAGGACTGCATGTATTCCGTCATACGGCTTCGCACGTATTGGCGCAGGCGGTGAAGTCGATTTATCCCACCTGTAAACTCGCCATCGGACCGGTGATCGAAAACGGATTTTATTACGATTTCGATTTCAAGACGCCCATCACGCAGGAAGACTTAAAGAAGATCGAAGCGGAAATGCAGAAGATCATCAAGAGCGATCTGCCGATCGAGCGGTTTACGCTGCCGAAGAAAGACGCGCTGAAAATGATGGATAATTTCAGCGAGCCTTATAAAAAGGAACTGATCGAAAATCTGCCGAAAGGGGAAGAGATTTCCTTTTACAAACAGGGCGACTTCGTCGATCTGTGCCGCGGACCGCATCTGCCGTCCACGGGGAAGATCAAGGCGTTCAAGCTGACGAGCGTGACGGGCGCGTACTGGCGCGGGGACGAAAAGAACAAGATGCTTACGCGCATTTACGGCACGGCGTTTGAGAAGAAGTCGGAACTGGAAGAATATCTTACCGCCGTGGAAGAGGCGAAAAAGCGCGATCACAACAAGCTGGGCAGAGAGCTCGGGATCTTCATGACGGAAGAGGTCGTGGGTCAGGGTCTTCCCATCTTCATGCCGAAGGGCGCGAAGATTATGCAGATTCTGACGCGTTTTGTGGAGGATGAAGAGGAAAAGCGCGGATTCATGCTTACGAAGACGCCGTATATGGCGAAGCACGATCTTTACCGCATTTCGGGACATTGGGATCATTATCGCGACAAGATGTTCATCATCGGCGACGAGAACAGCCCCGACGCGATGGCGCTTCGTCCGATGACCTGTCCGTTTCAGTATCAGGTATACAAAAACGGATTGAAAAGCTACCGTGATCTGCCGTGTCGCTATGCGGAGACGGCAACGCTGTTCAGGAAAGAAGCGAGCGGCGAGATGCACGGACTGATCCGCATAAGGCAGTTTACGTTATCCGACGGGCACATCATCTGTACGCCCGATCAGATCGAAGACGAATTCCGTCGCTGTCTCGATCTGAGTTATTATTTCCTCGACTGCCTCGGACTGAAAGAGGACGTAACGTTCCGGTTCAGCAAACGCGGGAAATCCGATAAAGCGAAATATATCGATAACGACAAGGCATGGAAAGAAACGGAAGCGCGCATGAAGACGATCCTCGACGATCTGGGGATCAACTATGTGGAAGCCGACGGGGAAGCGGCGTTTTACGGACCGAAGCTGGACGTGCAGATCAAGAACGTATACGGCAAGGAGGATACGCTCATCACCTTGCAGCTGGATTTTGCCGCGGGACATTCTTTCGGCATGACGTATATCGATGAGAACGGGGAAAAGCAGACGCCGTTCGTCATTCACAGAAGTTCCATCGGCTGTTACGAAAGGACGCTCGCTCTGCTCATCGAAAAATACGCGGGAGCGTTTCCGCTGTGGCTTGCGCCGGTACAGGTGAAGGTGATCGCCGTGACCGAACGGAACGCCGCATATGCCGAAGCGGTGGCGAAGGAACTGAACGACCGCGGACTCCGTGCGGAAGCCGACGTGCGCAACGAAAAGGTCGGCTACAAGATCAGGGAAGCAAGGTTGGAAAAAGTGCCTTATTTCTTCGTGGTGGGGGACAAGGAAGCGGAACAGAATACCGTTTCGGTCTGGAGCAGGAAAGAAGGCGATCTCGGCGGCATGAGCAAAGCGGATATTTTTGCGAAACTGCTTGAGGAAAATGCGACGAAAAAAGTATAATCAGCCGGGCGGCGTGTATTTTCACGCCGCCCTATGTATTATCGCAAAATTTTTCTTGAATACGGAAATGTTTTATGCTAAAATGAAAAAGTAAGCCGGCGTTTTGCCGGCGCGAGGGAGAGGATAAAGGAGGGGAGAATGAAGCTCAATATCAAAAATACGTTTTTCGTAGGTCTGATCTTTCTGAGCATATCCATGTTCTGGCAGGTTTACGACAGCATCGTTTCCAAAATCCTTGCGGGAACGTTCGGGTTGGACAATGCCGTCCGCGGCATCATCATGGCGCTCGACAACATCGTCGCGCTCTTCATGCTGCCGCTGTTCGGAATGTTGTCCGACAAGTCGCAGAAATGTCGATTCGGCAGACGTACGCCCTATATCGTGGTGGGGACGATCTTGTCGGCGCTTACATTTGTGGCAGTGGGAATCGGTGCGGACAGCGGATCGCTTGCGCTGTTCATGACGGCGCTGTGTTTCACGCTCGTGTTCATGAGCGTCTACCGTTCGCCCGCCGTCGCGCTCATGCCCGACGTGACCGTAAAGCCTCTTCGGAGCAAAGCCAACGCCGTCATCAACCTGACGGGTGCGCTCGGCGGACTTATTTCGCTGGGACTGATTGCGTTCATGGTCAAAGAAAACGGGAAATATCTTCCGCTCTTTGCCGTGGTTTCGGCGTTGATGATCTTCTTTCTCGTTCTGTTTCTCGTTCTCGTAAAGGAAAAGAAACTCACCGCTTTGCGCGAAGAGGACGAAAGGCGTTTCGGGATCGTGGACGAAGGGGACGAAAACGAGGGGACGGAAAAACTGGGCAGAGAGAAACTGCGCAGCATGATCTTTCTGCTCGCGTCGGTATTTTTATGGTTTATGGCGTACAACGCGGTGACGTCATCTTTTTCGGTTTACGCGCAGGAGATCTGGGGGATTGCCGACGGTTCGTTTTCTCTCCCGCTGATGGTCGCGCAGGTCGCCGCCATCGCCATGTTTATCCCCGTCGGGCTCATCGCTTCCCGCATCGGGCGGAAAAAGACTATTCTCATCGGGGTCGCGGTGATGTTTTTTTCCTTCTTCGCGGCGTTCTTTGTCGGTTCCAATCTTTTCGGCGTGAAGATCGATCTTTCCGAGGGAAGCGTGTTTTCCAATCCCATGTTCTATGTGATGTCGATCTTCTTCGCCCTGTGCGGCGTCGGCTGGGCGACCATCAACGTCAATTCCTATCCCATGGTGGTGGAAATGAGTAAAGGTTCCACCGTCGGAAAATTTACCGGTTATTATTACACCGCGTCCATGGCGGGACAGATCGTCACGCCCTTCCTTTCCGGACTGCTGATGGACGCCGTAGGAATGGAGTCGCTGTTTATGTATTCGGCGGCGTTTATGCTGTTTGCGTTTGTCACGATGTTATTCGTATTCCACGGCGACAGCAAGCCGCTTCCCAAAAAGAGCGCGCTGGAAAATTACGATACGGATTAAGGAGAAATGATGGAAGGAATGAACGAATCGGAAGAAAGGAAAGAAGAAATCGTTTTGTTTGAAAACAAAACCTTGATCGGGAGAGAGGAAAACGCCGCGTTCCAGAAATACGCCGTCAAAAGGCAACTCGGAAAATTCCGGTATATCGGCACGGTGGCGTTCGCCGTGCTCGGCGCCATGTTTTTGGCGGTTCAGGATTATTTTCTCGGAGCCGTGATGCTCGCGCTGGCGGCAGTGTATCTGTTTTTGCCTCTTATCTTAGGGAAAATCGCCGCAAAAAAGAAAAACGTACCCGACGTGATCATCGACGGAATCGAAGAGCACTATCGCGCGTATGAGGACCGCATCGAGGTTTCTTCCGCAAGCGGCGGCGCGACGGTCGCTACAAACGTCGTTTTGTATCCGCACATCCGAGAAGCGCGGGTAAACGGAAATTACATCTATCTATACATCAGCAAAATACAGGCGCATATCCTCGTTTCCACGGGGTTTCTTACGGGCAACGCGCCGGACTTTCTGTCCTTTCTCGAAAAAAAAGGCGTGAAAGTCTGTTATCGATGAAGAGACATAAAAAAGCCGCCTCAAAACGGGCGAAAACCCGTTTTGAGGCGGCTTTTTCAATGCACGAAGGTTTTTTTACTGTTTTGCGATGAATACCACGCCGAAGCAGCCCGGCCCGGCGTGTGTGCCGACCGTGGGACCGATATCGTGCATTTTCGGATCGGCATGACAGCCCGGCACGTCCGCCAGCACGCGTTTTTCAAACGCGTCGGCTTCCTCTCTGCAATCGGAATTGCCGAAATAGAGGGGATGGAAAAGATCGGCTTCTTCTTTGATTTTATCGATGATGAAATGCACGCATTTCGCCTTGCCGATCTGTTTGGAAATCACTTCCACCTTTTTGTCCAGCGTAACGACGGGATGAATGCGTAAAACTTTCGCTATGCGCATGCTCGCTGCGGAAAGTCTGCCGCCGTAACGCAGATATTTCAGGTCGTCTATGTATGCATACAGGCGGATACGATCTCTCATGCGCGTCAGATTCTCTTCCAATTCCGCCTTGCTTTTCGCGCTTTCGGCAATCCGCATCCCTTCCGTAACCAAAGCGGCAAGCGCAAACGTCACCAAGCCGGTGTCGAACAGAATCACCTGTTCTTCCATGCCCAGACTCCGCACCGCTTCCTGCGCCGCGGAATACGTGGAGCTCATCTCGGCGCCGATCAGCAGGAGAACCAACGTGACGTCCGTTCCCCGGTAGGGGGTAAGAGCTTCTTCAAAGGCAAACCGGTTTAATTGACTCGTCTTCGGCAATTCCGTACAGTTGCGCAGCTTGGCGTAAAACGCTTCCGCGGTGATGTCCGCGCCGTCAAGATAACTTTCGTTTCCGAAAGAAATCCCCAAGGGAAGAACGTCGACTCCGAGTTCTTCGGCGGTCGATTTGGGTAAATCCGAGGATGAATCGGTGATAAATTTAACTTTCAACATGATATTCTCCAAGAAAATTTTTTAATTTTTCCAATGCGACGATCAACGTTTCCGCTTCCGATCCGCTCAGATCTTTCAGAATACAGTCGATCATGTTTTTGTGAAATTCCATATGCACGGCGTGCGCGCTCTTTCCTTTTTCCGTCAGAAAAAGACGAATGATCCGCTTGTCTTCGCCGTCTTTTTCCCGCGCGACATAGCCCTTTTTGCACAGCGTGTCGATCGCCGTCGTCAGCGTCCCCGGCGATACCCGCAATAATTTTGCCACTTCTTTCGAGGTGTTGTTCCCGCCCGCTTTCGCGATGCTCTCGATCACGTGAATCTCCGTTACCGATAAACTGCGGTCGATTTGCCCGAGCATTTCGTTTTCTCTTTTTAAAATCAGATTAAAACATCTGACAAAAAAATCGTTGTACTTTTCGTGAAGTTCCAAATCCGCTCTCCCTGAAAATCCTTTTTTTGCGGAAAATTCCCGCTGTTTTTTCCGTTTTCGCCCGCCGTTCCGTCCCTTCCGCAAAAAATAGTTTGATATTCAAACTATTTAACGGAATTCATTATAGCACCGGGCGCGAAAAAAGTCAACGAAAAAACGGATATGATTTTAAGAGCGGGAAAAAGAAATGTCGGGACGGCGCGGAAAATATATGACGATCAGTTGACGAACGGGGGGATTTTTTGTATAATAATGTCGTAAGGAAAAAGAGTGTTTTTTGTGACTGTCGGTAAAGTCGGGCAAGGAAAAAATGCCGGGCAAGCGGGCGTCCGCGAGGGAGCGAAAAACCGTATTGAGCCGACCGACTGGGCAGTACCGTTTTGGGCTGTCTTTTTTTATTGTTCGGGAACGGGAAGCAAAAACGCGGCGAGCGGATAGAGGGCGCGTCGGAAAGAAAAAGGAGAAGACGGAATGAAAAAAGTCGGAATCGTGATGGGCAGCGACAGCGATTTGCCCGTATTGGAAAAGGCGGCGGAAACGCTGAAAAAGTACGGCGTGCCGTACGAGATGCACGTTTATTCGGCGCATCGCACGCCGGCGGAAGCGAAGGCGTTTGCGGAAAACGCGGAAGAAAACGGATTCGGCGCGATCATCGCGGCGGCGGGAAAGGCGGCGCATCTGGCGGGAAGTCTTGCGGCGAACACGGTGTTGCCGGTGATCGGGATTCCGGTGAAATCGTCCACGCTGGACGGGCTGGACGCGTTATTGTCGACGGTGCAGATGCCGACGGGGATTCCGGTGGCAACGGTGGCGATCGACGGAGCGGAAAACGCGGCGCTGCTGGCGATCGAGATTCTTTCGGTTTCGGACGGAGAACTTCGCGGAAAGCTGAAAGAAGCGCGGAAAGCGGCGGCGCAGAAAGTGCTGGAAAAGAACCGTGCGGTGGAAGAAAAATTCAACCGCTGAAAAAAACGAGAATAAAAAAAGGAGTTATCGTATATGCAAAAGACCACACAGCTTTATGAAGGAAAGGCGAAGAAAGTTTACGCAACGGAAGATCCGGAATACTGCATCGTTTCTTATAAGGACGACGCGACGGCGTTTAACGGGCTGAAAAAAGGTTCGATCGCGGGGAAGGGCGCAATCAACAACCGCGTGACCAATTTTCTGATGAAACTTCTGGAAAAGAACGGCATTCCCACGCATTATGTGGAGGAACTCAACGATCGGGAAACGGTGGTACGCCGTGTGAAGATCGTGCCGCTGGAAGTGATTGTGAGAAACATCGCGGCGGGTTCGCTTGCAAAGCGCCTCGGCGTGGAAGAAGGGACGAAACTGCATTCCACGGTGTTGGAATATTGCTATAAGGACGACGCGTTGGGCGATCCGATGGTCAACGAATATCATATTCTTGCAATGCAGTGGGCGACGAAGGAGGAACTGGACAAAATCGCTTCATACGCGTTGAAGATCAACAAAGTGCTTTCCGATTATCTGAAGGCGGTGAACATCGAACTCATCGATTTCAAACTGGAATTCGGCAAGACTTCGGACGGGACGATCGTGCTGGCGGATGAAATTTCGCCCGATACCTGTCGGTTCTGGGACAGCGTGACGAAGGAAAAGCTCGACAAAGACCGGTTCCGTCGCGATCTCGGCGGCGTAGAGGACGCATATCACGAAATTTTGAAACGTTTGCTGGGAGAATAAAGCATGAGAAAGATCAATGAAGAGTGCGGCGTATTCGGAATTTTCGCGCCGGAAAAGACCGATGTCGCGCATCTGACGTATTACGGATTGTTCGCCTTACAGCACAGGGGGCAGGAATCGGCAGGGATCGTCGTCAACGATGACGGCGTGTTCCGCGTGCATAAAGATGACGGTCTGGTCAACGACATTTTCACGCCCCGCATTATGGAGACGCTCGGAGAGGGCAACATGGCGGTGGGACACGTGCGTTACGGAACTACGGGCAGCAAAGGCGTCGTCAACGCGCAGCCTATCGTGGTACGTCATATCAAAGGGACGATGGCGCTCGCGCACAACGGCAATCTCATCAATTCCTACGAACTGAGAGAGGCGTTGGAAGAACAGGGCTCGATCTTCCACACGACGAGCGACACCGAAGTCATCTCCTATATGATCACAAAGGAGCGCATCAACGCCTGTTCCATCGAGGAGGCGATCGGCCGCGCGGTGAAGAAGATCAAAGGCGCGTATTCGCTCATCGTCATGTCGCCGCAGAAGATGATCGCCGTGCGCGATCCCAACGGATTCCATCCGCTGTGCTACGGACAGAGGGCGGATGGCGCATACGTCATCGCGTCGGAAACCTGCGCGCTCGATTCCGTGGGCGCAAAGTTCATCCGCGACGTGCTCCCCGGAGAAATGGTGGTCTTTACGAAGAGCGGAGTTCTGTCCGTCAAGGATAACTGCGACACGGCAAAACCCTCTATGTGTATTTTCGAATATATTTATTTCGCCCGTCCCGATTCCATGATCGACGGCTATTCCGTGCACGAAGCGCGCCGCAAAGCGGGCGAGTTTCTGGCGGAAGAATATAAGGTGGACGCGGACATCGTCATCGGCGTTCCCGACAGCGGCATCGACGCCGCTCTCGGCTACGCGAAGCGTTCGGGCATTCCGTACGGCGTGGGACTCATCAAAAATAAGTATATCGGCAGAACGTTTATCGCACCGGGACAGAAATCCAGAGAAAACCTCGTCAGGATCAAACTCAACGCCGTGCCGTCTTCCGTGAAGGGCAAGCGCGTGATCATGGTGGACGATTCCATCGTGCGCGGGACGACCAGCGGACCCATCGTGAAACTGCTCAGGGACGCGGGCGCGACGGAAGTGCATATGATGGTGGCGTCTCCGCCGTTTCTGAATCCGTGCTACTACGGCACCGACGTGGACAGCAAGGAAAACCTCATTGCCTGCAAACATACGGTGAAAGAGATCGCCGACATCATCGGCGTCGATTCTCTCGGATATCTCAATCCCAAATATCTGCCTTATCTTGCCGGAGACGGCACGAAGGGGTTCTGCACGGCGTGTTTCGACGGGAAATATCCCACGGAAGTTCCCGCGCAGATCCGTAAGGACAAATTTGAACAGAAAATCACCGGCAAGGAGTGAATATGGAAAAGAGTTTCAGCGAAAGTTACAAGGCGGCGGGGGTGGACATTACCGCAGGATATAAGGCGGTGGAACTGATGAAAAGTCATGTCGCCCGCACGATGACGCCGGGAGTGGTTTCCGATATCGGCGGCTTCGGCGGACTGTTTGCACCCGATCTTTGCGGTATGAAAAATCCCGTGCTGGTGAGCGGTACGGACGGCGTAGGCACCAAATTGAAGATCGCATTTCTCATGGACAAGCACGACACCGTCGGCATCGACTGCGTAGCGATGTGCGTGAACGACATCATCTGCTGCGGCGCGAAACCGCTGTTTTTCCTCGATTATAT
>CALVWR010000016.1 GCA_944367565.1 uncultured Clostridia bacterium
CAAGTTCCAAATCCTAATGCAAAAGTATGAAAATTTAATCTAACCCAAAAAACTTACACACTTTTCTTGACATTCCCCAAATTGCCGCGGAGGCGTTTTATAATGATTTTGTTTATCGCCCTATACCGAAAGGTATCCCCTTCCCTTTTGCCTTTTGCCTTTTGCCTTTTTCCGTTTATCCCAAGTCGATCTCTTCGAGTTCTTTCGGGGGCACGTCGGTCGCAGAAGTTTCCACCACTTTCTTGACCATATTCGCCGCTTTATTCACGGGAATATTCGTTCCCGCGCCCGCCACGCAGCCTCCGGGACACCCCATGCCTTCGATCAGACAGCCGTTTTTCTTTCCGAGTTTTGCAAGCATGAGCATTTTACTGCATTCTTCCAGACTTTCACAGTGTTCGATATGCATTTCCACGTCCGGATAATATTTCTTGACGCACTTTTCGATCGCTCCGGCAACGCCGCCCGCCACGGCATATCCTCTGCCGGCACCCGTCGCGTCGTTCATTTCTTCTTCGCACGCAATTTCTTCCACGTCGATGTTCTTCGCTTCAAATATGGCGGAAAGTTCTTCAAACGTCAGTACAAAATCCACGTCGCTCCGGACCGTCCGACGGCTTGCTTCCAGCTTTTTCGCCGCGCAGGGCCCGATAAAGACCACTCTTGCCTCCGGATGTTTTTTCTTGATGGTCCTTGCCGTTGCCACCATCGGCGTAAGGGTGTTGGATATGTTTTCGATCGTTGTGGGAAAATATTTTTTTGCGAGCATCGCCCACGACGGACAGCAGGATGTCAGCATGAACGGCTGTTTCCCGCTCGCCACCTCTTCCACATAGTGTTTCGCTTCCGTCACCGCGCCCATATCCGCACCCAGCGCCACTTCGTAAACATCTTTGAACCCCAAAAGGCGCAATGCCGCTTTCAGCTTTCCTGCCGTCGCTTTATCGCCGAATTGTCCAACGTGTGCCGGCGCAAGCGCCACAATAATCTCATCCCCTCTGCGCAATGCTCTGATCAACTGAAAAATCTGCGACTTATCGGCGATCGCTCCGAACGGACAGCTGACCATACACATCCCGCACGAAACGCATTTGTCGTTGTTGATGCGCGCCCTGCCGAGATCATCGCTCTCGATGGCCTTCACGCCGCACGCCGTTGCGCACGGACGCGTCTGATGGACGATCGCTTCATACGGACATACGCTTTTGCATTTCCCGCATTTGATGCATTTGTTCTGATCGATCACCGAATGTCCTTCCACAATGGAGATCGCATTTCTCGGACAAACCTCCGTACACGGATGTGCCACACATCCGCGACAGTTATCCGTCACTTTGTATCTGTTGGGAGGGCACGCCTCACAGGCAGACGGAATCACCTGCATGAGAGGCGGTTCGTAATATTTATCCGCGATGTCGCTTTCGTGAAGTCCCTGCGTTATATGCACGGGCATATCCTCCGGACGTAAGCTCAACCCCATCGACAAACGTACCCGTTCCGAACAGATTGCTCTTTCTCTCCAGATGCTTTCGCGGTATAACGGTTTATCGCCCGGCGTGATTTTATACGGTATCGCTTCGATGGCATCGTTGATATTCTCGCTTTCGTCAAACGCAACGCGTGCTACTTCCACAAAAACCTGCCGCCGCAAAAGTTTTAGCGGCGTCAACAATCCTCTTTCCATAATCCGCTCCTTTCTTTCTTATCGCTTTCCCCGTGCCGTATTTGCTTTATCTTCCGTACTTTTCCGCCAACGCCTTCAGTCTCGACGCAAGTACCGGCCTCATCCTTTTCCTTTCCACGCGTACGCTCCAGTTCTGCGCCTTGTCCGTGGACGGTTCGTTCATACGGTATTCCGTTCCGAGAAACGCCGCGTCCTGCATAGACAGAATAAATATGTCTGCCTTACATGCAAATCCCATTTCCGTGATCGCCGCAACCGTCTTCATCCTGTCGTTCGTAAAGCGGTGCAGTTTCATCTTTTTCAGGCTGTTTTTCAGCGAAACGTAAAAACGTTCCTCCTCCGGCGCGCTCAGCTTGCTCAGCATCCCCATCAACGTATCGTTGTCATGCGTTCCCGCGTAACACACGGTGTGCTTCCCGATCTTTTCCGGTAAATACGGATTGTTTTCGTCTCCGTTAAACGCAAACGACAATACGCTCATTCCGGGAATCCCCGTCTTGCGCAAAAGCTCGTATACGCCTTCGTCCAGAATCCCGAGATCTTCCGCAATCACGCGCGTCAGATCCGACCGCTCTCTTAACGCCGCAAACAATGCGTCGTGCGGGACGTCCACCCATTCGCCTTCCACGGCGTTCTCCCGACCCGCGGATATTTCGTAATACCGGTCAAGTCCTCGGAAATGATCGATCCTGACATAATCAAACAGCCTCAATGCCCGTTCCAGCCGCTTTCTCCACCATGCGAAACGGTCCTTTTCCTGTTCGGCATAATCGAATACCGGATTCCCCAAAGCTGTCCTTCCGCACTGAAATAATCCGGCGGTACCCCCGCGATCTTCACGGGCTTCCTGTTCTCATCCAGCTTGAATATGGATGGATTCTTCCATACGTCCACCGAATCGTACGCCACATAAATCGGCAGATCGCCGATGACGGAAATGTGTAGATTTTCCGCATATGCCCTGACTTTTTTCCATTGCCGTTCCGCCGTATATTGTAAAAATTGCCAGAACTGCAATTCCTCTTCGTTCTCCGCCGCAAACTCCGCCAGCGCTCCTTCGTCGGCAAATTTGAATTTCTCTTCCCAATTGTCAAACGAAATTCCGCCGTGCTTTTTCTTCAACGCCATGAATAACGCGTAATCTTTCGCTTCTCCGCGTTTTACGTACCCCGAAAACGCCGCATTCTTGCGGAATCGCGCATAGGCTTTACGGAATAACGGCTCACGGGTTTCATATAAATATCCGTAATCGATATATTTTCCTTCCTGTTCCGCCGACCGCGCCTCACTTTCCGTCAGCAAACCTTCCGCGCATAATTCTTCTATCGATATAAAATAGGGATTCAACATCTCCGCGGCCGCCGACTGATACGGCGAATTGCCGAATCCCGTAGGATTCAACGGCAAGACCTGCCAATACTTCGCGCCCGCCGCCGAAAGAAAATCCAAAAACGCATAGCAATCCGAAAAAGTGCCTATTCCGTATTTTCCCGGAAGTGATGCGATGTGCATCAATATCCCAAATCCTCGCTTCATATCCGCCTCTTCCCCGACTCTGTCTCCTTCCGCAAAGTCGATTTTTTACTTCTCCAGTACGATATAGGCTTCGCGGCTCGCTCCGACAGACACGTAGCGAATGTAACTTTCCGTCGCCTTTTCGATAAAACGGATATACGCAAGCGCTTCCTCAGGCAACTCTTCCGCTTTCCTGCAGGACGAAATATCTTTCTTCCAGCCCTTTAACGTCGTATAGATCGGCTTGCACCGCGCCAGATCCGACGAGAAGGGAAATTCCGTGATGACCTTGCCGTCAAGCTCGTACGCCGTACATACGTCTATTTCGTCAAATTCCGAAAGTACGTCCAGCTTTGTCAGGGCAATTTCATCCGCACCCTGCATCCGGATCCCGTAACGGCTTGCCGGCACGTCAAACGCGCCCACCCGGCGCGGTCTCCCCGTAGCGGCGCCGTATTCTCCGCCCGCTTGTCTCAGTTTCTCCGCTTTCTCGCCGAAATATTCCGCCGTGAACGGTCCTTCTCCCACGCACGTCGAATACGCTTTCATGATCCCGATCGTCAGATCCAGCTTCCTGTTCGGAATCCCGGCGCCGATCGGCGCATACGCCGCAACCGTGTTCGACGACGACGTGTACGGATAAATCCCGAAATCGATATCGCGCAACGCGCCGAGCTGCGCTTCAAACAGAATCTTCTTGCCGCGTTGCGCCGCCTCGTTCAGATACAATCCCGTATCGCATATATACGGCAGGAACACGTCGCCGTATTCCGTCAGATACTCCATCATTTCGTCCGTCGTGACCGGCTTCGCCTTGTAGACCCCCGTGATCGTCAGATTCTTCCATTCCACAATGTCCGCAAGACGTTCTTTCAGGCTCTTCTTATCAAACAGCTCGCCCAGCCGGATGGCTTTCTTCAGATACTTATCCCCGTAAATCGGCGCGATCCCCCGTTTCGTCGAGCCGTATTTCTTATCCGCAAGCCGTTCCTCTTCCAGACAGTCCTGCATCACGTTGTACGGCATACAGATCACCGCCTGTGCGCTGATCTTCAGATTCTCCGGAGATACCTTTATCCCAGCCGCCGTCAGTCTGCCAATCTCTTCCTTCAGATGACGGATATCGATCACCATTCCGTTCCCCATGACGTTCACAACGCCTTCCCGCAGAATTCCGCTGGGCAAAAGATTCAAAATAAATTTTCCCCTCTCGTTGATCACCGTGTGCCCCGCATTGTTTCCGCCCTGATAGCGCACGACCACATCATAATCCGAAGAGAGCAGATCGACCATCCGTCCCTTTCCTTCGTCGCCCCAGTTGATTCCGCATATCGCCGTTAACATATTCGATAATTTCTCCTTTTGCCCTTTTGGACCGAAGTCATTTTATCAAGGTTTTTCCGCCTTGTCAAGATATTAGCCTTTCGTTTTTGTTATACTTCTTTTCAATGCGTTTTCCGCTCATTCCGCCCTATCGTCGCCGACGGTTTCTCCGTCTTCTTCCTTGACGGCGTACAACGCATCCACAGCTTCGCGCTCCGCCGTAAATACGCAGTACAGCATCAGCGTCGTCACCGCAACCGCCAGAATCACCGTGATGAATACCGTGGGCGTATTGACGATATTGCCCGTTCCCAATTCTTCCACCAGCAGCCCGCCCGCGTTGAACAGAAAATGTAATGTTACGGGCATGAGCAGACTTTGCGTTTCGATCAGCGTCACCGCGCACATCCCGCCTAAAAGAAAGCTGTAACCGACCTGCAGCAGCACCGATCCCAACGCCGCGCCGCCGATGAGGTTCACCAGATGCACCCCGCCGAAAAGCGCCGACGAAACCGCCGCAGACCAAAACAACGCGTATTTCTTCTTTCTGAATCCGATCCGGCAGAGCGGAAACACGATCCCGCGGAACGCCAGTTCCTCAAACGCCGCGATGAAAAAGGTCTGCAGAAGATACAGCGCGATCACGCCCGCCTCCGCCGTGATCTTCGCATCTCCCGTCGCCAGCGCGATTACGGGAAAATTGTTGATCACAACCAGAAAACACGGGATCATGATCCGGATTTTGCCGATTTTCGGCTTTAACGCTCTTTGAAATCCGTAAGCATAAATCAGATAAAGCATGACGGCGCAGAAAATCGCGCGGAACGCCGCCGTGAACAGGTATCGGTTGATCTGCGTGTATTCCACAGACAACATCTCCGCCGTTTCCCGCACGGGAAACGAGGCGAATCCCACCACGAGCAACAAGACGATGACGATATTCGTTACCGGAGCTTTTTCCGCATCCTGCCTGAGCTTTTTCATCTTATATAAAACCGCCGTCCACCGTCAGGCACTGCCCCGTGACATACGTCGCCTCCGCCAGAAACAGCACGGCTTTCGCCACCTCTTCCGCCTTTCCCAAACGGTTCAGCGCCGTCGCATCCGCAAGCTCTTTCTTCACTTCTTCTCCCAGTTCCCGATTCATGTCGGTATCGATCACGCCCGGGCACACGCAGTTGACGCGGATCCCCGAAAGTCCGAGCTCCTTCGCCAGCGCTTTCGTATACCCGATCAGCGCCGCCTTCGACGCCGAATACGCCACCTCGCAGGACGCGCCGCCGATTCCCCATACCGACGATACGTTGACGATGGCGCCGCTCTTCCCGTCGATCATGTGCGGAAGGGCGCGCCTCACCGTCAGATATGCCGATCTTACGTTGACGGCAAAAAGATTGTCCCATTCCTCTTCGCTTGTGGCGTCGATCGTACGGATCAGCGAAATCCCCGCGTTGTTGATCAGTACATCCACGCCGCCGAACGCCTTTTCCGCCGCACAAAAAAGCGCGTCCGTCTCCGCCGCAGACCGCAGATCCGCTTTCACCGCCAACGCCCGCGTTCCGTACTTTTCTTTCAGCTTCGCCGTCAGGACTCCGGCTTGCTCCGCAGACGTGAAATATCCCACGACCACATTGTATCCCCGCGCCGCGAATTCTTCCGCGCACGCGCCGCCGATTCCCTTTGCGCCGCCCGTTATCAGCACCGTTTTCATGTCCCGTCTCCTTCTCCGCTTTCTCCGCCGCGCTTTTCTTTGTTACGCCAAAACGTCCGTCTTCTGCCTGCACAGAAAACGGACGCCTCTTCCCGGGTTTCAGCCCTTCACTCTTTCCATATATTCGCCCGTACGGGTATCGATCCGGATCAGTTCGCCTTCGTTTACAAACATCGGAACCTGAATCTTCGCGCCCGTCTCCAAAACGGCGTCCTTCGTGGCGTTGGTCGCGGTGTTGCCCTTCACCGAAGGATCCGCCTGCGTTACCCGCAACACCACAAAGTTTTCACATTCCACCGAAAACGGCGTTCCTTTATACGATTTCACCGTAACCTTGTCGTTTTCCTTAATATACTGCAACGCGTCTTCCACCTGTTCGTAATTGAGCGGCGTAAGATTGAATTCGTCGTCCATAAAATAATACAGTTCGCCGTCCGTATAGGAATACGTCATGAATTTCGTCTCGATGTGCGCTTCCTGCACCTTTTCCGTCGGGTTCCACGTCTTTTCCAAAACCGCACCCGTCACCACGTTTTTCATCTTCGTTCTCACGAACGCCGCGCCTTTGCCCGGTTTGACGTGCTGAAATTCCACGATCGTGAAGATCCCGTTTTCATATTCAAAGGTTACGCCTTTTCTGAAATCGCCTGCTGTGATCATTGCTCTTTTCTCCTTAATCTATTAAAATTAAATTCTTTTCGTCCTTCATCAGCCGCTTTACGCTGCCCTTCAATACCACCGTATCTTCGATACGGATCCCGTATTTCCCTTCAAAATATACCCCGGGCTCCACCGAAAATACCATGCCGCTCTTCAATTTTCCCGTTCCGCGAGGTCCGATCGTCGGATATTCGTGAATCGCCGTCCCGATTCCGTGTCCCAGCGAATGCGTGAACGCCTTGCCGTATCCGCACTCTTCCAGCTTGTCCCGCGCAATCCGGTCCGCCGCCGCGCAGTCCATCCCCGTGCGGATCTTCTCTTCCGCCGTAAGATTCGCTTCCAGCACCGCCGCATATGCGTCGACAAACTCTTCTTCCGGTTCCCCGTAATAAAACGTTCGCGTCATGTCCGAACAGTATCCGTCGTACACGCAGCCGAAATCCATCAGTACCGGCATATTGCGCCGCAGCCGCTTCTCTCCCGTCTTGTGATGCGGCACCGCACTGTTCTCTCCGAACGCGACGATCGTTTCAAAACTCGTTTTTTCCGCGCCGTATTCATGCATACGCGCTTCCAGCTCGTTCGCCAGC
This sequence comes from uncultured Clostridia bacterium, assembly GCA_944367565.1. Lineage (GTDB taxonomy): Bacteria > Bacillota > Clostridia > Christensenellales > Borkfalkiaceae > UMGS775. The sequence continues at coordinate 7,484 of CALVWR010000016.1, forward strand.
TCCTTTTCGCTGATACCCTCTCTGACCGATTCCAAGACCCGATAAAACGCCCGCTCCGCAATCTCGCACGCCTTGCCGATCTTCGCGATCTCGTCTTTATCCTTCACCGCAAACAGTCCCGTCAGGCGCTTTTCCGCATCCTTGAACGGCACCCGGAGCTTCTTCATCTCGGCGTATTCCTTCATCGTCGTCACGCCGTAATCGATCAGCAGATTCTTCGCACCGCTCTCCGCAATCCGCGCGCCGATCTCCGCCAGACCGCGGTACTCTTCCGTCACCCAGCCCGCTTTGACGAGCGCGTCCTTCGCCGCCGAAAGATACCGTTTGTCCGTATAAAAATATTTCCCTGCCGAGGTCAGCAATACGTATCCGAACGAACTTTCAAATCCGGTAAAATACCGTCTTTCCCGTTCGTCCGTCAAAAGCAACGCTTCCCCCTTTTTCAACCTGAACGTCTTTTCCATTATCCTTTCTGATGCACGGGTTTTCTTTTCGCAATACCCTGCCTTATACAGTTTACCAAAAAGAAAGCCTTTTGTCAATTTTTCTCGTAATATTCCTTCATTTTTACCGCGTCTTCCGCCTGCGTCCCCGCCGATTCGCAGATGATATACGGTTGCAATCCGAGTTCCTTCACCGCCTGCAGAAAATCCCGGTAGTCCGGACCGTATTCTTCGTCCTCGAACGTCAGATGCCGGATTTCACCGCCCGCGCCGTACTGTATCTTCGAAAAATGTGTATGGAACCGTTCCATCTTATCGAACCCCAGCTCCCCGATCATATAGGAGAGCAGCGCCTTGAAATCCCCTGCGCTCTTCAGCACGCCGCCTTCCCTTGCGTTGATGTGCCCGAAATCCACGCACGGTATGTATATTTTGTCGATCTTACAGAATTCCGCGATCTCTTCCACCGTTCCGATCTGCCGCTTTTTTCCCATGGTCTCGGGACAAAACATCATATCGTCAAACCCGTTTTCATAGATCTTTTCCCTTAAGATTTCAAGATTTTCCCGACAGCGGCGCATCGCTTCTTCCCGCTCCAGCTTCCCTTGCGACGCCGGATGAAATACCACGCGTTTCGCGCCCATCAGCCGCCCCGTCCGCGCGGACGATAAAACATATTCGTACGATTTTTCCACCCCTTCCTTTTCTCCCGCAAAGTTGATGAAATACGGCGCGTGTACGCTGATCTCCACCCCCGCTTCACGGAATGCCGCGCCGATGGAAAGCGCTTTCGCGTCCCCCATGTTCACCCCTCTTCCGAAGGAATATTCAAAACAGTTCAATCCTTTGCTTTTCACGAAATACGCCGAATCTTCGCTGTGCTTATATCCCGCGTCGAAAAAACTCTGCGCATTCCCGCTCGGTCCGAATCTGATCATCTTCTCAGTACCTCTTCTCTGTCCTTTTGCAACTGTTCTTTCAGCTCTTCTTCCCCTTTGAATTTCCGGATGTCCCGCAAAAAAGTATCGAAGGATATCCTCATCGTCCTGCCGTACAGATTCCCGTCGTATCCGATCAGATGCGCTTCCACGAGCGGCGCATATAACCCGAACGTGGGCCTCGAACCGTAATTGACGATCGCTTTATATTCCTTTCCGTCCGCTTCCGCATGCCCGCCGTATACGCCGTTCTTCAGCCGCAGTTTCTCATCCGACGGATATAAATTCACCGTCGGAAACCCGATCGCACGGCCCACGCCGCGCTCTCTGATGACCTTTCCCGTCACAAAATACGGCCGCGTCAGAAGCGCGTTCGCCTTTTCGATCTCGCCCTCTCTCAACAAACGTTTCACCTCTGTGGACGAAACCTTTTCGCCCCCGACGGTCAACGCTTCCACTGCGCGGAACGACCGCCCCCTCTTCGCGGCGTACTGCCGCAAAAAGCCGGCGTTTCCCGCGCCGCCTTTCCCGAACGTATAATCAAATCCGCAGGCGTATCCTTCTACGGGAAATCGCTGTTCCAGCCAATCTAAAAACGCTTCCTTCGTCAATGCGAAAAACGCCTCGTCGCAAGGTGCGGCGTAAACGAAATCCGCTCCGCAATCTTCCAGCAGAATCTCCTTTCTTTCCTCCGTCGTATACACCATGCCGCGCTCTTTTCCGAACCTGCCGCCGAGATCTCCCGCAAACGTGAATACGCCGCATTCGGCTCCCGATTCCTCCGCCAGTTCCTTCGCCGCGGCAACCACCGCCCTGTGTCCGATATGCACGCCGTCAAAATACCCCAGCGCAAGCACGCACCTTTTTTCCCTTTTTTCCATCTTATCCGCGTACATAAGCGAGCATTTTCAGCACCTTATCCCGAACCTCGCCTACGCCCCAAAAATCTTTGCCGCTATAAACGCGGTACAGTCCTTCCGATACGGCATATTCGTCGTATAATCCGTTCAGAAGTCTCGTCGCCTCTTTTTCCGTCAGCACGAGCTTTGCAAAGTCCACCGCCTCTTCGGAAGCGATCAGATATTCCTCCGGAGTTTTGCTTTCCTTCAGTTCGTCAAACGAAACGGCAGTTTCCGCCGTAAAAATCCCCGAGCGCGTCCGCACCAACGACGTCATCGTGGCAAACGTGCCGCACGTTTCCGCAATGTCGCGGCACAGCGAACGGATATACGTCCCGCCGCCGCACTCCACCGCGAACCGGTACGTTCTCTCCCCGACCCGCTCCGCCGTCAGGGAATAAATCTCCACTTCTTTCGGCGGCAGAACAAAATCTTTTCCCGCTCTCGCCAGCTGATACCCCCGTTTCCCGTTCACGCACTTCGCGGAAAACCTGGGGGGCGTCTGCAGAATCTTCCCCGTAAACGACGGCAAAACCGCTTCGATCTCCGCCGCCTCGGGCACCCTGCCGCCGCGCCGCGTCACCGCGCCGCCCCGATCCAGCGTGTCGGTCTCCTCACCGAAGGTAAATTCCGCAAGATAGGTCTTGCGCTTTTCCAGCAGAAACCGGAACAGACGGCTCGCCTGCCCCACCCCCACCGGCAAAACGCCCGACGCCAACGGATCGAGCGTACCCATATGTCCGCAGGGCTGTTGAAATTTCTTTTTGACCAATCCCGCACAGTATGCCGACGACATTCCTTCCGGTTTGAAAAGATTGATAAAACCGTTCATCTATTCCATATAGCGTTTGCAAACGCTTACCAACTTGTCCACGACTTCTTCGTAATATCCGCCGATCATACAACCGCTCGCCAGCTTGTGTCCGCCGCCGCCGAAGACCTGCGCGACGGCGTTGACGTCCGTCTTTTTCGAACGGAAACTTACCTTGTAATTCTTGTCCTTCATCTCCATCAGGCACATTCCCACTTCCACCGTGTTCACGCCCATCAGAAAATCGATGAAGCCTTCCGTTTCCTCCGCTTTCGCGCCGCTTTCCTCCAGCATTTTCTGCGTTATGCTCATGATTCCGATCCGCCCTTCCTCAAAATAGCGGATCTCCGACGCCGTCATGCCGAACAGTTTTGCTCTCGCCGCAGTCTGTTCTTTGAACATCTTATAATTGATCGTTTGCGAATCCGCGCCGCGCCTTTTCAGTTCCGCCGCGATGTACAGCGTCATCGCCGTCGTGTTGGAATGGGCAAAATTCCCGCTGTCGGTGATCACGCCCGTCAGAAACGCCGTCGCCGCCGGCGGCAGAATATGCGCGCCCATTTTTTCACACAAGTCGAAAAGATTTTCGCTATTGGACGCCGTATCCCCTACATAATTATACTTCGCATACCGCGCGTTGCTCACATGATGGTCGATGTTGTACGTCTCCTTCACCGAGAAAAATACGCCGCCGAATTCCCCCATCCGCGCCGCATCGGAACAGTCTACCGCGATATGCGCGTCATACTTCCCGTTCCACTCCCGCCGGATCTCTTTCGCACCCTGCAGAAACAAGAATTTTTCCGGGATGACGTCGGCGCAATATACGTCGCACAAAACGCCGATCTCTTCCAACGCAAACCGCAGTCCCAACGCGCCGCCGACCGCATCGCCGTCCGGACGGACGTGCAGAAAAACGGCTACGCGTTTCCCCGCCATATTTTTCAGTTTCGCCGCAATCGCGGCAAGTGACGTCTTCATCGCTCGTCCTCTCCGCGCTTTTCCGATTTCGCAACGCTTTTCAAAAGCGAGTCGATCTTCGCGCCGTATTCCATGGAATCGTCGGCTATAAAATGCAGTTCCGGCACCGTTCTCGAACGCATTCTCTGCGCAAGTTCGTACCGCACGGTCTTCGCCGATGCGACGATTTCGTCAAACGTGCGCTTTTTCCGTTCCGCATTCGCGGAAAAGACGCTCACATATACCTTTGCGTGCGACAAATCGCCCGAAACTTCCGTTTTCGTAATGGAAAACATTTCGGTAATGTTCGGATTTTTCAGCTTTTTTGTAATGATGTCGTATATTTCCTTCTGCAATTCGCCCTTCAGCCGATCGCTTCTCTTTACTTTCATGTTTTCTCCTTTTGCGCAAACCGAAGACGCGCCGCCGCATCGGCGGCGGCGCGCTTTTTTACGCTTTCACTTCTTCTATCACATAACTTTCGATGAAGTCCCCGATCTTGATGTCGTTGAACTTCTCGATGGAAATCCCGCATTCAAAGCCCTGATTGACTTCCTTGACGTCGTCTTTGAACCGCTTGAGCTGGTTGACGTTGCCCTCGCAGATCATCACGTTGTCGCGATAGATCCTCAGCTTGCCGTTCCGCACGATCTTGCCTTCGGTAACGTAACAGCCCGCAACCATGCCGACGCCCGTGATCTTGAAGGTCTCCCGCACTTCCGCTTTGCCCATATACGTTTCCTTGTATTTGGGCGCAAGCATCCCTTTGAGCGCCTTTTCCACATCCTCGATGGCTTCGTAAATGACGCGGTACAGTTTGATATCCACGCCGCTCTTTTCCGCCGACGCCTTCGCGTTGGAATCCGGACGGACGTTGAACCCGATGATCACCGCGTCGGACGAATCCGCCAGCATGATGTCCGTTTCGCTGATCGCGCCCGCCGCCGCGTGGATGACGTTGACCTTCACTTCGTCGTTCGAAAGCTTCAGAAGCGACTGCTTCACCGCTTCCACCGAACCCTGTACGTCCGCTTTCACGATGATGTTCAGCGTCTTCATCTCGCCTTCCGCAATGCGGTTGAACACGTCGTCCAGCGACACCTTCTGCGTGGCGACAACGTCGCTCTTCATCTTGTTCTTCCGCTCTTCCGCCACCTGACGCGTCAGTTCCTGCGAAACCGCATATAACGTGTCGCCCGCGGCGGGTACGTCGTCCAACCCCATGATCGATACCGGTACGCTCGGTCCCGCCGACGTGATCCTTCTTCCCTTGTCGTCGATCATCGCGCGCACTTTCCCGACGACCATCCCGATGACCACCGGATCGCCCACGTGCAGCGTTCCGTTCTGAACAAGAACATTGGCAACCGGTCCTTTGCTCGTATCGAGCTTCGCTTCCAGCACCACACCCTTCGCCTTTCTGTTCGGATTGGCTTTGAGTTCCTTTACGTCCGCCAGCAGCAGAATCGATTCCAGCAACTCGTCCACGCCCTGCCCGCTCTTCGCAGACACGGGACATACCATCACGTCGCCGCCCCATTCTTCCGGCACCAGCCCGTTCTCGGTGAGCTGCGTCTTTACCTTCTCTATATTCGCCTCAGGCTTATCGATCTTATTGATTGCCGCGATGATGGATACGCCCGCCGCCTTTGCGTGGTTGATTGCTTCCACCGTCTGCGGCATGATGCCGTCGTCCGCCGCGACGACAAGCACGGCAATATCCGTCGCCTGCGCGCCGCGCGCACGCATCGCCGTGAACGCTTCGTGCCCCGGCGTATCGAGGAAGGTGATCGGCTTCCCGTTCACAACGACCTGATATGCGCCGATATGCTGCGTGATGCCGCCCGCTTCTCCCGCCGCGACGCTGCTCTTCCGGATGCGGTCGAGCAACGACGTCTTGCCGTGGTCGACGTGTCCCATCACGGTCACGACCGGCGGACGTTTCACCGCCTCCGCGTCGTCGGCTTCTTCTTCGAATCCTTCGTACAGCTTATCTTCCGCCGTCTTTTCCAGCTTCAGCTCCAGCTCGATGCCGAGATCCGCCGCGATATATGCCGCCGTATCGTAATCCACGGAATCGTTGATGGTCTTCATGATCCCTTCTTTGAAAAGTTTCTTCGTGATCTCGATGGCGGAAACCCCGATTTTTTCGCTGAGCACTTTCAGAGGAATGACTTCCGTCGTAATCACCGCGTGCTCGATCTTGACGGCGGTGCCTTCCTGTTTGGATTTCTGTTTCTTTACAGGCCGCATCTTGCGATAGCCGCTCTTATCTTCGTCGAAATCCTCCACGCTCACCGACTGTTTGATGAGCGCTCTCTTGCTCAGAGTATTCGTCTTTTTCTCTTCGTAATTCTTTTCGCCTTTCTTCTTGTTCGCGCCGAAATTCTTATTCCCAGGCAACGGCATGATCACCGGCTCCGCCGCTCGGTATCCGCCCTGCTTTCCGCCTGCCGGTTTTGCACCCGTTCCCTGCATACGCGGCTTTTCGCCCGAAACGTATTCTTTCCTCGGGCCCTTTTCCGTACGCCTGTTTTCGGGAATATACACTTCCTTCTTATGCTGCGGCTTTCTTTCCTCCGAGGCGTCCGGCTTCCTTAACCACGAACTGGTATCTTCGAAAACGGGTCTCTTGCCCGGCGCTTTCGTGATCACATCCTGCGAAGCCACCGGCTTTTCTTTCTTTTCGGGTTTTTTCGCCGGCGCGGGGTCTTCCTTCTTCTCCGGCGCAGCGACCGCTTCCTCGCGTTCTTCCCGAACGGGTTCTTCCGCCTTTGCCGGCTCCGCTTCCGCCGTCGGCTGCGTTTCCTCTTCCGTCTCCGCCGCCGCTTCCGCAACCTCTTCTTTTTCCGCCGTTTTTTCGGGTTCCGCAGGCGCTTCTTCGCGGATCTCTTCCTCCGCTTTCCCTTCGGATTCTTCCGCCTGCTTTTCCTTGCTTTCCTTCTCCTTCAGTCCGGAAAGCAACGCGTTGTTTTTATTTTCAATGGCGGATTTGAGCCGCTTGACTTCCCCTACGCTCTTTCTGATGCTTTCAAGCAGGGTCTTCACTTCCCCGTCGCTTAAAAGTTTACCGATTTTTTTAATGTTTTCGCACCCGTTTTCTGCCATAGCTTACCTTTTCGCCTCCCACTTGAATTCGGTAAATTCGTCATCCAACCGTCCGAGTATCGCCTGCGCCAGCGACCCGTCCGTGATCGCAAGGATCTTGCACTGCTCTTTTCCCGTCAGCTCTTCCACCGTTTTGCCATTGCTCAATACGATTCTGCAACGGAATTTCTTCGCGAGTTTCACGCACTCTTCCACCGAGTTCTTCGCCGCCGTGTGACACAGCACCAGCAGCGCCGCACTCTTCAGCGTTGCGGCGGCGTTCGCGCCGCACTTGAATTTACCCGCTTTGATCGAAAATCCGATATACGTTTCTATTTTACTTCTGATCATCTGTTTTCCGGGAAAAATATGTCTCCACCGCTTCGTAAACCGATTCGTCCACCGTACACGAAAACGCCTTGTTCAGCGCTTTCGTCTTTCTCAACTTTTTCAGACATTCCCCGTCGCCGCACACATAGGCGCCTCTCCCCGGCGCCTTTCCGCCGGCGTCCACGCGTACCTGCCCGTCCGCGCTCTTCACGACGCGCAGCATTTCCCGCTTATCCTTCATGCTGCGGCAGGATATGCACATCCTGAACGGCGTCTTTTTTTTCGTAGGCATCCTTCCACCTCCGCCGTGACGATTTCTATTCCGCTTCCTCCGCGGCAAGCGCGGCGCTCTCGCTCTTTACGTCGATCTTCCAGCCCGTCAGCCGCACCGCCAGACGCGCGTTCTGCCCGTCCCTGCCGATGGCAAGCGACAACTTGTCGTCCGGTACCACCGCCCGCGCCGACTTTTCGCCGTCCAGCTCCATCACCTTGATCACTTTCGCCGGCGACAGCGCCTTCGCAATGAATTCCAGCGGATTTTCGCTCCACAAAATAATGTCGATCTTTTCCCCGCCGAGTTCTTCCACGACCGCGTTCACCCGCGCGCCTTTACTGCCTACGCACGCGCCGACCGCGTCCACCATCGGGTCCTCGCTGTAAATCGCGATCTTCGTTCTCTGTCCCGGTTCGCGCGCCACCGCCTTGATGGTCACAATCCCCTGTCTGATTTCGGGCACCTCGTTCTCGAACAGACACTTCACAAACCCGACCGCCGTTCTCGATACCACGATCTGTGCGTTTCTGCCCGTGTTCCGCACCTTCTTGACGTATACTTTGATCTTCTGATTCAGTTCGTATTTCTCCCCGGGAATCTGATCGCCCGGCAACAACACCCCTTCTACCTGCGAACCGTTGTTGCTGACCGCCGTACCGATATCCACGTAAACGTTCTTGTCCTCAATCCGACGGACCACGCACGTCAGAAGCTCCCCTTCCTTGTCCTCGAACTCACTCATCGTGTTCTCCCGTTCGATCTCGCGCAGCTTCTGCATGATCACCTGCTTCGCCGTCTGCGCCGCGATCCTGCCGAAATCTTTGGGGAAAATCTCGTTTTCGATCACGTCCCCCACTTTATAACTCTTTTTGATCGCCTGCGCCTCTTCAAGGGAAATCTGCTTTTCTTCGTCGACCACTTCTTCCACCACCTGCTTCGTGCTGAAATAACGGATCATGTTCTTTTCGGGATTCAGCTTCACCGTGATCCCGCTCGCCGTTCCCGTATGCTTCTTATACGCGAAGCCCAGCGCGTTTTCCAGCGCCTCGATAAATACCTGCTGCGGGATCCCTTTCTCTTTCTCCAGATCTTCCAATGCGGAAAAGAATTCTTTCTTAATCATTTTTTCTCCTTGATTTTAGCAATCTGTCTTTATGCAAACCGAATCGCTTCGTTTACTTTTTTCACGTTCGCCATATCGAAAGTCAGCGTTTCCTTATCGTTCACCTTCAGACGGAGCGTCTTTCCGTCGTAATATACCAACTTCCCTTCAAAAAACTTTTTGCCTTTCACCGATTCGTTCAGCTTCACTTCCACGTCCCGCCCGATATGCGCGGCAAAATCCTCCGCCGTCAGAAACGGCCTGTCCGCCCCCAACGACGAGACGTTCAGCGTATACGCTTCTCCGTACGACGGATCGAGTTCGTCCATGATCGCGTCGATCGCGTTGTGAAACCGTTCGCAGGCGTCCAGATCCACGCCGCCCGGACGGTCGATATACACCGTCAGCGACGGATCGGAACCGCTTTTCGTTTCCACGTTCACCACAATCAGTCCTTGTTCCGCGGCAATCGGATCTATGCGTTCTTTGATGGTTTCGCACGGCATGAATTTCATCTTTTATCTCCCTTATAAACAAGATATGAGAGCGGTCAGACCGTTCTCATATTCCAGCATACGATATTCAGTATCTGCATTATATCATGTTTTTTGCGTTTTTGCAAGGAAATACAACGATTTTTACTGCGATTGCGACATTTTTTTTCGGCTTTTCATCATTTCGATGAAAATCTGCGCCGTGGCGTACGCGTCGGACAACGCGCGGTGATGTAAAAACTTTACGTTGTAATGCTCCGCCACCGTGTTGAGCTTGTGATTGGAAAGCTCCGGCAATGTTTCCCGCGCCATCTGCAACGTATCCGTTACGGGATTCCTGAAAAAATAATCGTAAGGCTTCGCCTGCGTACGCATAAACTTCACGTCGAATTCCGCATTGTGCGCCACCAGCACCGAACCGTATGCGAATTTATAAAAATCCCCCACCACCGCGCCGAACGGCGGCGCGTCTGCCACCATCGCGTCGTCGATTCCCGTCAGCTCCGTGATGAATTCCGTGATGTGCTGCTCCGGCTTTACGAGCGTCTGAAAAATCTCTCTGATCTTGCCGTCTTCTATCTTCACCGCCCCGATCTCCGTGATCTCGTCGCGCGTCGGCTCCGTCCCCGTCGTCTCCAGATCGAATACCACGTACGTTTTTTCCGTCAGTTCCGACGGCAGTTCCTCCGGTTCGTCGAACAGCGTGACTTCCTTCACCTCTTCCGCCGCGCGCGGTCTGACCAGCGTATAATCCAGCGGCACGCCCTTCCCCCGCTTCGGCTCCGGCTTGAAATCCGCCGGCAGCGTGCACAGATTGATCCGATCGATCGTCAGGGATAATTTTTCTTTGTAATATTCATACCGGCACCGCGCGATGATTCCCTGTCCTTCTCCGATCTTCGCAATGCGCTCCGCCGTGTTCTTCTTCGTAAAATATACGCCGCTCGCTTTCCCCGTTCCGTCTTCAAAATCAAATATATAAAAGATTTTGCCGTTCTTTGTGGTCTTTTCTCTCTTTTCTTTCACCACCCCGCAAAGCACGACTTCCCCCGGTTCGGCGGAATCTTCGATATAGATCGCGCTGTCCGTCGCGCTCGGATCGTCCACCACCGTCACGTCGCTCACCTTAATCACCCGCTTGTCGATCGCCGAAAGCGCCGAAAGCCGCACCGCACCCGTCGACAGTTCCACGTGCTCTTTTTGCTCTTTTTCTTCCGTTGCGCCGGCAAACGAATCGCAGAAATTCCGTTCCAGATACGCGTCGAGCTCCTTCAGCGTGCCGTTCCCTTTCACATACGCGCACGAAGACGGAATCATCCTCAGCGTATAACGGAATATTCCGTTCGCTCCTTCCGCGAAAATATCGTCCTTGGTAAAATCGTACGTCAGCGACGGATAACATTTCTCGATGTACCGATAAATCGCGTTCTTTACCAGCTCTTCGTCCGCGACCACCTTCGAGATCACCGCCTGAACCGAACGAAAACTTTTCGGCGCGGAGTCCATACAGTAATCCGCAACTTTCTGCTGCGCTTCCTCTCCGACGGTCTTTTCACAGATAAACCGATAGACCACTTCCTTCTCCGCTTTCTTCACGTTGATGGAACAAAGCCGGATCCCCGCAAGGCTTTCGTCGAGCGCGCGCACCCCTTCGATAAACGCTTTCGCTCCGGTTATTTTAAGCAATTTTCTATCTCCTTGAAAAATTCCCGTTCCGCTTCTTCATACTTCACTTTTTTATACGGAACACCCTTTTTGAATATCATACAGCAATCCTTTCCGCCGGCGATGCCGATATCCGCGTCCGCCGCCTCCCCCGGCCCGTTCACCACGCAGCCCATCACGGCGATCTTCAGCGGTTTTTTCACGTTCGCGGTGAAAATTTCCGTCTTTTCCGCAAACGGAATCAGATCCCAGTCGCACCTGCCGCACGTCGGACACGACACGATCTCCGCATAGTTTTTATCCAGTCCCACGCTGCGCAGAATCCGCTTCGCTGCATAGATCTCTTCCACAGGATCCGCCGAAAGCGAAACGCGTACGGTATCCCCGATCCCTTTCAGCAGCAAAGATCCGATCCCGATACTGTTCTTCACCACGCCGCTCATCAGCGTCCCCGCCTCCGTGACGCCTAAATGCAGGGGATAATCGACGATGCCCGAAAGCTGCTCGTACGCTTCCGTCATCAGCCGCACGTCCGACGCCTTCACCGACACCACGATGTCTTCCACTCCGTTCTTTTCCAACGCCCGCACGTTCCCGAGCGCGCTCTCCACCAGCGCCCGCGCGCTCCTGCCGTATTTCGCAAGATGTTCTTTTTCGATGCTTCCGGTATTCGCGCCGACGCGGACGGGAATATGATGCGCTTTCAGACAACGGGCAACGGCGGCGACCTTCTCTTCTCCGCCGATATTCCCCGGATTGATGCGCACTTTGTGCGCGCCGTTCTCCACCGACGCGACGGCAAGCCGATAATCGAAATGAATATCCGCCACCAACGGGATATGCGTCCGCTCGCGGATGCGGGAAATGGCTTTTGCGTCCGCTTCGTCGCGGACGCAAAAGCGGACGATGTCGCAACCGACGCGCTCCAGCGCGAGGATCTGTTCCACCGTCTTTTCCACATCCCGCGGACGCGTCGTCGTCATACTCTGTATCGCAACGGGCGCGCCGCCGCCGATCGTCACGTTTCCTATTTTCACCGCTCTGCTCTTCATTTTTTCTCTCTCCGTTCCCGACGCGTCATTCGGCGTCTTCTTCCAGCGCTTCGATATAAAAACTGACCGGACGAAATCCGTCGTTGCAGGAAATCATCGCGGACGATGGATCCTTCATCCACCCGTCATACAGTCCTTTTCCTCCGTGCGCCAACGCCAATACGAACGGAGACAGACTCTCCCACGCGCTGTCGCACAGCCCTTCCGGTTTCTTCCAGCCTTCGGCAAAAAACACCTGTCCTTCCCGCATATCGCACGCGTGTTCCGTAAAATTTTCGTATTTTGCCGAAAGATCCGCATATTCCGCTTTCCGCATCACCGTTATCCTGCACCGTTTCATTCCGCACCTCTTCGGTTATTGTATCATTTTTCCGCCGATTTGTGAAGAGTTCCGAATGAAAAACATCAAAAAAAGTCCGGAAACCCGGACTTTCTTTGCTTTTCTTTCTCTCTGCGATATGCCTTTGGCGCAATCTCGGCTTCGCGTCTTTTGCTCCGCGCCGTCAGCTTGCGTTGTTTTTCCTGAGCTGATATTTGTAAAGAATCTCGTTATAATACGAACCGAGGTAGATCGGCATATCCGGATCCGCAACAAAATCGTTGTATGCTGCTTCCGCATCGATCGAGTAATAATAGCCGTCCACGGCGGCGATCACATCGGTATAGTAACCGAGTTCAAGCAGTTCCTCGTCCGTGACGCCTCTCGCCGTAATTTCGAGATACTGCAACTTGAGCGCGCTTTCCGCTTTGGCCTTGTCGTTGCGGCTCTTGACGAGTTTTTCTTCGATGGTATTGTTGTATTTCAGTACGGCGTCGGCATACTCCTTCTGCTTTTCCAGCGCTTCGAGCAGTTCAAGCTCCAGCTCCGCCAGATATTTCTTTTCGATATAACCTTCCGTTTCGTCGAGATTGCTCTGCGCAACCGCCATCGCGCGCTGATATTCCGCTTTCCGCGCCGCCGACTCCCGCGAAATCTGATTGTTTTTGTTCTCAAATTCCGTTTCGAGTTCCGCGCGAAGGCTTAAATATGCGCTCGACTGCGCCAGATTGCGTTCCGCCGCGTCGGCGACAAGCCTTTCCAGCTTTTTTCGGTACTCCTCTTCCGCCGCCAGCAACAACGCTTCCGCTTCTTCGTCCTCGGCATTGTAAAGCGCCGAATATTTTTCGTATTCCACTTTATACGGTGCGCATTTCTCCGCGCTCTCCGCCGCCTGCTTCTTCGCCATCAACGCGGTAAGCTCCTCGCGCAATACGCTTTCGCTTTTTTCATTGAAAACCATTTTGTCGAGATTCAGCGTTTCCAGCGGCTGCCCTTCGTATTCTCCCTTATAATGATGATAATAATCGAAAAGCTGTTCGAGCGTCGCCGTCAGTTCTTCCTTCGTAGTCGGTATTTCAAATTCCATTATTTTACCCCCGTAGGCGTATATACCGCCCGCAATTTTTCAACCCGCGCACCCGCCGGGCATCCGATCTCAAACGCGAACTTCCTCCCCGAAATTTTCGGAAACGCCGTCTGTCCGCATTCCAGCGAATACGTCTTTACGTCCCGATCTCCGATGACCGTCAGTTCGATTCTGCCTTCGCCTTCAAACGACAGGCGGCATATTTTTTTCGGCTCGCCCGTTCCGAAATCCAGCGGCTTTGTCCTGATCTTCCCCCCGCCGTCGGATACGCGCGACAAACCGTACGCGCTCCCCGCGACCAGATACCGCCCGTCCGCCGCCGTCACCGCGGCAGGCGTTTCCACCCGGGCGATCTTTTTCGTTTCCGCGTCGTAGATCAGAATTCGATTTCCGAACGCCAGCACGTACGCCGTTTTGTTCACCGTGCTCTTTACGTCTTCCGAATCGATGCCGACATCGGGGCAAAGCACCTCGAGCGAGCCGTCAAAGCCGTATAATCTTCCCGCCGTCGTGACGAAAAACGATTTCTTTCCGACACTCTGCACCGATGCGGGAATCAGCGCTTCAAACAACGCCGGATACAGCGTGAGCGCCGCTTTTTCCGCGTCGCCGTGATACGTCAGTTTCCAGATTCCCCTTTCGCAGAAAATACACAGAGCGTCGTCCGCCTCGACCGCTCGCAACGCCTTCCCCGCCGTTGCCGGAGGCAGAAACTCCGCTCCGCCCGCGTCGCAGGAAAACACGGAAGGATTGTAGGGCGCGGACAGATACACTTTTCCGCCGCTTACCCGCACCTGCATATTTTTATATGCGTTTTCCATGCCGTCGTATTCGCCGTCGGTTTTCACTTCGCTTTCCGTGCCGCCGAAGATCAGCAGTTTTCCGTCGCCGATAAACAGATCGCAGTCTTTTCCGCCGAGCGCCGATCCCCGTACATGCGACGGCATCTGCGGGAACGTCCCGATCGAAATGCCCGTAACCCCCGAATACGCATAAAGAGCGCCGTCTTTCCAGGCGTAATAATCCGCCGCCGTACACGAGTCGTATACGCCCGCGCTTCCGCTCGCCTGCGTAAATTCCGACGCAAGATACGAAGCGCTTCCCTCTTCGTCAAATCCGGTAATTTTTTCCGCGGATTTCAATACGTCGACGTATATCTCTTTCCGTCCCGTCGGGTAATTCGCACTCATATCCATTCCCTCTCCGCCGCGATCCGGTTCTTGCCCAGCAGCGTTCTTTTCACGGTATCGGTATACCGCTCGTTCCAGACGATCGCTTCGTCAAACAGTCCCGCCACAAGACAGTATTCCGCCGCCGCACCGTACGCGATCAGCCCTTCGCTCACCCTGCGGTCGGTAAAGTTCACCTCGTCGGTCCCCGCAAATTTTTCCGGAAGATAGGAATACTTCACCCTGACCGTCCCCGGCGTCGTGCGGATATACCCCGCGCCGTATCGGATCTTCAGCCGGTTTCCCGCCGTATCTTCCGCAGACAGAATCTCCGTCACGTTCGTGCCGAACGTTTCGTACGAGATTACGCCGTTTTCCGTTTCCACCGTTTTTTCATCCATGAACGGCGCATACTCCGCCGCCGTCTGCGCGATGGTGAGATTCACGCAGCGCGCGATGATCTCCGCTTCCCGCGCCGTCTGCGCCGAGGTTTCCGTCCCGCCCTCGAGATATGCCGCAACGTCCGCTTTGTCAAGCAGATTCGCCGCGGCGATTACGATTTCTTTGAATATCATGTTTCCCTCCCTCGGATAAACTTCGCCCCGCGGAATATCCGCGGGGCGGGTCTTGTGTTATACTTCGGTGATTCCGCTCAGTCTTCCCTGACCGCAGGGACGCGTGCAGAGCAATTCCGCATACTTCACGAGCGTTGCGGTATATACCGGCTTTCCGGGCACCTGATGCAGGATCGACCCGTCGTCGCCTTCCATCCACTGCCAATCGCCGAGCTGATGCAAAGCAAAATCGTCGGTGTTGAGCAGATACATCGTTCCCGGTTCGCAGAATCTGTCCGCAACGATCGGGATTCCGTTATATGTGATCGCCTTGTATCCGCCCGCAAGTTCCGCACTCTCGAGCCGGATGCTGCTGTCCGTAAAGAGCTTCTGGATCGCACGGCGCACGCCCCAGGAACAGAGGATCATGTTTACCGTTCCGCCGCTCATTTCCTCAATCGCGTCGATGGCGCGCTGGATGTCCATCACTTCGAGATCTCCCACAGCCGACACATCATAGGGCTTCAGCCACGGATTCGAGCTCTTGGACAGGCCGTAAAGACTCGTATTGTCGAAGATCGCTTTCAATCCGGTCAGTTCGCGGTCTTTCGCCCCGTACAGCGCGATCCGCGATCCTTCCGGCACCGTGGTATTGTTCAGCATCGTCCCGTCGACCGTGACGACTTTGGCGGTACGGTCGACGGACACGATCCTGCGGACGACCGGCGTCGAAAGAGAATCGCCTTCTTCGTCGAGAAATTCCACCAGCATATTCTCCACAAGCGCCGTCACGCTGTCTACGCCGATCTTTCCCGCGGTGATCGTTCCCACCGTAGCGAGAGTCCCCTGTCCGTCCCCGAACAACATTCTGCCGAAATTGTATTTCGCCGATTTCAGCAGACTTTCCGTTTCCGCCGTGAGCAGGTTGACAAACGCCCCCGCGTTATTCGCCGACGCGCGCACCGCTTTGTCGCTGATCTCGATCGTCCCGTACAGATTCTTCAGCGACGCCGTGAATTCCTTATATAAACTCCCCGACGCCGCGGGAAGATCTCCCTCCTCCGTACCTGCGCCGATCCCGCCGTTGATTCCGTATGTGACCAGTTTTTTCACCTCTTTGCCCCATACGTCGTTTTCCGATTTTTCGATCGCCGCATAAAACGGATTGATCCCCGTGTTCAGCTGTTCCGCGATCGCATCCAGATAATACGTTTTCAGCGCGCTGTTTGCATTTGTTAAATTGACTGCCATTTTTGTTTATTCTCCTTTTTGTTTTTCAATGATTTCCCGCGCGTAAGCTGCCGCCTCGCGCAAAGTTCTGGGTCTCTTTACGGGAACGACGGGAATTCCGCCGCCCTCGACGATCACCGCTTTCGGACGGCTCTCGTTCACCGTTGCAAGATACTCCGCAATGATCTTTTCCCGCGTCTCTTCATCCACGTTTGCCGTCTCCGCCGGCATTTCGGAAACGTTGGTTTCCTCCGCATCGCTTTCTTCCGTTTTCTTAAAAAACATCTCTCCTCCTTTTTACTGCGCTTTCTCTTCGCGCAGTTTCTTTTTATGCTCCGCGATATGCTTTTCGAAATTCGCCTTTTCTTTCGGCGTGAGCACATCGTCTTCGCTCAACGCATAACGGATATGTTCTTCGATATGGATCTTATGATCGTCATACCCGTCGACGGCAAGTTCGCGTTTTCTGATCCGCTCGTTTTCTTCCTTCGCCTTTTCGGTATGCAACCTGCCGATCCCGTAGTCGCTCGCAAGATCGCCGTATCCGAGCAGCGATAAAACGCGCTCTTTGGTTTCCGCGGATATTTCTCCGTCTTCTCCCTTCAGGATCCCGCTGTTATACAGACTCAACAGCATTTCTTTTTTGCGGTTTTCCCCGTATAAGAGTTCGTTTTCGTTTTCGATGACAACATCGTCGCATACGTTTGCGCCGACGATATACCATACCCCCGTTTTATCCTCTCCGTCCGTTTCCCGGATCTCCTTTTTGCCGACGATAAACTCCTTATAGAGGCGCAGCATCTGCCTTGCGATTTCCTTATACGCGCCGCGAATCCGCTCCGCCACCACCGTGAGCCGCTCGTTGTCCTGCTCGATCAGAAGTTCCAGCGCCGTTCCGCTGGAAACGGTGGCGTTGGTGGACGAACTCGCCACGTCGCTGATCCCGCTTACGACGGTAAATTCGTTGAGCAGACTTTTTTCCTCTTCGGTAAATTCCGCGGGCATTTTGCCGGTATCGAGCATTTCCGGCGGTTTCGATCCCTGCCTGTATACCAGAATTTTTCCGGGCGACAGACCTTCTTCCGCCAGATCGTCGGTGTCCACGGATCCGTCCTCCACGTTCATCACGCCCATGGAAAGGCGGTTGATAAACTCGTGCTTTCTGTTCTTTACCGCATTGTACGCACGCTGTACGGGGATCAGCCGTTCCGTCACGCTCTGTCCGAAAAATGCGCCGCACATCTCCACGGAAATCTGTCGCGCAAAGGGGAATTCCCGATTGCCGTTCGCTCCGTTCCTGTACGGCAGCTCCCCGTGATACAGCAGCACGCCCCCCGCCGTCACGATCATCCGTCCCTCCGGAAAACGTTCCGTCGGCTTTTCGTAATACTCCAGAAGCGTCACCGCGTCCTCGACGGTCTGTTTCTCTCCCTTCGCCGAATAGACTTCCGCTTTTTCTCCCGAAACCGCCTTCCCGTACGCCGCCGATACCTCATCGGCGCGCACGATCCGTGCGTGCAGAATGCTCTTCACTCTGCCCATACCGCTCGCCGAAAGCGAATCCGGATAAATCTCAAACGGCGGTACCGCTTCCACGCGCGCTTCCCCTTCGTAAACCGTCTTTCCGTCTCTCGTCCCGATCGATTTTCCGCCCTTGACGTTCCAGTAGATTTTGTAAAAGCTCGTGCCGCATGCCTCCGACCATGCCGTCGCTTCCGCAACGACCCGCTTGATCTCCAGATTTTCAAACACGTTTTTCAAAAGCCTTTCCGACAACTTCGCGTTCGTCGTTTCTTCGTCGCCTCCGTCCTTCGCGCGGATGCTCATCACCGGCGAAATCTTTCCGAGTTTCGCAACACGACTCTCCAAAATGGGCGCAATGTGATTGAATACTCCGCGGTTCTGCCAGTAAAATGCCTTGCCGTCCTCCACGAGTTCCCCGCGTGACGATATCCCCACATACTGCTTGCCGGCAATGAAACTGAGGTTCAGCTCCCATTGCCGTTCGATCGATGCGCGCTCTTTGCGCCGGCGTTCGTACTCCGCTTCCACCCACGCGACAAGCTCCTCTTCGTACGGTTCGCTATTTTTTGTTTTTTTCTTCAATGTCCTTCTCCTTTTTCAGCAACGCCAGCAGCCTTTCCCGCTCGCGCAGCAATTCTTCGTCGCTCATGTCTTCCCAGCCTCCTTCCCCTTCCGCCAGCATCTTCAGCGCCGTCAGATCGGGCGGAACGTTCTTCCTCGTCACCTTCCGCTTTACCAGCGTCAGTTCCGCATCCGCCCCCGCGTATTCTTCCACCACTTCCTCGGCATCGTACCCCAACGCTTTCCGACGCAATGCCCGCTTCATCTCTTCATCCATCACATTTCAATGATACACCCCCTCATAACGGCTCAGTTTCCGCTTCCTGATCAGCTTTTCCTTCGCCTTCGCCGTTTCACTTACCGTCACCGGCGGTTTGTTTTCCGGTTTGCTCATCGCATAATAACGCAATTCGTCCATGGCATGATCGTCCCGTTTCACCGGTCGGTCCCCTTCCCCCCACCAATAGCTTTTCAATTCCCTGATCATGTTGACGCAAGTGCGGAATATATAAAGCCTCGGCTCCCCCGAAACCGGCGCAAGCAGTCCCTTTACCCTCTGAATCCCGCTGAACATATCCTTGTTTACCCGCGCGTCCGTCAGGATCCCGTGCTCGTAAAACAGTTCGCTTACGCTCTTCATCGCCGCAAGCGTTCTCTGCTCCGCCGCCGAATCGATCAGTGCACGTACCCTTCCTTTTGCGTCTGTTTTCCAACCGAGTTTTGCCGAAATTTCCCGGATCTTCGCCGCGTGATACGCAACGTCCCGCCCCGCTTCGTAATGCTCCGCGATCACATAGATCCGATTGTCGTAATCCACCGCGTACCAATGCGCCGACAACGGATTGTTCAGCCCCGGGTCGATGGAGATCGTATCCTGCCATTCCGCCGGAACGTCAAACGGATCGATCACGTTCACATTTTCGTCGAATTCCGGATAGACAAGTCCCGTTCCGCTTCTGAATTTTCCGCTTTTACGGCTTTCAAGCTGCTCCGCCGACAGCGTCCTTTCCAACAATGCGGTTTCTTTTCTGTCAAGAAACGGATTGTCTGACCAATCCATGAACTCATACCACACTTCCTCCGATCCCGACGTGTTCAGATAGATCTCTTCGTAGATGAACGTCAGCCCTTTGAGCGGCGTCATCGTCCCGAAAAGATCGCCTTTCCTGTCGAGTACCCGCATCCGACATTCTTCGTAAATCTCTTTGGGCGGTTCTTCGTCAAACCATACGAAATCCAGCGAACTGCCCTGAAATTTTTCCCGCCCCTGATCGCAGGTGCGAAACCCGATCACGGAAATCCCCCCGAAGACGTTGCGGATCCTGATCTGATCGATCACGCCGTATTCCGGCGCGTCTTTTCTGCCGGAAAGCATGACGATGTCCTCGATCCAGTCCGGACGGATATAATAAAGCAGTTTTTTCTGCGCCACATCCCTCTGAACCTGCGCCGATAACGAAACCACCCACCCGAATACGTCTTTTTTATTTTTCCGATACGGATGAATCCCCCTCGCCATATAGACGCATTCCACCGCGCCGCATTCCGTTTTGCCCGTGCGATTCCCCCCGAATACCCACCGGTTCCGTTTTCTGCATCTGTGAAAAGCCAATTGCTTTTTATGCTTTTTTCTGCCCGCGTTATACTTTGCAAGGTGATCGGATTCCTTCCTCCTTACCAGCTCGTTTTCGATCTGCAACAGCCTTCGCTCAAGTTCGTTCATTTCGCCAAAACTCCCTAAAATAAAACAAATTTTTCCTCTCTTTTTGCGAAAATTTTTGATAAAATGATTTCGGTTATGAATATAAAACGCACGCTGTGCGCCGCGTTGGCTTTCTTTTTTTGTTTTGTCGCAAGCGCATCTCCGCCCCGACGGGCTGATGCGTATTCGGCTTACGGCAGAGTGATCGAACGCGACGTAGGCTTCTACAAAGATCCGCAGGCAGAACAGCTGCTGTTCTACCTGCCTTATACGTATTACGTCAAAATCGACGAAAAATCGCAGTCCGTTTCGCGCGCCGAACTGTTCTGCGGCGAATATTCCACCCCGGCGATCGACGGCTATGTTTTTACCGACGACTTTTATTACGAAGAAAGCGTACCGGTATCGCCCTTTTATGAAAAAGTTCTGACGACCGCCTCGTCCGCCGGTTTTTACGCCGACGCCGGTTGTACCCGGCTCATCAGACACATCTTCGAGAACCGCAGTCTGAAATATTACGGTTATGCTTACGATACGGTCGGAAATTACGTCTATTTCGTAGACTACAACGACGAACTCGGGTATGTCAGGGAAGAATGTATCGTACCGTTTGAATTTACGCCGCATCCCGCTCCCCTTCCCGTTGAGGAATCTCCCGTGACCACGCCGCCCGAAGACGACCCGCAACCCGAAGGCGACAACACCGGACTGAAAATCGCAATCGTCGCCTCGCTCGCGCTCGCCGTCGCGGTGATTCTCCTCTTTTCCGTCCGCCCTTCCGCAAAAAAAGACCGCTCCGAGGACATCGATCAGGACAACGACTTCCGCTGAAGTCGCTGTCCTTTTTTTCGCGCAGGAGACCTCTATGCCGGGTCTTTCTTTTTTCTTTCCGCGGCGGATCTACCGTTGTCGGGACGATCTTTCTCCCTTGCGCGCGGCTTTTCCGCGTTGCTCCGTTCGCGTATCGCTTCCCGCGCCCGCTCCTCGCTCCTCTCGATCCGCCGCACGAGTTCCTTCACAAAACCCATCGACATATATTCTCTTTCAAATTCCTCTTCCGTCAGCCCTTTCCTCTTCAGAATTTCGCAAAAGCGATCCAGCAACCGGTTCTGCAGCCGAAAATATTTTCTGCCCGTTACGTCGAGATCCCGATAATAACTCTTCGGCTTACGCTTGAAATACTTATATTCAAAACACCGCAATTCCTCTTCCGTGAACCGGGAAAGCGCCGACTTCACAATCTCTTTTAATTCGAGAAGCCGTTCCTTCTGCCGGATATTTTCCACAATGCGCTCAGCCTGCACAAGACAACTCGTACTGTCGGAAAAGGACGCCAGCGCCTTCCGCATCACGATGTCGTCGATCTGTTTTGCAACGGCTTCTATCCCCGGATAAATGTACAAAATTGCTTTCGCGTAACTTTTCATTTTTACCTCCCCGATTCCTTTGATCGTCTTTTTGCCGCTCGTACGCACATTATAACGGCTGATTTTTGCCTGTTTCAACGTTTTATGACAGCAAAATCCTATTTTTGTTCAAAAATCTTTTTTCCCTGTCAGTTCCCTGTTGACTTTTCTTTTCAACACGCTATAATAAACAATTACGAACATTTGTTCGCTTTTATATTAGCAAATCATATCTGTCAGTTTCCGTCATATTTGTAAAAATTTGTATAAAATTTTTTGCGTGCAAAAAGGGATGGCGCAAGAGAGAAAAACAAAGGCGATAAAAGCGGCAAATCCGGGTTTAAGAAAAAAATACGCGAAAGCGTTCGACAATTTTCGCGTTATATGATACAATGAAATCATAATATATGGCAAAGGCAACGAGCCATATCGTTTTCCGAAAAAGAAGCGCAGGGGAAACTTATGATTCTGAGAAGAGAATATCGAAAATACATATTGATTCTGGCGGGGATTTTACTGTTTGCCGCGGCGGGATGGATGACGTTTGCGGGTGTACGGGCGGAAGAGCCGTTGACGCTCGATACGGCGATCGAGCTGCCGTCATCCTATCTCGAATACAGAAAGCTGAACGCGCCGCGCGATATTTATTACGATGATGAGGTCACCGCGATCTTGCAGGCGGACAACACCATCGTGCTTTTCCGCAACGGCGCCTTTGCGGAAATCGGCGGCAACAGCAATCTTTCCAAAGTGCGGCGGGCGGGAAACGCGCTGATCATTCAGCAGGGCGCGTCCGTAATGACGTATTCGCTGTCGGAAGGCGGCGCTTTGCAAAACGCGATGTATGACGACGGTACGGGAGTTCTCTCTCCCCTCGCCTATTCGGCTTTCGACGTCAACGATCGGTATCTCGTCGCCTATGCGGGAACGCAGATCGATCTTTTTTCCATCACCTACGGCGCAGACGGGATTCCGGTATTTGTCGAAAAGCGCAATCTGTCCTCCGCGGCAGGCGACGTGAATCACATTGCGCTGAACGATCAGAACGACGTTTTTTTCTTTGATAAAAGCAACAAACTTTCGTATTTCAACGTAGAAACGCCGGAAAACGTGCGGAGTTTCGGCAATTTCACCACCCCGACGGGGATCGTCGCCGACGACGCAAACGTGTATATTGCGAACGAACAGGACGGACTTTTGCGCGTAAGCGTTGCGGACGGGACCCAGAATATCATCGTGCAGCGTGCGGTTGAAGGAACAACGTTGGAAGATCTCGTTGCGCCGGCGGGACTTGCATTGAAGGACGGGAACGTTCTGGTGTGCGACACGGCTTGCAACAAGGTTGTGGAATACGGATACGACGGATACGACGCGGAAAGCGGACGATACGGATACAGCGGCTTTGCGATCACGACCACGGCGGAGGCTTATAACCGTCTGACGGTTTCGACGCCGTCGATCGCGTTGGCGGGCGAACGGAAAGCCGTATTGAACGGCAACGGCGTTTTGTATTACGACGGAAACAAGTACCGGACTTTCTCCCTGACGGGGGTCGGCAATGCGACGGAGATCGCGCTCGGAAACGACTATGCCGCTTTGATTGCGGGCAACCGTCTGCTGTTTCTGAATCTGACCGACGGAACGCTGCTGCCGTATGACGGCGCATACTCCGCAGCGCCGATGCAGCTTGCCTACGCCAACGGCATCTACTATTTTTCTACATACACTTATCCCGACACGACCGTTTTTCAGGTTTCGGAAGCGAGCGTCGGGGGCGTGCTTTCGGAATCGGAGACTGCGCTGATCAAGGGAATTCTCATCGACGATTTTGTGACGGATATCGACGGGAATCTCTATTATCTCAAGGATGACGTCGTTCGTCCCGCCATGGATACGGACAGGTTGCAACGGTTTTCCGAAAAGCCCGTCGACATCGGCGTGGATCTGAACGGAAACGTTTACGCGCTTCTTTCCGACAATCGCGTAGAATATTACAAAGACGGCGTGTTGCAGACAAAAACGCTTACCGTTCACGGCGAAAATCTGCCCTCCGACGCGAAAGCGAGCGCCATGGCGATGAATTTCGACAACGAAAAAATCTATTTCCTGTTTAACGGATACGGATTTATTCTCTCCACGTCCGAAGCGGAAAACGCCAGCATCACCGACATCGCCGTTCCCGCCGATTTCACACTGACGGGCGAGAGCGCGACGGATGCGGCGGAGTTTCGCATCGTCATTCCCGAAACGGGAAAAAATCTTTACCTCATCGAGAACGCAGTAAGCGACGTATTTTCTTACCGCTCCCTTGCTCATTCGGACGGAAGAGAGTACGTCTACGGCGGAGAAATGGAAACCTTCTTCATTCTTCTCGGAGAAGAAAATGCGCTTGTGAAAAAATCGGATGCCACGATCATAAACGCATACAATGCCGCGGCGGACCGACGCGCCTATACCGCAACTTCGGTCTGCCTCTACTATTACCCCATCCTCACGGATGACGGCAGATACGCGCTGGTCGATACCGATCGGCTCCCATCCAAATGCGAAATTTCGGTCGCAGGGACGATCAGCGTCAACGGGCGGACGTTCTATTTCACGACCTATCAAGGCGTTTACGGTTATATTCCCGCCGATTTCCTCACGTTTGAGCTTGCTCAGACGCCGGAAAACGAACGTTTTTCCTACCGAACGCTCAACGCGGGCAAAAACGGCGTCACCGTCTTTGCCGACGAAGCGCTTTCCGCGGTTGCCGAAATCCTTTACGAAAATATACAGGTCAAAGCCTTTGCCACCGGAACGGAAAACGTCTACTATGTGGAATATACGCGGGCAGACGACAGCTTGGGCAGCGGATATGTTATTGACGACAGTTTTCTCGTAAACGGCGCACACGCGATCCGGAACGCCGTGATCCTCATTCTCGTCGCGCTGTCCGTAACGGTTACGTCCTTCTACTTTATCAACCGCAAACAAAAATCCTCCGCCAGACCCTGATCGCGCGGAAAAAACGTTTTCTTTGTCCGTTTCAATTTCCGTCGTTCAGCCGACAAGATTTTTTCAAAGCCGTGCCTTTTTTCTGCCGCACGGTGAGCGCAAGGCTTTTTCCCTGCAACAAAATCGCCCGGGAAGGTATAAACCTTCCCGGGCGATTTTACATATAAACGTTTTTTCTGCCTTCTTAAGATGCCTTATTTTTCCTGATTCTTTTTTCCGCCGACCATATCTTCGAGCTCTTTCAGGAATGCCGATATATCCTTAAAAGAACGGTAGACCGAAGCGAAACGGACATAGGCGACCTCGTCGATTTCTTTTAGCCCGTCCATCACCATTTCGCCGATCTCCTTGCTGGTGATCTCCTGATCGAGGGAATTATACACTTTTTTGCTGATATCGTCCACAAGTTTATCGATTTTAAACATCGGTACGGGACGTTTTTCGCAAGCGCGGATAATGCCGTTTTTCACCTTGCTCGGATCGTATGTCTGACGGTTTCCTCCGTTCTTGACGACGAGAACAGGCGTATTTTCCACCGTTTCGTAAGTTGTGAACCGCCTTCCGCAGGAAACGCATTCCCTGCGTCTACGGATGATCGTCCCCTCTTCCGTGGAACGGGAATCGATCACTTTACTTTCCAGACATCCGCAATACATACATTTCATTTTTTTCTCTTTCCCTCGTAAATTACTTTTATTTTAACATGATTTTCCGTATTTGTCTATATTTTTCCCCGATTTACGCATATTAATTGTAAATTATCGTAAAAAAAGGGGGTTTTATGCTGGCACTCGGCTATATTCTCGCCGCTGTTTATACTGCCGCGATCAATATTTACGGCATCCTTTTACTGAAATTTCAGAAAAATGCCGATCCGGATCGCCCCGAGGACCGCGTAAGAGACGGAAAATTGCTTCTCGCCGCGCTTCTCGGCGGGGGCGTGGGAATTTATGCGTTCATGTTCGTGTTCAAATACCGCTTAAAAAGTCTCGGGTTCATGATCCTCATGCCGCTCCTCGGCGCTCTGACTATCTTTTTCTGGATCATGCTCGTCAGCTGGAATTTCGGCGTCATACCGCCCGTCGTGTAACGCTTCCTTATTTTCCGCCGTTTTTTTACGTTTCCTCTACGGAAGTAAACGCAAATTCCTTTACGTCGAACAGTCCCCTGTCCGTGATCTTCAGTTCCGGAATCACCACGAGCGCGAGAAACGATAAACTCATAAACGGCTGGATATCCTTCGCCACGCCCATTTCATAGGCGTCGGCGATCATTTTTTTCAGACGGTCTTCAAATTCGTCGATGGTCAGTTCGGAAATCAGCCCCGCGATCTCCAGCGGCATGGAATCCTTCACCTTTCCGTCTTTCACAAGCACCATTCCCCCGCCGATCCGCACGATCTCTTCCGCCGCGGCATACATATTCGCGGAGGTATCTCCGAGCACGATGATATTATGCGAATCGTGCGATACCGTCAACGCGATCGCACCGTTTTTCAGTCCGTATCCCTCGATAAAACCGAGTCCGACATTCCCCGTCGCCTTGTGCCGCTCCACTACCGCGAGTTTCAGAATGTCCGTTCCCGCTACATCCGCTTTTCCGTCCTTGATCCGGATCTTGCGCACCGCCTTCTCCGTCACGACGTTATGATGTAAAAGCCGGATGACCTTTACGTTTTCGGAACGCGGGCAGATATCGAAATCGCTTTCTTTCAGTTTCGCCGTATGGACGGTGTTTTTTACCCGCTCGTCCGTATACCGTTCACAGGTGAACAGCGCCTTTTTGTCCTTCGCAACGAGCTTTCCGTCCTTGATGACGAACGCCGCATCGAACGAACGCAGATCTTCCATGCACACGATATCCGCCGCATATCCCGGCGCGAGCGCCCCGTATCCGTGCAAACGGTAACATTCCGCCGTATTGAGCGTTCCCATAATAACCGCCCAGATCGGATCTACGCCGTTTTCCACCAGAATCCGCAAAATATTGTCCACGTGTCCCCCGTGTTTTAAGTCGCAGGCGTGGCGATCGTCGGTGCAGAGAATAAACCGCCGCATCGTTTCCGCGCGCACCGCCTTCGCATTGCGCGCGGCGTTGCGCGTTGCCGAACCTTCCCGCAGGTGAATATACATCCCGCGGGCGATCTTCTCTTCGATCTCCTCTTCCGAAACGCACTCGTGATCGGTCATAATCCCGCCGCATAAATATGCGTTCAGCTGTTTTCCCGTCAGGGCGGGCGCGTGTCCGTCGATCACACAGCCGCGCCGCTCCGCCGCGCACAGCTTTTCCACGTCCTCTTGCGCCGCGCCGATCACGCCGGGATAATTCATGAATTCTCCCAGTCCCCAGATGTGCTCGTCCCCGATATGCACCCCGACTTCCTTTGCGTCGAGAATCGCTCCGCTGTTCTCATACGGCGTGGCAGGCACGCAGGACGGAAACATTACCTTTACCGTCAGCGGCGTTTTCGCCGCCGCCTTTGCAATATATTCGATGCCGGCAAGTCCGCAGACGTTCGCAATCTCGTGCGGATCGGCGATCAGCGTCGTCGTCCCGTGCGGAACGATCGCCTTCGCCAGTTCCCCCGGCGTGAGCTGCGTGCTTTCGATGTGCATATGTCCGTCGATCAGTCCGGGGATCAGATATTTCCCGCCGCAGTCGATTTCCTCTCGCCCTTCATAGCTGCCGATTCCCGCGATATATCCGCTTTCCACCGCGAGATCGCCCGTTTCGATCTTCTGCGTGAACACGTTGACGATCTTCGCACCCTTCAGCACGAGTTCCGCCTTTTTGCGTCCCGCCGCCACGTCTATCAGTTTTTTTCTTGTCTCTGCTTTCATCTCTTCCCTTTTTGTTCCGTTTTTTCCGCGACGGCTTTGTTGCGCGTTTCGTGAAATCGCGCCGCCGTTTTTTGCTTAACTGTTCATGATCTCGTTTTCCGCAAGATACAGGTGCGCCGCCGTATCCGACGGCGTCACGGCATATTCGTTCTGCTCCGTCGCCGCGAGTTCTCCCGCTCTGCCGCATAAAAACGCTCCCGCCGCAGCCGCGTCAAATGCCGAAAATCCCCTCGCCGCGATCCCCGCGATCGTTCCCGAAAGCACGTCTCCGCTTCCGCCCTTCGCCATGCCGCTGTTGCCCGTCGTATTCAGCACCGTTCCGCCTTTGCCGACAAGAACGCTCGTCGCGCTCTTCAGCAATACGTTTACGCCGTATTTTTCATAAAACGCCTTCGCGCTTTCCACGGGCGCGCGCAGAATCTCCTCCGTCGCCAATCCCGTAAGCCGGGAAAATTCCTTTATATGCGGCGTGAGCACTACATCCGCTTTCGCGTTTTTCAGCGCCTGCACGCCGTACGCCGCAAGAGAATTGAGTCCGTCCGCGTCGACGATCAGTCGTCCGCCGCAGTTTTGCGTCAGCCAGCACACGGCGCGATACACTTCCTCGCTGACTCCCAGTCCCATGCCGATCGCCAATGCGTCCGCCGCTATCAGCGCTTCAAATTCTCTTTCGCAAAACCGCAACTTGCCGTTTTCATCCGAAAAGGTGTGCGTGATCAGTTCGGGAACTTTGCCCGCATACAGGGAAAACAGGCTCTCCGGCACCCGCAACTCCCCGTATCCCGCGCCGGTCTTCAGCGCGGCAAGCGCGTTCGCGGAAAGAAGCACCGACCCGAAATATTCTTTGCTTCCGCCGATCACCGCCGCGCGTCCGTAACTGCCTTTGTGCGTATTCTCTCTGCGCTTCGGAAAAAACGGCTTCAAATCTTCCGTTTCGCAGCGTTGCGCAAAATCCTCTTCGAATACCGCGATGCCGATGTCCCTGTTGACGATCTTTCCGCAATAATCCTTTCCGTCGTTCAGAAAATGCCCCGTCTTATATTCCTGCACGGAGATCGTCATGTCCGCCCTGATCGCTTTTCCCATGACGAGCCCGTTGTCTCCGTTGAGTCCGCTCGGAATGTCCACGCTGATCCTGAAGCATTGTTTCGCATTGATCTTTTCGATGATTTCTGCGATTTCTCCCGTAACGTCGCGGCTGAGTCCCGTGCCGAAAATACAGTCTACGACGATGTCGTATTCCGCCTCGAGTTTTTCCGTCTCTCCCGAAGCGATCTTCAGCACAAAGACGGAAAATCCGTGTACGTTCCTTAACAACCGCGCGGCAACCAGCCCGTCGCCGCCGTTATTGCCTTTTCCGCAGACAAACAGAATCCTTCCGCCTTTAAAACGGCTTTTGATCTCTTCCGCGACCGCTTCCCCCGCACGTTCCATCAGCGTGCGTTCCGGTATGCCCAATTCTTCAATGGTGTATTTATCCGCCGCGCGCATCTGCGCAACGCTCAAAATTCTCTGCATTCCCGATACTCCTTTGCCACCGCCGACGCTTCCTCGTAAGAAAAACCGCGGCTGATCAGATGACGGTACAGTTTCTGAATCTCCTTTTCCTCCCGTCCCTTGCCGCGCATATACTTTTCGGCGGCCTTCCTCGCCGCCTCGCCGTCCTGTTCAACGTCCCGCAGCGCGTCTGCAATCGTCTCTTCCCTCACGCCTTTCGCCCGCAATGCAGCGCCGATCAGCCTTGCGCCTTTCTTTCCTTTCTGCGCCGAAACATACGCCCTTGCATAGGCGGCGTCGTCTGCATAGCCGTACGATTTCAGCTTTTCCAAAATAAAAGAAACGACAGCGTCTCCATATCCCTTCCGCGACAAAAAGAGCGCGATTTCCCGCTCTGTTTTCATGCTTTTTGAAATATGCCCCACCGCTTTTTCCAAAGCGGTTTGCCTTTCGCTGTCGAATTCGATTTCTTTCAGGCGCTCCTCATCGATCTCCGCGCCCGCTTTCAGACGGTATTTCACCGCCGTTTCCAAACTCAGTCCGCAGACAAAGGCGCCGTCGATATACACGTTGACGCGCGTTTTATCCTTCGCCTGCGGAGAAATTTCGGTAATTTTACCCATCAAATCACCGTGATCCAGCCGTATTTGTCTTCCTTAACGCCGTGCTGAATGCCGGTGATCTCGTCGTATAAAAACTTCGTGATCTCGCCCATTTTTCCGCCGTTGACTTCAAGATTTTCACTTCCGACGCCGAGCAGTCCCACCGGCGAGATGACCGCCGCCGTTCCCGTGCCGAACACTTCTTTGAGTCTGCCCTTTTTATGCGCTTTCACCACTTCCTTCAGCGGCAGCGTTCTCTCGCTGACTTTATACCCGTTGTCGCGCAGAATTTCAAGACAGCTTTTGCGCGTGATGCCGGGAAGAATGGAACCGTTCAGTTTGGGCGTCACGACTTCGTTGCCGATGACGAAAAAAATGTTCATCGACCCCACTTCTTCGATGTATTTTTTATGTACGCCGTCCAGCCACAGCACCTGATCGTATCCTTTCTTCTGCGCTTCTTCCGAAGCCTTGATGCTCCCGGCGTAATTCCCGAGGCACTTCGCTTCCCCCGTGCCGCCGGCAACCGTTCTCGCGTAATGATCTTCCACATAGATCTTCGTCGGTGCGAGTCCGTTCTTGTAGTAGGCGCCCACCGGCGACAAAATAATATAAAACAGATATTTTTTGCTGGCATGTACGCCGAGTTCCGCGCTGTCCGCGATCATCAGCGGACGGATATACAGCGCCGTTCCGTCGGCTTTCGGGATCCAGTCCTTTTCGATTTTCAGCAGTCTGAACAGCGCGTCGCAGACGAAGTCCACGTCCACGCGCGGCATACACATCCGGTCGCAGGAACGGTTCATGCGGTTGAAGTTCTCGCGGATGCGGAATACCCGGATGCCGTCCTTGCCGTAAAACGCCTTTGCCCCTTCAAATACGCCCTGCGCGTAATGCAGAACCGACGTCGCCGGACTCATCGCCAAATCGCCGTACGGCGAGATCTTCGCATCGTGCCAACCTATACCTTCGTCGTAGATCATGGAGAACATATAGTCGGTAAACAGTTTGCCGAAGCCGAGTTCTTCGCCGTCATGCGGCTTTTCCTTCAAAGTTTTTCTTTCGCAAAATTCGATTTCCATTTTTTTACTCCCCGAATGCGTAATATCCCGTCCCCGACGTTTCCGCTTCCAGCCTGCCGTTGAAGTACCCGGCAAAATCTTCCCTGAATTTTTCCAGTTCCTTTGTCGGGATCGCAAAACGTACCGTCGCATATTCGGAAAATTGCGTATCTGTTATTTTATATTTTTTGTTTTCCGCAAATTGTAAGATCTTCGCATAGGATTCGTAATCCGCCGTCACTTTCGGGAAAACGCACACCGTGTACTTTACGATCTTCGCCGCAAGCACGCCGTCGGCAACCGCTTTCGCGTAAGCGCGCACAAGTCCGCCCGCACCCAGCTTCACGCCGCCGAAATACCGCGTGACCACCGCAACGCATTTCTTCAGTTCGCGCGCTTTCAGCACCTCGAGCATCGGCAGCCCCGCCGTTCCCTGCGGTTCGCCGTCGTCGGAAAACTTCTGTTTCAGCCCCGCCTCGTCCGCGATGTACGCGTAACAGTTATGCGTGGCAAGCGAATGTGCTTTCCTGATCTTTGCAACGTAGGCCTTCGCTTCTTCCTCGTTTTCCGCCGGCGCGATGTGCGTGATGAAACGCGAACGCTCCACCGTGTATTCGCTGACCGCTTCCTTTTCCACGCTGTAATAATCCTTCATTGCAGCACGATTCTGATATGCGTTTTCTTACCTTTATGCAGAATAAATTCCCCTTTTTCCGCCGCATTTGCGGGAATTTCGGCAAATGCGTCCGAAATCTTCCCGTTGTCCACGGAAACGCCGCCGCCCTCGATGAGCCGCTTTGCTTCGCCTTTGGACTTCGCCACGCCCGCCGCCACCATGACGTCGGCAACCGATTTCGTCGCCGCAGATACGTTTACCGTCGGCATATCTTCTTCGCTTCCGCCGCCGAACGCCGCGCGCGCCTGCTTTTGCGCCTGCAACGCTTTCTCCTCGCCGTGCACGAGCTTCGTCACTTCGAACGCAAGCCGTTCTTTTGCGGCGTTCATGCGCTCGTCGCCGTACTTCGTAAGCTCTTCGATCTCTTCCATCTCCATGAACGTGAGAAGCCGCATACATTCATTGACCTTGACGTCCTCCACGTTGCGGAAATACTGATAAAATTCATACGGCGTGGTCTTGTTTTCGTCCAGCCACAGCGCACCCTTCGCCGTCTTGCCCATCTTCTTCCCCTCGCTCGTCAAAAGCAGGGTAAACGTCATGGCATATGCCGGCTTCTGCAGCTTTCTGCGGATCAGATCCGCCCCCGCCAGCATATTGCTCCACTGATCGTCGCCGCCCATTTCCAGAACGCATCCGTAATCGTGATACAGTTTCAGAAAATCATACGCCTGCATCAGCATATAATTGAATTCGAGAAAGGTCAGCCCCTTCTCCATGCGCGATTTATAGCATTCCGCGGTGAGCATCTTGTTGACGGAAAAATATACGCCGATATCGCGCAGAAAATCGATGTAATTCAGATCCAGCAGCCAGTCGCCGTTATCCACCATGATCGCGGCGTTTTCTCCCTCGAAGGTGATAAAACGGCTCATCTGCTTTTTAAAACAGGCGATGTTATGCTGAATGGTCTCTTTCGTCATCATCTGGCGAAGATCGCTTCTCCCGGACGGATCGCCGATCATGCCCGTGCCGCCGCCGAAGAGCGCGATGGGTTTATGCCCCGCGCGCTGCATATGCGCCATCGCCATGATGGGAATATAATGCCCGATATGCAGAGAATCCGCCGTGGGATCGAATCCCACATAGAAGGGAACTTTTTCCTCCTCGAGCATCTTTTTCAGATCGTCTTCAAAGACCGTCTGTTTGATAAATCCGCGTTCTTTTAATATATCGTATGCGCTTTTCGCCATGATCTTTTTTCTCCTCTTACTTGCGGAAGATCGCCGCCAACCGCTTCACGCCCGTCACGATCTGTTCGGGCGTGGCGTTGGAAAAGTTCAGCCGCATCGTGTTGTCCCCGCTGCCGTCGGCGAAGAAATCGTTGCCCGAAACAAACGCCACTTTGTTTTCCACCGCTTCGCGGAACTTCGCTTTTGCGCTCGTCCCGTCGGTGAATTCGCCCCAGATGAACAGCCCGCCCTCCGGTACGGTATGCACGAAAGAAGACGGCATATATTCGTCGAGAGAGGAAAGCATAATCTCCGCTTTCTTCTTATAGATCGGCAGACTGCGCGCGATCCCCTTATCGATCTCGCCCGTGGAAATAAACTTCTCCACGATCGCCTGCGCCAGCGTCACCGTCTGCACGTCGACCGCCTGCTTACAGATCGCCATCTTGCGGATGATCTTTTCATCCGCCACCGTCAGTCCCACGCGAAGCGCCGGCGCAATGGTCTTGGACGTGCTGGTGATGTAGACGACATGTCCGTCCTGATCGAAACTCTTGATGCTCGGCAGATGTTCGCCCGCATAACGGATTCTGCCGTAGGGATCGTCCTCAATGACGACAACGTCGTATTTTTCCGCGATCTCCACGATCTTTTTTCTCGTTTCCAACCGAAGCGTTTTTCCCGTAGGATTGGAAAAATTCGGCACGATATACACGAGTTTGGGATGATGTTCTCTGATCTTACGTTCCAGATCGTCCGGGTCCACGCCGTCCTCGCCGCAATCGAACCCGACGGGCTGCAGCTGATACGTACGCGCAATGTGGAGCACCGCCAGATAGGTGGGGTTCTGCACCAGAATCTTATCGCCTTTTTCGCAGAAGGTCTTGAACATCAGATCGATTCCCTGCTGTCCGCCGCTGACGATCAACGCGTTGTCCGCCGTATAGCCTTTAATCCCTACGTTTGATACATATTTGAGAAAACTTTCCCGCAGCGGCATATAGCCTTCCGTTTCGCCGTATTGTAGCATCTTTACGGGAAGCGTTGTCAGAAGTTCGTCGGCAAACTCCTTCACTTTTGCGGCGGGCAGACACTCCGCCGCAGGCATTCCGCCGGCAAAGGAGATCATTTCTTTGTCGGAAAGCACTTTAAAAATTTCTCTGATCGCGTTGCCGGAAAGATTCTTTACGCGTTCGGCAAACTGATATTCCATTGTAACGACTCCGTATGTATGATTTATTTAAAGAATATTTTACCACAAGAAAACAAATTTTTGCAAGCATTTCGCCGTCTTTTTGCCCGTTTCAAAGAAAAAATCGCCCTCGACGGAAGCCGTTCGGGACGATTTTCGCTTTCTTTCGGTCAAAGCACGTTGTTGCGGAAAAATCTGCCGTAAACATCGTTGACCGAAGAAACATAGGCAAACGTATTTTCAAACTCGGCAAGAATCTTCTTAAACGACGGCAGGTCGCGCTTGTTGATGAGACAGACGAGCATCGTCTTTTCGCTATGGGAATAGCCGCCGCGCGCGGCAATTTCCGTAACGCCGTGATGCACGCCGCTGAGCAGTTTTTCCGTCAGTTCGTCCGGTTTATCGGTCACGATCTCCACTTTCAGCGCGGAGGAAAAGCCTTTGAGAATGCCGTCCGAAATGCGCGATTGCAAAAAGCAATACAGCAAACATAAAATGACCGGCTCCATCTGCTGACCGTAAACGAAAAAGGACACCACCGCCACCGACGCATTCAATACGAAAATCACCCACACCAGCGAATATTGCGGCTTTACCTTATGCACCAGCGCGGCGAGAAAATCCGTTCCGCCCGTGGAAGAATCCATGCGCAGGGAAAAGCCGTATACCACGCCGATGATCGCTCCCGCCGCAATGACCGCGAGAATTCTGCTTTCGCCTGCGTCGTATTGATACAGTCCGACGGCCTCCCATACGAACAGCATCCCGGAAAACACCGCCACAAAAAGAAACGAGCGGAGCGCATATTTTCTGTCGGCAAGAAAGAAAACCAGCAGCGCAAGCGGTATGTTGATGATGAGATTCAGATATCCCGCATCAAAATGCAGCGCATACTGCACCATCGTGACGATCCCGCCCACGCCCGCCGGCGCAAAATCGTTGCGGAATATGAAAACATGATACACCGCCGCCTGGATCGCCGCCATCAGCACGATGAAAAAATAAGCAAGAATTTCTTTTAATACCGCTTTCTTCATCCCTTCCCCGCTTTTTATAAATTTATATCTACAGTTTACTATACCCTTTCCGGTTTGTCAATATGCGCGTCCGCTCTTTTCGGAAAAACCGTCCGCCGCATCCCCCGTCGCGCACGTTTTTGTTTCTCCGTCCGCCGTTCCGACGATAAGATCCCCCACAGCCGTCTTGACGGCACGCTGAAGGTCGCCGAGCGTCGTTTCAACCTGATATCCGATTTTCCCTCCGCTGAAGATAATCGTATCGCAATGAAGCGCGCTCCGATCGATTACGGTCGGAAAATACTTTTTCATCCCCACGGGCGAACATCCTCCGTGAACATACCCCGTAAGGGGGAGCAGCTCCTTGCTCTTCAGCATCGAAAGCGCTTTTTCCCCCACGCAGGACGCCGCTTTTTTCAAATCGAGCTCCGCGGCGACGGGAATCATGAAAACATAATATCTGAGCGACTTTGAAACCGTCACCAGCGTTTTGAAAACCTTTTTGCAATCCTGACAAAGCTGCGCCGCAACTTCCGTTCCGCTCAGCGCGCCGCCTTCATAGGTATATATCCGATAAGGAATTTTCATCCTGTCAAAAATACGCATCACGTTGGTTTTTTCGATCATAGCGTCCTCTCCGCGTTTTTCTATTATTGTATCACGAACGGTGCGGAAGCACAAATAAAACGCGGCAACGCTGTGAAAAAACCGTAAAAAAATATAAATCCTTGTAAATTTTAAAAAATTCCCGAAAAGGACTTGCCTTTTTGTTCGGTTTATATTATAATTTATTACTGCCGACGGAGAAGTCGCCTAGTCCGGCCGAGGGCGCACGATTGGAAATCGTGTAGGCGTCAAAAGCGTCTCGAGGGTTCAAATCCCTCCTTCTCCGCCATTAGTGAATAATACGAACTCTGAAAACGGGTTCGTATTATTTTTTGCCATTGATTACTTTGGCATCATCGTTGAACGAAAATAAACGCTCCAAATTTTGCCGTTTCGTTGCGGCTATCGTAGCACAGATTTCGCAGAAGTCAATGCGAAAAAATATCGCTTAAA
>CALVWR010000017.1 GCA_944367565.1 uncultured Clostridia bacterium
GACAACACCTGGTTGCAAAAATCGTGATTATTCCGCCTTGTCGAGGTGTACATCGAGTTGCGGGAACGAAATGGAAACGCCATCCTTATCAAACCGTTTCTTTACGTCTTCCTGCATCCAAAAGTAAACGCTTTAAGAATTGCTGTTTCCCCGAAAACGTTGATAATACCGTAGTTTTTCGTAATTATTCCGCCTTGTCGAGACAACGCCCGGTTGCGGAAACTGTGATTATTCCGCCTTGTCGAGGTGTACATCGAGTTGCGGGAACGGAATGGAAATGCCATCCTTATCAAACCGTTTCTTTACGTCTTCCTGCATCTGGAAATAAACGCTCCAGTAATCGCCGCTGTTTACCCAAAGACGCGCGACGATATCGATGGAACTCGCGCCATGCGTCTTTACCCGGACAAACGGCGCGGGATCTTTCAGCACCATTTCGTTTTCGGATGCAATATCTAAAATTGCGGCTTTTGCCCGCTCGAAATCGTCGCCGTAACTCACAGAATAAAGCAAATCGACCCTTCTGATACTCTTTTTCGAGTAATTTGTAATATTTCCGTTCAGTAAGGACCCGTTCGGAATCATAATGGCCTTATTGTCCGGTGAAACGAGATACGTATAAAAAATGGAAATTTCTTCCACTGTGCCTTCCTCGCCTTGCGCCGAAATATAATCGCCCAGACGGAACGGATGAAGAATTACGATCAGAATACCGCCGGCAAGATTGGATAAAGAACCTTGCATTGCAAGTCCCAACGCCACGCCCGCGGACGCGATCACCGCGCCGATTCCCGCCGTATCGATCCCCCAAAATCCGAGAAGAAGCACAAACAGAACCAATTTCAATCCTGTCCGTAACACCTTATATGTGACGGAAACAATGGTTTTTTCCGTATTTTTCTTTTCCATCTGCTTCCTTATCCGCTTGCTCAGTCCGTTCACAATCTTGCACGCAATGATAAAGACGATCAGCCCCAGAACGAGTTTTACACCGCTCGTACTCAACCAATTTACGATTTCCTGTAAAATCTGATTAAAATCCATTTCTCTCTCCTTGTTTCCGACTTTCAATTATTATACAGGTTCTTTTTATAAATGTCAATTTTCTTAAGTATTGTACGAAATTTAAAATACACTATTGACAACGATCGGGTTCTGCTATACAATAAATATATGGTTACGATTTTTTTAACAAAGTGCGATAAAGTACACTCTCATGATTTTCTTTTTTACATTCTCGAAAAAGAATACGGCATCGTTGCCGACGAATCCGGGCTGACGCGCACGCCTTACGGAAAACTCGGTCTGGTAGAATCGGATATTTACTTCAATATCTCTCACAGCGGAGACCGCGTCTGCATCGCCTTTTGCAAAAAGCATACCGTCGGCGTGGATATTGAAAAAATCAAAAACACCGATAAGACCAAACTATCCAAAAAATATTTCGGAGTCGAACCGCAAAACGCCGTCCAGTTCTATACTCTCTGGACCAAAGCGGAAAGTTTTATAAAATATAAGGCAGGTTCCGTTGCCGCCGAACTGAAAAATATCGTACTTGACGGCGACAACGTCTTTTACTGTCAGGAACTGCAACCCGTTCAGACCAAAACCGTAAAATATGAAGATTATGTCATATCCGTCTGCTGCAAGGATACGGATATCAAAATTATCGATTGCGGCATCTTTGCCGCCGAATGATCTGTAACCGAATGTATGTATAACTGTATAAACGGTCCCGCCTCCGTTTTTCGGAGGCGGGACCGTTTTTTTACTTTTATTGCATTTTATCGACGTAGTTTTTTTGCTCCGGCGCGCATAACGCGTAACAAAAATTATTTACGTATTCTCCTGCATCCCCGCGCAATCAGAGCGCACGAAAAAAATTTCCACGTCTGAACGGAATCAACATTTCGGCGCCGCCTTCCGATCATTACGCTTCATAGCTTTTGATCTCCGCAAGGATTTTCTTGCGCATCTCAATGAACTTATTCAGTTTTTCCCGTTCTTTGTTGACCAGTTCTTTCGGAGCCTTTTCCAAAAAGCCGTTGTTGGAAAGTTTTGCGTTTGCGCGCTGAATCTCGTTTTCCACCCGCTCTTTTTCGCCTTTTAACCGCGCAATCTCCTTATCCGTATCGACGAGCTCGCCCAAAGGAATATACAACTCAAATTCGTTGATAATCTGCGAAACGGTCTTTTCCGTCAGATCTTCTTTCCCTGCAATAAATACGATTTCCTGAACGCCGGCGAGTTTTTCGATGTAAACGGCGGTGTCCTTAATCAGTTTCCGCATCTGGGTCTTGACGTAAAGTTTTACCTTTTTGGACGGCGCCGCCCCTACTTGCGCTCGGATATTGCGGATCCCCTTGATGATTTCCATGACCGATTCCATATCCGCTTTTTGTTTCGGATAATTGTTTTTGGCATTGAAACGGGGAAATTCACAGATCATCAGACTTTCGCCGTGCGAAGGAATGTTCTGATAAATCTCTTCCGTGACAAACGGAATAAACGGATGCAATAATTTCAGCGTTTCTTCCAGCACATGAATCAACACGGACAGCGTCTGATTCCGCAAATTTTCATCGTCGCCGTAAAGCACCGGCTTGGTAAGTTCGATATACCAGTCGCAGAAATCGCTCCATACAAAATCGTAAAGCTGTGCAAGCGCAATGCCCATTTCGTATTTCTTCAGATTGATCGTAACTTCTCGGATGACACGGTTAAGCTTTGCAAGAATCCACTTATCCGCAACGGTAAGACGGCAGCTTGCAAAATCCGGAATGTCCTTATCCTGCGCATTGAGAAGAACAAAACGGGAAGCATTCCATATTTTATTCATAAAATTGCGCGATCCTTCCAGTTTTTCCTCGGAAAATCGAAGATCGCTTCCCGGCGCAATGCCGTTCACCAAAGAGAAACGCAACGTATCGGCGCCATATTTGGCGATGATCTCCATCGGATCTACGCCGTTTCCGAGAGATTTGCTCATCTTTCTTCCCTGTGCGTCGCGGACCAGCCCGTGTATCAGAACATCTTTGAACGGAATCCGTTTCATGTGTTCCAATCCGGAAAATATCATCCGCGCAACCCAGAAAAAGATAATATCGTATCCGGTAACCAAAACATCCGTAGGATAAAAATATTCCAGTTCCGCCGTTTTCTCAGGGTATCCGAGCGTGGAAAACGGCCACAATGCAGAAGAAAACCAGGTGTCAAGCACGTCTTCATCCTGCCGGATATGCGTCGATCCGCATTTCGGACATACAGTGATGTCTGTTTTTGATACGGTCATCTCTCCGCAATCGTCACAATAAAATACCGGAATCCGATGGCCCCACCACAACTGTCTCGATATACACCAGTCTTTTACGTTTTCCATCCAATTGTAATAAATCTTGGAAAAACGCTGCGGCGTAAATGCGATCTTCTTTTTCTTCACCGCTTCGATCGCAGGATCGGCAAGCGGTTTCATCTTCACAAACCATTGCTTTGATACCAGCGGCTCGACAACGGTATGACAACGATAACAATGCCCGACATTGTGACGCAATTCTTCCTTCTTTACCAAAAGGCCTTGCCGCTCCAACTCTTCCACAATGACTTTCCGGGCGTCAAGCGCTTTCATCCCGCAGTATTTCCCGCCGTTTTCATTCACGCGCCCGTCCTCGCCGAGTACGTTGATCACTTCAAGACCGTGACGCAATCCCACTTCAAAGTCGTTCGGATCGTGCGCCGGCGTGATCTTCACCGCGCCCGTTCCGAAATCCGTTTCCACATACGCATCGTCGATCAACGGAATCTCTTTTCCGACAAGCGGTAAAATCAGCGTCTTCCCCAAAAACTTCGTATAGCGTTTATCTTTCGGATTGACGGCTACGGCGGTATCACCCAACATGGTTTCCGGTCTGGACGTTGCAACCGTAATAAATTCGTCGCTGTCCTTCACCGGATATTTAATATACCATAACGACGAAGCTTCCTCCGAATATTCCACTTCCGCATCGGAAAGCGCGGTCTTACATTCCGGACACCAGTTGATGATCCGCGCGCCGCGATAAATCAGACCTTTTTCATAAAGATTCACGAATACTTCGCGAACCGCACGGGAACAGCGCTCATCCATAGTGAACGCCAGCTTGCTCCAATCGCAGGACGAACCGAGGCATTTCAGTTGTTCCACGATCCTGCCGCCGTATTTTTCCTTCCACGCCCAGGCGCGGCGCAAGAATTCCTCTCTGCCCACGTCCGCTTTGGTCAGTCCTTCCTCGGCAAGCTGTTCCACAATCTTCACTTCCGTCGCAATCGACGCATGATCGGTTCCGGGGAGCCAGAGCGCAGAATACCCGTTCATCCGCATAAAACGCGTGAGAATATCCTGTAACGTTTCATCCAGCGCGTGCCCCATATGAAGCTGTCCCGTAATGTTCGGAGGCGGCATCATAATGGTGAAAGGAAGTTTCTCGGTATTTACTTCCGCATTAAAATACCCCTTTTCTTCCCAGTTTTTGTAAATTTCTTTTTCAAAACTGCCGGGATTGTACGTTTTTTCCATGCTTTCTCTCCAAAACCGCGTATTTTTCAATCGTAATGTTTGACATTTATTATATAAAATTTCTCGCCGATTGTCAAATATAAATGAGATTTCATACAATGAACTATACTAAAATTTTTGGAGATTCATCATGAGAAAACTAATCGCATCAATTCTGGCGGTCGTCATGCTTGCCGTTCCCTTCGTCGGGTGCAAGAATGACGACGATCAATTTAAAACCATCGAACTGAACGAAGTTACGCATTCCGTATTTTACGCGCCGTTATACGTGGCGATCGAAAACGGTTATTTTGAAGAAGAAGGATTAAGAATCGAACTGACGAACGGCGGCGGAGCCGATAAAGTGATGACCGCGGTACTTGCGGGCAGCGCACAGATCGGACTGATGGGACCGGAATCGAGTTTATACGTATATAATCAGGGAAAGACCGATTACCCCATCGTATTCGGACAGCTTACGCAAAAGGACGGATCGTTCCTCGTATCCCGCGTGGACGAACCGGATTTTGAATGGACCGATCTCCGTGGAAAGGGAATTTTGGCGGGCAGACCCGGCGGCGTACCCATGATGACCTTTGAATATCTCATCAACCAGCACGGTCTTTACGACGGCACCGACTGCGAACTCATCACCGACGTACAGTTCGATCTGATGACCGCCGCTTTTGAAGAAGGCACCGGCGATTACTGCACGATGTTTGAGCCTCTCGCCTCCGAATATGAAAAAGCCGGAAAAGGATACGTCGTGGCGAGCGTCGGCGAGGGCGCAGGCGAAGTTCCTTACACGTCGTTTGTGGCGAAACAAAGTTATATCAATGAAAACAAAACCACTATAGAATCTTTCCTGAAAGCGCTCAAAAAAGCATACGATTATATGGCGGAGGCGAGCGACGAAGAGATTGCACAAGCCATTCAGCCGCAGTTTCCCTCTACGTCCGTCGAATCGTTGACGACTTCCGTCGTCAGTTATAAAGCGATCGACGCATGGACAGACGACCTTACCATGAGTGAAGAAAGTTATAACCGCTTACAGGATATCATGCAAAATGCAGGCGAACTCGACGAACGCGTTCCTTTTGAGAAAATCGTGAACAATTCATTTGCGGAGGCGCTGTTTCGTTAATCGAGTTGTGTTACGGGAGAAAAAATATGAAAGAAACACTTCTGGATGTGAATGACGTAGCGTTGATTTATCAAACAAAAACAGATGAAATTCATGCCGTAAAAAATTTATCTTTCCGGTTGCATGAAGGCGAATTCATATCGATCATAGGACCGTCCGGATGCGGAAAAACAACCATACTTTCCCTGATTGCCGGACTGATGCGTCCTACACACGGTACGATCAGTGTAAAAAAAGCACACGCGCATTTCGGCTATATGTTGCAAAAAGATCAGCTTTTTCCGTGGCGAACAATTGAAAAAAACATTTTTTTGCCGCTGGAAATCATGAAAAAGCTCGATAAGGAACATGTCGCCTACGCCGATACGCTCCTCAAAAAGTACGGTTTATATGAATTTCGCAAAAATTACCCCGCAGAACTTTCGGGAGGGATGCGTCAGCGCGCCGCACTGATCCGTACGCTTTCGTTCAATCCCGACATTCTGCTTTTAGACGAACCGTTTTCCGCTCTGGATTATCAGACCAGACTTTCCGTATGCAACGACGTTTACAAAATCATACGGGATGAAGGCAAATCCACGATTCTCGTCACGCACGACATTTCGGAAGCTATTTCCATGTCCGACACCATCATCGTACTTTCTCAAAGACCCTGCCGCGTGAAATACGTGCACGAACTTCCCTATGGCGAAGAGTCGCCGCTGAAACGACGGGAAAAACCCGATTTTTCCAAATGGTTTGAATTATTGTGGAAGGAGCTGAACGAATGAAAAACTTTACCGGTACACAAAAAAAATTTTCCGCCGATCATATCCGCTATCTCAAAAAACTGCGTGCCAGAACGGCGGTTGTCTGGTCGCTCGGACTCGGTTTTCTTGCTGCCGTTCTCCTGTTGTGGCAGATTTTTGCAGATGCGGGCGTGATCGACGCCTTTATCAGCAGCAGTCCGAAACGAATCGCGGAAACCATCGCCGATCTCATCAGAAACGATAACTTGTTCTACCATATCGGCATTACGCTTTATGAAACGCTGATCGGATTTGTCATCGCCGTTGTTCTGGGCACGGTCATCGCACTGCTTCTATGGTGGTCGGAGATCGCACGCAGAGTTTTTGAGCCTTATCTGATCGTTTTGAACGCCCTGCCGAAAATCGCGCTCGGACCGATCATCATCGTTTGGTGCGGCAGCGGCAGCAAGTCCATTATTCTGATGGCGGTGCTCATCGGCATCATCGTCACCATCATCAATATGCTCAACGGCTTTCTCTCCGCCGATAAGGAAAAAATCCTTTTGCTCCGCTCCATGGGTGCGACAAAGTTTCAGATTTTAAGAAAA
Organism: uncultured Clostridia bacterium; assembly: GCA_944367565.1. GTDB lineage: Bacteria > Bacillota > Clostridia > Christensenellales > Borkfalkiaceae > UMGS775. Next base: position 7,012 of record CALVWR010000017.1, read on the forward strand.
CTCGTCGTTCCCGGAAGTATCAAAACGTTTATCAGCACGTTGAAAATCGATGTCGGCATGGCCTGGATCGGTTCCGTGATGGGCGAATACATGACTTCCAAAGCCGGGCTCGGTTACCTTATCGTTTACGGCGGTCAGGTTTTTAAACTCGATCTCGTTATGGCGGCAACCGTCGTTCTCTGTCTGCTTGCAACGCTGATGTATCTCGGCGTGGCACTACTTGAGAAATTGTTAGTAAAAAACAGATAAATCTTATAATGTTTCTGTCTGCTGTAATTTAAATCGGCGCGGAATTTTCCGCGCCGATTTATGCTGTTTTTCGTTTGTTTCGTTTATTTGATCTGCATCGTTTTCCCGCCGTTTTTACGACTTTCTTCCGCCAGAAATCCGATGAGGTGACTTTCGATGGATTTATCGATCGACGTTCTCGAAACGCTCGGTTTCCCTGTCGTGATATATTCTTTAAAATCCTGATAAAGATAATAATCTCCTCCGCCGTGTCCGTCGTCAAGCTCGACTTCCGCGCCGACGTTCACGTCGATGAGCTGCTCTTTTCCTCCGAAAGGCGTATAATGCAGAATACCCTCGTCCACATCTCCGAACACTTCCCCATCCGTTCCGTGCACCTTGATAAAGCGGTAACATCTTTCGGAAAATGCAGTCATTGTCAGATGCGCCGTGGCGCCGCTTTCAAAGAGCATATCGACGACCTGATGATCGACGGCATCGTTATCCCCGTGAAAAACACATCTGCCCCAGACGTGCTTTCTGTCCGCAAGCAGGTCATATATATCCCGATCGCCGTATTCGGAAAGACCGCCGACAACGGCTTTTTTAATCCTTTCCGGATAAATTTTATAAGCATTATACAGGCACTTTTCCTTTACGCTTTCGTCGCAGTCCACACAAAATTCCGCGCTCTTCTCCGGCGCATGATCCGCATTGTAATAATACAGTCCGCCGAATGAATTCACCGCCGTACATTTTTCTCCCATCAGCCATCCGATGATATCCAGATCGTGGCAGCACTTCGCTATAATCGTCGGCGTACTCTCCTCCATACGTCTCCACGGACCGCGCACATAACTCAACGCAAAATGCCAATACGCGACGTTTTCCGTCTGATTCACCGTCACGACCTGTCCGAGCGACCCGTTATCGATCAGCTCTTTGATCTTTTTATAAAACGGCGAATATCTCAAAACGTGCGTCAGCATCACTTTTCTTCCCAGCCTGTTCGCCGTATCGCGGATTTCTACACATTGTTCGATCGTAACCGCTGCCGGCTTTTCAAGGCATATATCGTATCCGAGTTCCAACGCCTTCATCGCATGCGCATAATGCTGTGCGTCCTGCGTACAGATAAATACCGCGTCGCAAAGTTTTCCGGCTTCAAAAAAGCTTTCCGCGCTTTCAAAACACATCTTTTCGGGCACGCCGAATTCTTCATGCGCCTTTCTTCTGTTATGCGGATATTTTTCCGCCACGGCTACGAGTTCAGATTCTTTGTCACGCGCGATCAGATTCGCGAACATCGTTCCGCGACTTCCGAATCCTACAATTGCAAATCTGTTCATTTTTATCTGCTCCTTTCCTTTTTTATATCTTAAGTGTATCATACATCGCTTGCCAATGCATTCCTTTTTTTGAAAAAAACTTTTCAAAAATTGATATTTAAAAGAAAAAACCGACGGTATCGCTGCTTTTGGAACCTGTTTTTTTAAGCTCCGCCATCACAACTTGCTCCGTCGGTTTATGCATTTTTATCGGGAGGTTTTATGCTTGTTTATAAAAGGATGCAGATGATGCCTCCGTCGCCTTCGTTCACGATCTTTCCGAGCGTTTTGCACATCTTGTTGCGCGCGTCTTCCGGCATGGCCTTGATCTTTCCGGAAAGGCTTTCCTCCATCAGGTCGCACAGCGATTTGCCAAACATATTCGTATCCCATATCCCCTGCGGATTACTTTCAAATTCTTTCATCAGATAGTTGACGAGTTCTTCCCCTTGTTTTTCCGTTCCGACAATGGGATTGACTTCGGCAGAGACGTCTACTTTCATGATATGCAGGCTGGGCGCCGTCGCCTTCAGCTTCACTCCGTAGCTTCCGCCCCGTTTCACGAGTTCCGGTTCGGAAAGCGACAATTCGTTCACCGTGGGCGTAACGATTCCGTATCCGCTTTCTTCCGCGCTCTTGAGCGCGTCACGGATTTTGCCGTACTCCCTCTTTGCTTCCGCGAGGGACTTGATATAACTCATCAGTTGATAATCGTCTTTGATCTCATCTCCGCATTCTTCGGTCAGCACTTCGTAGAATAATCCCGGTTTCGCGGCAATCGAATATACGACCTTACCTTCCCCGGGCATCACTTCGCAGATTTCGGGGTTGCTGAGCTTTTCGCTTTCCGAAAACATCTCTCCCATCGTCGCAAAATCACGCATCTTCGTCATGCCGGCCGTTGCAATTTTTGCCTTTTCCGTGATCTCTTTGATCAGCGCATTGTCGCAAGGCAACGCCTTCATCCACTGCGGCAGTTCAATATCCACATTCTGTAACGGGAACTCGTACAGGATTTTTTCCAGTATGTCCGTAATCTCCTGCATCCCGATCTCCGTTACGTTTGTAACGATTACGGGTACGCCGTATTTGCTTTCCAGCGAATTGCCGAGGGCAACACTGTCCTTGTTTGCCGCGTCTTTTACGTTCAGAACCACAACGAACGGCTTGTTAAGTTCTTTCAGCTCCCTGACGACCCTTTCCTCCGCCGCAACGTAACTCGTCCGGGGAATTTCCCCGATGCTGCCGTCGGTTGTCACGACGACGCCGATCGTCGAATGTTCCGCTATGACTTTTCTCGTGCCGAGTTCCGCCGCTTTCTCAAACGGAAGTTCCTTGCTGCTCCACGGCGTCTTCACAAGGCGAGGCTTTTTGCCCTCTTCGTGCCCCATCGCCCCATCCACAAGATAGCCGACGCAATCGATCAGCCTGACCTTTGCGGAAATTTTATTTTTAAGCTGAATCTTCACGGCGTTTGCCGGAATAAACTTCGGCTCGGTGGTCATGATCGTTTTCCCGTCGGCCGATTGCGGCATTTCATCCGTTGCGATCTGCTTGTTCAGCTTGTTGGAAATGTTCGGTAAAACCAGCGTTTCCATAAACTTTGTCACAAACGTGGATTTTCCCGTACGAACGGGACCCACCACGCCGATGTAGATATCTCCGCCCGTACGTTTGGCGATATCTTTGTAGATGTCGTACTTTTCCATGAAAAAACCTCCCACATATTACAAGAATAATATATGAGAGGCTTTTATCGTTTATGAAAAGTTTTTTTATTTTCTGTTTTCTTCGTTTTGATTCCCGTTTTTCTTCTCGTTTTCCGCCTTTTCCAGCTTTTCGGCTTTCTTCTGGCGCATCTTCACAAACATTTCCTTGATCGACGTCAGATGCTCCTCGCCCGCCAGCATCCGCTCGATATTGTTCCTGTGCGCAATCCATGTGATCAGACAGATCGCGAGAATCAGAACGTTTGCCGCGATATAATACGGAATCACCTTCGGCGTGTCCGGCCCTATATTATAAAGTATAAACAGCCGGATGCTTGAAGCGATCGCCGGCGGCGTGATGGCGATAATCGAGCCCATTGCTCCGTATTCCGTAAGATAAATCACGACCACGGCGGCAATCAGACTCATAATCTCCACAAAAAACCAGCCCCATTCTCCCACTACCGCCATCAAAATCGCCCATGCCATAAATACGCCGATGGTCGTTGCGATTCCTTTTCCGCCTTTGAATTTATAAAATACAGGATAAATATGACCTACAACCGCAAAAAATCCGCAAAGAAATATTCCCAGATCGCCCAGATCGAACGCGGCATCCGGCAACGTCTTTCCACGCAGAACAAAATAGCCCGCAAGCGCAGGAATCAAACCTTTCAGCATATCGAGGAAAAGCGTCAAAAGTCCCAGTTTAATGCCGAAATTCCGGCTCATATTCATCGTTCCGGGATTTCCGCTTCCGAATTTTCTGATATCGGTCTTTTTTATTTTGGTAATCATAATCGCATTATTGAAACAGCCCATCAGATATGACCCGATCGACAATAATACGATCACCCACCAGTTATTCATCTTCTTTCCCCTGTTCCCTTGCGATTATTTTGATCGGCGTTCCGGAAAAATCAAACGCCTTTCGGATACAGTTTTCCAAATACCTGCGATAGGAAAAATGCATCAGTTTTTCATCGTTGACAAACAAAATGAACGTCGGCGGACACACATCCGCCTGTGTAGCATACATGATCTTCAGCCTCCGCCCGTTTACCGACGGTGGTTCGTTCATACGCACGCTGTCCAAGATCAGATCGTTCAGTAAACCCGTCGACACCCTGAAACGTGCATGCTCCAGAACCGTTTTCGCCAACGTCAGCACTTTATCCGCTCTCTGCCCCGTCTTTGCCGAAATATAGACCGCTTGAAAATAGTCCATAAACTTCAGATCTTCTTTCAGTTTTTCGTTGAACTTGTTTACGGTGAACGTATCTTTTTCCACGGCGTCCCATTTATTCATCACGATCACGCTCGGTTTCCCCTGCTCGTGTACGTAACCGCAGATCTTCACCGACTGCTCCGTCAAGCCTTCCGCCGCATCGATAACGATAAGACAGACATCCGCGCGACGAACTGCCGCCAATGCGCGAATTACGCTGTAATACTCCAGATCTTCCTCTACGTTCTTTTTCTTCCTTATCCCCGCAGTATCGATCAGCGTGTACTTCTGCCCTTCAAATTCAAACGGCGTATCGATGGCGTCTCGCGTTGTCCCGGCAACGTCGGAAACGATCGTTCTCTCAAATCCCAATATACGGTTGCACAAACACGATTTGCCCGCGTTCGGCCGTCCGACTACCGCAATCTTGATGGAATCGGCTTCTTCTTTTTCGGCGTTGCCTTCAAAATACGACACCACTTCATCCAGCAACTCGCCCACGCCTTTCATCTGCTCCGCCGAAATTCCGTACGGCGTTCCGAGTCCCAGTTCGTAGAATTCGTAAAGCAGATCTTCTTTGTATGTGTCGAGCTTGTTGACCGCCAGAACTACCGGTTTTCCCGATTTTCTCAGTTTCTGCGCGACATCTCTGTCCGCGCCCGTGATCCCGCTCTTTACGTCGGTAAAAAACAGGATGACGTCCGCCGTTTCGATGGCGATTTCCGCCTGTTTTTTGATGTGCCGCCACATTTCATCGTCACTCTTCAATTCAAGGCCGCCCGTGTCCACCAACGTAAAATGTTTGCCGCACCATTCCGCATCCGCATATAATCGGTCTCGCGTCACACCCGGCGTATCTTTTACAATCGAAATCTTCTTTCCGGTCACTTTATTGAAAAACGTCGATTTCCCCACGTTCGGTCGCCCGACAATTGCAACGATCGGTTTTGCCATAATTCACCTGCTCTTCTTTTCGTTACCTACAGTTTACCAAATCAGTACAAAAAAGGCAAGCGTTGTAACCGCCTGCCGTTTCTTTTGAACATCCTTTCAGATAATCTGGAAGCCTTTCAATACGCCGAACGTACATCCGAGCGCATAAATCACCAGCGCGACCCAATAAACGATTCTCCAACCTTTTTTCAAACCTCTCGCATATTCGTATGCGGGAAACGCGATTCCGATCAGCAGCGCCACTTTCGCGACCAGATCCAAAATCGTACCTGCTTTCGATCCGGCAAGCAATCCTCCGATCACAAATATGACCGCCGATAAAAACAGCGCAATAAACGCACACAATTTGACGAAACTTCTTCTCGCAGCTCTCTCTGTTCTCTGTTTTGCCATACTTCTTTCTGCTCCTTTTCTTTTTTCCTTTATAGAATATCATTTCTCGACGCGAATATCAAGAATTTTTCATGTTTTTTTAAAATTTCCCGCCTTTATATCCTGCTTATTTTGACGATTTTGACTTCAAAGCATCTCTTCCGTCAGAATTCTGTATCCGTTTTTCAAAAACAGTTCGCTCGTGACGCCGTTCCCCTCGATCAGTTTTCCGCTGAATGTTCCGTCATAAATCTTTCCGCATCCGCATGAAGGACTCTTCGCTTTGAATATGCATAACTCCACGCCCTGCTCTTGCGCCGTTTTCAATGCAATTTCCGCTCCCTTGCGGTATTGCGCCGTAACATCCTTTCCGTCCGCCGCGATCACTTTGTCTCCGATCCTTTCCGCCGGAGCACGCGGCGTACACAATCCGCCGTCGGTTTCGGGACATACGCCGATCAGCTCGTGTTCCTTTGCTAAGGCCAACACCTTTTCGTTTCTGCAATGATCGCCCTTATATCGACAGTTTTCTCCCAACAAACACCGACTCACCAAAATCTTCATATGCATCACCTCTTTTTTATTTTACAGGAAAGTTTATTTTTTTTCAATTCTTTCGGCAAATGTTTTGACATTATTTTTACGATATGATAAAATCTATACAGTTTCATCGGCTTAACAAAATCGGCGGCACGGATATACCGAACCGCATTCCTTGAAAGCCTTGTGTTTTCAAATGCGTTTCAAGCGCCTTGCAGTATTTTCGTACGCAAGGCTTTTTTTCTGTTTTTCTCGGATAAATTTTGTAAGGAGATATACAAATGAAACTCATTTACGGTATTCAGGACAAGCCCACATTCGGAAAATTGCTGATCTTTGCTTTTCAGCAGATGATCGCAATTATGGCGGCGACATTACTCGTTCCCATCATCATTACTTCTCAAGGTCTTACGATGGATCCCGCGGCCGCCCTCTTCGGAGCAGGAGTCGGCACGCTTGTTTACATCCTTTGTACCAAAAGAAAAAGTCCGGTCTTTCTGGGCAGTTCCTTTACCTTTCTCGGCGCAATGGGTGCAGCCGCCGCGCAGAATTACGGTTATTGGGGACTGATTATCGGCGTCGGTTTTGCCGGTCTTGTTTATCTCATCATCGCCCTGATCATCAAATTCGTCGGCTCCGCCTGGGTAAACAAACTTTTACCTGCGGTCATCATCGGACCGATCGTCGCCATCATCGGACTTTCGCTTTCCGGCACCGCTACCGACTGGCTCATGAATAACGGCGGTACGCAATACAACCTCCTTGCGATCCTCTGTGGTCTGGTCTCTTTCTTTGTGATCGTGCTGACTTCCGTCAAAGGCGGAAAAACGTTGAAATTGATCCCGTTTATCGTGGGGATCGGCGCCGGCTATGCGCTTGCGCTGATCTTTACCGTGATCGGGAAAGCCGCGAACGTTGCTTACCTGCAGATTCTTGATTTCACGCCTTTTATCGAAACATTCGGCGAACTTCGCCTGCAGAGTTTCCTCGATTATCCCAAATTCACCTTTTTGATGGGCATTGAAACAGCCGGTCAGTACGCCCCCATCGACGGCGCGGCGATCGGCAACCTTGCGCTTCTGTTTGCACCCATCGGCGTTGTAGAACTCGCGCAACACATTGCCGACCATAAAAACCTCGGCAATATCATCGAAAAAGACCTCATCAGCGATCCCGGTCTTTCCAGCACCCTGCTCGGCGACGGTCTCGGCTCCATTGTAGGCGCGATCTTCGGCGGCTGCGCGAATACCACTTACGGCGAATCCGTAGGATGCGTCGCAATCACGAAAAACGCATCGGTCATCACGATCATCTGCGCTTCCGTCGGCTGTGTAATTCTTTCTTTCATTTCGCCCTTTGTGGCCCTGATCAATTCCATTCCCAAATGCGTAATGGGCGGCGCGTGCGTTGCGCTTTACGGCTTCATCGCCGTCAGCGGCCTGCAAATGCTCAAAGAAGTCGACCTCGGCGATAACCGCAATCTTTTTGTCGTCAGCGCGATTCTCGTTTGCGGGATCGGCGGACTGACGCTCAACTTCGGCGTAAATCATACGACCGGCAATGCACTCCTTTCCATCACCTCCATCGCGACGGCATTGATCGTCGGTATCATTACCAACCTGATCGTCAACGTGGGCAAAAATAATGAAGAAGCGCAGGATGCGCTTTCGGCAAGTGCGTCCGCGATGAAAGACGTATCTCCCGTACCGGCAGAAGAAACCGCCGAAAATCATTTACAGGAAAACGATTCCGTCGAAAATAATTTACAGGAAAACGATTCCATGCAGAGGTAAACTATGGAAAATTATATGAAAAACGTTACGCTTTTCAAACATCCGCTCATCGCGCATAAAATCACGCATCTTTGCGACGTTCGTACGAATACCAAGGAATTCCGGGAAATTGTCAGCGAACTTGCCATGCTGATGGGGTATGAAGCGTTCCGCGATTTGAAAACGAAAAACGTCAGAATCACAGCGCCTTTATCCTCTTTCGATTCGCCCGTGATCGACGAAAAAATTACTATTGTTCCCATTTTGCGGGCGGGACTCGGCATGGTCGACGGACTCACATCGCTGTTTCCCACTGCAAAAATCGGACATATCGGACTGTATCGCGATGAAGAAACTCTGCAACCTGTAGAATATTACTGTAAATTGCCGAAAGATACCGTGGACGGTCAGATCATCGTCGTAGATCCGGCGCTCGCCACCGGCGGAAGCGCGGCAGCCGCAATTACCTGTATCAAAAAACGCGGCTTTAAAAAGATCAAGCTGCTTTCTCTGATCGCATCCCCCGAAGGAATCAGACGCGTTGCCGAAGAACATCCCGACGTAAAAATTTTTGCCGCGCATTATGCGGATGCTCCTTTGAATGAAAAGGGATATATCATTACGGCTTTCGGCGATGCCGGCGACAGGATTTTCGGCACGAAATAAAATCCTTAAATCGTCAGAGAAATACTTTTGATATTATTTATGATTCTATCTGTTGAAAAATACACAAAAACCGTTAGGGAATTCCTAACGGTTTTTCTTTTTTTGACTTTATTTGAGGACGCTTAATACTTTTTCAAAATAGTCGGGAATCGGAGCCTGAAAATGCATCCTTTCGTTTGTTCTCGGATGCGTCAGAATGAGCTCTTTTGCGTGCAGTAATTGTCCCGCAAGATGAAACTTATCTTTCTGGTATCCGTACTCCCTGTCCCCGACGATCGGATGGTGCATATATTTTGCATGAACGCGGATCTGATGCGTACGCCCGGTCCTGAGAGAAAATTCCGCCAATGTATAATTTTCGTATCGTTTCAATACTTTGAAGTCCGTTACGGCGAGCCTTCCTTTTGCGGAAACCGCCATTTTCGTGCGATCCCTGTCGCTCCGCGCAATATGGGTTTCGATTGTCCCGCTGTCTTCCTTGACGACGCCCTCAAGCAAAGCGACATAGATACGCTTACAAGTCTTTTCTTCAATCTGTTTCGACAGCGAGAGATGTGCCGCATCGTTCTTCGCGACAACGAGCAATCCCGACGTGTTTTTATCGATCCGATGCACGATTCCCGGGCGGATTACGCCGTTGATCCCCGAAAGACTGTCAAGATGATATAAAAGTGCATTGACCAAGGTTGACCCGTGCGTACCGTTGCCGGCATGTACGGTCATTCCCTGCGGCTTGTTGATTACGGCAATATCCTCGTCCTGATAGATTATATCCAAAGGAATGTTTTCCGGCTCAACGTCGAGATTTCTGCACGGTTCTTCCGCAACCTGTACGACATCTCCGGATTTAAGCACGCATCTCCCCTTGATCTGTTTTCCGTTTAAAAAAACTTTGCCGTCGTCGCAAAGTTTTTTGATGTGAGAACGCGTCTGCCCGCTGACGGCTGCAAGATAAACGTCCGCCCGCTCTCCGTCATACATTGCCGTCACGGTATATTCCTTACTTTCCATCTTTATCGCGGTCCGAAACTTCTTTTTCCTCCGACGCGTTCATTCCGAGCCTTGCACGGCGCTCTTCTCTGCGTTTTTTTGAACAAAACAGACATTCCGCGTCCAGAAATAAAAGATGAATTATGAACATGATTACGCCGACCGTAATTGCCGAGTCGGCAATATTGAACGTCGGAAACGGTCCGTACCATAATTGCACGCTGATAAAATCGACCACCTTTCCGAATGCAAGCCTGTCAATAAAATTCCCGATAATCCCTGCCGTCAGAACCATCAATGCATATTTGACAAAAACGTATTTCTTACAGATATAAAGATAATAAACATAAATCACCGCAAGCGCGATCACCGTCAGAACTTTAAAAAGCGTCTGCGCCCATGCCTCACCGTGAAACAGGCTGAACCCTGCGCCCGTATTATAACCGACATCCCAATATAAAAACCCGTCAATCACCGTTACGGGCGCCTTTGTCTCTTCCGGGTCGTATTGGTGAAAATAACATTTTGTCAGCTGATCCGCAATGATCAGCAGAAAAAGCAATACCAGCGGCAGCACCGCATGAATCACTCTTCCATGAGCCCCATTTCTTTGCATAATTCCTCCAAGTCAAGTTCTCCGGGATTGAGAACCCGGCTCATATCCAACGCAAAACTCTGCGTCGCAGCAGCTTCATTCCCGGCATCTTTTTCCGTCAGCATTCTTTCCGTTTCATCCATTACGGCGACAACTTTTTCTTTATCGGATGCGTTTTTCAGCAGAATCTCGTTTAGTTTTGCAAGAATCCGCATTGCATTGCGGTCCGCTTCGTTATGCTTTTCTCGTAAGTTGTCAAAATAGGCGTTCCATCGTTTTTTGAATTCATTGAGACGACGGATCTCCGCAGCATATTCTATGTCGCATAACCGTTTCATCTCCTGCGCCTGTAATTCTGCCGCCTTCAACGTCTGCGTTATCAGATTTTCCCTGTTTTTATACGCGTCCAACTCCGCCGATGTTTTCCGTAATTCTTCTTTCAGTTCCAGAATCACCGCTTTTTGCTCGCGCATAATCAGCAGGTTCTCTTCGCTCCGTTCTTCGCGTTTTCCGCCGGGTTTTTCCTTTTTTACTTTCCGTTTAATGTACTTCACGGTTCTTGCCACCGTTCCTGATTTCTTCTATCATTGTATTCTTCAGCTCATACAAAGCATCCGATAAGTCTACTTTGAACAAATGCGGGCTGTCAAGCCGCTTGTGTTCGTCGGAAAGAGACGCCACTTCCTTCGCCGCATATTCTTTGATTTGCGTCAGTTTCGGCATTTTGTAAACCATGTTACCGCCTTTCATGATCGGCACAAGCAACTTGCGCAATTTGTAATGATAATATGTCGTCTGCTTCCAGCGTTCGGTCGGATGCGTGATCGTAAGCGGTCTGCTTTCGTCGTATTCCCCTTCGCTCTCCAGATAAATCAGATCGGCACGCGCCTCCCCCGTTTCTTCATCGTATATACGGTAAACGTTCTTGATGCCGGGATTCGTGATCTTTGCAAAATTGTCCGAAAGTTTGATCTTCGGAATTTCTTTCCCGTTATCGATCATCGCCGCAAGTTTATATACGCCTCCCAACGCGGGCATATCTGCACTGGTGATCAGCTTTGTTCCGACGCCCCAGAGATCGATTGCGGCGCCTTGATTTTTCAGCGACGCAATGGAATTTTCGTCCAGATCCCCGGACGCACAGATTTTTGCATAAGGATACCCGGCATCGTCGAGCATCTTCCTCGCTTTTTTACTCAGATAAGCCAGATCTCCCGAATCCAGCCTGATCCCCTTGGGCGTATACCCCATTTTTACGGCTTCGTCAAAGCATTTTATCGCATTCGGCACGCCGCTTTTCAACGTATCGTATGTGTCGACAAGAAGAAGAATATTATCCGGATACGCCATCGCATAATTCATAAATGCCGTATATTCATCGGGGAAATTCATCACCCAGCTGTGCGCGTGCGTTCCCGCAACGGGGATATCGAACATCTTCCCCGCAAGGACGTTCGACGTAGAAGAACATCCTCCGATCACCGCCGCTCTCGCCCCGTATATGCCTGCGTCCGGTCCCTGCGCTCTGCGTAAACCGAATTCCATGACGGAATCGTTTTTCGCCGCATAACATACTTTCGCGGCCTTGGACGCGATCAGCGTCTGATGATTGATGATATTGAGCAGTGCCGTTTCAATCAGCTGCGCCTCGATGATCGGCGCTCTGACCGAAAAAATCGGTTCACCGGGAAAAACGACCGTTCCTTCCGGCACGGCATATATATCACCGCTGAATCGAAAATGCTTCAGACATTCGATAAACGTATCGTCAAACAACCCCAGACTTTCGAGATAAGCGATCTCCTCTTTCCCGAACGATAAATTCCGGATATAATCCATCGCCTGCTCGAGTCCCGCCGCAAGCGAATACGTAATCATGCCGTTCTGTCGGAAGAACAGATCGAACACCGCAACTTCCTTTTCCCTTCCCTGTTTCAGGTATCCGTTCATCATCGTAAGTTGGTAAAGATCCGTCAACAAAGTCAAATTTCTGTCCATTTTCTTCTCCTTAAAGGGAAACGGCAACATTCCAGCTGCCGTTTTCTTACTCTTATTTCTTGTCATCCTTAAACGATTTGATTTCCGGCGGAACATAATTTTCTTCTTCCGCCTTTTCCCTTTCTTCCCGCTCCGCTTTGCGTTGTTCGTAATTTTTATATTCCGGGTATTTGTTCAACGCGATCCCTTCCGTTTTATTCCCTGCCCGCAAAAGACTGAGCGTTGCAAATGCAATCAGAACAACCGCCGCCACGATGACCACGATCCACCACGGCAGATTTGCAAAATCGATCAGCGAATAGGAAATCGCGTAAACGACGAGAACTGCCGCAAGAAAAAATCTGAACGGACTTTGTTCTATGATGCCCTGCGCGATCAGTAAAATCCCTAATCCCGCCGACAGAACCAGAAAAAACATATAAACGGGATGTGAGCAGATCACAAAAACCTTTTCATATTCCAAAATCGTCATAATCATTGCAAGAATACAGACGAAAGTTGCTACCACCGCATATACGGCTTGTTTTTTTGTCAGCTTCATATTTTCTCCCTCCCATGGATTTTATTATAACATTTTGTCATGCGTTTGTAAAGTTTTCCTTGAAAATTCTCTACGCAACGTTCTTTCCGTGCGTAAATTCAATTGTAAACGCCGTTCCGACGCCCAGCTCGCTTTCCACAATCAGGTTCCATCCCGCTCGGTTACAGATTTTTTTCACCATCGCCAATCCCAGACCGAAACCGCCGTGTTTGCCGCCGTGAGATTTATCCACCGTAAAAAATCGGTCAAAGATTTTCTCTTTGTTCTCCGGAGCGATGCCGATCCCCGTATCTTCCACCCTTAAAACAGGCGTTTCGCCGCCTTTTAGCAATATTCTGATCGTCCCGTTTTCCTTGTTATACTTGATCGCATTGCGAAGAAGATTGCCGAAAACTTCCACAACTCTTTCGTGCCTGCTCATCACGGTCACGTTTTCTTCCGTTTCCCGAATCAGCTTTATCCCCCGCTTTTCCATGTCGGGCGCCAAAATTTCCGCCGTTTCCGCCACGATTTTACTGACATTTACTTCATAAGGCGGAAGATCGTCGTTATCGAGCTGATTATAGTTAATTACACATTCTACAAGATTTGCCAATCTGTCGCCCTGCCCGATAATGACCTTGATGGCTTTTTTTCTCTGCTCGTCGGAAAGATTTGTCGTCAGTAATTCCGCAAATCCCTTGATCGACGTCAGCGGCGTGTTCATTTCGTGCGTTATATTTGCGATAAATTCATTCTTCGACGCGTTCGCCTTGACGACCTGCTCCTTCTCGGATTCGATCTCCTGCATCTTTTCTTCAAGCGCTTCCGTAAGTCGGTTCATCGCATCCGCTACCGGCTTCAATTCTTTATATTTGCTTTCCGTTTTTTCATGCAAAGCGGCTTTTTTTACCAATTCCTGCACAGGCTTTAAAATGATCGACGTAAAAATATACGCACAGATCCCGCACAACAATGCTTCCAGCACGATCAGCCAGATCAACATGGGCAACATTCCGTATAACAATCCCCATGTCGATATCGCCTCCACGGAAATCCTGAGATAAATGTCGCCCGCTTTTTTACAATAGTAAACGGACGCCATCCCCGCGCTTGCACTTTCCCGAACGGCACTCCCTTCTCCCGTTGCCACAGCTTCACGGAACTCTTCCCTGTCGGAATGATCCGTACCCGCCAATGACGGAATTTCACTGTCGGCAATCACTGTCCCGTCCGCGCTCAGAAACGTGATCCGCACGCCCTCCAGTTTTTCGCTCAGTTCTCCTGCGACTTCGGCATCGGCACCGTCAGATCTTTCGTACATCTTTGCATAAACTTTCAGCGATCGGATCACGAGGTCTGTTTCATATCCGCCGTAAATCTGCACGGAAATCATCGCATACATGGTCAGTCCGATCACCGAAATCAGCACGGACAGGAGCATGATCCTCATTCTCATTTATCCGTTTTCCTCCACGGAAAATTTATATCCGACGCCGAACACCGTTTCTATATACGTCACTCCCAGCTTTCTGAGCCTCGCAATATGATTATCAAGCGTTCTCGATTCAAGTTCGTCAAAGCCCCAAACTTCCTGCAGAATTTCGTCGCGGGAAAGCACTTTGTTCCTGTTTTCCATAAGATATTGCAATAACCGGAATTCCTTTCTGTTCAGTTCCAGCTTTTCGCCACGCAGCGTAGCCGTCATCGTTTCCGTATTCATGGCAATCTCCCCGCACCGGATCACTTTTTCCTTATCCGAAACGCGACGCAGTGCCACTTTCACGCGAGCAGTCAGTTCCAGAATGCCGAAAGGCTTCGTGATATAATCGTCCGCCCCGAGATTCAGACACTTGACTTTATCCGTCTCTTTTCCCATGGCGCTCAGCATAAGACAGATCACCTGCGGTTGCGTCTCCTTTATTTCTTTCAGAACCGAGATGCCGTCTCCATCGCCGAGCATGATATCCAGCAACACAACGTGCGGCACCCGCAACGCAAACGCCGCCTTAAAATCTTTTACGCAGGAATACGTCTTCAGCGGGATGCCGTTCATATCGAACGTACACCTGATCAACTCGCGAATGCTTTCATCGTCTTCCAGCAAATATACAAGTTTTTCCATCTGCGTCCGTCCTTTCTTACAGATCCGTATACGTATGCGCAATATAATTCACATGGTCGCCTACCCTTTCCAGATTGCAAACCAGGTTGATAAATACGCTGCTGCTTTCCGGACGGCATTCCCCGTTGTTCAGCCGCGCCACATGATCTTTCAGCAAATTGCGCCTCATATTATCTATATCGTCTTCCGTGGCGTCAATATCCTGAATCAACGCGTAATTTCCTTCCGCTACAAAATTTTTCGTCATTTCTTTGATGGAATGTAATTTTTCCATCATTACATCCAGCTTTGCGTTGACATACGGCGAAAACTTCAACCCGTCCTTCACGACCCTGTTGGTATATTTCGTCACGTTTTCCGCAAGTTCGCTGATCCTCACGATATCTCCCACATTATTATGCATCGCCGAAACCAGTTTCTCTTCCTTCAGCCCGATGTTCTGTGATGATACCTGAATCAGAAAATCCGTGATCCTTTTCGCAAAATGTGCGATCTTTTCATTGTTTTCCGTAACGTCGTTTATGGTGCTTTTATCTTTCGCCTTAAATCCCGCAAACGCTTTGTCGAGCGAATCATACGACATATCCAGCAAACGCAGCATCGCTTTTCCCGTAGCGTCAAGCGCGATACCGGGCGTCTTTAACATACGTTCGTCCATAAAACCGTCCTCTGTCGGTTTCAGGTTTTCCTGTTTGTCCCGGATGATCAGTTCGGATAATTTTACAAAAACTTTCGTAAAGGGAAGAAAAATAATCGTACAAAATACGTTAAACGCCGTATGAAACATCGCAACCTGCGTCTCCGCAGACGGAAACCACCGCGCAAACGTCGTATCCATAAATCCGGGCCAGCATACGAAAAATATGAAAAATATGACCGAGCCGAATGTATTGAACATCAGGTGTATCAGACTTGCTCTCCGCGCGTTCTTGCTCGCCCCGATCGACGACAATAACGCCGTCACGCAAGAACCGATATTTGTTCCGAGTATGATAAACAGAACCGAATTTCCTCCGCCGCCGACAATGAGTCCGCTTCCCGTGAAAATAATGAGTATCGACGTAACCACCGAACTGCTCTGCGTCAAGGCGGTCAGCGCAAACCCGATAAATAACAGCAAAAAAGGATTTTTAATCACGGAAAACAGATTTTGTACTTCCTGACTGTCCTTAAATATTTCCGTTGCCGACGACATGAAATCCAGTCCGACAAAGATCAGCCCCAATCCTGCGATCAGATAGCCGACGGTTTTGCGTTTGTTGTCCTTTGAAATCATGTTGATCAACGCCCCTACAAACGCAAGAGGCAATGCCGCCACCATAAAATCAAATTGCTGTAAAGAAGCAAGCTGCGCGGTGATCGTCGTTCCGATATTCGCGCCCATGATCATCGTCGTCGCCTGAAACAACGACAGAATCCCCGCATTCACAAGCCCGACGATCATGACCGTTGTTACGCCGGAACTCTGTACTACTGCCGTCGTGATCGTTCCTATCCCAACGCCGACCAATTTGCTCTTTGATGTCTTATTGAACAGGTTTTTCAGCTTGCTGTTCGCAAGTTTTTCGGTGTTGTCCGAAAGCGCCGTAACGCCCATCAGAAACGCACCTAAACCTCCGAATAAAGACAATAAGGCGATGACGTAATCCATAAATTTCCTTTGTTAAAATAGATTCTTCAAATCAATTATAATATAAATAAAGAATTTATTCAAGGATTTTAAGCCCACTTAAAGATAATTTATTTTTTACAAAACCGCGGATTTTATCCCGCAATTCCTTGCAAGTTTTCCGTTTTCATCCTATAATATCTTCAAGAATATATCAAATTCGGTAGTGTATGAAATACAAGAACATCATCTTTGATCTGGACGGAACGTTAAGTAATTCCGAAAAAAGCATCCTGACGACCTTACGACTTACTTTTGACGAAATGGGCGTTTCTCCCCCGCCGAAAGACATTCTTATGAAATTTATCGGTCCGCCTTTAAAAGATTCATATATCAAATACTGTCGTTTTACCGACGAGCAGGCGTCGGACGGATTGCGTATTTATCAGAAATATTATGCGCTGTACGGCAGAGATTTAAACGAACTTTATCCGGATATTCCCCGTTTGCTGCAAACGCTGAAATTCCACGGCGCGTCCCTTTATGTGGCGACCAGCAAAGAGCAGGAAGCGGCAAGATACGTTCTGCAAAAACTATCCGTTTCACATTTTTTTGACGGAATTTACGGCGCAAATCACGATAACAGCCTTTCGGCAAAAGCCGATATTCTGCGCGTCCTGATTGCAACCGAACGTCTGTCGCCTGAGGATTGTGTTCTTATTGGCGATACGATTTTTGACATAAACGGCGCCTCTCAATGCAACATCGATTGTATTGCCGTATCCTACGGATTTAATACATACGAAGAATTGCGTAATGCCGGCGCCAAAATCGTGGCAGGCTCCGTCAAAGAACTTCAGCAACTGCTCTTAGCGTGATTTCAATTCGTTCATCATACGCTGAAAAAATATTTTACCGTACGAAAAATCTGATTATAAAGACGCCGCAAGATGTAAAATCTTGCGGCGTCTTTAAAGATGATCCGATTCTTTATTGAACGATAAATTTGTTTACGTTCTGTCTTACTTATATATTTCTCCGTAATTTGCGCAGGCGCGGTAGTCCGCGGCTTCCGGATCCTTCGTTCCGAACGCACACCAGCTGTGCGGACGATAAATATCCTTATCCGCAATGTTATGTTTTTGTACGAAAACCATGTTTGTCCTGACAATCCCTGCGTGTTGCGTATATATCCGGGTGTTAATCAACTGTTTCATTATCCGCTTCCTTTTATCCCGCTTCATTTCCCTGCCGTGAAATGAGATATCCTATCATTTTTTAATCTGCAATTATCGGCAAAACATATGAAGAACAATATTTTCGACGACATTGTTTCTTATACGGATTTTTTAACCAATCATTTCGGATTAAATCTGTCATTATGCCAAATTTATGATAAATTCGGTAATTTTCTTCATATTCTTTACCCTTATAACAAACATCAGACTGCATATTGCGAATACATAAAATCATCTTCTTCGGCGCATAAAAACTGTTTGAAATGTCAGGGCAAAGTTCTAAAACTGTGTAGATTCGGACATTTTTCCGGGACGTGCTGGGCGGGCGTAAAGGAATTTGTTTTTCCCATAAAATCCGAAAACGATGTCATCGGATTTATCAGCATAACGGGATATCGATCCCCAAAAAGTATGCCGGCTTTTCAAACGATTGCCGAAACACACCGTTTACAACCTGCTATCTTAAATGATTCTTATTCGCTTTTGAATCCGGAGATGCCGGATCCTCGTTTTATAAAAACGCTCGTTTCCCCGCTTTGTCATATGCTTTACGAAGCGAATCGCCTTGCCGAGTTTCAGAATATTGCGTACAACAATCTTTTTAAGGAAATCGTCGATTATCTTTGTTCTCACTATAAAAATTTCAACTTATCCCTTGACGAAATCGCCGCATTTTGCGGATACAGCGAATCGCATATTCGACATACTTTCTTAAAATACAGCGGATATACCGTTCGTCAATATATTACTTTATTGAGAATAAAGCGCGCAAAAGAATTGCTTTCCAATACGGCCATGAGCATCCGCGATATCGCTTACGAGACGGGTTTTAATGATTCAAACTATTTTACAAACGTTTTTCATAAAGAAACGGGAATTCCCCCGAACACTTACAGGCAGAAAAACAGAAATAAATCCCCCGCGCCGTTCTGAAAATATTATAATGCATTTTTTATGGCTTTTCCTTAAATAAACGCGCTATTAACTATAAAAATCGGCAATGCCGGGACGAAAACTTATATAATCAAACTTTTTGTTCGGATACGGCGGATTCTCTATCGAAGAATGGATGAAAGCAATGGGCGAAGTCGACTCGCCCCAAACGAAAAAACAGATACTAAAAACCGTCGTATGAAAAATACGGCGGTTTTTTAAGTATTAACAAAAAATTTTAACCGATGCTAATTTGCTGCCGAGGCCGAAAAACCCGTTTCAGAGCGTTTTGGGCAGTCTCTGAAAATATTTTCCGCAGCACAACGATTGATCAAAAAATCTTTAACCTTTTTATAAAAAAAATAGCAAATCGTGTTTGCTACCGTGTTTGCTATTATTTTTACGTTTATCTAAAATTGTGCTTTTAAGCCATAAAATAAAAGAAAAACCACAAAATCTTGCGGTTTTCCGTTTGGAGCTGCTAACCGGATTCGAACCGGTGACCTCGTCCTTACCAAGGACGTGCTCTACCTGCTGAGCCATAGCAGCATATTAAATTTTGTGCCGATTTTTTAGGGGTTCGGCGCCCCGATTTTATGGCTTGTGCGTTTTACCAAGGACGTGCTCTTCCGGACTGCGCGCACGGCGCTTTTCGGCTTTGGCTACGAACAGTCCGCAGGACTGCCCGTTTAACGCGTCGCCCCTGCCGAGCCATAGCAGCATTATGCAATTTTTTACCGGTTTTGTTCGGGCTTCGGCTTTCCCGTTCTGCCGCCTGTTCTTCCATGCCAAGGTTTTACGACATGACAACGCAAAGCATTATTTAGTATAACGAAAATGCTTTGCGTTGTCAATCATATCGTATTAAAATTTTATTTTTTACCGAAAATCTTTTTCATAAACGCAGGCAATTCTTTCTTGTTTTCGATGCGGGGCGACGGAACATCGTCCCCATCGTCTTCAAAGATCGCCTTCGTAACCTGCTCGAGCTTTTTATCCGCAGACACACTTTGCGGAACTTCCTGACGGGGAGGCGTCTGCTGTGTCGGTTGCGGAGCAAAATCTTCCTCGTATTTTCTTCCGGTCTCAAACTCGTAAATCAACGGAGGAATATTGCTTTTTGCCGGTTCGGTATATCTCGCTGCCGGTTTGGGCTCTTCCTTTTTGATGTTCAGCGCCTGGACCGAATCCACCTCTTCGGTCGCCATCCCCTGCGGCGCACTGTTGAATCCCGTCGCGATGATCGTGACCGCCACTTCGTCCGAAAGCGTATCGTCAATCGCCGCGCCGAATATGATATTCGCCGAATAATCGATTACGCCTTGCACAAGTTTCGCCGCTTCACTCACTTCTCCCAAGGACATATCCTTGCCGCCCGTGATATTCAAAATCACGCCTTTCGCGCCTTCGATCGTCGTTTCCAGCAAAGGACTCGATACCGCCTGCCGTACCGCTTCGATCATCTTGTTTTCGCCTTTTGCCCTGCCGATCCCCATATGCGCAAGTCCCTGATTGCGCATAACGGTGCTTACATCGGCAAAATCCAGATTGATCAGCGCCGGCGTAGCAATCAGATTCACAATCCCCGTTATCCCTTGTTTCAATACGTCGTCTGCTACTTTGAAAGCGTCGCCGAACGGCGTCGATCCCGGCAGAACCTGCAACAATTTATCGTTCGGAATCACAACCAACGTATCCACGTATTTTCTGAGATTGATGATCCCGTTCTTTGCATTCTCTTCCCTTTTGCGCCCTTCAAAAGAAAACGGTTTTGTCACCACCGCAACGGTAAGCACGCCGAGTTCTTTGGCAATACGCGCAATAACGGGCGCGGCACCCGTTCCCGTTCCGCCGCCCATTCCCGCGGCGATAAAGAGCAGATCCGTTCCTTTGATCAGTTCGGTAAGTTCATCTTTGCTTTCTTCCGCCGCGCGTTCTCCGATCTCGGGATTTGCTCCGGCTCCGAGTCCTTTTGTGAGGCTCTCGCCGATTTGTATACGCTTGTCCGCTTTGGATAACAACAGAACCTGCTTGTCCGTATTCACGGAAATATATTCGGCACTCGTAAGGTTGGATTCCAACATACTGTTTATGGCGTTGTTCCCGCCCCCGCCGACGCCGATGACTTTGATCACCGCAATGTTCGTATTTGCCTCAGTATCATACATAATTCGATTCCTCCGATTCGATCTTACTCAAATTTATTTTTATTGGTTTTAAACAATTTTTGCAAAATTCCGATTTTCTTTACCGGCTGTTTCAACGCCAGTCTGATCAGTGACGCACATGACGAATCCGTCGGTCGGTTTCTGTTCGGCAGATTCGGCGTCAACGTTTCCGTCACCATATTCAACCGCCTGGAGAGATGTTCTTTCGCGCCACGCATGAAACAGATCCCGCCCCCGGTGACCGAAATCGGCACATATTCCGGAATTACAAACCGACTGTCCGTTATGCAAAATTCGATATTTTCGCATACTTCGTCCAGACTCGCAAACACGATTTCGTTGACTTTATCGACCGGAAACGTAAACTCTTTGTCTCCGTCGAGAATTTTGTATGTTTCGTTCCCGCCGATACTGAGATTCACTTTTCTCTTCAGTTTTTCCGCAATATCCGCATCGATATCGAAATATTCCGTCAAAGCCGCGGTGATGTATCCGCCCCCGTAGGAAAACCCTTTCTGATAGATGATCGCATCTCCCTGCACGATGGAAAAACTCGTCGTGATATACCCGATATCCAACAGGATCGCCGTCCGGTCCCTGACTTCCGGCGCGAATAAACATAAGGCTTCCGCCAGCGCCGACGAAATAAATTCCACATACTCCGCGCCGCATTTCTGTACTACGGGCCTGATGAGGTCGATCAGTTTCTGATCGCACAGGACATACGATAAACATCCGTGTAACGTCTTGCCGCTTTCTCCGATCGGGTCTGCCACCCGCCGTGTATCGTCCAGCGTGAAATAAACGCCGGAGCGGTTGATGATCGCATATCGTTTCGATTTCAGCGTATAGCCCGTATCATAAAGCCGGTTCAGTTCGTTTTCTCCGATCCGACGACCGCGGTCAAATGCAATCTGATGCTCTTTCAGCACGACCGTCGTGAATTCCCCCGGAACGCCCACATACACCGTATCGGGTAAATTCCTCGCGCTTGCGCATACTTGTTTCAGACATCCGCGCACCGCGCCTTCCGTCTCCGCTTTGTCGAAGAATTCCCCGTCGGAAAAACCGGAATAACTCTGCCGCGCAAGACCTTTGATGACTATTGTATTGTTCGGTCCGCTTTCCGCCACTGCCGCGGTAATGCCGGATGAGCCTATGTCGAGAACCGTAACCGTTTTCTTCTGCATCTTGAATTTCCCTTATCCGTATTCAGAATTCATTGTTTGTCCGCCGACATCGGATCATCGCGCGTATAGGTTGCGACGATTTCTCCTTCCGTCCTGTTGACGACAATATAATTCATCCCTTTGTTATAATCGGACGTTTGCTCGAATACCTCCATCGCCGTCCGCATTTTTTCGGCGCCCGCATCCAATGCGTCATACACCCAGGTTTCCACGCCGGTGCGCATATGGAAAACCACTTCGTCCATCACGACTTCCCCGCCGACCGCTCCGTATTTCACTTCGATGGCGGAAATGTTATCCGTATATGCCGCGATTTCGCTCATCGAATACACCAAGGACAAAAGCCCGCCGTCTTCCGCTTCCAGAACAAGTCCCGCTTCGGCGCGCGTCGCAAAAATCGGTTCCCCCGTCACGTCGCTGATAAACAGCCCGATCAGATTCTCCTCCTCCGGCGGATTCTTTGCCAGAACGACCCCTCTGTCGTCGAGAATATATTTGTCTTCGCCGTTTTCAAATAAAAAAACTTCCCGCCTTTCGCGCAGTGTTGCGACGATCCCGTTCGGATAGGACTTTTCCAGCCGTTCCACTTCTAAATACGGATAGGCGGCAAGCACTGCCGCCACTTCCTTCATATCGAGAAAAAGCAGACTTTTTCCACGGAACTTTTCAAGATCCGCTTTCACCGCGCGCGCGGACGTTTCTCCTTTCTCTCCCGCAGTGACTTCCACATTGATGTCCGCTACGGAAAAAATCGAGAAAAATCCTACGACGACTATCACCGTAAACGCCGCCGCAACGATAAAATTAAGAAAAATTCTGCCTTTGTTTTTCATCTTTCACCTGCGATTAATCCATCCGGACAAAATCCGCGCCCAATGCGCTGAATTTAACTTCCGGCATATAATAACCGCGTTCCACATGTTTTATGTCTTCGATCACCGTCGTTCCTTCCGCATTCAGCCCCGCGATGATCAGCGCCGCTCCGCCGCGGAGGTCGTGCGCCGTCACTTTCGCGCCGCACAGCCTTTTCACCCCGCTGACGATCGCCACCCTGTCCTTTACCACGATATTCGCGCCCATGCGGTTGAGTTCCCTCACGTGTTTGAAACGCGTTTCGAATATGTTCTCCCTGATCACGGAGATTCCGTCGCTGACCGACGCCAACGCAACCATCTGCGCCTGCATATCCGTAGGAAATCCCGGATACGGAAGAGTTTCGATATTGAAACTCTTTCTGATGTTGCCGCTACGCAAGTATATTATATCATTTTTTACAGTGATTTTACAAGTATTATCGCAAAGTTTATGTAATAAAGCGGAAATTTTTTCGGCATCGCAGTTCCCGATCTCGATTTCGCCGCCGGTTGCCGCCGCCGCGACCAGATATGTACCCGCTTCGATCCTGTCGAAAAGCGGCCGATACTGCGTTCCGTGCAGTTTTTTTACCCCCTCCACCACGATCACGCTTGTTCCCGCGCCGGCGACCTTTGCGCCCATGGAATTGAGAAAATTCTGCAGATCCTCCACTTCCGGTTCTTTTGCCGCATTGTGGATGATCGTTCTTCCTTCCGCCAGAACGCCGGCAAGGATGATATTTTCCGTCGCGCCGACGCTCGGAAAGTCAAAATAGATGTTTCCGCCCTTCAGACGGTCCGCCCGACAGACGATTTCCCCGCCCGCTTCCTTTACGCTTACGCCCATCTGCCGCAGTCCCTGCAGGTGCAGATCGATCGGTCTCAGTCCGATGTCGCATCCTCCCGGATAAGAGGCTTCCGCCGATTTAAAACGCGAAATAAGCGCCCCGAGCATAAAGACGGACGAACGCATTTCTTTCGATAAGCTGTAAGGTATCGTATACCCATGCATTGCGGCGGCGTTTACAATCAGATTCTTCCCTTCATAACGTACTTTTACACCGAGTTCTTTTAAAATGCGGATCATACTTTCCACATCGAGGATAGGCGGACAGTTTTTTATAATCACTTCTTCATCCGTCAGCACCGACGCGGCCAAAAGAGGCAGAACGGCATTCTTTGCCGATTCCGCCTCTATTTTCCCATTCAGTCTTGTTCCGCCTTTGATTTTGTATTTCGCCATATAAGTTTTACCGCCTTTTCTATATAACATCATATGGCAAAACGGCTCAAAACGTTAAAGTTCGCCCTTCGATATATTATACAGTACGCCGAATTCGGCAAGAAATATGATGATCGATGTGTTTCCGCTGGATACCAAAGGCAACGGCAATCCGGTAGGCGGTATGCTTCCCGTTACCACCAGCGCGTTGATCAGAACCTGTATCCCGAAGATAAACGTGATCCCCATTGCCAGCAGATAGGCAAATACGTTTTTGGTTTTCGACGCGATCCGGATCCCTCTGTAAATGATGAAGCCAAGCAACGCAAAAAACGCAAGAAGTCCGATAAATCCCGTTTCTTCCCCGATGACGGATAAGATGAAATCCGATTCCGAAAAGGGCAGAAACGCATATTTTTGCCTCGAACAGAACAAGCCGACTCCGAACCATCCTCCGCTGCCCAACGCATACAGAGACTGGATCAGCTGATAGCCTTCTCCCTTCGGTGACGCCCACGGATTCAGAAAAGCCGAAAGACGATTCAACCGATAGGGCTCGGCAAAGATCAGCCCCACTCCCAGCGTCAGCGCGGGCAGAAGGATGCAAAGAAAATGTCCGACTTTCATCCCCGCGGAAAAGAGCATTGCGATCATCAGCATCCCCATGCAGGCGGTAATGGACATATTCGGCTCGAGTATGATCAGCACGCAAAGCACCGCGCCGTAAGCGAGAACGGGCAGAATTCCCCTGAAGGAACGCATCCGCTCCGGTTTTTTCGCCGCATATGTAGCCGTAAACAGAATAAAACTGAATTTTGCGATCTCCGACGGCTGAATCGTCAGCGATCCGATCCCGATCCACCGTTTCGCACCGTAATTTTCCACACCGACGCCCGGAATGAAAACCATTGCGAGGAGAATGATCGCAACTACGGCAAAGGGCAGTGCAAATTTTTTTAATTTTTCATAAGAGACGTTTGCCGTAAAAAGCATCGCCGCAATTCCGAGAAGAATTCCTATCGCCTGCTTTTTTACGAAAAAGAAAGCGTCTCCGTATGCCGATTGCGCCGAATACGAACTCGCGGAATAGATGAAAACACATCCGATGACGCTGAGCAGAATCACCGCCGCAAGCAAAAATACGTCCCCGGACGTTTGCCGCGCAAGAAGATTATTCTTCCGACTGTTTTTCCGTATCGGCATACAATCCCTCTACGATCCGGCAAAACCTTTCGCCGCGCTCTTCATAGCCGCTGAACAGATCAAAACTTGCGGCGGCGGGACTCAGCAATACGTTTCCGCCCTTTTCCGCCAGCATCGCCGCGATTTTTACCGCAACGGTAAAATCGCTTGTCACCGTGATGTTTTTGTAACCGCACTTCACCGCGGCTTCCAGCATTTTATACCGACTTTCTCCCACAAGAACCGCACCCGTCACCTTCGTTTTCTTCAGTCCCTCAAATAACGGAATATAATCTTCCCCCTTATCCTTTCCGCCGAGTATGATCACCGTCGGCACCCGCATACTTTCCGCCGCGGCAAGCGCCGCCGCGGTATTTGTCCCCTTGCTGTCGTTGTAAAAACTCACGTCCCCCACCTTGCGGACAAATTCGTTTCTGTGTCTTACGCCTTTAAATCCCCTGAGCGTCGCAACGATCTCTTCATTTCCGACGTTGAATTTTTTTGCGACGCATATGGCGGCAAGCGCGTTTTCCAGTCGGTGCACGCTCCCAAGGCCGACTGCCTCTTCATCGCAGATATATTCGTCCGCGTAATAGATTTTTCCCTCCGAACAATATGCCCCGTTCGTCTTTTCTTTTTCGGAAAACCATACGACCTCGCATTTTGCGTCTTCCGCAAACGCACGGACGGCCGCATCGTCATAATTGAGTACCGCAGTCTCGCTTTCCCGCATATTTTTCAGAATACGCTTCTTCAGAAAAGTATAATTTTCCATGCTGTAATGACGGTCAAGATGATCGGGCGCTATGTTGAGAACGCAAGCGATATGCGGCGTGAACAAATGTACCGTTTCCAACTGAAAACTCGATACTTCCACGACCGCGATCCCGTCGTCCAGCGCTTCCGCTTCTCCCGTAAGCGGCATACCGATATTTCCCGCAAGCCGATTCTTCACCTTGCCCGCCGTTAACATCGACGAAATCAGATTGCACACCGTCGTTTTTCCGTTTGTCCCCGTTACCGCCACGATCGGCTGCTTTACAAAAAGCGCACCGAGTTCCAGCTCCCCCGTCACGCGTTTGCCGTTCTTTTTGTACTCGACCGCCAGCGGATGATTCAGCGGCACGCCCGGACTGAGCACAAGGATGTCGCAATCTCCCGTACGTCCGTTCGCCGAACAGTCCACCGCGCCGAGCTGCGTCAGCATCTTTGCGCTCTCTCGGATTTTTTCGGAATCAAGCTCTTCGTAAATATGTACCTCGGCTCCGTGTGCAAGCAGGAATTTCGCCGCCGAAATCCCGCTTTTTGATAACCCGAATACTAAAAATTTCTGCCTTTTAATATCCATTTTTTTTCTTCCTTTTCTCAATAATTTACCAGACACAGACATCCGGAAAGCAACGTTATCGCCATATAAATATATGAAATTTTCGCTTCGCTTATGCCTTTATGCTGCAGATGATGATGAAACGGCGCCATCAGAAATATCCGTCGCTTCGTCCTTTTGTAATGCAAGACCTGAAGAATTACGGACAACCCGCTCACCACGAACATAATCCCGAACAGCGGAACGTAAAATCCGTTGCCGGTAAACGCCGTCTGCGCCGCAAGAAATCCCCCCAGCGCCAAAGACCCCGTATCCCCCATAAAAACGCTCGCCCGGTTGGTATTGTAAAACAAAAATCCGATCAATGCGCCGCCTAACGTGATATTCAGCAGGATCACCGAAGCGTATTCCTCATCCGAAAGATACGGCGCACGCTGCGCCTGCAGCGTCAGCAGCAGCGTGAACGGCAGTAAAAAACCCAGCGTTGCGGAAGACGCCAGCCCGTCAAGCCCGTCGGTCAGATTGACGCAATTCGACAGGGCGATGAACAAAAACGCCGTAAACGGTACCGCAAACCACCCTAATTCCACCTTTTCCGCGGTAAAAGGCACATACATTTCCGTCAGGTAATTCCGATACGCAAATCCCCCCGCGATCGCCCCGACCAGAATCTGAAAAATGATTTTCTGATACGGTTTCAGTCCCTCATTCTGCCGAAAACGGATCTTGATGAAATCATCCAGAAATCCCGTCAGCATATACGCCGTTCCGAATACCGCCGACACGGCGCCGATCCGCCCTTTTGCTCCTCCGAACAAAAAGAAGATCAGCACCGCCGCAAAAACAAAAAACAGACCGCCCATGGTAGGCGTTCCGTTTTTGCTTTTGTGTTCTTCCACATATTTCAGTATCGTCTGCTGCGCTTTTTTTCGTTTCAGTAACGGTATAAACACCGCGCCGAACGCGATACTAGCGGCTGCCGCCGCCGTAAATGCCAATAAATACGTTCTCAATTGTCTCTTTTCCGTTCAAGATTCTCTATACAATCTTTGTCGTTGTACGGATGTTTTATACCGAGTATTTCCTGGTATTTTTCACACCCTTTCCCCGCAACCAGCACCACGTCTCCTTTTTTCGCATACTGCAACGCATACGCAATCGCTTCCTTTCGATTCTGAATCGCTACGTATTCTTCCGTCTCGGCAAGAAGTCCCTTTTCGATTTCCCGTATGATTTCCATCGGCTCTTCATAACGGGGATTGTCCGACGTGAGCACCGTAAAATCGGCTATTCTGCCCGCAATTCCTCCCATCTGCGCCCGTTTTCCCGTATCGCGGTTCCCTCCGCATCCGAATACGCAGATCAATCTGTTTTCCGTGATCTTCCTTAATGTTTGCAGGCTGTTTTCCAGTCCGTCCGGCGTATGCGCATAATCGATAAACACATAAATTCCGCCCTTTTTCGACACATATTCCAGCCTTCCCGGCACAACGGGCATTTCGCGCAATGCGCGCACCGCATCCTTGATCTTTACGCCGAGCAATGCGCTCGCCGTCCCCGCCGCCATGGCGTTATATACGTTAAATTTTCCCAGCAGATTCGTTTTGACTTCATAGATCCCGTCGAACAGATTCAAGATAAACGCCGTGCCGTCCGCCTCTTCCTTTACGTCGATGGCAAAGACATCGGCAGGATTCTCGATTCCGTACGAAATCACTTTCTCGTTTTCCAGAAGAATTTCCCGCCCGAGTTCGTCGTCGCTGTTCACGATCACGTTCCTGCACTGCCCGGACGTCAGAAACCGCTTTTTCGCCGCGCGGTATCTTTCCATCGTCACAAAATAATCGAGATGATCCTGCGTAAGATTCGTTAAAATCCCGATCTCAAACCGCACATAAGCGAGTTTCTTCAGATCGATTGCGTGCGCCGACACCTCCATCACCACATAATCAATCCCGTAATGATACATTTCATATAAAATCCTGTGCAGATCGGGCGGATCGGGCGTCGTGAGCGTCGGTTCGTAAAAGGTGTTTCCGAAAAATACGCCGAGCGTTCCGATCAATCCTACTTTTTTCCCGGACCGCTCCAGAATTTCCTTGATGATACGCGTCGTGGTCGTCTTTCCGTTCGTTCCCGTCACGCCGACGATCTTCATGTGCTCCGACGGAAACGAGTAAAACGCCGCCGAAAGATAACTCATGGCTTCCCGCGTATCCGACACGATCACCTGCGTTACGCCCACATCCAGTTCCCGCTCGCTCACAATGACCGCTGCTCCGTAACGCTCCGCTTCCTTTGCCGCGTCGTGCGAATCGTAGTTGATCCCCTTCAGGCAAATAAACATCCTGTTTTTTGTTACTTTTTTACTGTCGATTTCTATTCCGCTCACTTTTACGGATAAATCTCCGATCACGCGTTCCGTCTTCAAGCCGGCAATGAGTTCTTTCAGTATCATTTTAACCTCCGTTCACTCTCGGAATATTCTTTGCTTTTATGATTCCTTCAAAGATCTCTTTTGCATACGGCGCCGCGACCGTCGATCCGTAATACTCCCCTTCCGGTTCGTCGATTACCACCAGCGCGAGATATTGCGGGTCGTCCGCCGGAAAACATCCGATAAACGACGAAACGTATTTTCCCGCGGCGATCACGCCGTTTTCATATTTCTGCGCCGTTCCCGTTTTACCGGCAACGCGATACCCTTCGATATACGCCTGCGCTCCGCCGCCTTCCGCAACGACTTTTTCCAGCATCTGCGTTACGATCCGGCTGGTCTGCTCACTGATCGCCCTGCCTTTCGACTGCGGTGCAATCACTTCCGCCACAAGATTGTCCGAAGCATAGATCCCTTTCACAAAATGCGGCGTATAATAGACGCCCCCGTTTACGATCGCGGACATCGCCGCCGCCATCTGAATTCCCGTTACCGCAACCGTTTGTCCGAATCCGATCCTCGCCAGATCCACTTCCTTGACCGCCGTCGACGGAAGAATCATCCCCTGCGCTTCGCCGTTGAAATCCACGCCCGTTACGCTGCCGAATCCGAGTTTTTCGATATACTTATACATCGTTTCCGTCCCTAACGACAGCGCGATATCCACAAAAATCGGATTGCACGAATTCTCAAGCGCGCCTTGCAGATTCAACGCCGAATGCTTTCCGTTCGCATGATTGCTCCAGCACTTCACTCGCTGTCCGCCCACATACCGATACCGCGATGAATTAAAAATGTGCTCCTCCGAAAACGCCTTCGGATTGCCGTTTAAATATTCCTCTACGTTCGCCGCCGCCGTGACGATCTTGAACGTCGAGCCCGGTTCAAAACTGTCCGAAAGCAAACTGTTTCGGCTCAGCGCATTGAGCGCGGTCAGATCGTCGCGCGGCACATCGTTCAGATCGTATGACGGTTTCGAAGAACAAGCGAGAATTTCTCCGTTACCCGGATCCATGATCAGTACCGCCGCCGATTTCGGTTTCTGTATTTCATACGCCTCTTCCATCGCGCGCTCTGCAATTTCCTGTATCTCATAGTCGACGGTAAGCCGTATATTCAGTCCGTCCGTCGCCGGTCGGTACGTCGGCGTTGTTCCTTCGATCTCCACGCCGACGATGTCCGTTTCGTACAGAATCTCCCCGTTGATCCCCTTCAGATACTTGTTATATCTTAATTCCAGACCGGATTGCCCCATGTTGTCGTCGGAAGTAAATCCCAGCACCTGCGTCAGAAAATCCCCGTACGGATATACGCGCGTATTGTCCCTCGAATAATAAACCCCGGGAAGGTTTTCTTTCGACAAATTTTCCGCCTGTTCCCTCGAAACGTGCGTTGCCACCGTCACTTCGGAAGATACGGTCTCCGTAAGACGCTTGTACACCGCGGATTCTTCAAGCCCCAACACCTTCGCAATCGCTTTTGCCGTCCCTTCGGGATCCCCGATCGCCTTTTTCCGCGCAAAGACGGAATATGTATCCGCATTGTCCGCCAGAATCACCCCGTTCCTGTCGGTGATTTTTCCGCGCGTCGCAACCACCGGAATCTCTCTCGTCCATTGGTCGATCGCCTTTTCCTGCAACTGCTCTCCCCAAAGGACCTGAACATAAAACAACCTGCCGATTACGGCGCAAAATAAAAAGGCTATTGCGCAGATCACTGCGAATAACCTCTTTCGTAAAATCGTTATGGAAAATTCTCTCTCTATCTCGCTACGCTCCCCGAAACTTTCTCATACGGTTTCTGCCAGACGACTTTTTCCTTGCGGAAAAATCACTTTACCATACCATATTCACCCGTCGCCCGATTTATTACAAATTCTTCCGAAGATACGTAATTGTATTCTTCCAATACCGCGGCATATTCCGCCTGCTTCTGCGCCAAATAGAGCGCATTTTCGGAGTTCCTGTTCCGGATCGACACCAATACGCTCGTATTGATCACGATCAGCGCAAGAATCGTCGCCACCACGATCGCATAAATCGCGGCAAGCAGCTTTCCGTGCGCGTTCAGACGGTATTTCGCACTTTCCTTTTCTTTCTGACGCTCAAGATCGCCGTACAGTTCCCCGACGTTTTCCGTTCTGAACTGCATCGTCGTTCCGGACGGCATCACGAGCGATTCTTCCTCGATCCCCGTCTCTTCTTCCGTCTGCACCGCCGCCCTGCGCACCGCTTCCTGCGCGCGCGCTTCGCTCTCCGCAAACCGACGCGTCTCTTCCACCCGCTGCGCTTCCGCCGCGAGTTCCGCTTCTTTGCGCTTGCTCTCCTCCATGAATTTTTCGTAATTTAAAATCATGTTCAGATTTTCATGCGCGTGTTCTGTATGTTCTTCGTTCGTTTCTACAGGTGCGTCATACGCTTCGTTGTAAGAATGCGCGGTTGTTCTCTCCAATAAACCGAGCCTGCTCTTCGCTTCGCTTCTCGCCATTTCTTCCACCGTAGTTTCCCTTCTTGTCGTGATCATTGTCGGACTCCTTTATATTTTTTCCGCTATCCTCAACTTCGCACTTTTAGAACGACTGTTTTCACACAGTTCCTTCTCCCCCGCCGTTAAAGGATGTTTCGTTATCAATCTGATCTCTTTTTTCCTTCCGCATACGCATACCGGAAGGCTTTTATCGCATATACAATCGGTTTCCAGTTCCTTAAACGCCGTCTTTACCGCACGGTCTTCCAACGAATGAAACGTGATCACCGCAATCCTGCCGCCTTTTTTCAGAAGTTTCGTCAGCGCGATGACCGCTTCGTATAATCCCCGTAATTCCCCGTTGACTTCTATCCTGATCGCCTGAAACGTCCGCTTCGCCGGATGTCCGCTCTCATAACGCACTCTCGCCGGCATCGAACGCTCCGCAATCTCCGCTAACTCCCCGCACGTTTCGATCGGTTTCTTCTTTCGCGCCGCAACGATGTTTTTCGCAATCGCCGCCGCAAACCGCTCTTCCCCGTACGTCTTCAGAATCTCTTTGAGTTCGCTCTCTTTATACCCGTTGACTACGTCCCTCGCGGAAAACGAAGAACGCTTGTCCATCCGCATATCCAATGCGTCATCCGTCGATAAATAGGAAAATCCCCGACTCTTGTCGTCTATCTGAAAACTCGACATCCCCAGATCGAGCAACACGCCGTCCAACTTGATCCCTTCCCTTTCCGCAATCGCCGGAAAGTTCTTGAAATTGTCATGATATATCGTATAACGCCCGCTGAATTCTTTCAGCTTCTCTTCCGCCCGCGCAATCCCGTATTCGTCCAGATCCGTCGCATACAGCCGGCTGCCCGGCGCCCGACGCAGTATCTCATACGAATGCCCCGCACCGCCGAGCGTTCCGTCAAAATAAATTCCGCCCTCTTTCAGACGTAACCCTTCCATGCACTCTTCCAGCATGACGGGGTAATGTTTCAGCTCCCCCATAGCATCACATCAGGGAATCAAGCACTCCGGCCATCTCGCTGAAATCTCCGCCGTTGATATAATTCTCCCAAACTTCCGCACTCCATATCTCGATGCAGTTGAGACTCTTAATAATCACGATATCCTTTTCCAGCTTCGCATATTTACGCAAGTTCTCCGGCAACAGAATCCTGCCCTGCTTGTCCTCTTCCGCATCCCAGCAGTGATACAGAAAATAACGCAACGGCTTCTGCGCTTCCGCGTTAAACATCGGCACCTTGGCTAACTTCGCCTTGATCTCCGCCATCTGACTTTCCGAATAAACCGACAGACATCCGCCTACCCCGCAGGTTATCGTGTAATGTTCTCCCAACTCCTCACGAAGTTTGGCGGGTATTCTCATTCTGTTTTTCGCATCCAGCTGATGATTGTATACCCGGTCGAACACAAACACTCCCCCTTCGGTTTATTACGCATCTATCATACACCTATTTTTAACCACTGTCAACCACTTTTCTAAAATTTGTTCGCAAGTTTTTAAAAAATTTTTCATATTTTATTGTATTTTTGTTAAATTTGAACAAATGTTCGTATATGCGTCAAAATTCAGCAAAGCACTATTTCCGATAAAATTAACCTTTTTACCATAAAAATATCCAAAAACGGTGCTGTTTTTTAAAATTATTTGATTTCTATTGCTTTTTGAGTCAAAAGTGGTCACACCTACCTCTTTTTTTACTAAAAAGTGGTCAGAATTTTGATTTAAAAGATTTTCATCGGCGTTTCCGTGTAAAAATGCGGTTTTGTTTTTCAAAAACTCCTCTACGTTTCGCAACGCGTCCTTCGCGCCGAAATAAAAACGCGCATTCGGAAACATTTGCTTAAACCGGTCGCCGATCAGGGCGTAATGCGTACAGCCGATCACAATCGCAGACGGATTTTCCGCCAGGGGCGAAAGATGTTTTTTCAGGCAGACTTCCCCCAAAGAAAACAGATGATCTTCGATCTCCGCCGCAAGAAAAGGTAAAGCGATCGCCGTGATTCCGGGGATATTTTTGTATTCTTTTGCCGTTGCGGGCGTGGCGAAAAGCACTGCGGGACGGGTTCCTTCCAGAACACATCTCTCCACCGGCGGAAATACGCCGAATATCGGCGTCTGGGGAAAGATTTCACGGAGTTCGCTCAGCACGTTGACCGACATCGTCCCGCACGCCAGAACCACGATTTCAGCCCCTGCCGCCGTTAGACGTCCGACGCCCTCCGCCGCAAGCGCCGTCAATTCCCTTTTGTTCTTTCCCCCGTAAGGCGCGTTTTCGTTATCGCCGAAATAAACCGCCTCCGTAAAACTTCCATTTTTCACAAAACAGTCCAGCACGCTCAGTCCGCCCGCTCCGCTGTCAAAAAATCCGATTTTTACATTTTTCCTTTCTTGTTCCGCCATAGTACACAATATATGCCCGCAATGGCATCATCGTGCCGCTTTCTTTCCGTTTCGGCGCTTTTATACGATAAATTTACAAAAATTCGGAAAATATCCTCTTCTATTTACTTGCTTTAATGGAAAAAGTATGATAAAATACTTTTGTTTTAAGAATGTCAAGCACAACAAAGGAGTCTGTTTAAAAATGCCTAACATTAAGTCTGCAAAAAAACGCGTACTGGTCATCGAAAAGAAAAGTCTGCAAAATAAAATGATCCGTTCTTCCGTAAAAACGGAAATCAAAAAAATAGATACTCTCATCAAGGAAGGCAAAATCAAAGAAGCGAGAGAACTTCTTCCCACGGTGTTCGGCGAGATCGATTCCGCCGTCAGCAAGGGCGTATTGCACAGAAATAATGCGGCTAATAAAAAATCCCGCATTTCTCTCCGTATCGACGCGGCAGAGAAAAACGCTCCCGCAGCCGAAGCGGAACCCGTTGCCTCCGTTGCCGAGTCCGCTCCCGCGACCGTAGCGGAAGAAGCACCCAAAAAGAGAACCAGAAAGGCGAAAACCGAATAAATCGTTTTGCTGCGGTTTTCAACGGAATTTTATCATAAAAATAATCATCCACCCGCATAGCGGGTGGTTTTTATTTTTCGGGCATAGCCCTTGTTCACTGGCGTAACGCAAATGCGTTTTTTCGTTGGCCTGCCAGCCATGCATTGGTTACTTGCTACCCGTCAACGGGTCTCTCGGGTCAAAAATACTTAATTGGTCTGCTTCTTTGTCTGTCTTTAATTGATTTGCAACATATTCTTGTATCGCTTTCCCATTCTTTCCTACTGTTGTAACCTATCTTTATGGACACTATCGATAAAGGGGCAGGAACGGGCATGAGTAAAGACCTGCAAATAAAAGTCAAGGAAAAATAAGCAGGAAAATATAAGTTTTTTTGCAGACAAAAAAGCGTATGACAAAAAGCCGTTCGGGAGAACGGCAGCG
>CALVWR010000018.1 GCA_944367565.1 uncultured Clostridia bacterium
GAATCTTTGTCGTTTTTAATTTTTGCTCGTTCTCCGTGCAAAGTCTTTCCCGCACGCTTAAACTTTTTGCGCGCGCTCCCCTCTTTGTACCCCTGTCCACAAAATTTATACAAGTTTCGCACCGCAAAATCTGAACATTTGTTTGACAATTTATTGAAAACACGGTATACTATAAACAAATGTTCGCAAAATGTCGGAATGAAGCGACAAACGGACATATTTCACGAGAGGTAAAACGAAATGATCGACGCGCAAAGGCTGGAAATCCTGACGGAATCGGCAAAATATGACGTATCCTGCTCATCGAGCGGATCGAGGCACAAGAACGGGAACGGCGGATTGGGAAACGCGAGCGTCGGCGGAATTTGTCATTCTTTCACGGCGGACGGACGATGCATATCGCTTTTAAAGATTCTCATGAGCAACCGCTGCGCTTATGATTGTCAGTACTGCGTAAACCGTCGCAGCAACGATATTCCCCGCGCGTCCGCCACGCCCGACGAGCTTTGCGAACTTGTCGTTGCCTTTTACAAACGCAATTATATCGAAGGACTTTTCCTCTCTTCCGCGGTGGAACGTTCGCCGGACAGAACGATGGAACTGCTTTTGGAAACGGTCATCAAGTTGCGCAAACAATATGCATTTAACGGATATATTCATCTTAAAGGCATTCCGAATGCCGATCCGCTGCTGATCGAACGTGCGGGACTGTACGTGGACAGAATGAGTTTTAACATAGAACTGCCGAGCGAGAGCAGTCTAAAACTTTTGGCGCCGCAAAAAAACAAGGCTTCGATCATCAGACCGATGAGACAGTTATCGTCCGACATTCTGAGGGAAAAGTATCCGAAACGGCGGCATTTTCTTCCGGCGGGACAGACAACGCAGATGATTGTCGGTGCGTCGCCCGAGACCGACGGGCAAATTCTCCGTCTGAGCGAAAATTTATACGACGCGTTTTCCTTGAAGCGCGTATATTTTTCCTCCTATGTACCGGTGAATTTCGGAAATACGAATCTTCCGACAAAGAGCGCGGGACTTTTACGGGAACATCGGCTGTATCAGGCGGACTGGTTATTGCGATTTTACGGATTTTCCGCGTCGGAAATTGTCAGCGAAGCGGAAAATCTTGCGGAGGAATACGACCCGAAATGCGCCTGGGCGCTTGCACATATGGAAAAATTTCCGGTAGAAGTCAATACCGCACCGGTGGAAACGCTGGTACGCGTACCGGGGATCGGGATCAGAGGGGCATATCGCATCCGGGAAGCGCGGAAATACACCGCGCTGAATTTTGACGATCTGAAAAAAATGCGCATCGTCATGAAACGGGCGCGGCATTTTATTACGGCGAACGGAAAATTTTACGGCGAGGAACATTTCGGCAGGATCAAAAGCCTGCTTGCGGCACAGGAACAAAGCGAAAACGCCGAACAGTTGTCTTTTCTGAAAGAAAATGAAATCGTGCAGAGCGTGCTTACGGGAGAATTATGAAAATTTATTTATGTGAAGACTCGCCGGAAGGACTTTTTTCCGCCGTATTCCGCGCATACGCTGAAAAATGCGAAAACGCACATATCAGCACATTACGATATGTACAGGTCGAATTCGGGACGGAATTTATTGAAGTTTCCGCCGAGAAAGAACATTCGGAACGGGTAAAAAATGCGCTGATCCGATACGGCGGAAAGAAAACGGTATGCGATATCGATATTGCCATGCGTTCCGGCAATGCGGAAAAGGCGGACGTGATTTTTGCCTATATCAGACGCATTTTAGCGGAAAAACGCGATATTTCCCGTTCATTCGCCTATGCGGAAGTGATGCCCTTTTTCACGCTTTGCGATCGCGTGCGATTGGAAATACACCGTTTCAGCGGTTTTCTGCGTTTTGAAGAACGGGGAAACATTCTGTACGCGCATTTTACACCCGATAACGATATTGCCGATCTGTTGCTGCCTCATTTTGCCAGAAGACTGGGAAATTTACCGTTTCTGATTCACGACACCCTGCGCGGCAGATGCGCCGCATGGAACGGCAGACAAGCGGCGCATTTTTTCGGCGATCTGCCCGCGGATATGAAACCGAACGTAGCCGAAAAAGAATTGATTTTACTTTGGAAAAAATATTTTCATGCGACGAATATCGACAGCCGACCTCACCCCAAGCAGCAAGACAATTATTTGCCGCGGCGCTACCGCAAAAATATGTGCGAATTTTAAGTTACTCTCTGCATACTACGCCGCGGTCGGTGCGCTTTCTGCCTGTAAGCCGCAGTCAAAGTCGGTGGGCGCCAGCTTCCGACGCGAACAAATGGGAATATGCGCCGAGGTCGGTGCGCTTTCTTCCGCAAGCCGCAGTCAAAGTCGGTGTGCGCCAGCTTCCGACGCGTACAAATGGGAATATGCGCCGCGGTCGGCGCGCTTTCTGCCTGTAAGCCGCAGTCAAAATCAGTGGGCGCTTGCTTCCGACGCGTACAATTGGCAAAATGCGCCGCGGTCGATGCGCTTTCTGCCTGTAAGCCGCAGTCAAAGTCGGTGGGCGCCAGCTACCGACGCGTACAATTGGCAAAATACGCCGCGGTCGATGCGCTTTCTTCCGCAAGCCGCGGGCGAAGCGCGCTTTGCCCGAAGAGGTTTATCTCGGCGCGGTTTACAAAAAAAGTCCGTTTTTTTTGCAAAAAGAATATTTTGAAAACGGATCTCTCTTCATTGTCTGCGTTCTGAGGCATAAAATCGCCTAAAATTCATAATAAGGCAGATTTTCATAAACTTTGACAATACTTATATTTTATCAGACGTGAGTAAATTAAACGACATTTTTTTCATTTTTTCTATTATATTCGACATTTCATGGCATTTTGCGCCTTTATTCGACTGTCGTTGCATAAAGCAAAAAGAAAAAAATTTGTTTACACAACGTATAAACAAATTTTTTTCCGCATCATTTCCTTGACCGAACGACGGTAAACGCCGTCCACGACAAGGACATTGACAAGGTTTACGGAGTATGTTACAATAAATACGACTAAATTCATCCTTGGAAATGGAGAAAAGAGATGAAGCTCAACAGATTAACCCCGTTCAGAGGGCAACTGACTGCCGCTTATTTTATCGGCGCAATCCCGCATTATAACGGCAACTGGGAAATCAGCCTGTTTATAGAAGGCGAATCAATCAGCAGTTACAATAATAAGGATACGAAAGCGGTTTACGGAACGGTATTTCTGACGGGAACGAAATATATCCATAAAATCATCGCGTCTACGCCGAAGCATCTGCACCGGGATATTTATATCACCGATGAAGAGCTGCGCCGTTTTTGCGCATTTTACGATAAGGATGCGTTGTACCGTTTTATCTCGGAACAGGAAGAAGCTATTCCGATTCATGTTCCCGCGGGAACGTTTAAAGACATCATCGGCGATCTTGCCTCGGCGGAAATGCTTCCGAATACCGAAGAAGAAATGCGAATTAAAAAAATTATTATAAATTCCATAGTCATGTATCTTTTGAGTTTTATCCCGAAGCACGAATATTTTCGGCAAAAAAATATTCCCGAATGGCTGACCGCATTTATGCAGGAACTGAAAAACCCGAGTATTTTTACGAAAAAGATCTACGATCTGACCGCATCTACGGGATATTCGCATTCGCAGCTTGCCAGGCTGTTCAAAAAGCACACGGGCTTTACTTTGTTTGAATATGTAGATACCGTTAAAATGAATTACGCGCTGATGTTATTGCAGACAACCGACGACAGCGTGCTGGAAATTTCCATGGCGCTGGGTTACGACAGTCTCAGCTACTTCATCAAGAGGTTTAAAACCGCTTACGGCATTACGCCGCAGAAATTGCGAATCCTCAGCCGCAATAATTGATGAAACAAACAAGAAGAACCGCGCGCGGTATGGTTACCGCGCGCGGTTCTCACATATTTATTATACTATTTCTTTGATACCATTTATTTGAGCAAACAAGATTCGTTCAGTTAGTTCTTAATCAGGAGAATATCGTCGAGATAAAGTTTATAATTCACAAAACTAATAGGAATTCCCCCTGAGGGAGTACCCCATTGCTCAATCATAATTGTCAAAGAGCCACCTTCCCGCAACTTAACAACGTCGGCAGCAGATACCGTCATCGTTTTCCATTCTTTTGTTGGAAACTCATTAGGAGAAGCACTCCATAAATACTCTCCCGATTCCGTTATTATACATTTATTAGCTACACGCAAATTAAACTGTAC
Organism: uncultured Clostridia bacterium; assembly: GCA_944367565.1. Lineage (GTDB taxonomy): Bacteria > Bacillota > Clostridia > Christensenellales > Borkfalkiaceae > UMGS775. The sequence goes on from CALVWR010000018.1 coordinate 4,249, forward strand.
CGCGGTGGAATCATGTTGTTCCAAATAAATTCGGAATGAGAGTTCATCTCCATCTTCAATTTGAGCAAGTTGCTCGGCCGTAAACGGAATTTTTACATTTGTTGAGCCTGCCCATACTCCGTTTTGCCAATAAAGAACTTTACTCCCATCTTTTGTCGTTATATATTTTTCCTCAACTTTTTCATAAGTTACAATCGAAGGATCAACATCGTTCTCGAAATCAAAGAGCACTACTCTTTCCCGTGCGGAAGTGACGTTGATCAGAACCTCCGTTTCACGGTATCCGTCTGCAGAAACCTTTACAACGAGCTTATATTCGCCTTCCGGCAGGGTGTAATCCGCGGGAATTTCCGAAATCGGCTCGCCGTTGAAAGAAACGGGCGTTATTGTAAAGTTATCCAGTCCTTCCGTAGCAAACAGGGATTTTACCGTGTCGAGCGTAACGACGTCCGTCGGCATCACCTGCGCGTTTTTCTCTACATGGAAATTTGCATACTGAATGATATATTCATGATTCGTGATATTTTTTCCGTGTAATTCGGCAAAAACACGTATACCGCGGTCGCTGACCAAATTTCGCGTTTCTTCCGCAGTAAGAGTAATTTCTCTCCAAACGTTTGTCGGCAGTGCCGTAACACCCCAGTTATCAGAAAAACAGCTATTGTAATGCTTATCCGGATCCGACAAACGGGTAGACCTGAATTTATAAACTGTATTATCGCTGGTATTCGGTAAAATACGGAAAGAAAATTTTACAATATCGCCATCGTTGATCTGCGATAAGAAATTGTCGTTGAACCGCAATTCAGTTTGTGTATATAACTGATGCTGTCCGTTCAGTAACTGCAATACATTGTCGTATTCGTCTGTTGGCTCAACAGAAACGGAGCCCGTTCCCTCCGTCAGCGTCACCGAATAATCTTCCGCCGCAAAATCCACCGCGCCGAGCATGGGCATTACGTAATCGTCGATAACGGCGTTTGTTGCGCCCGCCGTCATCGTTACAACGGCAAGTTTACCCGCATACGCGCCAAGTTCGATTTTTGCATTCTCTTCCGCCGCATAGCTCTTTACAATGCTCTGCGTTCCGTCGGCAAACACTACGCTCACTTCCGCACCGGTTGCGTCGACATTGAAAGAAAGCGCTTTGCTTTCCCCGACGACAAACTGCGGCGACGTCCAAACGTCTTCGTTTTCCGTCCATAATACGCGATCGGCTATCTGATATTTATCGGCATACCTGTCTACCTGCGCCTTTTCCGCTTCGTCCATAGCGGTATATTCTTCCGATCCCTGCACCGCCAGCGCAACCTGCGTCAGCGAACGCACGCTTTCCGTTCCTTCGTTCAGCGCGTAAACAACCACATCGCCTTCCGCACCCGTATATTGATAATACGCGCTCGCCGCCAGAGGACGGTTGAAATTGTTCGCCGTGATGTCCACCACCGACCCCGCAAAAACAACGTAATCTTCCTGCGTTTCCGCATCGGACGCGTTAAACGTATAGCCGGCTATTTCGTCTGCCGTATAGGAAATTTTCACCGCTTCGCCGTCCGTCAGCACGGGATAATCCGCACTCAGCAAATCCTGCGGCGCAATCAGAATTCCGAGTTCCAAGCCCTCGTAGTCACGGATCGTTTCAAAAACCGACTTCTTAATTCCGGCTATAAAACGGATTCCGCTGTTGTCGGCGCGGCGTAACGCCGCGCCGTTCGCCATGGCGAAGTCGGCTGCCACGCCTTCCGCTTCTTTGGCAAAATCATATTCATAATAAAACAAACCGTTTGCGTCCGCTTTCGTTTCCGTGATCGAAAACAGTCCGAACGACAAGGCCATCGCCGCACATACGGCAAAAACCGCCAGCCATTTACTTCTGTTTTTCGTTTTCATTATTTCCCCTCCTCAACCGTTCCACTCGTTCCACGAATCCGGTTGTGACTGAAACTTATCATCCAACGGATTCTCGTTCCCCGACGACAAAATGACGTCGCACTGTTTGCCGAAGCGGATAACATCCGTTTCCGGCGACTGATACTTTTTCATAAATTTCCCTCCTTAGAAATTTGATGAACTGCTATGTCTATATCACAGTGCAGTATTACACTATTTTTATACCATACCGCGCATGACAGTTCTATCGCTTTCATCTCAAAAAATAGCGTTTTCGTATCATTTCCGTTTTTCTTGCCAGATAAAAAAATGTTGCATAATTTTTTGTCTGCTTTTATTTTCCCCTGATAATTGATAAATTCGTTGCTTATATTTAAAATAATTGCGCCGCCGAAATTTTTTATTTCGGCGGCGACCACTCAAACTTTTATGTATTTAACTTTTATCGCTTTACTTCTATAATTTTATATCTTTTCAAAACGCGAATTATCTTTCAATCAGTTTTTTCACCATGCCGTCGCCAGTCAGCACGGGATCACTCCCCGTTTCCACACCGCTCAAAATCAACGTTTCGATCTCGCCAGCGTTATATATAAAGCGCAAAGGCTTTCCCGTTTCGTTCGTTTGTGTAACGGAACGGAGCGTCATTTTGCCGATCGCCGCGTTTTTACCGATGCTGACGGTATCAACGTTGAATTCTTTCTCGTTCCGATATAAATTCGCAATTTCGAGATTGCCGATATTTACGTTCTGCCCGATCTCTATAAACGGGTATTTCCAAGTTACGTCGCAAGTGCCCTCAGCGCTGTGCGCAAATACGTTTTCAATGACGATATTATCGAAATTGCCGCGTTCTTTCTTCTCCTCGTAATATTTCGTCATACAGATACAATACACGTAAAAACTGCCGTAAACGTCGCGGATATGGATATTTCTGAGCGGCGTACCCGCCGAAAGCATCCGCACCGCACTGTGACATCTTTCCGCAAATATACCGTCCACTTCCATGTTAGAAATCGGACCGTAAAGGCTGTCGTCAGTGGTAAATGCAAGCAAATCGTCGTGACAAGCGCCTTTCAAGTTGCGGAAAGTACCGTTTTTACAGCCGCCCTCGATATGGATTCCGTCCATATTCCAAAGTTTCGGACTTCCTTCATTGTACTCGAAAACGATATTTTCAAAGGAAAAATCTTCCGTATACGCACACTGCACGCCGTAGATCACGGGGTTTACGATCGTTACGTTTCTGAAATCAAGGTTTTTCACCGTACAGAATCGAAAGCACATTCCCGTATAACAACCGCGGATCAGCGTTTTCGACGTGGTCTTATCGAAACCGAGCCGCTTTACCGCGTCCTCAAACTTCTCGCCCGTGTCGGGATCGGGGAAATGATACGGATTCGGCTTCTGCCGATTATGGTTCATGTCCCAGATGCCGCCGTCCACGCAGACGTTTTTATTTCCGCCGTCAAAATCGGCGTTTTCCAGCATGGCGCAGTTCGCGCCGTCCTTCAATACGATCCGCGTATATCTGCCTGTTTTCAATTCCTGATCGGAATGAATCTTCAACGTCTTGCCGATAACGTAATGCTTTTCGGGCGCGGGCAGCGTAACAACGCTTTTTCCGCTGTCCAGCATCTCCTGAATGGCCGGAAAATCGTCGTCAATACCGTTGCCGTATAAAATATTCATCGATAAACCCCCTTATCCGTCCGCGGTGCGCGGATCATGCCTTAAAAAATTCCGAAAGCGCATCGTACAGCGCCGCGTCTTCCGTTCCGCAGGAAGTTACATAAACCTTCAGAAGCGGTTCCGTCCCCGACGGACGCACCACTACGCCGGCATTGCCCTCAAATTCCAGTGCCAGCACGTTCGACCGCGGAAGTCCCGTCTTTTCCGTTTGCAGATAATCGGTCGCTTTGATGACTTTTCTGCCCAGAAATTCCGAACAGTTTTCCCGCAGCGACTTCATGGTCTTTTCAATGTGTTCTTTTCCCGCCGCTCCCGGAAATTCAAACGTGAGCAGTTTATGATAAAACTTTCCGTATTCGGCGTAAATTTCCCGCAGCCTGTCAAGCAGCGTTTTTCCTTCCGCAAGATAATGCGCCGCCGCCTTGCAGATGGCGAGAACGGCGACAACGGCATCCTTATCGCGCACCTGCGTGCCGAGCAGATATCCGTAGCTTTCCTCGAAACCCAGCAAAAACCGGTCTTCTTCTCCGCGTTTTTTCAAAAGTCCGATCTGCTCTCCGATATATTTGAATCCCGTCAGCACGTTGATCACGCTCGCGCCGTACTTTGCCGCGATGAGCTCCGCAAGTTTCGTCGTCACGATGGTCTTGATGATCACCGCCCTTTCGGCAGGCAACCCCCGCCGCTTCAGATCGGCAAGAAGATAATCGGTCAAAAGCACGCCCACTTCGTTGCCCGTCAGAAGTTCATAGCCCGTTGCCGTCCTGACCGCAATGCCCACACGGTCGGCGTCGGGATCGGTGGCGAGCAACAGATCGCTGCCGTTCTTTGCCGCCTCTTTCAGTCCCAGTGCCAAAGCCTCGCTCTTTTCGGGGTTGGGATACGGACAGGTGGGAAAATTGCCGTCGGGAACACACTGTTCCTTCACGAGTTTCACTTCCCGAACCGCCGTTTTCAGCATCTTCGGAATGATCCGGTATCCCGTTCCGTTGAGCGCGGTATAGGTCACTTTCAAAGCGGACGGCGCCGCCCCGACGATCTTCTTCACCCCGTCGAGGTATTTTTCCTCCACGGCGTCGGACGCGTAGACGATCTCTCCCGACGCGAGATGCTCTTCAAACGCCGCCGGCTCCTTGCCGAAATAAGGCGTTTTTTCGATATAGTCGGAAATCTCCTTTGCCGCCGCGTCCACGATCTGACACCCGTCGCTGTTATAGACTTTATATCCGTTGTATTTCGCGGGATTATGGCTTGCGGTGATCATCGCACCCATATCGCATTTTTCCTCCCGCGTGAGAAAAGACAAAAAAGGCGTGGGCATCAGTTCCTTCACGAGAACGGTTTGCAGACCGTTCGCCGCGAACGCGCGCGCCGCCGTCTTTGCAAAAAGTTCGGAGTTGCTGCGGCTGTCGTAACTCACCGCGATTTTTTTCATGCCGTGCGCTTTCATGTATGAAGCGATGCCCTCGCTCGCCCGCGCCACCGTATAAATATTCAAGCAATTCGTTCCCACGCCGAGGATCCCGCGCAGACCGCCCGTTCCGAATTCGAGGTCTTTATAAAATCTGTCTTTCAATTCCGTTTCGTCTTTCAACGTAGCCAGTTCCGCCTTCAGCGCGGCGTCCTTGACGTTTTCTCTCCATTTTCCACATTTGCTTTATAGTCCGCCATAGATCTACCTCGTTGTAAATTTTTCCTCATTATTTTAGCACACGGATTGATTTCCCGCAACGGTATTCGCGCGATTTTCTTCCGGAAAAGAACAAATTTTTAACAGATTTTTGCGTATACGCAAAAATCTGCAAAAAAAGCCGCGCCGCAGTATGCGGCGCGGCAGATCTTGTTTAAACGTTGCTTTCTACCATGAAATTATAGGCTTTCACGATGTCTTTTTCGGGATCGGCGCCCACTTCCCGCTCGACGGTCAGAAATCCGTCGTACCCGATCTCTTTCAGCGCGGCGAAATATGCGGGAAAATCGACATCTCCCTCGCCGACGGGCGTTTCGATAAAATAATCGGCGATGTTGAGCGCCTCGATACCCCCCTCCGCAAAATGATCGTAAATCTTACGCGGATCGGTCTTTTTCAACATTCTTCCGTCTTTCAGGTGGGTATGTACGATGTAATCTTTGAGCAGATAAACCGCTTGCACGGGATCCTGCCCCGTAACCATCACGAAATTTGCCGGATCCAGATTTACGCCCACACCGCCCTTTGTGTCCTTCACGAACTGCAACAGCGTAGGAGCGATCTCCGGTCCCGTTTCGATGGCGAGCGTTACGCCGTGCTCCTTCGCGTACAAGCCGCACTCCGTCAACCCGGCAAGCATCACGCCGTAACGGGGATCGTTTTTATCCGCAGGGATTACGCCGATGTGCGTCGTAACGACGCGCGCGCCGAATTCCGCCGCAAGATCGATGATGCGCTTGGTCTTTTCCACCCGCGCCGCGTTATCCGCAGCAATTTCGAATCCGTGTCCGCCCAAATCGCCGCACAGCGCGCTGACGACGAGCCCGTTTTCCCGAAGCAGTTTCTTATACCGCGCTTTCTGTTCCGCGGTGAGAACTTCCGGACTGAATGCCCCCGTCGTGGCGTAAATCTGCACGCCGTTAAACCCGAGTCTGCCCGCCGCCGCGATACATTCGTCAAGCGGTTTTTTAAAGCAATCGGTGATGACTCCTTTTTTCATAATCCCATGCTCTCCTTGCCGATTTTATAAATATCACAAATCAGTTTGTGCGTTTTCAAGGCTTCCTTTCCGCTGATCTCCAGCTCTTCCAGCCCCAGACACGCGCGGTAGAACTGTCTGATCTGGCGGATATGCTGAAATCCCCAATAATCCTTCCCGCCTTCGTACACTTCCTTACATTCGTCCTGGTGCGCTTCTTCCGTAGTGCCGTCGTTATAGTAAATGTACGCGTCGTCATAGCCGAACACGACCTTTGCCTTTTCGCAGAAAAGACGGATCTCGATGGGTTCGTCGCACCCGTAATTGTTCATGCAGTAGAAACCGTAACGCGTGCCGTTTTTATAGGTGATCAAGCCTTCCGCGCTGTCCTCCACCTTCACGCACTGATGTCCGCGGTTCGCCATGGAACACGAAACTTTCTCCACTTCGCTGTTCACGATCCAGTTCACGAGATCGATGGAATGAATGGCCTGATCGATGACCACGCCGCCGCCTTCCTTGTCCCAGGTCCCCTTCCAGTCGCTTTCGCCGTAATATTCGTCGTCGCGTTTCCATGTCAGCGTGGAACGGGCGGAAATGATTTTGCCGAGCTTTCCCGCAACCGCCGCCTTTTTCACAAGCTGAGCGGAATTGTTGTAGCGGCACTGAAAAATCACGCCGTAAAGCACCTTCTTTTCTTCCGCAAGCGCCACGGTCTTTGCCGCGCTTTCGTAATCGACGGACATCGGCTTTTCCGAAAGCACGTTCACACCGTGCATGATCGCATACTGCGCAACCACGGTATGAAGATAATGCGGAAGGCAGATGTGCACCGCGTCGAGGGAACATTCCCCGATCATTTTCTCATAGCTCGTATAGGCTTTCGCGCCGTACTTCGCGGCGAGTTCCTCCGCGCGCTCCGCCACGATATCGCAGCAGGCGACGAGCATGGATTCCTCCAGCACCGTTGCGGGGACGGCATGCATCACCGAAATACGCCCGCAGCCGATAATTCCGATCCTCAGCTTTTTCATAGTTTTCCTACCTCTTGCACTTATTTGATCATCTTCCGTATTCTGCGATGTTTCCGCCGGATACGTCAAGATATTCTTTACTCGGATACGCGAAAAAATCCCGATTGCCCCGACGCCCGGTCCCCGCGCAGCGCTGTATAGTCCGCTTTCGGCACGGTTTCGCCGTACGGAAAGCGCGCACGCGACAATCTGATGCCGCAAGGTATCTTCCATACAATTTTCCGCCGATACGAAATGCAGCGCCGTGTTGCACTTCCTCTTCCGAAAGGTCAAACCCTTTTTCTCCTTACCGGAAGATTTGCGCGATCCCGTGTTCCTCGGTAAAACGACTTAACGGATTTCCACCCACACTCCGGGATTTTTCTCGCCCTTGATAACCGCCTCGCGTACTTTCATCACTTCGAGAGTCTCCCCGCCGCAGAAACTTTTTTCGCCCGTTTCGTAAAAATGCAGAATGTCTGAGAGGAGATTCTTGAAATATTGCGAAACGATGGGCAAAAACGCCGTTTCTCCGTTTTCCTTTTTCACATATACGTTAAAGGGCAGACCTTCGTCGTAGATCATCACCGCGCTCCGTCCGTCGCCGTATTCCACGCGGCAGATCTTTTCGGCGCCGACCTCGACCTGCGCACGTTTTGCGCCCGTGCCGAGCAGTTTGACGACCATCTCCGTCTGATGAATGATGTATTCTTCCAGACTTCTGCCGCCGCCCGTCGTCATTACGGACTGCGCAGAAACGCCCTTCAGTTCGTCGGCGTATCTCAGCGCGGAAGAACTGAAAAAAGGCGTATTGTATTTTTTCGCCAGAGCGAAGATTTTTTCCGCCGTTGCAAAATCGGGCGCGAAGGTTTTATCGATATAGGTGCGTTTCCCGTATTTCAGCACCGTTTCCGCATAGCCGAGATGCTTTTCCGGATTCGACGGCGCCAGCACTAAAATATAATCGCTTTTTTCGCACAGCTCTTCCAGCGTTCTGCACTGTTCCACGCCGAAATCCCCGCACCATTCGGCGGTCGTCCTCTGACCGCCTTCCGGATGCCTGTCGACTTCCGCCCACGCGTATGCGACTTTGAATTCCGGATTGGATTTTTCGCAAATTTCCTTCAGCCACGCGGGATAATTGTTCGCGTGCCATTCGTCAATATAATAATCAACAAATCCGATGGTTTTCATATGCGCCTCTTACAGTTTCACTTCTTCGCGCAAACCCGCGGAAACATAAAGTTCATCCAAAAGTTTTGCCGTTTCAAGCACGTTTACGATGTTGCTCTTGTTCTTTTTGCCCGTCTCGATCGATTCGAGAAACGCCTTGTCCTCGCAAAGGTACATATTGGGAATCTCGTAATCCGGTTCCACCGTTTCCAAGGTCTCGCCGCTCGTGAACGCGAATTTTCCGCCGTACGTCAGCCGTGCGCCGCCCTTGTCGCCCAAAAAATCGATAAACATTTCGTCTTGTTTGATGTTCTGCGCCCATGCGCCGTTAAACGAAATGCTCGCCTTGTCGGTGCGCACGTATCCCGTAATAAAATCGTCCACGTCGTTCACGCCGTGTTCGATGTCGGCGGTGTCCTCCGCCCACATGGAATAGCCTTCGTAATGATACGATTTCATGTCTTTTGCCATTTCGTTATAGGCGTCGCATGTGGCGGTTTTCAGTTTCACGCCGCCGAGAATATAAAAGATCAGATCGAGAAAATGCACGCCCCAGTCGATGAGCACGCCGCCGCCCGACTGCTTCTTATCGGTGAACGGACCGCCGAGTCCCGGAATACAACGGAAACTTCTGAACGAACAGTAAACGTGATAGATCTTGCCGAATTTTCCCTCGCGGTTATACTGTTCCAGCAATTCCACCGATTTATGATACCGGTTGCAGACGCCGATATTGAGAATTTTACCCTGTTTTTCCGCTTCCTTCGCCATTTCCAAAGAAAGCTCGTAATTCACCGTGATGGGCTTTTCGCAAAAGACGTGTTTCCCCGCCTTCAGCGCGTCCATCGTGACGGTGTAATGCGCATAATTCGGCGTGAGCACATATACCGCGTCCACTTCCGGATCCGCCAGCGCGATCTTGTAATCGGTGATGACGTTCTCCACCAGATCGGGATATTTCTCCCGCATCGCCTCTGCCTTCGTTTCGATCAGATCGCACGCGTATTTCACGCGAAGTCCCTCCATCTGAGAAAACGCGGGAAAATGCGCGTTCTGCGCGATTCTGCCGCAACCGATGACCGCTATGACTTTCTTCATAAAAACCTCCGTCAAAAACGTTTTATTCTTTACGAACATTATACATCTTCCGACATACGCTGTAAATATTCTGTTTTTGACAATAATTTGTCATTTTTTTGTTTTTTGCTGTAGAATTAAAGTTTTCGTCTGTTAAATTTTAATATTTTTATTGACAAACGCCGTGTTGCGCATTACAATGCAATCATGGAAATATTATATCATCTCGATAAAAGCTACATACAAAGCCCGCTTTCTTTCGGGGAAACGAAGTGCTATCAGATCGGACGGCTGTTCTGCAGCGAATCGACCGTCGTTCCCGAGCACACGCATCTCAATTGGTTTGAGCTGACCATCGTGACGGAAGGACAAGGGATTATAGGGACCAACGGAACGGAAGTCCCTGTCGGAAGCGGCGATATTTATCTTTCCTTTCCCGGGGACTTTCACGCGCTGCGTCCCCGCCCCGAAAACCCGATGAAATACGATTTTTTTTCTTTCAACACGGACAACGAAACGTACGCCGCCGCGTTCCGATCCATCATGGAAAACTTCGCCCCGGCGGAAAAAAGAATCTTCCGCGATGAAAACATCCGCTTTCTCGTTTCCAACGCCATCTCCGAATTTGACAGAAAACGGGAATTTTCCGAGCAACTTCTCGCCGGCGCGTTTGAACAGATCTGCATCTATCTCATCCGCGCTTTCAAAAAAACGCCGCCTTCCGACCGCGGCGACGTCACGCGCGCGGAAACACTCTGTTTTCAGCTGATGCATTATATCGACACGCACGTCTATTCCCTGAAAACGCTCGACGATCTTTCCGGAATTTTCGGCTATAATTACAGCTATCTTTCCGCACTCTTCAAAAAAGTGACTTCCGAAACGCTTGCGGGATACTTCCGCAACCGCAGGCTGGAGACCGCCCGTCTGCTTCTGAACGAAGGCAAACTGAACATCACGAAAATTGCCGAATTGCTCAACTATTCATCCATCTATTCTTTCAGCAAGGCTTTCAAAGAAAAATACGGCGTTTCTCCCAAATTCGGTCACTAACATTGTATCATGCCTGTTTCCCGAATACAATGCCAGTTTTACATATCTTTCTACTATATATTGCGGTCCTTTTCCCCGTTTTCAAACCGCTCCGGATAACAGGCGCGCATGGTGATTTTTATGCTTTCGTCGATCTCCCGCACCGGCTTGAATCCGCATTCGGCAAGATGTAACGCCCGTTCGGTTTTTGCGGCGTCGAGATAAAAACAGCGGTTCTGTATCTGCGTCATCAGCGCGCTCGGATTCAACCCGGGCTCCTTGCCCGCCGCGGCATATGCCCGCATAATGCCCCGCGCACCGATCGCCGCGATCCATGCGGGTACGATATGCACCTTGCGCGGATCCTTCGCGTAAAACAACATTTTTTCCAGCAATTCCTTATAGGTGAGATTTACGCCGCCGACGGGATACCGCTGTCCCCCTTCTCCGTAAACCGCCGCAGCCACGCACAGTTCGGCAACGCCTTCCGCCGTCGTTGCCGCCGTCCCGCCGCGGGTGATGAATACCGATTTGTACCCGTCGTAATGCGACAGAAAACTCTCCCGCCAAAGCGGCGTCCTGTTCGCAGTAACGCCGAATATATACGGCAACTGCAACACGCAGACGGCACACCGTTCATCGCTCAGCGCAAGCAGCCGTTCTTCCTGCCGCGCCCGTGCGCGAATGTACGGATGCCGCTTTTCCAGCTTTCCCCCAGAAAGCGCGTTGAAATGCGCAAAGTACGATCCGAGTACCACGATCTTCTTTACACCCGACCGCTTTGCGGCCAGACAGATCTTTTCCGCCCCTTCCACCAGCTTTCCGTAAAAAAATTCGTACGCCGGCGCGTCGGGCATCACCCTGTCGTCAGGACCGAGCGCGTAAATCATCGCATCGGCGTTTACTCCGCCGAAAAGTGCGGCAAGTTCCTCTTCTTTCGCCGCAAATAAGTCCGCTTTGATTCCGTCGCCCCCCGAAAGCGACACCTTACAGACGCCGATCCCCTTTTTCTCAAACGCCTGAGCCGCAGGCGCACCCAAAAATCCCGTGCCGCCCGCTATAATCACTTTGTTCAGCTTCATTTTTGTTTCCTCATTTTTTTTCATTGTAGCACTTTTCCTCTTCCACTGGCAAATCTTTTCCTTAAATCTGCCGTTTTTTTCCTATTTTTGAAAATTTTGTTCAAAAATAAATTAAAAATTATTGCAATTAATGAATACTCTGTAGTATTATAGAAGCAGGAACAGAAAGGAGCGCACGAAGGTGAAGGACGAATTGACGGATTGCAAACTGGTTTTGCCGATAAAATACGCAAACATCATTTACAGTTTCGATGAACTCGACGACGAATCGCAATCGAAGGTCTTACGTTATATGGAAACGTTGAAAACAAAGCAGATCAAGAAAGCGGAACCTTCAAAAAAGTAAAAAAAAAGAGACGTACAAACGGATACGGGAAAAAAGAACAGGTTTAATTTTTCAACGCGGGGCAATAATGAAACCGGGCGCCCGAACGAGGGCAAAGGAGTGAAAAGATGAACCCGTTTAAAGAAAAACCGCAAGCATTGGAGAAAGCATTTGAGAATTGGAAGAAAACGTATCCCGTATCGTACGACAAGAACGAGACCGATCCTTACACGAAGACGCGCATCATTTTAATGAACGGAACGGAATTTGAAGCGAACTGGTGTTCGCACGAATTTGCGAGACAGGTTTGCGATAACGACCTGAAGCGGGATCTTGCGCTGGTCCGCGCCACGGAGAAGCGGCAGCAGCTGAAAAATTCGCTGTTGAAGCCCGCAGACGAAACGGTTCTGGAGCATACGATCGGATACGAGCAGCTTGCCGTGGATCTGACGGCGGAGCTTGCAAAGCGGACGGCGGACGCATATGTGAAGAAAGCGTTGGATTTTGCGTTATTGGAAGATTTTGATCATCTGTACAGGTATGCAAACGTTCTGGAATGGGAACAAGGCATCCACGCCGAGCGGCTTGTAGGCTGTTATACGGAGATCATGCCGGGCCGTCCGACGATCGCGCATCACCGCTATCCGACAGACAACGTAAGGCGCGGAATCGACGCGAACGCAGATTTGTTCACGAGTCTTGCGACGATGATCATCACGGCGGCGGAACAGCAGACGATGAATTATTATATGAACGTAAGCACATTTGCGAATACGGATCTGTCGCGCAGATTATATCAGGAGATCGCGCTGGTGGAAGAAGAACACGTTACGCAATACGAATCTCTGATGAACGCCGATCTTACCTGGGCGGAAATGCTGCTCTGGCACGAATATGCGGAATGTTATCTTTACTGGTCGTGCTACATGACGGAAACACACGCGCGCATCAGGGAATATTGGGAAGAAAATCTGCAGCTGGAAATCGCGCATCTGCACAAGGCGGCGGAAATTCTGAAAAAGTACGATAAGAAAGAATGGCAGCAAGTCATCGCCGACGGCACGTTCCCCGAACCGCTGTCTCTGCATGAAAATATCGAATATGTGCGTTCCGTACTGAAGAATACGGTGCAATACACCGCCGTCGGGGAAGAATACGAAAACGTGGACAATCTTCCCGAACGCGCGCCATTTTTTGCCTTTCAGAAAAAGATCAATCCTTCGCCGAAGGATACGCCCTCGCATATGGTCATCGGATCCTATATCGGAAAGAACAAAAAGGATTACCGCTGGTGCACAAAACCCAACCCCGTAAAGGAGTTACAGGACACCTCGGCAGACAATACCGATGTGGGACGCACGCCCGGCGCGGCAAAAAGCGCGGGTTTTGCGCATATCCGCCGCGTCTGACGATTTTAAAAGACGGGCACGCACCGCACGCGGACGACGCATACGGCCAAACGACCGGAAAAGCCGTTTTCAGGCTCAGCGATCAACCGATCTCATGCGCGACGCGGTAAGCCGTCCGCGTCTGCCATCCGAAAAACAAACCGCCGCCCGCAGGCAACGCTTGCGGGCGGCGGTTTGTTTAAAATTCCCCTTTTCTCCGATTCCGGACGCGGGAGAATCCGTTTTTTTATAATTTCAGTTTTCTTTATAATTGACGACCTTGGAAAAATCCACCGCTTTCAGCGACGCGCCGCCGATCAGACCGCCGTCGATGTTTCTCATCGCCATCAGATCTTTCGCATTGCCGGCGTTCATGCTGCCGCCGTACTGGATGCGCAGATTTTTGGCGACTTCCTTACCGAACGTCGTGCCGACGATCCGACGGATATACCCGATCGTCGCGTTGGCGTCCTCCGCCGTGGCGGTCAGCCCCGTGCCGATCGCCCATACCGGTTCGTAAGCGACGACGACGTTTTCAAAGTTCTCGATGCCCGCAAGACCTTCCGTGATCTGTTTTTTCAGCACGCGCTTCGTGCGGTTCTTTTCCCGTTCGAGTTTGGTCTCGCCGACGCAAACGATGGGTTTGAGTCCGTTCGCCAGCGCCTGTTTTACTCGCTTATTCACGCTTTCGTCGGTCTCGCCGAAATACTGACGGCGTTCGCTGTGTCCGATGATGACGTATTCCACGTTCAGTTCTTTAAGCATTTCCGCGCTGATTTCGCCCGTGAACGCGCCTTTATCCGCCCACGCCACATTCTGCGCGCCGAGTTTGATCTTGCTCCCTTCCAACGCCTTGCCTACGACGGCAAGATCGGTATACGGTACGCAGACCACCACTTCCGGCTTCGATTTCGCCACCAGCGGTTTCAGTTCTTCCACCAACGCCACGGCTTCCGCCGCGGTTTTGTTCATCTTCCAGTTTCCTGCGATAATGGGTTTTCTCATTTTATTCTCCTTGATGTATGACAATTGATATCAGTCTTTATCGTTGAGGCAGGCAATGCCCGGCAGCACCTTTCCCTCGAAAAGCTCCAGCGACGCGCCGCCGCCGGTGGAAATGTGCGTCATTTTATCGGCAAATCCGAGTTGCTTCACCGCCGCCGCGGAATCGCCGCCGCCGATGATCGTGGTCGCGCCCTTCGCGTCGGCAAGCGCCTTCGCTACGGCGATGGTGCCCTTTGCCAGCGTGGGATTTTCAAAGACGCCCATCGGTCCGTTCCAGATAACGGTTTTCGCTTTGGAAACTTCCGCAGCAAACAATTTTTCCGTTTCCGGTCCGATATCCAGCCCCATTTCGTCGGCAGGCATATTCTTTACGGAATAAATATGCGTTTCGATCTTTGCGTCGATGGGATTCGGGAAGGATTTCGCCGTGACCGAATCGACCGGCAGAAGCAGTGTTTTGTTGAGTTCCTTCGCCTTGTTCATCATGTCCTTGCAGTATCCGATCTGCTCGTCGTCCACCAACGACGCGCCGACTTCACAACCCTGCGCTTTGAGGAAAGTATACGCCATACCGCCACCGATGACGAGCGTGTCGCATTTTTCCAGAAGGTTGGAAATGACCTTCAGTTTATCCGCGACCTTCGCGCCGCCCAGAATCGCCACGAACGGACGGACCGGATGTTCCAGCGCGTCTGCCATGACGGAAAGCTCCTTTTCGATAAGGAATCCGCATACCGCGGTCTTGACGAATCCGTATTCCACGATCGCCGCCGTGGTCGCGTGCGAACGGTGCGCCGTACCGAAAGCGTCGTTCACATAGATGTCGCAAAACGCCGCAAGTTTTTTGCAGAGCTCCACGTCGCGCTTTTCTTCGCCCGCTTCAAAACGGGTATTTTCCAGAAGGACAACGTCGCCGTCCTTCATCGCGGCAACGGCAGCCTGCGCGCTTTCGCCGACGACGTCGGTCGCAAACACCACCTTCTTGCCGAGCTTTTCCGACAGCTTTTCCGCCACAGGACGAAGCGAATACTTCTCCTTATCCTTCATGGCTTTTTTCAGATATTCTTCCTTCGCCGCCGCCTGTTCGGACTCCGGAAGAGCGGCCACCGCCGCCTTTTCCTTTTTATTGAGACCGAAACCCGGGGTCAGTACATTGTGCGGCTTGCCGAGATGCGAGCATAAAATCACCTTCGCACCGTGTTCAATCAGATAATTGATGGTGGGCAACGCGCCGTCGATACGGTTTTCATCGGTGATCACGCCGTCTTTCATGGGAACGTTGAAGTCCACTCTGACAAGACAACGCTTTCCTTTGACGTCTACATCCTTGATCGATTTTTTATTCATAAAAAACTCCTCCGTTTTTATTTCCGTTCACGGGATATTGTAGTAAATTATCGCCGTTTTGTCAAATCAATTCACTTAAAAAAAGCAAAGACGGCGGATTTTAACGCCGCGGGATCCGTCCCTCGCGTTTCAGGTTGGGAAAGGAAAGCTGTCTGAGCGCTTCGTACACGCCTACGCAGACGGAATTTCCCAAATTGAGCGACCTGCTTTCGTCGATCATCGGAATGCGCACGCACTCGTCGTAATGCGCGGCGAGAAGCGCCTCGGGCAAACCCTTCGTTTCCTTCCCGAAAACGAGAAAATCCCCGTCCGAATAGGAAACTTCGCTGTACGTCTTTGCCGCTTTCGTGGAAAAATACCAGAACCGGCTGTCGCGGAACTTGTCCAGAACCTCCGCAAAAGAATCGTAATATGTGATATCCGCCAGATACCAGCAATCCAGCCCCGCACGCTTTAAGTGCTTGTCCGTCACCTCGAATCCCAACGGACGCACCAGATGCAACCTGCTGCCCGTCGCGGCGCAGGTTCTTACAATATTTCCGGTATTTTGCGGAATCTCCGGCTCAACCAGTACGATATTCAGCATGATCTCATCCTCTTTTTTTCTTTGTTTTTCCTTCGCCGCACCGCTTTCCGCTATTGTCCCAGAAACAGTCCGCGACGCCGCGTCGTGATCTTATGATAATCCTTTACGAGTTTCAGATTGAATTCATTGATCCCCTTCCGCGAAGAATACGCCACTTCGCCGTCCACTCCCGCCGCGCTGACAAAACGTTCCGCTACCAGAAGAAACGGAACGCCGCAGGAAAACGCAGACGAGCGCGCCATGATCTCCGTCATCGGGGATACCGCGCGGTTGTAAACGCAGAGAATCAGATCGGCGTCGCACAGCGAAAGCACTTTCGCCGCTTCGGAAAAATAAACGTCGTCCGCGACGAGCAGGCCGATCCTGCCCGTACCCGTTTCATAGACCCGAAAACTTCCGCCCGCGCGAAATTCGCTTTCGTCGAGAGAAAACGCCGCATCGGATACGCCGAGGATGCGTCCTTTGTCCGCGATGACTGCCGAGTGCCGGAAGACGCCGTATGTATCGGTATCGCAACCCGAGATCACAACGCTGCCCGTCGCCTTGGAAAGTCCCGCCACATCGTGAAAGATCTCCGTTTTTCCTTCCAGCTCGCTCTTATAACTCACAAGTCCGAGCCCGTTGAATCCGAACGCGAGAAGATTGCATTTTCCCGTCTTTTCCAGCTTTTCCGCCCAGAATTTATTCAGATTCCCTTCCGTAATGACACATACTTTCAAATCACCGCACCTCGCTTTCGCTCATTACAGTATATTTGAAGGCTTCCCGTTTTGTTACCTGCTTTTGAAAAGCGCAAGAATCTCTTCCGCGGAATTGACTTTGGTAAAGGCGCACTTCCATTCCTTGTCGCAAGGAACGCCTTTGAGGTATTGCGGCATCACCTTGCGGAAATTCACCGCGATACGCCTGTCGTCAAACCGCGTTTTCAACAGTTCCAGCTGCCTTTTCACCGTTTCGTAAAGATCGAAACGGTATTCCTGTTCGAGAATTTCGGAAAACAGATACGGCTTGGAAAGCGCGCCGCGGGCGATCATCACGCCGTCGGCACCCGTCTTGTTCATCATCGTTTCCGCGTCGGCACGGCTGAAAATCCCGCCGTTTGCGATCACGGGAATCTTTACGGAATTCTTAACGCGCGCGATCTCGTCAAAATCCACTTCCCCCGCGTAATAATCCGGACGGTACCGTCCGTGTACGGTCAGCATCTTGACGCCGGCGCCTTCCGCCATCTTCGCAAACGCAACGGCTACGCTCTTTCCCCGTTCCGTTCCCAGACGGATCTTGACCGTGACGTTCCGCCCCGTGGAACACATCGCCGACAAAATCTTCTCCGCTTTCGGCAGATCGTTGAGCAGCGCGCTCCCCGCGCCGTTGTTGTAAATTTTCGGTACGGGACAGCCCATGTTGACGTCGACGACGTCGAAGGAAGACAGCGCTTCCTGCTGCAACGCCTCCTTCATGATCTGCGGATCGCTGCCGAAAAGCTGCACGCATCTGATTTTTTCATTCTCCGCCGTATACAGCAATTCTTTCGTCGCCTTGCTGTCATGTAACAGAGCGTTTGCACTCACCATTTCCGTAAACGTCAGCCCCGCGCCGTACCCGATACAGATACTGCGAAACGCAAAATCGGTATACCCCGCAAGCGGCGCCAGAAATACGTTCGTTTCCGTACAGACGTTCCCTATCTTAACGCTTTTTGGCTTCATTGTAATATCTGTCAAGTTCCTCGGGGGAAAGTTCTGTCATCTCCTTGCCGTCGGCAACGACGAGTTTTTCCGTTTCGACAAACCGGGAAATAAATTTCTCCGTCGACGCCGCAAGCGCGCGCTCGCTTTCCACGCCGGAAAACCGCAGAAGATTGACCGCCGCAAACAGCAGATCGCCCCCTTCTTCCGCGATCCGCGCTTCGTCCCCCGCCCGCAGCGCTTCGGCAAATTCCTCCGTTTCTTCCTTCAGTTTTCCGAACACCTGTTCCCTGTTTTCAAATTCAAAATTGAATTTTGCCGCACGCTTTTGCACCTTTTCGGCGCGCAGAAGCGCGGGAAGACATTCGGGTACGTCCTTCACCCGATCTCCCGCGCTCTCGAGATGTTTTTCCTTATATTTATTCTTTTCCCAAGCACGGA
The DNA here is from genome assembly GCA_944367565.1 of uncultured Clostridia bacterium. Taxonomy (GTDB): domain Bacteria; phylum Bacillota; class Clostridia; order Christensenellales; family Borkfalkiaceae; genus UMGS775. The sequence continues at coordinate 22,657 of CALVWR010000018.1, forward strand.
GCGCCCCTGCGGAATCCCGCACGCGCTCTTCCCCGAAAATGTGCGTGTGCCGCGTAATCATCTTCAAACATTCCGCGTCGATGACTTCCTGCATGGTGAAACTGCCTTCTTCTTCCCCCATCACCGCGTGAAAAACCGATTGCAAAATCACGTCCCCCGCTTCTTCCGTCATCTTTTCCGCACTTTTCTTCCGGATCGCGTCGATCAGCTCGTACGCTTCCTCGATCAGACAGATCTCAATGCTTTCATGCGTCTGCTCCCTGTCCCACGGACATCCCTGCGGCGACCGCAGAAACCGGATGATCTCCGTCAGATCGTCGAACGTGAAATGTTCTTTATTCACGATTTGTTTTATATTTTCCGGTAAATCCCGCCTCAGTTCCAATCTGCTTCTCCTTTCCGACCAAACCTTCGTCCTCCCGCCGCGCCCGCTCCGGGAAAGATCCGCGTTTGTTCCGATATACCTTTATACTATACAGCAAATTGAAGAGAACCGCAACAAAATAACACACATTTAAGGAAATCGCCGCGCCGTATATGTGCATCTGCGCATTCGGCAACAGAAGAATTTCCAGCAAAACCTTCGCCGTAACGCCGACGCCCATACCGATAAGCGGCAGATATGCCCGTCCCCGCGCCACCAGCATGGAATTGACCGTCTGCAAAAGCGACATCAGCACGATACACGGCGCAAGCAGTTGCAGAAGGCGCATCGCCGTATCCTTTTCGTTCGGCGGCAGAGAGAAAAACAGCACCCGCACGATCAGCCGCGGCATCAGGAAGCAAACGCACGCCGCAAGAAGGGAAAGTCCCGCCGTGAGATAAAGCGCAAAGCGCGGATTTTCTCCGCCCGCAAGATGCGGTACCGCTGCGGCGGCGATGCCGTAACAAAGCGATACGGGAAGATTGATCACCGACATCACGCCTCCGGAAAAGAGGCCGTAAAGCATTGTGGCGCTTTGCGTATACTTTCCGAGAATATTGAGAATCAGAAAGCTGTCCACCGCTTGCGAAAACGGCAAAATAACGCCGACAAGCGTGACGGGCAGACAGATTTTTATAATATTTTTCAGCGATTCCGCCGCCGTCGCTTTTTGCGGAAAATCGCCGCACGCTTTCCAGTATCCGCGTTTTCTGCCCCGGCGATATACGATGAAAAGCTGCAACAGCGCCGCAAGCTCGCTGAGCGTCACGGCAGCGGCGGCGCCCGCCGCCGCTGCCGCGACGTCGGGAAGAAGCGCCGCCGCAAGCGACAGTCCCGCCGCAAGTTTGACGCCCTGTTCGACGATCTGCGATAACGCCGAAGGCGCCATCTTCATATAACCTTGAAAATATCCGCGGAAACACGAAAGCAACGCGACGAAAAGCACCGCCGGCGCGAGAGCGACGTATGCGCCGCCCGCCGATTCGTTTCCCTGTAAGCGCGCAAGCGGCGCGGCAAACAGCGCCATGGCAAGCGATGCCGCGCCGCCGAGCACCGCCATGGCGAAAAGTGCGGTCTTCAGCAATGCCGGATTTTTATATTCTTCTCCCTTGGCGACGTTTTCAGAAACGAGTTTGCTCAGACCGCACGGCAACCCCGCTCCGGCAAAATCGAGCAGAATACAGTAAACGGGAAAAACCATCTGATATAACCCGAGTCCGACACCGCCCAGAAGATTGGTCAACGGGATCCGATAAATCGCCCCCAGCAGCTTTGCGCCAAAGTTCCCGGCGGAAAGAATCGCCGCGTTTCCCAGAAGACTTTTTTCAGTTGATTTTCCGCGCAAGGAACGTCGCCCCCAACTGTAACAGCTTCACGTCGCCGCCGTCAAACACCGCTTCTTTGCGTTCGTCGAGCAGGACCAGTCCTCCCGCCGCCTCTCCGTCGTGTAGCACGGGGACGATCACCTGACTGCAATACCTTTCCGCGCCCCGTACCACGGGCACCGCATTTCCGGTGTCTCCGTTAATCAGCACGCTTTTCCGTTCTTCAAGCCGTTCGATGTATTGCGCAAGCAGCGGCGCACCGACAAATTCGGCAAGTTTTTCGTCGGATACGCAGATCACCTTTTCCCGATCGGTCAGCATACACGCCTTCCCCGTGATCAGTCCCGTTGCCCGCACAAATTCCGCTCCCTCCGATTCCAACCCTTCCACCGGAGAATATTTGCGCAGAATCAACGCGCCTTTTTCCGTGAATATTTCCATCGGCGTCCCCACGCCGATCCGCAATGTCTTCCTCAGTTCCATGGGGATAACCACTCTGCCCAGTTCGTCCACCCGCCTGATAATTCCCGTTGCTTTCATACATTTTTCTCCTTTCCTTTTTCCCTTAGCGTTTGCAAAAGCGGCGTTTCTATGCGCCGCGTGCATGATTCTGCGCCCGCACTGCGCATAATAATAGCACTATGGCGCTAATTATGCAAATTATACAACCATAGTGCTATTCTGTCAATAAAAAGGAGAACTTACAGATGAAGATCGCGGTGGACGAGAGAATCAGAGGACTGATGAAAGAAAACGGATTAAGTCAGGTCGCGCTGGCGAAAAAAATCGGCGTAAAACAAAACACCGTAAGCGCATGGGTGCTCGGCAAAAAGGAGCCTTGCATCGAAAACTTATGGCGTTTGGCGGATTATTTCGGCGTATCCGTGGATTATCTCGTGGGCAGAGCGGACGATTGAATTTCTTTCGGCACGACACCGAAGGTTTTCAGACGGAACGCGACGGCTTTGCGCGAACGGTTCAAACCGACGTGCCGACCGTCGTAGACCGTCGGATTTATTTCGGCACGACGCCGAAGGTTTTCAGACGGAACGCGACGGCTTTGCGCGAACGGTTAAAACCGATGTGTGCCCGACCGTCGGATTTATTTCGGCACGGCGCCGAAGGGTTTCGCACGGAACGCGACGGCTTTGCGCGAACGGTTCAAACCGATGTGCGCCCGACCGTCGGATTTATTTCGGCACGACGCCGAAGGTTTTCAGACGGAACGCGATGGCTTCGATCTGAACGAGGTAATAGCCGTTTTCCTTAACGACGCGCATCTGCGGCGACGTTTTGAGATCGAAATAATCGTTCAGCAGATTTGTCAGATCGGCGGTGATGAGCTCGTCGAAATTCTCGGCGACGTTGAGCCGATCGGTTTCCAGAACGGTTTTAAGCCGCATCAGTTCTCCGTTCAGCTTACTCATACGCTTCTCCTGAGGCCCCGTTTGATCGAGCCGAAAAAGCCGCTGTAGCGGGCGGTGGCGTCATAGATGCGCCGGGTATTTTCCTCCACATTGCGCGCCAGAATGCGGAACGCTCTGCCGATCCGGCAATTCGGCGAAAAGCCCGTACCGTAAAGCATCACGTCGTCCTCGTCGGGAAGCACCCCGATCAGCGGAATTTTCAAAAGCGATTCCATGTCTTTGGGGGAAAGCGTTTTTTCCACCGCAACGAGGTCGCCCCGCACGCGGTTTGCCACAAGCGAAACTTTTTCCAGCTGATAGCTTTTGAGCATGGAAACCACTTTATCCGCGTCTCTCAGGCTGGAAAAACTCGGCGTAGAGATCAGGATTGCCTCATCCGCACAGGATACCGCCCGATGAAACCCCGCGTCCACCCCCGCAGGACAGTCCAGCAACATATAATCAAACAGCGGCGAAAGATTTTCCGTGATCGCTTTCAGGTTCTGTCCCGTCACCGCCGATACCGTTTTCATGCCGTCGGACGGCAGAATATAGAGATTTTTATGATCCTGCGCCTGTACGAGCGCCTGTTTTACGCGACAACGCCCCTCCAGCACGTCGGAAATATCGTATACGATTTTATTTTCGACGTTCATCACGACATCGAGATTGTTCAGACCGAAATCCACATCCACCAGAACGACCCTTGCACCCATCAGGCTCAGAGTCATGCCGAGATTCGCCGTGACCGTCGTTTTGCCGACGCCGCCTTTCCCGGATGTGATCACAATTTTTCTTGCCATATTCCCCTCCGCACGTATTCCGCGCAAGGTTCATTCTAACGTAAAATCAATCGCAAAAAACTGTCTGATTCTCAAACTTTTCGCGTTTTTTTGTCGAAAATCCCTTTTTGCCTTGAAAGGAAAAGCAGTACAAAACCTTCGCGGCATGAATAACGGGACGGGGACAACGGCACGGTAACTCCGTCAAAATGCGCGACGGCACGGCATCTTTGCCAAAATGTGCGACGGCACGGCACAAACCTGTCTTTCACATAAAACGGGTTCGCGGAAAATTCCGCGAACCCGTTTTTATCGCATAGCGTTTTTTCAGTTTTCACTCAAAGTCAGCTTTTCCATCAGTTCCGGCGAACCCATCAGGCTTCCGAGTCCGGACACGACGCACAACGCCGGATTTTCCGCGATCATCACGTTCATGTTGAACTTTGCCCTGTAATAGCTTTCCAGCCCGGCGAGCGCCGCCGATCCGCCGGAAACATAAATTCCCTTATGGCGGATCTCCGCGGAAACCTCCGGCGGAAGTTTGGAAAGCACCGAAACCGCGATTTCGAAGATCTTATCGTAATATTTTTTCACGGGAACGATGACATCGCGCGCGCGAAGTTCCACCGAACGGGGTCGCCCGTCGGAAAGATCTCTGCCGTTGACCACCGTGCTGAGCAAGTCGTTTTCAAACAGGCTGCCGATCTGCATTTTAACGCGTTCCGCCGTCTGCAGACCGATCTGAAGGTTGTAAGCGTCCGCAATAAAATCGATGAGCGCGGCATCGGTATTCTTGCCGCCGAGGCCCACCGAAACGCCGGCGATGATCCCGTCGAGAGACAGCGCGGCGATGTCCGTGACGCCCCCGCCCATATCGATGACAAAACACGGGGAAGATTCGCTGAGCGGAATTCCGCTTCCGATCGCCGCCGCAACGGGCGTTTCGATGAATCCCGCATGATCCACGCCCGCGCTTTCCGTCGCACGCCTGAGTTTTTTCAGCAGCGGCAGATCCGCACCGCAAGGCACCGCCACCGCCGCCGTCGAGGAAAAGCCCTGTCTGTACCCCACTTTATTGAGGAAACCTCTCAGCATATTCGCAGCGAGTTTTTCGTTGACGACTTCTCCTTCAAAGACCGGAAAAACCGTTTTGGTGTTTTCCGCGGTCTTTCCGATCAGCTTTTTCGCTTCGGCGCCGATCGCCTTGATCCGTCCCTCCGCCGTGTCGATCGCAACGACGGACGGTTCGCTCAGAACGATCCCGTCGCCGAGAATAAAAATTTTCGTATCCGATGTTCCCAGATCGATCGCCGTTCTCGTAACCGCCATATTCACTCCTCTGTCAGAAAACCTTCTTTTTTCAAAAGATCGCTTACAAATTCCATCGGCAATCCCACCACGTTGGAGAAACTGCCTTCGATTTTTTCAACCAGATTTCCGTCCTGAATTCCGTACGCCCCCGCCTTGTCGAGCGGCGATCCCCCTTCCGCATACCGGCGGATAAACGCATCGTCGAGCGAACGGAAGAAAACCTTCGTCACGATACACCGGAGCACCGTTTTCCCTTCCGCAACGTATGCGACGCCCGTCATCACTTCGTGCACGCTTCCGCTCAGAATATGCAACATTCTCACGGCGTCGTCGACATCTTTCGGTTTTCCGAAAATCTCGCCGCCGTACACCACCGCAGAATCGGCGGCAAGCACCGCACCGTGCGTTACGGCAAAGACGCGCTTTGCCTTTTCCAGGGCGATATTCTTCACCGTTTCCGCCGGATCGGCACGAAAATACGCCTTTTCGTCGATATCCGCCGGCATCACGACGAAATTGACGCCGAGCTGTCTTAAAAACTCCGCGCGTCTCGGAGACGCGCTTGCCAAAATCAACGTCCTTTTTCCCGTATTCATCTTTCTTTGCCCTTGCAAAGCCGATCCGCCGCCTTGCCCCGTCCCGCGAGCGGGTTACGTTTCCGCAAAAGTTCTTCTCTCAACAAAACCGCCGTGCCGGGCACGACGGTTTCTTTCCGCCGAAAAAACGACGGCGGATCATAAAATTTCAAGATTTTTCTTGAATACTTTTCTGAAATCCTGCCCGAGCTGCAACGCCGCGTTGATCTCCAGCGTCGCGTCGCCGTTCAGTTCGGTCTTCATAATGACGGAATCGCCCAGTATGTCGCAGTTGATCCCCCGCACCGCGGACGTCATGCTCCGATCCAGACTGTCGGCAATGCGCAGCATCACCCCCATTTTCCTGACCGCTTCCACATCGTCGTCGGAAACGAGATCGCGGTATTTTATCCAGTCCGCCGGATTGATGTCCTCCATGGACGTGTTCGCCGCCACAAACGCCGCCAAAACGGTGTCGCGGTGACTGAGTCCGTAAATATTCGCATTCAGGATCGTATATCCGCTGTGCTTTTCGTAATTATAAAAATCGATCTGTCTGCCGGCGTCGTGCAAAGCCGCCGCAACTTTTAAAATCTTCAGATGCTGACGGGGAAATTTATGCAATACCCGAAGCTGTTTGAACAGCTGAATGGACAGATCCACCACCTGTTCGGTATGCTGCTTGTTGCAGTTGTAAAATTCGATCAGTCCCGACAGCGAATATCCGAGAATATCGGAAATCGGCTTATCCACCGTACCGGGAACGGCATAATTGAAAATCAGCCCCGTTCTCAGACCGCTGCCGCTGATCACCACGTCTCCGAGGTTCATGTATTTCTTGAACGCGGATACCGCCGCCAGCGCGCTGGGCAGGATATCGGCGCGTCCGCTCGAAAGCCCCTTGATCTTCTTTTTTCTGTCCAGCCCGAGGGATTTGAGCATATTGTAAGTATGGGTGAATTCCACATCTTTCAAAACGTAATTGTGGATGTTTTTCATCGGATATTTGCGCATGATCTTCGCCATACGGCAAAGGTTCCTGAACGAACCGCCCACGCCGATGAACTGCGTTTCCGGATCCACCGTCTGCAACCAGGAAATGCGCTTTAACTGTTCGGTGAAAAACTCCTCGATCTTCTCCGCCTGTTCCGCCGGAGTAAGATTATCCGCCGCAAACAGTTCCGTCAGCGTGATCGACCCGAACGGCAGCGTCTCGTGCGCGAGAAGATTGCGCCTGTTATAATAAACGATCTTCGTGCTGCCGCCGCCGATTTCGAGAATCAATCCTTTGGGAATATCCATCGTGTTGATGACGCCTTTATATACGTACATCGCTTCCTCTTCGGCGCTTAAAACCTTGAATTTGATGCCGCATACCGACGCCACTTCGTCGAGAAAACTGCGCTGATTTTTCGCATGACGCACCGCCGCGGTCGCGACGGCAATGATTTTTTCTATACCGTAAGAATCGCACAGTTTGCGAAACATCTTCAGCGTTTTGATCGTTTCCTGAATTCTCTGCGGTTTCAGAAATCCGTCCCTGTCCATGCCTTCCCCGAGGCGCGGTGCTTCTTTTAACTGATCCACAACGTGAAAATGCCCCGTTGCGGATATTTCCATGATCAGCAGTCTTGCCGTATTGGATCCCAGATCGATAATCGCTATTCTTTCCATGTCTCTCACCTTGTTTTCCGTTTTACTTTTCACTCTTTATCCGACGGCGCTCCCCGCCGTATCGAGCAGGGAGCGTTCGAAATTGCGTAACAAAATTTTACAGGAACAGTATAGCATAAATCAGCGGCGTTGTACATAGCCTTTCGGAAATTTTGTGCAAAATTTTCATCAATTTTTTTAAACTTTTTCAAGAATTAAAATAAATCAAAAAAAATGCTTGATTTTTTCATTTTTTTCAATTTTTAGGCTATAAAGACGGCAAAATCGGCTAAAAATGACAAAATTCAATATAGACAAATTGCACAAAAATTATTCGGTTTTTAAAGCCGAAACAAACTGAAACACCGAAAGCGCGATCAAAAATCCGCCGAAGATCCTGCGCAGGATTTCGCCTTCCGCCTGTTGCGCGGCAAAACATCCCAAAACGGCAAAAAGCAGTGCCGGCACAATGATGAAGATCGCCTTCTTCCACTCCACCAACCCGTTTTTGAAATGAATGATCAGCGCGATGACTGCCATGGGCAGAAACGCGATCAGATTCAAAGCCTGCGCCTGATGCTGCGCGACGCCGAGAAAGATGCTCAGCAGCGGAATCAGCACCGTTCCTCCGCCCATACCCATCCCGCCGAGCACGCCCCCGGCGATGCCCGCCAACGCATAATATAAAAATTCCATATCGTCCCCTCCGCTCAGAAAAACAGCATTTTTACGCCCGCCGCCAGCATCACCAGCGCAAAAATAACGCTGACCCAGCGGATAGACAGCTTCTGCAGCAGAAATGCGCCGACGATCCCTCCCGCCAGCACTCCGATCGTCACGGGAAGTCCCGTGGAAAAGGAAAACTGTCCGAACGCGGCGTAAATGACGCCGCTGAGCGCGGAAACGGGAAGAATCACCATGATCGCCGTGGCGTGCGCCTTTTTCACTTCCATTCCGGCAAGAAACGTCAGCATGGGAACGACCAGCATTCCCCCGCCTCCGCCGAACAATCCGTTGGCAAGTCCCGTCACGATCCCGGCGCAAAGCAATACGCAGATTTCCGATATCGCCTGTCTGTTTTTTTCGATACGGCGCAAAATAGTCGTTTTCATAACCGGTAGTATGCTTCATTCTCGTTGTTTTTATCTCGAAAAATCACAAAATTAAAAAATTGCGCGCAAATTGAATTGCTTTTTCGTTTTAAATGATATATACTATTCGTATAATGTCTAAAAATCTAAAAGAAAAGGTGTAACGTATGACCGGTGCAAAATCCAACAAACTCAAATCTTTTTTCATTTTGCTTTTGATTTTTGTAATGTCCGTTTCCCTCGCATTCGCGGCGTGTTCCACGACCGAAGAAAATGAGGACGATACGCAATATTCTCAGGTAGAAACGGATGAACAGAAAATCTCGAACGGTAATTTCGAATTCGGCACGCTTGACACGGATGCCGAAGATTATCCTTACACGTCGCCTTCGGGCTGGACCTCTTCCCGCGACGGAGCTCCTTCGTCGAACGTGAACTCGGGGATCGTCGACACTGCGGAGTTTTCCGTTCTGCTCGACACGCTGATGGAAACGGAATCCTTTCTGGACTGGGCAAAAGCGAAGTACGGCATCGACGAGGACGCGCTGAAAGCGCAGGCTGAAGAAGAACTCGGCGAAGGCGCGGAAGAGAGCGACGTTGAAGATCGCACGCAAGCGCTTCTCAAAGAAGAGATCGGGACAAACTTCAAAAATCCCGGAACCCCCAAATCCGACGAAAACGGCACTAAAGTGCTGATGATCAACAACTACCGTACCTACAGCGAAACCAATCCGCTCGGCACGGCGCAGAAATTCACATCGTCCACCACGCTCACCATCGATCCCGATACATACGGAAAGATTTCCGTCTGGGTCAATACGGGCGATATCGACGCGATGAACAACATTGCGGAATACGGCGCGAACATCCGTCTTGACAACACCGTTTCTTCCGTCACGCAGGATGCGTACGTCATCGAGAACATCCAAACGGACGGACAATGGAAACAATACGTTTTCTATGTAAAAGGCAACGACTTTTTAAACAGCACCGTCAAAGTCGTGCTCGGACTCGGCTATGCGGATTCCGACAACAGCGCAAACACCGAAAATTTTGTGATCGGCACGGCGTATTTTGATGACGTCGCCTATGAAAAGCTGGAAGAACTTCCTGCAGGCGTCGACTTTTCCAATGCGGACAAGCCGGTTTTGAAAAACACCTCTGCCGACGGAAAACTGATTGCGGATCTTTCGTCCGGTTACGCCTGCTACGATATGAACGTCGACTATTATTTCTCGCCGGCAACCGATTTCGAAACGAATCTTAGGCAGACGCAGTCCAATAAAGGCGAAGGCAACTTCCCTGCGGGCGCGGCAATGGATCTCGTGAAATACGCCGACGGATTCACCGTGAATCAGACAAACAACAGCAGCACGCTCACGCTTTCCTCTCCGGATTTCAGCGTCGCTGCGGAATCCTACGTCGCCGTCAACTTCCGTCTTGCGATGGAGCTCGATCTGTTCCAGCAGACGGGTCTGACCGTCAACGTCATCGACAAGTCCGGCGCGGACGAGAACAGTCAGGTTACGCTCGATAACGTGATCATCGAAGATGCCGGCACCTACACGATCATCGTGAAAAACAACTTTGCCGACGGCGCCGCGCGCACGTTCGACCTCGAGTTCGTATTCGGACCGACCAACGTATCGGCCACGACCGACGCGACCTTATATACAAGCGGCAGTTACACGGTATCCGTCCTCGGCATAAAGAGCGGCTCTACCGATTCCGATACCTATGCGGACGACGATCAGAATTACGCTTATTACAACCTGCTCAATAACGCGACAGGCGGCGGAAAAATCTTTGCCGTTTCGGCATATGCGGGATACGAAGAGGATTATACGGAAGATTCTCAGACGGAATCGTATGCCTTCACTGCGGCATACAGCGACAAGGGAACGATCACGCACTCTCCTTCCCTCGTTTCGAATTTTGAAGGCACCTATTATTATGAAAGCGACATCACCGCCGCCGACGCAAGCAAAACGGCGGGATTGATCAACACGAAATACCTCACTGCCTACGAAGAAGCCGGCTCTGCCATTCAGGGCGTCAGTGCGGCGCTCGCGCATAACGACGAGGAAGAGATTCAACCGCTGATGATCTATAATGCGACGGCGGGCGCATACGGTTTTGTATCGGAAACCGCCACGGTATCGGCAAATTCTTCCGTATCGTACAGCGTGAGAGTCCGCGTTGTCGGCGACGCGGCGGCATACGTTTACCTCGTAAACACGAAGCACGGCGAAGAATTTCTCTCGCCCCTGCGCCTCGCGTTTACCGGCGATGACGGAAATCAATACGATAACGCCCTTTATGTGAAAGTCACTTCCGACATGATGGATTCCGACGGCTGGGCAACAGTCAACTTCTACTTCACCGCGGGCAAGGACGAAATCAGTTACAGAATCGAACTTTGGAACGGCGCTCGCGTCCGGAACGAAGAAGCGACGTCCTCCGCACCCTCGCAGGGATTTGTATTCTTCGACGATACGAGTACGGGTTCTTCCGTCAGCGAAAGCGTTCTGACGGACGCGGAAAAATCCGGTCGACTCAATCGTAAAACCGATATGGTGGAGTACACCCGTAAGCTGACGGAAAAGGAGATCGCTTACAACGAAACCGTAACGGACAGCAACGATAAAATTTCTTATTCTTCCGGCGTGATCTGGGCAAGCGACTTTGCCGCTTACGGCGGGGAAAACAAAGGGACGTTCGTCTATGCGCTCTACAACACCGTGAACCCCACGGAAAGCACTCTTCCTTCCGATGAAGATGAAAGCGGCGAAACCGGCGGTTCGGGCTGTCAGGAAGTGGACGCTTCCACATTCTGGCTGTCGCTTTCCTCCATCCTCCTCGGCGTCGCGCTTCTCGCGGCGATCGTGATGCTGGTTGTGAAGAGCCTTCGCAGAAGAAAACGTTCCGGCAAACACAAGACCAAAACACAATATAAAATTTCCAGCCGGAACAAGACCAATGCGGCAGTGAAAGCCAAAAACGAAAAAGCGGCGCGCGAAAAAGCGGCGCAGGAAGCGGAACAGACTTCCGAAACGCAGGAAAATGAAGACGGTAAGACGGAAGAAACGCCGGCGGAAGAAGAATATACCTACGGCGACGTCCTTGAAGATTTCAGCGATGATACGATAGAAGAAATTGACGACACGCTCATCGATGAAAACGAGGCGATTGAAGAATCGGTCAACGAAACCGATCATGCTACCGAAGAAAATAAAGAAGACAAAAAAGATTAAGCATCTTGCTTGAACAGGAAAAAGCCCGTCGGTACCGACGGGCTTTTTCCTTGTCGAGAGTGTAAAATAAAGTGTGTAAGTTGAAAAAACGACTTATGCACTTTTCCTTTTTAGGATAAGTGTGGTATAA
>CALVWR010000019.1 GCA_944367565.1 uncultured Clostridia bacterium
CGTCCGCTTGTATGCGATTGACCAAATATCAATACAAACGGCTACAAGCCGATATAGGCGGTTTGATGACGTTATATGCAATAATAAAAGCGGAAAAGCATAAAGAAAAAGAACCTAAACCGAGGGTTCGATTTAGGTTCTTACTGGCGGAAAGTGAGGGATTCGAACCCCCGGATGCTTGCACATCAACGGTTTTCAAGACCGCCGCTTTCGACCGCTCAGCCAACTTTCCGTACCGCTAAATACAATAGCATAAATTTTTGAGAATTGCAACTTTTTCCGATGACTTTTTCCGCCGCCGGATATCTATCCGGCGGCGGACCCGTTTCTGCTATTCTTCAAACCGTTGTATCTCCACCCCCGATTCCCTGAACAGTTCCAAGGCAAATTCGTCGGGATATCCGTATTTATAATAGACCTTCTTCACCCCCGAATTGATGATCATCCTCGCACAGATCACGCAGGGCTGATGTGTACAGTACAGCGTTGCGTTTTCTAAACTTACCCCGAGCTTTGCCGCCTGTATGATGGCATTCTGTTCCGCGTGAACCGCATAACACACTTCCTGCATGGTTCCGCTCGCGATATTCCGGATGCGCCTTAAACACTCCCCTCTTTCCGCACAACTCTTTACGCCTGCCGGCGCACCGTTATACCCCGTGGTCAGGATTCTTTTATCCCGTACGATCACCGCGCCTACATGTCTGTTCTCCTGATAACAGCTCGACCATCCCGCAACCGTCTCCGCAAGCTCCATAAATCGCCTGTCCCATTTATCCATTTCGCTCTCTCCGTACCTTTTTCCTTTATCATATCATATATTTTTTGCCTTGACAATCCCCAAATTCAAATTACGACAAATTTTTCTTAAAATATTGCCTTTAAGTGGTTGACAAATGTTTTTTATTGTATATAATTATACTTAGCACTTGAAAGTTAAGAGTGCTAAACCGAGAAAACTTTTTGGAGGAAACGACTATGAAAATAAAACCTTTATTCGATAAAGTTGTGGTAGAAGCCACAGAAGTCGAAGAAAAGACGAAGAGCGGATTTATTCTGCCCTCCGCAGCACAGGAAAAACAGCAGACTGCAAAGGTCGTCGCCGTAGGTCCGGGAGGAGTGATCGACGGGAAAGAGGTCACCATGCAGGTAAAGGTAGGCGACGTGGTTCTGTATTCCAAATACGCCGGAAGCGAATTTAAAGTAGACGGCAAAGAATTCACCATCATCAAACAAAGCGATATTCTCGCGATTGTAGAATAAGGGAAGGAGGCAACAATTATGGCGAAACAGATTAAAAACGGAGAAGAAGCAAGAAAAGCGTTGCAGAAGGGAGTTGACGTCCTTGCAAACACCGTAAAAATCACGTTGGGACCGAAAGGCAGAAACGTAGTGCTCGATAAGAAGTACGGAGCGCCGCTCATCACCAACGACGGCGTGACCATTGCGAAAGACATCGAACTGGAAGACGCTTTTGAAAATATGGGCGCACAGCTTGTAAAGGAAGTTTCCACCAAGACCAACGACGTTGCGGGCGACGGCACGACGACGGCTGTTGTTCTGGCGCAGGCGATGATCGAAGAAGGATTAAAGAACGTGGCTGCGGGTGCGAATCCGATTATTTTGAAAAAAGGCATTTCGGGAGCCGTGGACGTTGCGGTCAACGAGCTGAAGAAGATTTCCAAACCGGTAAGCGACAAGAAGTCCATCACGCAGGTGGCTGCCATTTCCGCCGGAGACGATTCGGTGGGCGAACTGATTTCCGAAGCGATGGAAAAGGTCGGCAAGGACGGCGTCATTACGATCGAAGAGAGCAAGACGACGAAGACCGAACTGACCACGGTGGAAGGAATGCAGTTTGACCGCGGATATGCGTCGGCATACATGGTGACGAACACCGACAAGATGGAAGCGGTACTTGAATCCCCCGTGATCCTCATCACCGACAAGAAGATCTCCTCCATTCAGGAAATTCTGCCTGTGATCGAACCGATCGCGCAGCACGGACAGCGGCTTCTCATCATCGCGGAAGATGTGGAAGGCGACGCGCTGGCGGCGCTGGTCGTGAACAAACTCAAAGGCGTATTCAACTGCGTGGCAGTCAAAGCGCCGGGCTTCGGCGACAGAAGAAAGGCGATGCTGGAAGACATCGCCGTATTGACGGGCGGCACGGTGATCTCCTCCGACATGGGATATGAATTCAAAGACGTAACGCCCGATATGCTCGGTAAAGCGGGCATTGTGAAAGTGGATAAAGACAACACCACGATCATCGACGGCGCGGGCGATCCTGCCGCCATCGAAGCGAGAAAGCAATCGATCAAAGCGCAGATCGCCGAAACGACGTCCGATTACGACAAAGAAAAATTGCAGGAACGTCTGGCAAAACTCGCGGGCGGCGTTGCGGTCATCAACGTCGGCGCGGCGACGGAAGTGGAAATGAAAGAAAAGAAACTGCGCATCGAGGACGCGCTCAACGCGACGCGTGCGGCTGTGCAGGAAGGGATCGTTCCGGGCGGCGGAATCGCCTTGCTTTCGGCAATCCCCGCGCTGGAAAAATACGTTTCCGCTCTGAACGGCGACGAGAAAACCGGTGCGAACATCATTCTGAATGCCGTAAAGGCGCCGTTGAAGCAAATCGCCGAAAACGCCGGTCTGGACGGCTCCGTAATCCTCTACGAGGTACTGAAGTCCGGCAAGGCAAATTACGGCTTCAATGCGCTCACCAACGAATATGTGGATATGGTCAAAGAAGGCATTATCGACCCGACGAAAGTTACGCGCAGCGCGCTTGAAAATGCCGCGTCGGTCGCATCGATCTTCCTGACCACGGAAAGCATCGTTGCGGATATTCCCGAAAAAGAACCCGCTCCCGCTCCGCAGGGCGGCATGGGCGGCATGTATTAAGATTATCCGTCAAAAACAAATGAAACGCAGAAAGGCGCGATCCCTCGGGATCGCGCCTTCTTTGCTTTTTTGATGAATTGTGCCGTTCAGCGCTGTACTGTTCGGCAATTCATCTCTTTTTCTCCCTGAAACCTTTCTATTTCAGGCGGACATCGTTTGCAAGCACATCGGTGCCGTTATGACAGGTAAGCACGGTAAATTTATCGCCGGCAATTGTATACGGATCGCCTTCGCCGTGAAAAGAGATCGCCGCATGATAATGATTTCCGAACTTTTTTCCGTCTTTTTCAACGGTTATCGGCTGACTCCAACTGCGCAGATCCTCGGAGGTTCTGATTTCCATGTAATCGGCGCAAAGCTGCTTCATATTGCCGAAGTTTACGGGCGACGACGTCATCAACCAGCATTTTTCCCTTTCACAGTATGCCACTCTCCCGTGCCATGCGTTTTCAACGATCGGCGTCTCCTTGCCGAAATTTCCCGCTTCGCAGAAACTTCCTTCATAATACTTTACGAAATCCCCCATGATCCCGTCTTCTCTCTTTCTCGTTCTCGCCACATATACGTTGCATCCCGTCCATTCCCACTTGTCGATATCGATATCGATGATGTTGTAAAAGAGATACAAATATCCGTCATCGGCGGGAAACAGCGAAAAATCTCCGCTGCCCAACCGGATCTTCCCGCCCTTCTGCCCGATCACGTTCACGCCGTCGGGATTAAACCGCTCGGAAAAACATACGGTTTCCGCCGTCAGCACCCAGCGATCGAACACCCAGTCCTTCCCTTCGTTGTCCGAATGCATCAGCCCCACATGACGGAAGTCGGAATCGGCTTTCGGCGTCACGCAGTATCCTTGCGAATCATATGCCGTCCCTTTGCCGTTCCAGCCGGATTCATTGTGGAAAAAACAGAAAAACCGATTCGTCACGGGACAAATATACAGCCCGAACGGCCAGATCGATCCGCGCGCCTTTATCCCTTCGGGATACCGTATCCCGGCAAACGCATAATCCGCATGCCCCACGCAGAAATTCAACGAAACGGGATAAACCTCTTTCATATCAATAAGATTGTTTCCGCAGAACATCCCGATATGCCCCGCATGAGAATGCCCCGCAATCGCCCAGAGTCTGCCCGCCGCATCGCGGCAAAACGGCACCGTGCCATCCTGATAAATGCCGATTTCGTTGAGAAACGGACTTTTATACGTTTCCCCGATCTCGATTTTAACCTTCTGCAATTTGTTCACTTTCCTCTTCCCTCTCTTTCGGCTTTTGCGTTTTTTTCAATTTTCCGATCACGGTACACATATACACGATCAATGCGAGCGTGAACAGCAGACTGATTGCCGACATCAGCTGCTGCGCGTAGATTTCCATCCCTAAAAACCGGTTCCCGTTTTCCTGGATAAATGTGACCAGCGGACTCAGACACAGCGTCGCCAGGAATCCGGCAACGCCCCCAAACGTCTGCAACAGCGCAAGCGCTCCCGTGCGCTGGGAATACTCCACATAGTCGTAAACCAGGTTGATCGGCGCGCTGTTCACGCCCGCAAGTCCGATACAGTACAGAATATAATGAACCGTGTACAATATCTTTCCGTTTCCCGGCACCGTGAAGAGATTCACGCCGTACGCCAGCGCTTCCGCGATAAAACAAAGCGTGATCATTTTCGCAAAGGAAAATTTATCCCCGAACGCGCCGAGCGGACGGGAAAACAATACCCGCGCAAAACTTCCCGCCATGATGATCATGGAGGAAAACGCGGCGCTGAATGCGAGCTCTTTTGCCTGATACGTTCCGCTGAAAGACAGCGTGGCATAATTTGCGATGTTCCATAAAACCGAGATCAGGATGATCTTGAATAACGCCTTGTTTTTCAAAAGCGCGCCGATCCTCTGTCCTGCGGATTTTTCTTCTCCGCCTTCATAAGGTTTTTCTTTGGAAAAAATCAGCGTCAGACTGTGAAAGACCATCAACGCCATCAGTCCCGCCCCGCAGAAAACAAACGCAGTGCGTAAATCTCCGCACGCCTCGAAATGATCGATCAGGGCGCCCAGTCCGTAAGAAAACGCCATACCGCCGACAAGAGAAACGATCTCTTTATTGGCGGTGAAGCGTCCCCTTTTCCCGTCTTCCACAAGCGCCATGAACCAGTTCGTCTTCGGGGCGTTGATGGCGTTATGTACGATTTGCGCAACGAGCAGAATCACCACGAAAAGCACCGTTTTGACCTGTACGGAGATTTCCGTCAGCGGAATGAAATAAATCAGGGCGAAAAACGTCTGGCTGAGGATATGCCATGCGGCGACCCGACGCTTTACCGGATGTTTGTTCGCAAGAAACACCGCGATGAGCTGAAATCCGCACCCGAGCGATACGAACGACGTCAGAATTCCCGTCAACGCGTCGGAAAATCCGATATATGCCGTAAGACGCGCAAGATAAACCGTTCCGACGGCAATGGAAATAAAATATTCCAAAGCCGCTTCGATAATATACATGATGCGACTGAAACGATACCCGTCGTCGCCCGTTTTCCATCCGATCTTCATCTGAATCGTCCCATATTTTTTACAGACCAAAGTATACTATAAAAAAAGAGAAAAAGCAATTTTATGCCTGTAATTTTTAAATTACAAAAGAAAAAGGATGCGCACTCCGTTGCGCTCCCCCAAAGTCGACAGACTTTTGGAGGCGCTTTCCGGTTCCGCACCCCGTTTTCCGCTCCGCTTTATGCCCCGTATTTAAACAAAAAACACCGTATTTGCCGTCCACGGACCGATGTCCGGCAGTTTGATCAACACTTCGTCTGTTCCGACCGGAACGCTCATTTCGCTGATTTTGCCGAACTCATTCCAAATTTCCGCCTTTTTGGAAACAGGATGTCTGACGGCGATCAGCGCGTTTTCCTGTCGCTCTATGGTCGTATTTACAAACGTTACGGAATGTACTTTTCGCGCTGTAATAGTAAAGTCCGTTCATGATGATATAATAACTGTCGGAACCGATCTGCGTCGACGTTGTCTGCGGCAGTCCTGCACGGATCGGTAAATACATATTCTGATATAACTGCGGATTGATAAATTTATTCGCGGGATCATGATACAGCGCAAAGAAGTTCTTGCTGAACGGACTCAGTTGCGCTTTCTGCTCTTCGGTCAGTTCCACGTCGTAAGGCATCACGCCCCCGTGTTCACCGAAAAATTCTGTATATATTTCGGTTGAAACATATACGTCAGAAAATCTTTGCAGATCGCTTCCTTTTCCGCATCCGTCTGCTTTTTCAATCCGATATACGTGCTGTCCGCAACGGCGTATACCGATCCTTCTTCCTTCTGTCCCTCAAAATAAGGCAGCGTCATAAACCGATATTCATGCGTTCTGAAGGCGTAATCCTCATATCCGAGACTTTCCAGTTCTTCAAAGACAATCTTCGACTCGTTTTCCCACCAGTCGCCTTCCACCAGCATCCCGATTTTCTTATCGCCCGGATTGTTCTTCGCCGTGAACGATATGAAATCCGACTGCGCATTGGTATGCGAATAACTCAAAGCGCTCGATTGCGGATAGGTGTAAGTATTGGTTATCCCCAGCGCCGCGTCCTTGCAGGCAAGATATTGATCCAGAAATTCCAGCGCCTTCTTTTTCCCCCGCATTTCCGCAACCCGATAACCGTTCTCTACCGTGATCTCTTCCCCTTCTTCCAGCACGCCGTCGTTGTCGAAATCATATTTTCCGTCATACGAATAATTCAGCATATATGCATCCACGCCGTCGTACTGCGCCGCAATCATATCATATATGTCGTTCACGTAAACACTGAATTTTCCCGAATAGTTAAAGGCATACCCCAGCGTCTGCGTCGCCTTCAGCACCATCGCTTCCCATTGCGCTTCCGTCATGGGATGCCCGTCGTCATATGTGCCATGCTCGCCGTCCTTTCCCGCCGATAACGTCTCGTCCGGAGAGGCGATAAATTGCCCCGCATCATTGTACAATAATCCGAATTTCTTGAAAAGTTCGTGATCGTACACGAATCCGCGTATGCCTTCATACACCGGCAACGCATAGATGCCGCCCTTCCCGTCTCCGTATCCCACGGCGTAATTTTCGCTGCCCGTCATCATATTACGAATACTTCTGTCACTGCCCGCCGGCGTGGAATCCCATACGTCGGATATATCTTCTACCAACCCGGCATCGATCATTTTATACATATAACTGTTTGTGATGAACATATCGTAAATCGCCGTTCCGGATTGCAGCTGACTTAAAATCACGTTAAATTCGTCTTTCGATGCCCTTATCGTGATTTTGTATTTGTTATCCGTCCTTTCGGCGTTGTATTCCCCGACAATTTTATCGAGCCATTCTCTGCCGTATCCGCCGTTAAAATACGAAATATAAATCGACGGACGCTTATCGTCATCTATGCGTTCTCCAAAGAATATTATCTGCAAAAAGCGCTCGACCTGATCGAGGCGAACTATGCCGACAGTTCCTTCAAAATCGAAAACATCTGCAAGGAACTTGCCGTCAGCCATTCGTATCTTTGTAAAATTTTCCGGAATTTTTCAACGGCAACGATCAATCAGTATCTCATCGAAGTCAGAATGAGAGAAGCAAGACTGTTGCTGGATAAAAACGAAAAAAGCATTAAAAACGTCGCGTTTGCGGTCGGATACAATGATTATGCGTATTTTTCCAAGGAATTCAAGAAACTTTTCGGCTATACGCCGGGACAATATCGCAAAATGCAGATCGAAAACAATAAAAACAATCATGCGGATAAACGATTCTGAGTTCATGAATGCAATTTTTTCGCTCCGAACGCGTAAAATGCGGAATTTTGTCGGATTTTGTTAACGGATGTCGCATAATTATCGCGCATTTTTTGTAACAAGCACCTTAATACGGTGCAAATTTTGTCGATTATGCGACATTTTAATTTTTTTGTCTAAAAAAAATAAGGGGTTTATTCTGTAAAAATCCGATTTACACGGAATCTGTCAACATTGAAAAATTTTTAAAATCATTTTTTGTTTCCCATACGGATTGACAAGTTCTTTTTTTTTCGGTATAATAGATACATACTTCGGATTACTTTTACGAAATTTGTCGATTATGCGACTATTTTGATGATTAGTTTATTAAAAAGGTGAATTATGGATTTACGTGTAGAAAAAACGATCAAAAGTATTTTTAATGCTTTTTTGGAAATGCGGGCAAAAAGTCCGCTGGAAAAAATCAGCGTTACGGAACTTTCGGAAAAGGCAACCATCAATAAAGCGACCTTTTATCTTCATTTTAAAGATATTTACGATCTTTCGGAAACCTTGGAAAACGAACTCGTCAACTCCATCATTGATAAAATCACCCCTGAAGAGTTTGAACGGGAACCGATTATGGCGATCGACGCCCTTACCGAAGCATATGCGTCGAAAAAAAATATGATTTCCGTATTGTTTGCCGATACGCGCAGCCACAGGCTTGCTTATAAGGTGGAGCAAGGCGTGAAAACGCTTCTTTTTTCCAAAAATCCGGAATGGAAAGATCATTGCGGCATAAACGCCCTTATCACATACGCCGTTTTCGGCAGTTATTACGCGTTTGTCAACAACGAATCGTTTTCTGCAGCGGAAACGATTCGCTCGATCGGAAATATCAACCGCCAGCTCAAACCCCTCTTGTAATACGGAGAACCTGCATAAAAAAGGTCCGCTTTTATAACGAAAAGCGGATCTTTTAAAGAAAGCGGAGGCAAAATCGCCTCCGCTTTCTTGAAATATTCCAAAAATTATCCGGTATTTGTATCGTCTCAAACCGTACGAAACCTTTTCCGCAATTGCCTTGCCTTCGTTTTACCCGCGCGGCGTTTGCGCGCTGTTTTGCTCATGGCAAAGCGGCGGTTTTTCGCCTGTCCCGTGCAAATGTGCACGCACTTTTTTACCCGCGCGGCGTTTGCGCGCTGTTTTGCTCATGGCAAAGCGGCAGATTTTCGCTTACGCCGTGCAAATGTGCACGCACTTTTTTACCCGCGCGGCATTCGCGCGCTGTTTCCTTTATGGCAAAGCGGCAGATTTTCGCTTACGCCGTGCAAATGTGCACGCACTTTTTTACCCGCGCGGCATTCACGCGCTGTTTCCTTTGTGGCAAAGCGGCAGATTTTCGCTTATGCCGTGCAAATGTGCATGCACGCTCCGCTTTGCAGAGCGACATATTGCTGTTTGGAACAATACCGAAGCGCGCCGGCTTTTACAGCCGATCGATCACGCCGCAAATGGTTTCGACCGTTTTATCGATGCCGAGATAGGAGCTTTTCACACTGAGATCGTACGTTTCCGCCGCGCCCCATTTATGATCGGAATAATAGTTATAAAACCGCGCGCGGTTTTTATCCGTTTTCACCATGCGCGCATATGCAACTTTTTCGGAATCGATATTGTTTCTTCTCATGATGCGCGCCACGCGATCCTGATCGTCCGCACAGATAAACACGCTGAACAGATTGGGATTATCCCGCAGGATATAGTCTGCGCATCTTCCGACAATCACGCAGGATTCTTTTGTCGCAATTTTTTTGATAACGTTGGAAATTGCGAAAAAAACCTGCATGGCGAGCGGTTTTTCCGTCCCCATATGTCCGCCGATTCCGTATGAATACACATTCGCGCTGAACGGATACATAAATGCCGCCGAAATTTTCTTTTCATCGTAATGCTCTACGATCTCGTCGCACAATCCGCTTTCCTTCGCGGCGATTGCCAGAAGCTGTTTGTCGTAATAGCCGAGCCCATAACGCGATGCGATTTTTTCGCCGATTTCACGTCCGCCGCTGCCATATTGTCTGCCTATCGTGATTACAAGTTTTTTCTCCATACTTCCTCCTTCTTTGCCGACAGTGAAATTTCTTTTTCTTTTATTTTACTCCTGATTTTTCGGTTTGTCAAGAATGATTTTTTACGCCTTATATCGGATTTTGTTATTTTTTATCCTTTACGGCGGCTTCGGATACGGGATCTTATCGGGGCAACCGACGATGATAAAATCGCAAATCCCGTTGCAAAATATGTACAGAATCGGCAACGCATTACATATACATAGTACAAAGGGAAAGAAAATGGCAGTAAAATTATCTTTATGTATGATCGTAAAAAATGAAGAAGCCGTCTTGAAGCGGTGTCTTGCGAGCGTTGGAGACCTTGCGGACGAGATTGTCATCGTCGATACCGGTTCGACCGACGAAACAAAAAACATCGCGCGTTCTTTTACCGATGCGGTGTACGATTACCTCTGGAAAGACGATTTTGCCGCGGCGCGGAATTATTCCTTTTCCAAAGCGACGGGCGATTATCTGATGTGGCTTGACGCCGACGACGTGATCGAAGGAGAGAACAAAAAGCTTTTCAAAGAACTGAAAAAAATTCTCGGCAAACAAAGACCGGACGTCGTGATGTGCCGATACAACATCGGGTTTGACGAGAACGGCGCACCCGCTTTTACATATTATCGGGAAAGAATATTTAAAAAAGAAGGCTCTTTTGTCTGGCAGGGTTTTGTACATGAATGTATTCCGCCGAGAGGAAACATTCTTTATTCGGAAGCGGCGATCAGTCACAGAAAGATTTCCCCGGGAAATCCGCGGCGCAATCTGGAATTATACCAGAAAGCAATTTTCAACGCGCCGTTAAGTACGGCGCGGGAAAAATACTACTACGGCAGGGAGCTTTACTATAACAGGCTTTATAAAGAAGCGATCTGCATTCTTGAAGACGCGCTGCTGGATCCTACGTTATGGCGGATCGACGCCGCAGGCGCGTGCAAGCTGATCGCGGAATGTCACATCTATTTAAGGGATTACGACCATGCGCTTACCGCCGCGTTCAGAAGTTTCTCGTTTATGTTGCCGACTGCGGAAAATTTATGCACCGTAGGCAATATTTTTCAGTTGAAAAAAAATTACGCGCTTGCCGTTTACTGGTACGAACGCGCCCTTGAAGCGCCGCCGGAAGAAGGCGGGTTTGTACGCCCGGAATTCCGCGATTTTATTCCCGCTTTAGAACTTTCCGTATGTCATTATCATCTCGGAAATCTCGAAAAAGCAAAAGCATATCACGAACGGGCGCGATCGCTCAGACCGAATCATCCTTCCGTACTGGCAAACGAACGATATTTTTCTTGATTTTTCCGGCTTTCAGGTGTAAACTGTATCTATGTGCAGATTACCGGAAGATCCGCTCCTGCTTCTGAGCGTGATCAATATGAAACTCAGGGACTTTTATCCCGATATGAACGCGCTTTGCGAAGATCTGAACGCAGATCGCGGACGGATCGACAAAATCCTGTCCGACGCGGGATATGTTTACAACGAAAAAGACAACCGATATGAATGAAAATCGCCGCGAAAATTCCGCGGCGATTAACATGTTCTTTCTATCATTCCGAATCCCATATCGCGCTTTCATCCGATCCGGGCAGAAACTCCCGATACGACGAGAATTTTTGTTTTTAAGAATCTTCCTTTCCGTGATACATTGCGCGGCAAAAAAGTATTTGCGTTTTTAATTTACCCGATTATCTTTACGCCTTCTTCGGCGCCGAACGTTTCTCCTTTGAGAAATTGTGCGATCAGCCGACAGCCGATTTCGCTTTCCCTGACCGGCGTCATGATGAAATCGTGGAACATATTTTCGAATACGGCAAGCGTCAAAGCAGTATTTTTTGCTTTGTCGGCGCGCTCTTTCAGAGAAATACAATCAGGATAGAACAGCTCGCTTTCCCCGACCGTCACGAAAATCTCGCCGAGCCCGTCAAAATTACCGAAAATCGGCGATATTGACGGATCGTTCAGCGGCAATTCCCTCGCGTATTCTTTTCCCGCGTACAGTAAAGCCTCTATCGACAGCGTAGGATCTTTTTTTTCATACTCGGCGGCCATCGGATGAGACATGGAGACATCCACCCACGGCGAAAGCAATACCGTCTTTTGCGGCATTTTCCCGCCGCGCTTTGCCAATGTCTGTAAAAACGCAAGCGCAAGTCCGCCGCCGGCTGAATCCCCCAGCAATACGAATTCATCCTTTTCATACTTTTTTGTCAGAATTTCGTATGCCTCAAAAAGCACGGCTTGCGTCTTTTTCGCATCGTTTTCCGGCGCCAACGGATAATCGAGATACGTCACTCTCATCGCGTATTCCTTTATTAGTTTCTCCATGAATTTGCGATGAAAGAGCAGCCCCTCCGCCACATAAGCGCCTCCATGCAGAAAAATAATATGCGGCGACGCGTTCTCCCCGGATTCCGCCGTTATACACGCATATCCGTCGACAAAAATCCGCTCCGCACGCAGATCTTTGAATTTCTTCAATTCAAATTGTCTGTTTCCGCGCCGGGGCTTTTCTATACTCCGTTTTACCAGCCCCTTCAGATGCAAGAACCTGGCAATTTTGTTGAGCTTATTTATCGGCAGCATCTCGTTCTCCTTCTTTTCGATTGTACTATATCTTCCCCATTTTTGTCAATCGCTTCTTCCGCAAAGAATCAAGGATTCTGCCGCAAGTACAATCGGAAATTTTTTCGGGTTCAAATTAACGCAGAGCCTGTTGCCCGCCCCTTTGAAAGAGACGAACAAACGAGCCTTCAAAAATGGAAGGCTCGTTTGTTCGTCTGCAAAATAATTGTGAAAGAAAACTTTTGACTACCTGCAAAAAATCGGCTTTTTCCTTACTCTGATTTTTACTTTCGATCCGTTTCGGCATTACGCCGCCGCTTCGATACGCGCCTGCTGCAATGCCTGTAATTCCCGTTCCGCTTCCGCTTTCAGATCTTCCATCGCCTGTCTCAATTCACTGCGCAATGTTTCGATCTCGCTATGCAGTTCCTGCCGTTTGTCGGAAACTTCCTTTTTCTCTTCTGCGCTGAGATTTCTTTCGAACCAGTCTTCCAGATCTTCGATCCGTTCTTCCATCCGATCCAGCACATATTCTTCCAGATCGTCCGCTTCTCTGATCCGATCGAGTTCAATCTGCATATATTCCGCCACCGGCGCAAGCGCCGTTCTTACCTTTTCCAGAATTTCGGCGGACACCGTTTCCGCAGCCTCCTCGATTTCTTCCAGCAGATCTTCCGCCGCTTCGTATACCTCTTCATAACGATGTCTGTCCGCACCGTTCATGTTTCTGTATAAACGATCGAGATAATACTCCACCGCTTCTTCCGTCGCCGCGCCGTACGCCTTGACTTCGGCAATGAATTCCTCCGCGTTCTGACCGATCATTTCCGCAATCTGCGTCAGCTGTTCGTCCGTCAGCACCGGTTGGATGTCCAGATCGATCTCCTCGATCTTTTCCACAGCCCTGTACGCCGTACGCAACGCAACGTATTCCGCCGCGCGGACCGCCCTGTCCGCCCCGTTATCCAACAACGTCAGATAGGCTCCGTCCAGCAACGCGTCTTCCTTCTGCTCATATTCCAGTTCCAGTTTCTCGTAGATTTCTTCCATACGGTCGCTGACCACTTCAAGATGATATCTTTCGTTGTTATATAAAACGCCGCTCAGTTCCTTTGCACTCATCGCCGCCGCACGTTCCAACGTGAGCGTTTTGTCGATCTTCATCGCCGCAAGAATCAGTCTGTACTTTCCCGCCGTAAGCGCCTGAATGTCCGCATTGTCGGGATATTGCGCTTTCAGTTTTTCCAACTGACCGTTCAAAAGAAATCCGCCTTCCCGTTCAATACGGATCTGCAACCCGGCTTTATCGCAGGAAGCCTTGAATCCCGCGTCGATCTGCGAAAGAATTTTGCCTTCGGCGTCTTCCGTTTTTCCGCTTACCGTAACGCCTACGGAATCATTTGTTGAAGACAGATATCCGTATTCGATGGCGAGTTCCGCAATCCGTTCGCTTGCGTCTTTGATCTTCGCGCCGATGATGCCTTCCGCCCCGTATAAAAGCACTTCCGCATCCTTGTTGGCAGCCCGTACCGAAATGACCTGATCGTTTTTGTCAAGCACAAATTCCACGGACGGATTGATATCCATCGCGACATAACTTTCCGCCGCCGTTTTTCCGCCGTTGTCGCAAGCCGCCAGCATCAGTGAAGATCCCAGCACCGCCGCTGCAATCACCGAAATCAATGAAATGGTTTTTCTGTTTTTCATCGTTCCCTCTCCTTTTGGTTTTCTCGCTTATTCAACAAGCAGCCGCGATTGTTTATTGGAAAAACACGAAAATTTTCCGAAAATTTTTTTAAAATATTTTGCCGCCCGCAAAATTGCGGGCGGCAAACCTTATACGCATTCTTTGCTTTTACGCTTTTGTTCCGTAACGCAGGCGATGATATTCCCTTTCAAACGCTTCCGTCATCTTTTCGATATAATCTTCCGGATCGGAAAATCCCGATTCGTCGACATCTCCCTTCCAGCGTTCCCATTCTTCACGCAACACTCTGATATTGTCAAGAAAGTCATTCAGCGTATTTTCAAGGCGACGGAAAATTTTATCGACCGTCTGCGCGAACTCCGCGAACTTATCTCCGTGTTCTTCGATCAGATCCTCAATCCATTCGGATTGCCTTTCCAGAACGGAATAAAACGCGTACCATGCCGTAAATTCCGCATCGCTTTCCGGAACAAATCCCGTTTCGGCACATTCGGCAAGCGCTTCCTCGAACTCTTTTTTCAATTTTTCCGACACATCGATCGCGACATTCAGTTTTCCGTCGGTCAGGATCGGCAGAACTTCCGTTTTTCCGCGGATCTCTTCATATATTTCGTCGAGTTCTTCCAATGCTTCAAACCGATCTTCCTGGAGTTCAAAATACTCTTCAAACAACTCAAACAAATACGAATTGTACGCTTGTGACGAACCGCCTTGAGAAAACATCTTTTCCGCGTTTTCCTGCAGATATCCGCCCTTACCGTAGGCGATTTCCAGCAATGCGCTCAGTTCATATTCCCCCGTAACGCCGAGTTCCGCCTGCAACGTCTCCTTCGCCGCGACTTTTGACGTTACCGAAACGCCGCTTCCCGCCGCTCTGCGGGCGGTCTCGCCCAGCTCGTCGGCAAGCCGTTGCGACGCATCCTCTCCGCGCGCGCTGATGCTTGTGATCGCAAGCACGCCGCCCGTTCCCATGTATCCGAGATATTTCGACGTCTCCGTCAGCATATCGACGACGACGGATTCCTTCCTGCCGATCAGCGATTCACCCTGTGCGGCATATGCTGCGGAAATCCCCGCAAGAAGGATCTCGCCTTCCCGATCGTTTGCCGCGATCTTCCTTACGTTTCCGTCGCTGTCCGCGACAATGAAAAGAGAAACGTTTTGCGTACTGTCGGACTGCGTCGTATTTGTTGTAACAGATGCAGAATACGATGCGGGCGCAATAACGGGCATGGCGAGTTTCATCGAGATATAGCTGTCGTTGAACGTATATTTCCCGCCGGACGGCACCAGCAACGCGAGCAACACGATTGCCGCAATGACAAATATTCCCGCGATCCCCAACGCGACGGACCGTTTCGCCGTGAAAAAGCCTCCCCGCCCGACGCCTGCCGTAACCGCTTCGGGCTGTGCGAGCGTAACTTCCGAAGAGATCGGCTCGCGCTTTACCTTTTCGCTCATCTTCGGAGCAATCCGGTCAAATTCATCGCTTAATTGTCTGATGATTTCTTTCTTTTTCACAGCTTTTCCTCCTCGGCAAGATAACGCTGCAATTTACGGATCGCATTATTGTACGTCCATGTGATTGTCCCGAGCGGCTTGTTCAGCAGCTTTGCGATTTCCCGATGCTTGTAACCGCTCACCGCGTGCAGGATCACGATCTCCGCCTCTTCTTTTCCGAGCGCTTTCTTCACCGCGTTCAGAACGGGCGTTCCCTCTTCATTCATCCGATATTCGCCGATCTCGGGCGTACCGCTTTCCGTATAGACTTCCCGTTTCGACTTTTTGACATGATTGAGCGCAAGATTGCCCGCGATCCTGAGCAACCATGCGGAAAAATTCCCCTCCTTATATCGCGTTATGTTCTGTTTCAGCTTTATGTACGTATCCTGCATCAGCTCTTCCGAAACTTCATAATCGCGCGTGATGGCATAAATCGAGGAGAACACGCCTTTTTTCGTTCGTTCGTATATGAAGGCAAATGCTTCTTCATCGCCTTGCTTCATCCGCGCGGCATACGCATTCAGTCTTAAATCGCCCACTGTTCTCCCCTTTCTCCGTTTATATAACAATCGTTTTTCGTCTTTTATTTGAATTTTTTTAAATTCATTGCCTGTCCGTCAGGATTTTTTTCAGAAATACCCCCGTACGGCTCTCGGGAACAAGCGCCACCTCCTCCGGTGAACCGCTCGCCATCACCGTTCCGCCGCCGTCGCCGCCTTCCGGCCCCAGATCGACGACGTAGTCCGCCGTCTTGATCACGTCCAGATTGTGTTCGATGACGATGACGGTGTTTCCCCCTTCCCTCAGACGGGAAAGAATATCGCAGAGTTTTGCCACGTCGTAGGAATGAAGTCCCGTCGTCGGCTCGTCGAGAATATACAGCGTCTTGCCCGTGGGACGCTTGGAAAGCTCGGTGGCGAGCTTCACGCGTTGCGCTTCCCCCCCCGAAAGGGTTGTGGACGACTGTCCCAGCCGGATGTATCCCAGCCCGACGTCCTGCAGCGTTTTGATCTTGTTGTACACCGACGGCACCGGCGCGAAAAATTCCACGGCTTCATCCACCGTCATATTGAGTACGTCGCTGATGCTTTTCCCCTTATATTTCACCTGCAGCGTTTCGCGGTTGTACCGCGTTCCGTGGCAGACTTCGCACGGCACGTACACGTCGGGCAGGAAGTGCATTTCGATCTTGATGATTCCGTCTCCCGAACAGTTTTCGCACCTGCCGCCCGGCACGTTGAAGGAAAACCGCCCCGATTTATATCCGCGTTCCTTTGCGTCCAGCGTGGCGGCAAACAGCACGCGGATGAGCGTAAACACCCCCGTATACGTGGCGGGATTGCTGCGCGGCGTTCTGCCGATGGGCGACTGATCGATGGCGATGACCTTATCGAAATATTCCAAACCCTCGATCCTGTCAAACGCGCCGCCGCGCAGTTTCGCGCCGTTGAGACGCGCCGCCAGTTCGGGATACACGATCTCGTTGATCAGCGAACTTTTTCCGCTTCCCGATACCCCCGTGACCGCCGTAATCAGCCCTACGGGGAATTTTACGTCGATATTCTTCAGATTGTTCTGCCTTGCGCCGAATACTTCCAGCCAGCGCCCGTCCGGTTTCTTGCGCACGGCAGGGACGTCTATCTTTCTTCTTCCCGCAAGGAAATCGCCCGTGATGGACAGCGGATTTTTCATAATATCCTCCGCCGTACCCGTCGCGACGACCTCGCCGCCGTGCACGCCGGCAAAACGTCCGATATCGACGATAAAATCCGCCGCGCGCATGGTGTCTTCGTCATGCTCCACGACGACGAGCGTGTTTCCGAGATCGCGCAGGCGTTTGAGCGTGTTGAGCAATTTCTCGTTATCCCTCTGATGGAGACCGATGCTCGGCTCGTCGAGAATATATAAAACCCCCGTCAGCCCGCTCCCGATCTGCGTGGCAAGCCGGATCCGCTGCGCTTCTCCCCCCGAGAGCGTCCCCGCACTGCGCGCCAGGGTCAGATACCCCAGCCCCACGTCTTTCAAAAACTGCAGACGCGCGCGGATCTCTTTCAGAATCGGCGCGGCGATGATGGCCGCCGTCTTCCCGAAGGTCAGACCGTCGAGAAAATCATACAGCTTGTCCACAGGCATTTCGGTGAGTTCCGCAATATTCTTTCCTCCGACCGTGACGGCGAGCGCTTCCTTCTTGAGCCGCCGCCCGTGACATTCGTCGCAGGGGATGCTCGTCATGTACCGCTCGATCTCCATCTTTGTAAAATCGCTCGTCGTTTCCCGGTAACGACGGCTGAGATTCGGAATGATTCCTTCCCACGACGCATTGTAGCTTCCCGAAAACGTGTGGGTCTTGTAATCCATACGGATCTTTTCGCCGTTGTTGCCGTAAAGCAGCATATCGACGATCTCTTTCGGCAGATCCTTGACGGGCGTATCGAGGGAAAATCCGTAATGATTTGCGAGGGCGGAAAAATACATTTCGCTCATCTTGCCGGTATCGAGATTCCAGCCCGAGATGGTCATGGCGCCCTGCCGCAGGCTCTTTTCGGGATCGCGGCAGATGAGGGACGGATCGATTTCCTGTCGGAAACCCAACCCGTGACAGACGGGGCAAGCTCCGAAAGGATTGTTAAAAGAGAACAGCCTCGGCTCGATTTCCTCGATACTGATTCCGCAGTCCGGACAGGCGTAGTTTGCGGAAAACAATTCGTTTTCCCCGTTGATCTCGATGAGTGCCAGCCCCTCGGCGAGCTTCAGGGCGTTTTCCACGCTGTCCGTCAGACGTTTCGTAATGCCGTCCTTGACGATGATCCTGTCTATGACGACGGAAATACTGTGTTTGATATTCTTATCGAGTTTGACGTCATCGCCGAGATCGTACATCGTTCCGTCGATCTCCGCGCGCACATATCCCGACTTACGGTAGCCTTCCAGCTGTTTGGAATATTCGCCCTTTCTTCCCCGCACGACGGGCGCCTTGACGACGACTTTGCTGCCGTTCCCGCTCTCCATGACCTTGTCCACGATGTCGTCCACCGTCTGCCGACGGATCTCCCTGCCGCACTGCGGACAATGCGGTACGCCCGCCCGCGCGAAAAGCAGACGGAAATAATCGTAGATCTCCGTCACCGTTCCGACGGTGGAACGGGGATTTTTGGATGTCGTTTTCTGATCGATGGAAATGGCGGGAGAAAGTCCGTCGATGCTGTCGACGTCGGGTTTTTCCATCTGCCCCAGAAATTGCCGCGCATAACTCGAGAGACTCTCCATGTACCGCCTTTGCCCTTCCGCAAAGATCGTTTCAAACGCCAACGTGGACTTCCCGCTGCCGGAAAGTCCCGTAAAAACCACAAGTTTATCGCGGGGGATCTGCAGATCGATATTCTTCAGATTGTTCTCCCTCGCCCCTTTGATCGTTATATATTGTTGCATGATTATTGTCCTTTTCTCATCTTCGCCTTTAACCGGGCTATGGTTTCGCGGATCTCGATACATTGCTCGAAATCGAGATTCGCCGACGCCACCTTCATCAGCCCTTTGAGCTTTTCGATCTCCGCCGGAATGTCCGCCGCACGGATGTCCTTCGTCCTGTCCGCCTTCTTTGTGATCTCGATGGTATTCACCACCTTTTTGATGATGGTTTTCGGCACGATGCCGTGCGCGGCATTGTATTCGCTCTGAACCTTCCGCCGCCGTTCGGTCTCTTCGATGGCGCGCTTCATACTCCCCGTCATCACGTCCGCATACATGATCACGCGTCCCTCGGCATTCCGCGCCGCCCGTCCGATGGTCTGGATAAACGCCGTCTCGCTCCGCAAAAAGCCTTCCTTATCGGCGTCCAGAATAATCACGAGCTTCACCTCCGGCAGATCCAGCCCTTCCCGCAGAAGGTTGATCCCCACCAGCACGTCAAATTCCCCTTCCCGAAGGCCCGTGATGATGTCGATGCGCTCCAACGTGTCGATATCGCTGTGCATATACCGTACGCGCACCCCGTTTTCTTTCAGGTATTCCGTGAGGCTCTCCGCCATCTTCTTTGTCAGCGTCGTGATCAGTACGCGTCCCGTTTCCGCAACCGCTTTATGAATCTCCGCAAGCACGTCGTCGATCTGTCCCCTCGTCGGGCGAACCTCCACCGTGGGATCCAGCAAGCCTGTCGGACGAATCAGCTGCTCCACAACCTGTCCCGCACGGTTCAGTTCGTATTCCGCGGGCGTCGCGGAAACACAGATAAGCTGCGGCAGTTTCGCGTTGAATTCCTCAAAGGTGAGCGGACGGTTGTCGTATGCCGATTTCAGCCGGAATCCGTAATTCACCAGATTTGTCTTTCTCGACAGATCGCCGTGATACATCGCGCGGATCTGCGGAATCGTCATGTGACTCTCGTCGATCATCACAAGATAATTCGGGGGAAAATAATCCATCAGCGTGAAGGGCGGTTCCCCCACCTTTCTGCCGTCAAAATAACGGCTGTAATTTTCGATCCCTTTACAGAAACCGATCTCATTGATCATTTCGATATCGTACGCCGTGCGCTGTTGCAACCGCTGCGCCTCCAGAAGTTTTCCGCTCTCTCTGAACGCGCGGACCTCATCTTCCATATCGTGCTCGATATGCGTCAGCGCGACTTTCGCCTTTTCCTGCGCCACGACATAGTGGCTTGCCGGAAATATTACGGTATGCTTCAGCTCCGACACCACCTTCCCGGAAACAAATTCACATTCGCAGATCCGATCCACCGTGTCCCCGAAAAATTCCACCCGTACGACGATCTCCGTATTCGCCGAAGGAAAAATGTCAATCGTGTCCCCGCGCACCCGAAACGAAGAACGGGAAAAATCCACGTCCTTTCTCGAATACTGGATCGAAACAAGCCGCCGCATCAATTCGGCAGGCTCTATCTCGTCTCCCGCCCGAACGGACACCGCCAGACGGAAAAATTCCTCCGGCGCCCCCAGCCCGTAAATGCACGAAACCGACGCCACCACGATGCAGTCGCTGCGTTCGGCAAGCGAACAGGTGGCGGAATTGCGCAGTTTATCGATCTCGTCGTTGACGGCAAGATCTTTCTCGATATAAGTATCGGTCGACGGAATATACGATTCCGGCTGATAATAGTCGTAATACGACACAAAATATTCCACGCGGTTTTCGGGGAAAAATTCGCGGAACTCGTTACAAAGCTGCGCGGCGAGCGTTTTGTTGTGCGCGATCACCAGCGTAGGACGGTTGACGTTTTTGATCACGTTCGCCATCGTGAAGGTCTTTCCGCTCCCCGTAACCCCCAAAAGCACCTGCGTATCCAGCCCGTCCAGAATGCCTTCCGTGAGTTTTGCGATCGCCTGCGGCTGATCTCCCGTCGGCGCATATTCGGAATGTAATATGAATTTTCTCTCTTCCATAGTACCCTTTATACACAATCATTGTACCACCTGATGCGGCATTTTGTCAAACAAACGTTTGCACTTTCCCGTCACGTAAAAATCGCTCTGAGCAATAACCCCAAAAGAAAACTCAAAAACGCAAACGCCACGGTTACCGCCAGTTTATACCCGAGATTCCGCTTGATCATGACTTTTTGCCTGCGGTACGACATTCCTTTTTCTTTCAGCGTTACGCAGTACACCTTTTCTCCGCGCCGATCGGACAGAATCAACTCGAAATAATCGTCGTATTCCAAAGCCTGCAGAATCTTGTCCAGCGCGCCGTATCCCACGTTGCCGCGGACTCCCGCCATGGAAAGGATATCGTCCGGACTTAAAAGACAACTGTTTTTGCCTTCGCACGCGCCGTAAATCGCGCTCATGATCTTATCTTCGTTTTTCGTAAGCATTTTTATTCCCCGCAATCAGAAAAAATAAAAAATGCCCGCCGCCGCAAGTGCGGCGAGCATACCGCCGATCAACGCGCCGAAAAAGGCATGAAAAAAATATTTTTTCCGCACCTTTACGCTTTCTTCCTTTTTATCTTCCATGCTTTCGTAAAAAAAACGGCCTTTCGGCAGCGTGCAAAGACAAACTTCCCGCTCGTCCTCGTATTTGACGCGGATATATTCCCGTTCGCACAGCGCATGCAGTCCGCTGCGGATCTCGGCAGCGTCCGCAGCGGTTTTCAGCGGCATTTTTTCCAGAATTTCTTCCATGGAAAGTATTTTATACGCGCCGTTTTCACACAGCGCATTGAGCGCATTCAGAAGCGCACCCGTCCGTTTGTCCAACATAACGATCCTTACGCTTAGTGTGCCCTTTTTTCCGTTTTTTTATTACTTTACCCGTAAAACGCCCGTTTTTTTACAAAAAAACCGCGCTTTCTTAAGCGCGGCAGTCGTCTTTTCTCGAATTATCGTTTTTCTTCCCCTTTTTCCGTTTCGGATTCTTTCTCTTTTTCTTGCTTCTCTTTTTTCTTTTTCTTCGTTTTCTCTTTCCTCAATGTCCAATACTTTTCCCATGCGCGGGAAACACCGTTCAATCCGCCCGCAAGCGCAACGATCAGCACCGCCAGGACAATCCCTCCCGCGATGCCGATCATGATCTTATCTACTCCGGCCATCAACAATAAAGACATTCTTTCCCTCTCAAAAACGCAGAAACCGTTCCATACTTTGTTTTATCCCTTATATTCCGTGCGGTACCCTTCATTTACCGAAGGACGTAAAGCATTCGGATAATAGACGTCCGCTTTGATATCCGCCGTGATTTTCTGCAATTTCGTCGTGATCGCATAGGGTTGCTCTATATCCCATAAAACTTGCGCCTGATTCGCGCTTTTTATATAGATATCCCCCACTTTCAGCCATTTGTCGATCAGCCCGACTTTCAGATTTACCCCTTGTATGTCCGTATAATAAAAATTATGAACGTCGATCCCGATCAGTCCGCTGCGTACTATGACGCGGCGATCCGTAAACGCATATTCCAGATTTTTATGCCGGCGGTTTGCCGTGACAATGTTGGAAATCCATATCCATACCGGAATCAGATGAAGCGCAAAAAAAATACAGATGAATACCGTAAAGACGGGGGGCATCTGCGCAAACACGTTCTGTCCGATCATAAATCCGATGAATCCCCCGTCAAAAATCAGCCAGATCAGCGCAAACGGCATCATTCTCAGAACGCGGGAAAGAATAAACGCCGCCTTCTTCGGCTTGCCTTTCCAAAGCACCGTTTCCCCTTCCGCAAGCAAAGATTCCAAAGTCGTTTCGCCTGAATCCGTACCGTCGCTTTTAAAATAATTTTCGTTAAATACAGCCATTTTTATACCTCCTATATCATAATAACAGTTTTATGGGAAAATAACAATATTTTTGAAAAAATATTTTGACAATTACCGAAAAATATGTTAAGATATGTAAGCATAAAATAAGCTTTCGGCAAAAGCGCAAGGAGAAATACCCAAGAGGCCGAAGGGGCTCCCCTGCTAAGGGAGTAGTACGTTAACAGCGTAGCGAGGGTTCAAATCCCTCTTTCTCCGCCAAACAGAGTCGCGTTTGAACCCGCGGCTCTGTTATTTTTGTATCAAGGGTGTTGCCGGCATCATAATCGACACCGAAGTTTATGTCCCGCAATTATCAGACTTCTACTTGACACAGAAAAGAGATGCCCACGGCAACTATACAAAATAGGCGGTAAGTGCCGTCTATTTTCGTTTCTAACAGTAAATTGATTTGCCTGATTATTTAATTTGCTACAAAGATTTCGTAACGCTTGTTGCCAGGTGGAAGACTGTGGATTACGTGATTACATACGAACTGGGCGGCGGAAAAAACAATGAGGCGAATCCGACTTCTTATACGGTGGAAAGCGAAAGCGTTTCTCTGGCACAACCTCTGAAATACGGATACGCTTTTAAGGGGTGGTATTATGACGGACAACAAATCGACTCCGTGAACCCCGCTTGGAGCCGTAACGCCACGCTTACGGCAAAGTGGCAGATCGATCCCGATTCAACTTGTTTTACCTACGGAGATAATTACACGATAACAGGTCTTAAGGACAATAGCGTCAAGGATATTTTTATTCCCGATTACGTTACGGCTATTGCCGCGGAAGCTTTCTTGATGACCGAAATTCAATCGTTGCAGTTCGCAGAGGACAGCGCGTGCACATCTGTCGGCGAATATGCGTTTGAAGGGTGTGAAAAATTGATAACGGTGAAAATTCCTGCAAGCATAGAATCCGTCGGGATATGTACTTTTTATATGTGCACCTCCTTACAGACGCTGGAGTTTGCGGAAAATTCCAAACTCGAACGCATTCCGGGCGGAATGCTAAACGATTGCTATGCTCTGACAAGTTTACGTCTGCCCTCCGGCATCACGGAAATTGAAGACGCCGCCATTGCCGGATGTACTTCGCTTGAGGAAGTAACCTTTGCGCAGGACAGTAAACTGCAGCGGATCGGCGATTATAATTTTATACAATGCAAGTCCTTAAAAAGCATCGTGATACCCCGAAACGTTTCTTATATCGGTCAGGCGGCAGAGTATACGCTGGATGAAATTTATTATATCGGGGATGCGAACGAATGGAGCGCAATCGCGGGAGCAAGCAGTTTCACCCGGGATGCGACCGTGTATTATTATTCGGCAAATCAACCTGCGCAAGCGGGCAACTACCGGCACTATAACGGACAAACGATTGTTAAGTGGTGACAGATCACTGCATTGTTCCCCCAACGACAGTGCCGCTCAAAACAATGTTCCGTTGCGATTTTAACCGTCAGAACAAAAAACGCACTTTTCAGCGAATACTCGCTGAAAAGTGCGTTTTTGCTCGTTACGACTTTTAATTTTCCCCCTGTCGGCACATTTTTCACGATCTTTTTCAGCGCGGAAAGCGGCGATCCGATCTTCTTTCAACCGTTGCAAAAAGCACCCTGAAGGGTGCTTTTTGCAACGGCTTTATCCGCTTAACGTCCGTTTATAAAGCGGGTTACGTCAGTCTGATCCGCCTCTGATACGAATCTGACCTTTGATCATTGAACAGACTCTTCTCCCGTCGGCGTTTCGTCTTTTTTCTGTTTTTCGGCGGATTGATGCGCACTTCCGTTCTTGCCGAAGAACGCAATGACGGCAAACACAACATACACCGCAATTTTAATTATATTCGTGACCTGATAGAGGATATTATACACATCGTACGCCCCGGAAGAATAATAATTGTTTGCCATGCTGCCTATGCTGCTGAAAATCGAGAAAAACATGGAGATCGCCGTGAAAATCAACGTGACGATAAACGCAAGTTTCGTCGTTTTTTTAAGATCTTCCTCTTCGGATTTTACAATGACATATCCGCCCACCAGCGCAAACGCCACGATGCTGAGATATCCGCACAGCCAGATCAGTAATGCTTTCCACCTTTTTGTCCAACCTTCATTCATAACGTTTTCTCCTTATTTTTGGATACTTCTATTATATCAACAGAATTTCTTCATGTCAATACCGAAAAACAAATAAAAACGCCGATAAAAACATACGTTTCCTGATTTTTGCTTCCCTGCGCGTACAGAAGCACGCCGTTTCTTTCCTTTCTATTAAAATATGCAAAATCATTCCGACTGTTGCAAAATAAATCGGTTTGTTTGTCCGTAAAACTTTCCTTGCCGTGTTTTTACTTTTAACCGACAGACATCAACAATATCGTCTGAGAGTAAAGAACCCGACCTTTCCCGCGGCGGCGGGTTATACGCGCCGCCGCAATCCCGGAATTTTTTATCCCTCGGGAACGATCAGTTCCAGATCCGAATCCGGATAGCTGCAGCACGGATGGAAATAACCGAATTTCTCATCGGCAAGCCGCCGTTTATCTGCGCCCGCAATGGAGAATTTTCCGGAAACGAGCTTGCTGTGACAATATCCGCATCCGCCTGCCCGACATTTTGAAGGAACGCCGAAGCCCGCGCGCTCCATTGCCGTCAGCACCGTTTCTTCCGCGCGCGCTACGGTTTCTTTCCGTTCTCCGCTTATATGGACGATCAGGCGATAGACCGCCGGTTTTACGTCGCGCGTTCCGACGCAGTTCGCCTCTTTCCTGACGCGTTTTCCCGCAATCCCCATTTTCGCCAGCTCTTTGCCGACAAAAGCATACATCGCCTCCGGACCGCACATCATCACCGTAAACTCCTCTTGCGGCGCATACTTTTTTATGATTTCCGCCGTGACGAATCCATGTTCGTATCCGTTTCGTTTTTCGTCGCTGAGGACGCATACAAAGCGGAATTTTTCACCAATCAACGCTTTTAACTGATCCGCAAAAATCAGATCTTTTTCCGTTCTCGCCCCGTAGATCAGCGTAAGATCGAAATCCTCGCTTCCCTCCCGGATCGCCTGCGCCATACTGTAAAACGGCGTTATTCCGCTTCCGCCCGCAACGGCTACGATCTTTTTGCTGTCACGAATTCCGTCGCGGTAGAAGTCTCCCGAAGGATCTCCGATGACAAACTCATCTCCCGCTTTGGCGTTTTCATGCAGCCATCCGCTGAAAAATCCCGTCTTTTTCACCGTTACGGATAACTTCTTTTCCCGCAATGCCGCATACGGCGACGACGAGACGGCATAGGGCCTTTGCACAAGACTTCCTTCTGCCGACGTACGCACCGTGACATACTGCCCCGCCCGGAAAAACGCAGGCGAGCTTAAAGTAAACGTATATGTTTTGGTATCGTCCGTTTCGTTTTCGATTCGGGAAAGCACCGCTTTCTGAGGTCCCGGATGCAGAATCGCCGCCGTTTCGTTTACACGATACGTTTTCGCCAACGGCGCGGGCGATCCTTCCGCAAGATGACGCCTGCGTTTCGGAACCATTTTCTTAAAACGCAACAGATCCATGAATCCGAATATCTGTTTTTTGAATTTATATGCCATTGCTTCAGCCCTCCTTCTTTAAATCGCCCACGGTCTGTCTGCCGGAAATGTCCCCCGCAAAATACGCGCTGGAATATCCCGACAAACGCATCGCATATCCTCCCGCAAACCGCAGCCCGCGCGTTTGATGATCTTCCGCCATCATCATCAGCCGCGGCGTCAGTCCGTCCCAATACTGCGATTCGTATCCGTAAATCACGCCTTGCGGATGACCGCAATACCGCGCATACGTCATCGGCGTGGCAACGGAAATTTCTTCTATGCTGTCCGAAATCTTCGTCCCCGTATCTTTCTCAAACCGCTCGATCATCCGCCGGGCAACGCTCTCTTTCGTTCTGAAATAATCTTCCGCTTTCACGTTTCCCCAGTCGTCGCTCATGTACAGCGTGGTAAAGTACATCATACAGGTGCCTTCCGGGGAACATCCGGGATATGCCCTGTTCAGGCACACCGTTGCCTGCACGGTATTCGTATCGATCTTTTTCATCAGTTCGTACTGTCTGACGGTATCCATCGTATCGTAAAGAAAATAATTGTGATTTTGAATTCCCAGTTCGTCCGCACTCTTATCGAGTCCCAAAAACATGGTAAAACCGCGTCCTGCGAACTTTCGCGCATTGACGGCGCGGATGACTTTTTCCGGTACGCGCTCCATCATGCTGCCGTATACGACGTGTGGCGAACAGTTTGCCACGACGTGTCTCGTTTCGATTTCCTTCCCGTCGCTTAAAATCACGCCGCTTACCCCGCCGTCTTTGTCCGTAAGAATCTTTTTCGCCGCAACATTGTACCAGATCTCTCCGCCGAGTTCGCGGATCTTCTCCGCCAGCGCAAGCGAAATTTCATGCGAACGCATCTTCGGCATCGCCGCGCCTTTCGTGATATAACGGTATACCATCGATGCATAATGAATAAAGCTCAGATCGTCGCAATGCGCGCCGAGATAGCACCAGTACGCATTGAAAATGTCTTTCGCTTTTTTCGGCATTCCGATCGCATCGAGAACCTCGTTGACACAATACGATCCGCTTCGGACAAAATTTCCGTATTCCGATACCATGATCTTGGAATCGGTTTTCCCGTTTGCCGAATTGCTGTACGCCTGCGCCGCATGAATGTTTTCCGCCAGCGCAAAAAAACGTTCCATCGAAGGACGGCTGCCCGGCACATACCGTTCCATTTTATCGATGAACGCCTTCACGCCGAACGGCATCGTCGCATCGAGTTTTTCCGCGCGCGAAATGACGCGGTACGCCTCCGGAATCTGCAGCCATTCGATCTTGTCGGTAACACCGAGAGAATCAAATAAATCCCGCACATCCCCCGGATCTTCCGCCGTACCGAAATCGTTCAATTCGTGCAGGGACGCTTCAAACTCAAACCTTCCCCGCCGAAAACTCGTGGCGAATCCGCCCGGAAGATTGTGTTTTTCCACGAGCAATACCTTCGCGCCCCCCTGCAACAGACGGATTGCCGCCACAAGTCCGCCGTTTCCCGCGCCGATCACAACGGCATCAAATTTTGTCATGTCATCCTCCTTTCCCGATCGTTGCCCCCGCTTTTTTGCGTTTGCATCCGTCGATTTTTCATATTATATCATCCTATAAAGCGTTTGTAAATATTCATTTTGAAATTTTGCTTTTCATTTGCCGCTTTTTGTAAAAATTATGCCGCGTTGCAGAATTTTTATGCGGATTTTCATCGATTCGGCATTGTATGCGAAAGCCGCCGCGGCGACGCAAATATGTCGCCGCGGCGGCTTGTGTCCCCCGAAAGAAACCGTCATATTCATTTTGACAATACGCTTTTCGCCTTTTCGATCGGAAAACCGCGTCCGCGCCTTCGTGCGTTTTATTTCTCTTCGCACAAAAACAGCGCGTACTCAAACGGCGCGAGATCGCGTATTTTCACTTTAACGCCCGTCTTTGTCCGTTCGTAACCGATCGCAACGACCTGCCCGTCCGTTTCGATCCTGCTCACCGTTTCAAAATTTCCCTTCACTTCCGCAAAGAGTTCCGCATCGGCATCCAGACTGCAATTGATCACGCCGATCAGCGTTTTTCCCTCGCTTTCCCGACAACAGATGTGCGTTTTGCAATCCCCGTAACATTTTGCCGGCATGCCGCCGCTCAGATAATCGAGTACGTTCATAAGTTGCGTCTGCTTTTCCCTGCAACGGAAAAATTCCGGGAAAAAATACCCCATCACGCATACCCGTCCGCCCAGCTCGTTCCGATAAACCGTGCAAGCGGCGCCCTTTTTCTCGTGGTTGATATTTTCCAGATCGCAAAGCACTTCACACCCGTCCTTTACGCGGTATGTGTAAACCTTTTTCTCCATATCCCAGAAATTCATGTAAACATCGCGCTTATATCCGGCAAATTGCCCGTTGAAACGGCTTGCCGTAAAACGCTCGCTCATGCCGTTGTCGTATACGTTTTCGACTTCCACGCCGCAATAACGCGAAAATCCGCGCGCACTCAGTTTTTGAAACGCTTCTCCGTCGATCAGAACGCCTTTGGCAAGCGCGTCAATGATCTGACCGTTTGACATCTTGTCTGCGTCTTCCCCGCAAAGAACAAGCGCACAGGCATCATCGGCGCATACTGCCAGCGGCACGCCGATCTTTGCAAACGCCAAACACGCCGCACGGTTTCCGAATATTCCCCGGTTCTTACCGTTTTGCGAAACATCCGCAATCCGATCCCATTGCCGGCTCCGTCCTTTGATCGTATCCATCAGCCGCTGATAACTGCCGATAAACGCGTTAAATAAAATTCCGTTACATCCGTACAGCAGAGACAGCGCGCACTCCGTCCGGATCGCCGTCTGCGACTTCGCAAATTCCTGATAGGGAAAATTTTCGAACTCATATTGAATGTCGTCCGCCGTTTCGGGATACATTGCAATCTGAAGCCCCACGTCAAACCCTTTTCTGATCAGATCATCCGGAACATCGTCCTGATAAAATCCTCCGCCCGGACGCAACATCGTCGCCTTAAATTGCTCAATCCATTCTTTTTCCTTCCATTCGGGCGTCGTCATAAACCCGATTTTTATCGAGCCGTCGACCGCGTGTATCGCCTTTTCGATCTCTTTTGCCAAAGCGGTATATATCGATCTGCGAAAAGCGTCGAACGCCCGTCTTACCTTTTCATCCCGCCCGATTGCCCGCACAAGCGTTTCCCTATCGAATACTTCGCCGTATTCCGCCGAAAAATCCGCAACGCACTTCGGACAAAAACAGGGATTTTTCACCCCGTGTCTCGGAATCCGGAAATCATCGTCTATCCAGATAAACGACGGTTTACTTTCCGCGATCAGAGCGTAACGCCTCGTTATATAATCGAGATATTCCTCCGAATTGATGCACGGACAGGAACGGGATACCGATCCGTCGTCCCCGACCATCGTCTGCATGGGCGGTTTTGCCAGAACGTCAAAGCTCTCGTCGAGATGCCCGACGGTAGACAGAACGTTCACCCCGACGCTCTTTACCCCCGCCTCACGGTATTTTTCCATTCGCTCTTTCAGCACCTTTGCCGATTCCTTCTGCCATTCGAGCGGCCAGTATCCGTGATGAGAATATTCCGCAAACAACGTAATCTCGTCGATGATCCCGACGTTCTTTTTTACAAATTCCAGATTCTCTGCGAACGCCTTATCCGTAAAATACAGATTATATCCGAAACGGTATGCCTTTTTCATCTCGCATTTTTCCTCTTTTTCGCATTTTTTGCGTTTATACCGGAAAACCCGCTGCCATCCGACGGTTTTTTCCTTCGCCGTCGCCACTCGGCGGTTCCTGAATACAGTGTAGCATAAAAAAAGCGGAAAGCAAACCGTTTGCAGGAAAAACATAAGTTTTTAAGGTTTTTCTTTTCCGGAGCGGACGCGGCGGTCCATAGGAACATTCCCGCTTTACGCACCGTCCGCCGCTTGACAAAAAAACAACGGTTTTGTATAATAAACGCGAGATCGACGCGGAGGAAAAATGATGAAAACGTATGCAAATTTCAGCGACCTGCCGGACAGGACGGCATCGTTGCTGCGCCCGACGGACGTTCGCCTGCACGGCATTGCCGAAGCCATCGTGCGCTTTCCCGAACAGAAACAGCTTTTAGATGACGAAACATGGGCGTTGTTCGTCAATCAGTTCCGCCTGCATTCCGATGCGCAGGATGAAGGATGGCGCGGCGAATACTGGGGAAAAATGATGCGCGGCGGCTGTATGACCTATGCCGTTACGAAAAACGAAAAACTTTACCGTTCCCTTTTGTTGACGGTCAAAGATCTTCTTACCGTACAGGAGGAATTCGGACGCATTTCGACCTATACCGCGGATAAAGAATTCTGCGGCTGGGATATGTGGTGTCGTAAATATGTGATGCTGGGGTTGGAATATTTTTACGACATCTGCAAAAATCAGGCGTTGAAACGAAAGATCGTGAACGTTCTGCGCAAGCAGGCGGACGCCATCGTAAAGCGCGTGGGAAACGGTAAAAACAAGATCCCCGTTACTCAAACGTCCGGGTTCTGGGGAGGGATGAATTCTTCTTCCATACTGGAACCTTTCGTGAAACTGTACAATTTAACGCAGATTCCGAAATATCTCAACTTTTCGAAATATCTCGTGAAAACGGGTTTCTGCAAAGACATCAACCTGTGGAAAGCGGCGCTTCAAAACCGGCCGCCTTACACCTATCCGCAGACCAAAGCCTACGAAATGATGAGTTGTTTTGAAGGACTTTTGGAATATTATCTCGTCACGAA
Source organism: uncultured Clostridia bacterium (assembly GCA_944367565.1). Taxonomy (GTDB): domain Bacteria; phylum Bacillota; class Clostridia; order Christensenellales; family Borkfalkiaceae; genus UMGS775. The sequence continues at coordinate 31,210 of CALVWR010000019.1, forward strand.
GGAAGAAAAGTATCTCGACGCCGTCCTTCGCTTCGGGGAACTCGTGGCGGAGACCGACATCACGATCATCGGCTGCGCGGGATGCAGCGACGAACTGTTCGACCACTCCGCAGAAAAGCAGACCGAGCGCGTCGATATCCATATGCAGGAAACGTGCGTGACCGTCACCTGGATGAAATTTAATTACCGTCTGTTGCTCCTCACCGGCGAAAGCCGCTACGCCGACCGCATCGAACGTTCCGCGCTCAACGCCCTTGCCGGCGCAATGAACACGCGCGATCAGACGATGACGCGTTCCGAAGCCTGCGTATGGGAAGGAAACAAGCTGGTCGTTGACAAACACGAGTCCTATCCGTTCGACAGCTACAGTCCCCTGACCGTCAACCGCCGCGGAAGGCGCGTCGGCGGCTACAAACGTCTGCAAAACGGGCGCTCCTACGGTTGCTGCGCCTGTATCGGAAGCGCGGGAACGGCGATCACGGGGCTGTTTTCCGTTCTCGAAAGCGACGGGGGCGTGTATGTCAATCTATATAATGCCTGCCGTTTCACGGCGGACGGAGGAAAATTTGAAGGCGAACTTTCCGCCAATCTCTGCCGTTCGGGCAACGTGAAGATCAGAATCCGCGGAAACGGAAAATATCGGCTCGGACTGCGGATTCCCGCATGGAGCGAAACGTTCGACGTATGCGTGGACGGCGTCAAGGCGGAATTTCTGCGCGAACGCGGTTATGCCGTTCTCGATCGGGAATGGTCGGAAAACGTCGTGACGGTCAAGCTCGACGCAAAAGTAAAACTGCACGAGCAAAACGGTAAGATCGCGCTGACGAAAGGTCCGTTTGTCCTGGCGCGCGATTCCGCATTTTTCGGCGACATTTCCCTGCCCGTACATATCGTGCCGAACGCAAAGAACGAAGTTGTCGCGGAAACGGTGCAGAACATGAATTTCCCTTCCGAGATCGCCCTGCGCATCCCCACGGAAAACGGACGGATTACCGTTTGCGACTATGCCTCCGCCGGAAAAAATTATGACGACGAGACCTGCGACATCACCGTGTGGATGCCGGAACAATAGCTTGCAATACAAAACGAAGCCCGGCTGCGGCAACCGATTGCCGCAGCCGGGCTTTTTCCGTATCCGTGCACCCCGTCCTGCGCGGGACATATCTTTATACAATAATCATCCACCCGCATAGCGGGTGGTTTTTATTTTTCGGGCATAGCCCTTGTTCACTGGCGTAACGCAAATGCGTTTTTTCGTTGGCCTGCCAGCCATGCATTGGTTACTTGCTACCCGTCAACGGGTCTCTCGGGTCAAAAATACTTAATTGGTCTGCTTCTTTGTCTGTCTTTAATTGATTTGCAACATATTCTTGTATCGCTTTCCCATTCTTTCCTACTGTTGACACCTAATTTTATGGACACTCTGAAGGTAAGGGGGTAGAGCAAAGAAAAAGTGTATGGGCGATTGGCTCATA
>CALVWR010000020.1 GCA_944367565.1 uncultured Clostridia bacterium
GCAAAAACCCTGAAAAACTCATCGTTTTTCAGGGTTTTTACAGTGGACAGCATTTTTATCCACTAAACATGGTGCGGGCGAAGAGACTCGAACTCCCACTCTTTCGAAACAGATCCTAAGTCTGTCGCGTCTGCCAATTCCGCCACGCCCGCATTTTTCCGATGGTTCCTTTCATTTTGCAAAAAAATAAAACGCACCTTTTTAGCAGTTTTTCTGTTAAAAAAGCACGTTCTGGTACACCATCAGGGACTCGAACCCTGGACCCACTGATTAAGAGTCAGTTGCTCTACCAACTGAGCTAATGGTGCTTTCAAGCGGTTGCCCGCTTTCTGGTGACCCATCCGCGATTCGAACGCGGGACACCGTGATTAAAAGTCACGTGCTCTGCCAACTGAGCTAATGGGTCTTATGCTGCGTTCGGTTGGCAGGGGTGGCAGGATTCGAACCTACGGATCCCGGAATCAAAATCCGGTGCCTTACCGCTTGGCGACACCCCTGTAAATGGGGCGAGTGATGGGTCTCGAACCCACGACCTCAAGAGCCACAATCTTGCGCTCTAGCCGACTGAGCTACACCCGCCGTATTGGTGCGCCTGAAGGGAGTCGAACCCCTGACACATGGCTTAGAAGGCCATTGCTCTATCCAGCTGAGCTACAGGTGCAAATATTAACCGCTTTTGCAAGCGGTTAAAATGGAGCGGGTGATGGGAATCGGACCCACGCTGCCAGCTTGGAAGGCTGGAATTCTACCATTGAATTACACCCGCAGTTCCAACTTTTCCGTAACGCTAAAAAATTATATCAAAAACAGCGGAAACTGTCAACTGTTTCATTCTATTTTTACTAAATTTTTTTATTTGACGCCGACAATTTTTGCAACCGTCTTTTTTTCGTGTAATACGAGATAAGCATATGTTTTTCTTTCGCCGTTACGTTCCAGGGTGCCGGGATTGATCAGCATGATCCCGTTCTCCTCCGTGATCGCGGCGCGGTGGGTATGACCGTAGAGCACGATATCCGCTTGCTTTTCCGCCGCATAATAAAACAATCTGTCAAGACTGCTTTTTACGCCGAACCGATGTCCGTGCACGGCGAGAATCCGAAGCCCCTCTGCCGTGAAAATTTTCTCGTCCCCGGAAACGTCGCCGTCGCAATTTCCCATGACTGAAATCACTTTTGCAGGGTATTGCATCCGAATCTCTTCGATATCGCGGGCATAATCGCCGAGATGCACGATATAATCGCTTTCCGCCATGATTTCCTTCAAAGAACGGATCGCTGTTTTATTTCCATGCGTATCGCTGATCACAAATATCGTTTTCATCTTAAAATTTCCATGAGTTTTCTCAGCGCTCTGCCGCGGTGGCTGACGGTATTTTTTTCCTCTTCGGAACATTCGCCGAATCCCTTTTTGAGATCTTCGCTGAAAAAGACGGGGTCGTAGCCGAATCCGTCCTCTCCCCGCTTTTCGTACAGAATTCTGCCTTCGCTTTCTCCCTGCACCGACGTGATTTTTCCGTCGGGCGACAAAAGAACCAACCGGCAGACAAAACGGGCGCGCCTGTTTTCTTCGCCGTTGAGAGCGATAAGCAGTTTTGCGATATTTTCATCGTCGCTTGCCCCCTCGCCCGCGTACCGCGCCGTATAGACGCCCGGTGCGCCTCCGAGTGCGTCGACTTCCAGACCGCTGTCATCGGCAAGCACAAAATCGTGCGGAAACAGTTCCGCCGCCGCTTTCGCCTTGATCAGCGCGTTCTCGTAGAACGTCGTTCCCGTTTCTTCCACGTCGCAATGTACGCCGAGATCGGCAAAACAACATACATCGAAAGCGGGCAGCATCTTTTTAAATTCCCGCGCTTTTCCCGCATTTGCCGTGGCGACGATCAGTCTTTGAGCCATATCTTCTCTCCGTATGCCTTTGCAAGTTTCTTGAACGCGGCGCAATCGAGGGTTTCTCCCCGCGCCGTTCTGTCGATTCCGCAGGCGTCGAGCAGAATTTCCGCTTCTCCGCGCCGCAGTGAAAAAGCCTGCATGAGATTATTGCAAAGCGTCTTGCGCCTGCTGGAAAACGCCGCGCGCACGACGGCGCGGTAAGTTTTCGCATCGGCGTCCGCCGACTTCTCGCGATCGATGTCGATGCGGACCACGGCGGAATCCACTTTCGGAACGGGGAAAAATTTTTCCTTTCCCACGCGCATGACGATGCGCGCACTCCCCGCAAAATCGACGGCGGCGGTGATCGCACCGTATTCCGGCGTGCCCGCCGAAGCGCACAGCCGTTCGGCGACTTCTTCCTGCACCATCACCGAAATACTCTTTACCTCCCTTGCCTCTTCGATAAAGCGCATGATCACGGGCGTGGTGATGTAATAGGGAAGATTTGCAACGACTTTATATTCCCCTGTTTCGCGTTCCAGATCCGAAAGATTCGCCCGCATGATATCGGCGTAGCGTACCGTCACGTTTTTGCGATCTCCTACGGTTTCTTCAAGCACGGGAGCAAGATTTTTATCGATCTCGAATCCGATCACCCGCTTCGCCGCCAAAGAAAGCGGCCGCGTCAGCGTACCCGCCCCGCAGCCGATCTCGACGACGGTATCCTCCGCCGTCACCCCCGCCGCCGCCACGATGCCTTCGAGCAGGTTTTCGTCGGTAATGAAGTTCTGCCCGAACGCCTTCTTGAAAGTAAAACCGTTGCGGGATAAAATTTCTTTGATATTTTTCATGTTTTTTGTATAATCCGCGCCGAACGACGCATACTGAGACTGTAAAGAGAAATCTTTACGTCATCTTCTTACCAAAGAAAACGAAAGGTCGAAATTTATTTCGGCCTTTTGTTTTTTAAAAAGTCGAAAGCATTTTCGACCTTTTCATTTTCAACCTTTTATTTTTTAACAAGCCGAAACCTTTTTCGGCCCTTTATTTTCAGTTATCCGCAATGTACGCCCTCACCCGCAGTTTCAGATTGTGCGCCTTTGCCAGCGCGCGGCACTTTTCCACGTCCTCTTGTCCGATGATATCCACGACGGACAGAACGGTATCGATTCCCCTGTCGCGGCATTTTTCCGCAAAGGAAAGAAGTTCTTCAAACGCTTTTTCTCCGAAACGGGAATGACACAGCTTTTGATACTTTTCGGCGTCGCAGGCATTGAGGCTGACGTTGATTACGTCCACGCATTCCGCAAGATCGGCGGTAATGTCCCGTCCGTTGATCAGATTCCCCTGTCCGTTGGTATTTATGCGGATTACACAGCCCTTTTTTTTGAGTTCTTTCGCCACCTGCATCAGCACGTCGATGCGTTCCGTCGGTTCGCCGAATCCGCAGAAAACCACCTGTTTATATTTTGAAACGTCACCGATCGCACCGAGCACTTCCTCCGCAGTCGGTTCCTTTTTCAGCCAGAGTTTATTGCCGAAATATCCCTCGTGCCCGTTCCTCACGCAAAACGAACAGGTGTTGGAACAGCGGTTCGTTAAATTGATATAAAGATTTTCTCCCAATTCATAAACATATGTATCCATTTTACAACCTCTTGAAGATCCGCTTTGCGTTTTCTCTCAGTTTCTGCGCAAAACGCCCGATCTCTTCCCCCTTGATCTGCGCCAGCTTTTCCGCCACAAGCCTCACGCGAGCGGGTTCGTTTGTCGTTCCGCGGTACGGGTGCGGCGAAAGATACGGACTGTCCGTTTCCGTAAGCAGTCTCTCCGTCGGCACGATCGCCGCAGCTTGCGGCAACGAGCGCGCGTTCCCGAACGTCAGCGTACCGGAAAAGGAAATATACGCGCCCATCTTCACCAGTTGCGCCGCCGTCTCCGCACTGCCGGAAAAACAGTGCATTACAAATCCGTTTGCCAAAAATGTTTGATTTTCCGCCAGAAACGAGAGCATATCCGCCGTACAATCGCGCGCGTGTACGCAGAAGGGAAGTCCCGTTTCCGCCGCGAGTTTCACCTGCAAGGCAAACGCCCGCTTCTGCCCTTCCTTATCGAAAGGCGTATAATGATAATCCAGACCGATCTCCCCCACCGCCACGCATTTTTCGTGGGCGCACAGCTTTCTGATTTTTTCCAGATTTTCCGCCGTAGCGTCCGCTTGCGCGTCGGGATGGATCCCTGCGGTGAAGTACACTTCTTCATACCGTTCGGCAAGTTCCCTCGCGCGGGCGGAAGAAGGCACGTCATACCCCGCGCAGACGGCGAGCGTTACGCCGTTTTCCCGCATATGCGCGATCTGCTCGTCGGGATTTTGAAACCGTTCGTCGTTCAAGTGACAGTGCGTATCGATAAACATCAGAAGATCTCGCTGCCGTCCTCGATCTGCCTTTCCGGTTGCAGAAGGGAAAGTTTACCCTCTTCGTTTTCCGCGCAGAGTATCATGCCCTGACTTTCGATGCCGCAAAGTTTCGCGGGTTTCAGATTCGTCACCATGACTACCTTCTTTCCCACCATTTCTTCCGGCGTGTACGCGTTCGCAATGCCGCTGACGACCGTACGCGTTTCGTTTCCGAGTCTGACGGAAAGTTTCAGAAGTTTCTTGCTCTTTTCCACCTTTTCACACGCCGTCACCAGCGCGACTTTCAACTGAACTTTTCCGAACGTTTCGATGTCGATCTGCTCTTTTTCTTTCCGTTCGTGCGCGGCGGGTTTCTGCTTTTCGGCAGGTTTTGCCGCCTGTCTGCTTTCCGCCGCCTTTTCCAGTTCTGCAAGCTCCTTTTTCACATCGATCCTCGGGAAAATCGGGGGTGCTTTCTTCACTGCCGTCCCTGCTTCCAGTTCGCCGAATTTTGCTGCGTCAAAAGTCGTCACGGCCTTGCCGTCAATCCCGAAACAATCCAGGATTTTATCGGGTGCGACGGTGATAAACGGTTTTAAATAGATCGCCGCAATGCGAATGGATTCCGCAAGATTATACATGACCGTTTTGAGGCGTTCTTTTTTGCTTTCATCCTTCGCGAGGATCCACGGCGTCGTTTCGTCGATATATTTGTTCGCCCGCTGTACGAGGCGGAAAATCTCCGACAGCGCAAGCGGCGCGTCCAGCGCGTCCATCGCCTTTTTCACGTTGCCGCCGAGTTCCTTCGCCACGGCGATCAGCTCCCCGTCCGTGCCCTCGTTCATTCCCGCCGCAGGCAGAATCCCGCCGAAATACTGATTGATCATCGCCGTCGTTCTCGATACGAGATTTCCCAGATCGTTCGCAAGATCGGAATTGATACGGCTGAGCAGGCTCTCGTTGGTATATACACCGTCGCTTCCGAAGGGAATTTCGCGGAGCAGGAAATACCGAAGCGCGTCCGAACCGTACCGCGCCACCAGCTGTTTCGGGTCGGTCAGTTCGGTTTTTACCTTGTCCTGTTTGGATTTGGAAAGTTTATCGCCGCCGATCAGAAGCCAGCCGTGTCCGTATACCTGTTTGGGCAGCGGCAGGCCGAGCGCCATCAGAATCGCCGGCCAGATGATGGCATGGAAACGGATAATCTCCTTCCCCGTCATGTGCAGATCGGCGGGCCAGTATCTGCGATACAGGCTGTCGTCTTCCGAACCGTACCCCAACGCGGTGATATAGTTGGAAAGGGCGTCCACCCAAACGTAAACGGTATGTTTTTCGTCAAATGTGACGGGCACGCCCCATTTAATCGACGTTCTCGATACGCAAAGATCCTGCAATCCCGGTTTCAGAAAGTTATTGATCATCTCGTTCATGCGGGATTTCGGCTGTAAAAACTCGGGGTTGTCCTCATAAAGTTTCATGATCTTGTCGGCGTATTTGGAAAGGCGGAAGAAATAACTTTCTTCCTTTTCCATCGCCACTTCCCTGCCGCAATCGGGACATTTGCCGTCTTTGAGCTGCGCCTCCGTCCAGAAGGACTCGCAGGGCGTGCAATACCAGCCGGAATATTCCGCCTTGTAAATTTCGCCCTTATCGTACAGCTGTTTGAAAATATATTGCACCGCTTTCACGTGTTCTTCGTCTGTGGTGCGGATGAATTTGGAATAGTTGATATCGAGCGCTTTCCAGATCTCTTTGAGCTCCGCCACCAGCGGATCCACGAAGGCCTTCGGCGTAACGCCCGCCTCTTCCGCTTTCTTTTCGATCTTCTGTCCGTGTTCGTCGGTACCGGTCAGGAAAAATACGTCTTCTCCCAGCATTTTATGGTAACGTGCAAAAGCGTCGCACACCACGGTGGTGTAGCAATGCCCGATGTGCCAGTTTCCGCTCGGATAATAGATAGGGGTGGTAATGTAGTATTTTCCGTTCATAAACGCTCCTTATAGCATAAAACACTCTATATTGTTTCTATTTTATCACGTTACGGTTAAAATGTAAAACATAAACGAAAAATTTTAAGCATAATATTTAAGCATGAATGTGATTTTCGCCCTGTGTTTTTCCGTATGCACGCTGATATTGCTTATTCTCGATCCCGACGGCGCGCTGGCGTCGATGCTGACCGGCGGAGAAAAAGCGTTGGCGCTTACGCTGAAAATGACGGTAATCTATGCCGTATGGCTGGGGATTTTCGAACTTGCGGAACGCAGCCGCCTTACGGAAAAATTCGCGCGGCTGCTAAAGCCCGTAAACCGCGTTTTATTCGGGGAACTGCCGGGAAAAGCCAACGAATACGTTTCCATGAACATCTCGGCGAATATGCTCGGCATGAGCGGCGCGACCACACCCATGGGGATCAGATCCATACAGGAGCTGGAAAAACACCCGAATACGGAATACCAGATCGCCATGTTTTTCGTCATCAACGCCACGAGCATCCAGATTCTGCCTACCTCGGTGCTTGCCTTGCGAACAAGCCTGCACTCCGCCGCGCCGAGCGACATCATTCTGCCCACGATCCTCGCCACGGCGATCTCCACCATTGTGGGAATTCTGCTCGTAAAGATCTTTTTGAGGAAAAAAGGCAAATGAAATACGTTCTGCCCGTCATGTTTATCCTCATCATCGCATATGCGCTTTTCAAAAAAGTGCGTCCTTACGACGCGTTCGTTTCGGGGGCGGGACAGGCGATCCCCTTTGCAATCAAGCTGTTTCCGTACCTCGCGGCGATCTTCGTGCTGACGGAACTTTTCGAGGAGAGCGGCGCGGCAGACGCGGTTTCGGCGTTTCTCGCCCCCGCGTTCCGTTTGCTGGGCATACCGCCGGAGCTTTCCAAATTAGTGCTCGTAAAACCCTTTTCGGGAAACGGCGCGCTCGCTCTGCTGACGGAAATTTACGAAACGTACGGCGTGGACAGCTATATCGCGCGGTGCGCCTCCGTCATATACGGCAGCAGCGAAACGGTATTCTATGTGGCGGCGGTCTATTTTGCGGGCGCAAAGACGAAAAATCTGACCGCGCCCATTCTCATCAGTCTTTTTGCGTCGCTTTGCTCCTGCGTGTTCGCTTGTTTTATCTGTCTGGTTTTATAACTTTTTTCACTGCCGTACTAAAACAATTTTGCCGCCCGTTCGCCCGTTTTTTCCGCGCATCTGCCCGATGTTCCGCACGCCGGTCCGATGTTCCGCACGCCTGCCCGATTTTTTTGCATGAAAAAAACAGACCTCTTTCGAAGTCTGTTTTTCTTTATTGAACTCGTATACGATCAGATTTCGGAGAAATACTTGATCGTTCTCACCATCTGGCTGGTGTAGGAGTTTTCGTTGTCGTACCAGGAAACAACCTGTACCTGATAGGTATCGTCGTCGATCTTGGAGACCATGGTCTGCGTCGCATCGAACAGCGAGCCGTAGGTCATGCCGATCACGTCGGAGGAAACGATTTCGTCCGTGTTGTAACCGAAGGATTCCGTCGCTTCCGACTTCATGGCGGCGTTGATGCCTTCCTTCGTAACGTCCTTGCCCTTCACAACGGCGATGAGGATCGTGGTCGAGCCCGTAGCCGTGGGAACACGCTGCGCAGCGCCGATGAGCTTGCCGTTGAGTTCGGGAATCACGAGACCGATCGCCTTCGCAGCACCCGTGCTGTTCGGAACGATGTTCTGCGCACCCGCTCTGGAACGGCGGAGATCGCCCTTTCTCTGCGGACCGTCGAGGATCATCTGATCGCCCGTGTAAGCGTGAACGGTGGTCATGATACCGCTGACGATGGGAGCGTAATCGTTGAGTGCTTTCGCCATCGGAGCGAGGCAGTTCGTCGTGCAGGACGCGGCGGAAATGATGGTGTCATCCTTCGTGAGCGTCTTATGGTTTACGTTATAAACAATGGTCGGCAGGTCGTTGCCCGCGGGAGCGGAGATAACGACTTTCTTCGCGCCGGCGTCGATGTGCGCCTGCGCCTTGGCTTTGCTGGTGTAGAAACCCGTGCATTCCAGTACGACGTCCACATCGAGTTCGCCCCAGGGCAGATCCTGCGCTTTCGGCTGCGCGTAGATGGTGATTTCCTTGCCGTCCACGATGATCGCGCCCGGCGTCACGACGGTTTTTCCGTCTTCCGCGAGAACGGCATCCTTATGCTCCACGGTGTGTCCTTTCGCGACGTAGTTTCCCTGCATCGTGTCGTATTTGAGAAGATGCGCGAGCATTTTGGGGCTGGTGAGGTCGTTGATGGCGACAACTTCATAGCCCTTTGCGCCGAACATCTGGCGGAACGCCAGACGGCCGATTCTTCCGAAACCGTTAATGGCAACTCTGGTTACTTTAGACATTTTTTCTGTCCTCCAAATAAATATTTTTCATTTCAGTCATCAATAAGTATATTCCATTTGACAGCTTAAGTCAAACATTTTTCGCGCTCTTTGCCTTATTTATGCAAATTTTACCGTAAATTCTCGGGATTCAGACATTCAAGTTCCTTCACGACAAACCGCCCGTCCTTGCGGATGAGAACGTCGTCGAAATAAATTTCGCCGCCGCCGTATTCGGGCGTCTGAATGAGCACGAGATCCCAGTGAATGGCGGATACGTTGCCGTTATACGCCTCGTCGTAACAGCAGCCCGGCGTAAAGTGAATGGATCCGCTGATCTTTTCGTCGAAGAGAATGTCGCCCATCGGTTTCGTCACATACGGATTGATCCCCAGCGAAAATTCCCCTACATAACGGGCGCCCGCGTCGGTATCGAAAATGGCGTTGATCTTTTCCGGAAGATTGCCCGTCGCGGAAACGATCTTTCCGTCTTTGAATTCCAGCGAAACGTTTTCAAACTTCGTGCCGTTCTGAATGGAAGGTGCGTTGAAGGTAATCTTTCCGTTCACGCTCTCTTTCACCGGCGCGGTATACACCTCGCCGTCGGGAATGTTCCGGTGTCCCGAACACTTCACCGCCGGAATCCCCTTGATCGAGAAAACGAGATCCGTATCCTTCGCAACGAGTCTGACCTTATCGGTTCTTTCCATCCGTTCTTTCAAAGCGTCCATCGCCTTGTCCATTTTGGAATAATCAAGCGTACATACGTTAAAATAAAATTCCTCGAACGCGTCCGTGGAAGACGAGCAAAGCTGCGCCATACCGGGATTCGGATAACGCAAAATCACCCATTTCGTCTTTTTTACGCGAAGTTCGTGGTGTACGGGATGAGAATACAATTCCGATTCCGTCTGCATTTTATCTTCGGGCACGTCGGAAAGTTCAAAGGAATTATCCCCGCCGCGGATTCCGATGTATGCGTCCATTTCCGCCATGCGGGCGCCGTCGTACTTCGCGCGAAGACGCGCAAGTTCCTCGCTCTGACCCATCAGAAGTTCCCGCGTGATCCGATTGTCGAAAAGTTCCACAAACGGCAATCCCCCCGCCTTATAAACTTCTTTGATGATGGCGTTCACCAGCATATAGTCGATCCCCTTCGCTTCGATCAGAACTTTTTCGCCTTTCTGAAGTTCCACCGAATAATTTACCAAAACGTCCGCAAGTTTTTCAATTCTCGTATCCTGCATTTTCCATCTCCCGTCCGATTTTCTTTCAATATCTTAATTATATAGAATTTCCGAAAAATTATAAAGCATTTTGACGGGTTTTGTCCTAAATTTATTTGCAAATTCTCGAAATTTATTGTAAACTTATACTGAACGAAAAATTGGAGGAACTTTTTATGCCTTTGGTAACTTCTAAAAAGATGTTTGAACAGGCCTATAAAAACGGCTACGCGATCGGCGCGTTCAACGTCAATAACCTTGAAACCATTCAAGGTATCGTAAACGCCGGCGTCGCACAGAACGCTCCGCTCATCCTGCAGGTTTCGAGCGGCGCGAGAAAATACGCGAATCCCACGTATCTGCAGCACCTCGTGCTGGCGGCGGTGGAAGAATCCGGTCTGCCCATCTGTCTGCACCTCGATCACGGCGACACCTTCGACCTGTGCAAGAGCTGCATCGATAAGGGCTTCACGTCGGTCATGATCGACGCGTCCAAATACCCCCTGCCCGAAAATATCCGCATCACGAAGGAAGTCGTGAATTATGCGCACGATCACGGTGTGGTTGTGGAAGCGGAACTCGGCAAACTCGCCGGCATCGAAGACGCCGTCAACGTTTCCGATAAGGACGCGATGTTCACCGATCCCGACGAAGTGTACGAATTCGCCACCAAAACGGGAATCGATTCTCTGGCAATCGCCATCGGAACGAGCCACGGCGCCTATAAATTCAAGCCCGGTCAGAAACCGCAACTGCGTTTCGATATTCTCGAAGAAGTCGGCAAACGTCTGCCCGGCTTCCCCATCGTGTTGCACGGTGCTTCGTCCGTTCCGCAGGAACTCGTGAAGATCATCAACAGCTACGGCGGTCAGATGCCCGACGCCATCGGCATTCCCGAAGAAATGCTCCGCCAGGCGGCGAAGATGGCGGTGTGCAAGATCAATATCGATTCCGATCTGAGAATGGCTTGCACCGCGGCGATCCGCAAACACTTCGTGGAACAGCCCTCCCACTTCGATCCGCGCCAGTATCTCGGCGACGCGCGTTCCGCGATCCAGAAAGTCGTGGAACACAAGCTCGTGGAAGTGCTCGGCTGCGCCGGCAAAGCCGACGAATGCAGATAATGCAATCAAAAAAAACCAACGCCCCGCGCAAAATTTGCGCGGGGCGTTTTTCTGTTGCGGCGCATTATATCCGACTGTCGGAATTCTGTCGTTTTCCGAGTATTTTCGGAAATACGACGGCAAACACGACCGTGCTGAGAACGGCGGAGAAAATATCCGCAATGGGTTCGGCATAGAAAACCGCCTCCACGCCGAAGAAGCGGGGCAACAGCAGTAAGCACCCTAAAAACACGACCATTTTGCGCGACATCGACAGAAAAAAGGCAAATTTCGGCTGACCGAGTCCGGTGAGCCCGTCCACGAACACATATTGCAAAGAAAGCGGAACGATGCCGATCATATACGTTCTTATCCCCCATTGTGCGAGGGAGATGATCTCTTCGTTATCGGTAAAGAGTGCGGCGATCGGCCGGGCGAGCGCAAACGAGAGGACGAACATCAAAGAAGTAAAGGCGAGTCCCATCCCGACGATAAAGCGTTCGGCTTTTTTTAATACGGAGATCTTTTTCGCTCCGTAATTAAAACTGAGAACGGGCTGGGTACCGGTGCTGATGCCGAGCAGAGGCATGGTGATCACCGACATAAAGGAAAGCACGATGGTCGAAACGGTGATCCACCGATCCCCCTGCGCGCCGCCGTATGTCTGCAGGACCATATTGGAAACGATGACAATGACGCTGTCTGTAGCGAGGATAAGAAAGGGAGAAACGCCGAATTGAAAAATTTTCTTTACGATTTTTCCTTCGATTTTTGACAAAGCGAGACGTATTTTCGTACTTTTTTTCAACAGGAACCCGATCACGAACGTGAAGGAGAGAAACTGCGAAAAAACGGTGGCGAGAGCGGCGCCGCTGACGCCGAGGCCGAACGTGAAGATCAGAAGAGGATCCAGCGCGACATTGGCAACGGCGCCGATGACCGTCGTGAACATACCGACGGCGGAATATCCCTGCGCGATAATGAACTGATTGAGTCCGACGGCCGTGACGGAAACGACTGCGCCCGCGGTATAGATGAGAAGATACTGCTTCGCATACGAAAAGGTTTTTTCACTCGCGCCGAACGCCATAAGGAGCGGATCGATCAGGATCAGCACGACGGCGGTGACGACGACGGAAAGCCCGATAAGACAGAAAAAGGAATTGGAAAGGATCTTTTTCGCATTGGATTCGTTGCCTTCCCCCAGAGACATGGCAAACAGCGGCGCGCCGCCGAATCCGACGAGGGAAGCAAACGCGGAGATCAGCGTTGCGACGGGAGCGCACACGCCGAGCCCCGCAAGGGCGATTTCCCCGATTCCGGCGATATTGCCCACGAAGATTCTGTCTACAATGGAATATAATACACTGATCAGTTGGGCGAGCATAGCGGGAAACGCGAGTTTCATCACCGTGACTGCGGCTCTCTCGCTGCCCAGATCCAGAGATTTCATCTTTTCACCTGTTTCAAACGTCGTTTTACAAACGATTATGATTGTATCAGCCGCACTGAAAAAAGTCAATCAAAATAAAAAATTTCCGAAACGATTCTGCGTGTTTTCGGAAAACCTTCTCGATAAACTTGACTTTCCCTTTCGCCTATGCTACAATAATATGCGTTCGGGAGCGTAGCTCAGTTGGTTAGAGCGCATGCTTGACATGCATGAGGTCATAAGTTCGAGTCTTACCGTTCCCACCAGAAAAAGACGGCAGAAACGTTTCTGCCGTCTTTTTAAACAAAAAGGAATGTATTTTTTACACATTCCTTTTTGTTTATTTCTATTATAAAATTCGATCATTTCAATATCGTCCAAGGTATTCAAACCAGTTACCCATCTCGCCTTTCCAAAACGCAAAAGGAATTCCTACCCTTTCGCCTGTTGTTATGGAAACTCCTTGGTTAGTAAGATATAGTCTGTTTTCTTCCGATGTAGTTAATACCCCGTATCCGTATTCACGAATATATTCACTTCCATAAGCATGAAACTCATACACGTCATATACCATTCCTTGCTCTATGGTATGAACTAGTTCATGAACACAAGTATTAAGCGTACCATAAAATACATTTCCGTATATGTCACTATATCCACCATCTCCAATTTCTACAGACGCAAATTTCTGATAAGCTGAGCCTCCTATATCATATAAATCTGCTTGATCGCGCGGATAATCTCCGAAAGAAAACAAGGTGATTATGCTTTGATACTCTGTTATAAAAGCTCTTACTTCGGGAATTTTATCTGCAAAAATATTATGTTTTTTTACCAATCTTCCAACATCTTCTAATACGCCTTGCCCCCATGCAATATGAATATTCTCCTCCCCCAACGGTTCGGTGGTATAGTAGGTATCGACCTCGAATAAGACAAGCCCCTCAAAGATATCGTTCAAATATTCCGAAAACACTTCCGCGATCTTTGCGCAGTTCCCCCGTACTTCCTCTGGCATTATGTAGTCTATCCGTACAGGTATATTATCCGTCGTTGTCAACGTCGCATGGATTTCTGTTACAAATACCATGAGTATTTTATATGTGTATTGTTCGTCGGGCGTCCACTTCGCATAAAGCGTGTCCGTTTCTTTCTCGAACAGTTCCTCTCCAATCTGCAATGCACCTGTCTCGTCTGCTATCGCTTCTGTAAATTCTTCGTCCAAGTACCAGCCGTGGAACGTGAAATACTCTTTTTCAGGCACGGGCAACGTCACCCCGTCTAACTCACCAACATATAAGTCTATACTAGGCGCATCATCCGAGGTCTGATACGACCAACTGAATTCGGATGTTTCTTTATTATAATTAAACGTATACGTTTTGAATACCAATTCAAATTCGGCCGTGATTTCCGTATCTCTTCGCAGTCCGTCATCCGTTCGTGTTGCGCTCGTCTTTCCGTCAGACCACTGCATAAATTTATATCCATGATCCGGCATTGCCGTTACCGGTTCTCCCTGTTCCCAGTACCCTACCGTTTGAGAACTTGCCCCGGCTATGCTGCCACCCTCGCCAGCTTCATATGTCAGTCCAAATGTAATCTGCTCAAATTGCGCGGATACCGACTTGTCTTCTAAAACGTCTGTATCCGTCCGCTCGGCATTCTCTTCCCCGTCCGACCATCCGATAAACCGATATCCCTCATCCGCAACTGCCGTCACCGGCTTTGCGGACTCACCATAGTTCACCGTCTGTTTCATCTCACCGTCTATGTGTCCGCCGATGCTCACTTTATATTCAACACCAAACTTAATCCGCTCAAACCTTGCTTCCACGCGAATAATTTCATTTACCACGTCTGTACGCTCGGCACTCTTCACTCCATCCGACCATCCAACAAACTCATAGCCCCTGTCGGCTACTGCTTCTACCGGCTCCGCCGTTTCTCCTATCGGCACAAATTGTACGTTCTGACCCACTACGCCTCCGCCTATACCCGCCGTGTAATATACTGTTATCTGCTGAAACCGGGCTGTATATATCGCATCCGCCGTGATGCCCTCATCGATTCGCATGTAATCCTTGCTGCCGTCATCCCAGCCAATAAATATATATCCCTCCTCCGGCATTACCGTTACGGCGACCGTGTTCCCGCCTTTTTCCACGCGCTGCGTCGTTTCCCCGTTCAGCCTGCCGCCCTCGCCCGCTTTATATTCCACCGTATAGTATTCCGGCTGCGGCGGCTCCTTTTCTTCTTTGCATGCGCTCATAATACATACCGTCGCCGCGACGATCAGCAGCAAGTATAGAATTTTCAGAACTCGTTCCTTTTTCATTTTCCTTTTCCGAACTCTTCCGTTCGTCCCCTTTCCATATCCCGCTTATTTGAGTAACGTCTCGTATTGGCGCTTGGCATACAAGATTCGGCGGATTTCCACCGTCTTGCCCTTTATGACATAAAACGCAATATAATTCTTGATGAGTAAAAAACGATATCCTTTTGCTTTTAACCCTACATCCCTGCATAGAGGGCAACGCTCGGGCATTTCTTCCAATTTTAATATCTCGCTCACGATTAAATCGTAATACTTTATTGCCGTTGCCGGCTCCAACGTATTGAGATAATCCACTATGGAAAGTAAATCCTCTTGCGCCGTGGACAGTATGGTCACGTTATATTTTTCCATGCACCCTGCCCCTCAGTTCCGCCGCAAATTTCTTAAAATCGGTCGCCTGTTCTCCTGCGGCAACGCGGGCTTCCGCCTCGCCGAGTTTCGAATATAGTTCCACTTGCGCCTGCATGGCCTCAAACGTTTCCATGCTTAACACAACCATATCCCCTACGCCGTTTTTGGTAATAAATACCGGCTCTCTCGTCCCTTTTACAAACTCCGAAATTTCGTTTGAATTGTTCCTTAAATCCGATATCGGTCTGATACTGGGCATTTTTATTTACCTCTCTTTATTTATGTTTCTATTTTATCAAAATTATGAGAGTTTGTCAATCCCATTTTTTGATTTTTACTGCATATATATTATATAGCGCAAATCTCCGTTCTGTCAATACCCTCCGTCAAAAATCAACAACTTCGTCTTTTAGGCTCGGCTTTGCGGGGTGTCCATGGTCGTCCGTTTCTCTATTCTTCGATCACTTTATCTATCCCGATCCGAAAGACCGCACACGGTGCAAACGGTGCCGTCTGGGTGCGTTCTTTGATTTTTGTCGCGTTTTCATTACCTCGCCAACCCTCTTTTTGTTTCCCTTTTGTTGCGTTTCCTTTTTGTTTTGTTAGCTTTTTTCCCTCGCTGTTCGGTTGACTTTTTGTTGCGCGTTCTCAGAAAAAGACGGCAGAAACGTTTCTGCCGTCTTTTTAAACAAAAAGGAATGTATTTTTTACACATTCCTTTTTGTTTATTTCTATTATAAAATTCGATCATTTCAATATCGTCCAAGGTATTCAAACCAGTTACCCATCTCGCCTTTCCAAAACGCAAAAGGAATCTTCCACGGTATAGTATTCTATCTGCGGCGGCTCCTTTCCTTCCCCGCACGCGCTCATTATACATACCGCACCGGCAATCAATAGCAGTAAATATAGAATTTTAAAATTAATTTTTTCTTTCATTCATGAACATTATATGGTGCAATTTTCCCTTTGTCAATATTTACAGTATAAAGTTTTCGGCATTGTGTTCTTTCCCGTTGATTCATTTTTTTCATGCGGTACCTAAAAGACCCGAATCAAACCTCATAAAAAATTTGATCCGGGTCTTTTTATCATTAATCGTAACTGATTTTAATTCAACGGCTTTTGCTTTATCAGAAGCGGAAACGGTAACGCTTTTCGTCCGGTCCATCAAAAACTCTAAATTACCGAAAACCCGCTCCATGTAGCCATTTGCTGAAAACCTCCTATTTATTCCTAGAAAATATTGCCTTCCCTTCCCGTTTATGATATAATCTAAATACCAAAAAAAGGGGGAACCGAAAATGAAAAAGAAATTATTTAGTTGCATATTACTCGCCGTATTCGCTTGCGTTGCTCTATTCTCTTTTGCCGCTTGCAGCAGCGATCAGAATATTTCAGACCGTCTCGATGCGCTGAAATCAGATGTAGATGCACTCGAAGCAAAAGTGGAAGCGCTTGAAACCGCAAACGCAAACTTCCAGCAACAACTTGCCGCTTTAGACACCTCTTCCGACACGTTTGCAGATGATCTTGCCAAACTCACTTCTAATTACAATAGCCTTACAGCAAGTGTTCAAAATGCTACACGCATTGAAAGAGTTGTTGTAAAGGAAGAAGAAATCAAACAAGGAAATCTGCTTGAGCATTGTTCCTTATATAAAAACATGTCAGAGGGGAAATTCGTAGTTAGTTGTAATGTGGAATATTCTGCACTTTTATTTCACTATCAACTCTTGACGTGTAAGGTGTCCGTAAATTATAACCAACAGCCATATGATGTAAATATTTATCTTTCAAGAGCAGATGCTAACGAAAGTACACCTTCACTCAACAGCGGCACAGTAACTGATATTCCCGTAGATAATGTAGATAATGTTACACTTAATCTGGAAGAAATTGTACTTTACCGTTTTAATTAAATAAAACTCAACTTGCGCAATTTTACGTTTTGCCTCACTTTTGTGAGGCTTTTTTTGTTCTCTAAAAGCCGACACGGAAGATGAGCGGTAGCAGTATCGCTCCCGAACACGGGTTTTTCAAGTTCCAGAATATCTCCGCACTCCCAAAGGATATTGCGTTTTATCTCTAACTCAAATTCATCGGATTCTTCGGTTGAAGCAGATTTTTCACTTTTTTATACACGGCGAGATAGGTGCAGAAATGCATGATGATCGCCGCGATCCAGGATACGGGATAACTGATGAACAGCATTGCGAAGGTGCGATCCGCCGCAAAGACCGTATAGATCCAGATCAGCCTTACCCCGCACACCGCAATGATGGAAAAAAGCATCGGCAAAAACGACCTTCCCATCCCGCGTATACTGCCGACGAGAACCTCCATCAGTCCGCATAAAAAGTAAGGAACGCAAACATAAAGCAATCTTTCCGTACCCCAGGCGATTACGTTTTCGTTTCCGTTATACAGAGCCAGCAACGGATGCGCCAGCAGGTACACCCCTACGCCCATCGCCACGCCGATGACGGTGACAATCAGCGTGCACTGCACCAAAATCAGGCGGATGTTCCCGAGGTTTCTTGCCCCGTAGTTCTGCGCCGTAAACGTCAGGCACGCCTGTGAAATGGCGTTCATTGCCGTATAAACAAAACCTTCCAGACTCGCTGCGGCGGCGCTGCCCGCCATGGCGATGTCGCCGAAAGAATTTACGGAAGACTGAATGATCACGTTGGAAAGGGAAAAAATCGTTCCCTGCACTCCCGCGGGCAATCCGATGCGGATGATTTCCGACAAAGCGTCTTTATGGATACGCGTTTTGCGGAAATAGTATCTTCCGTATCCTTTTCTGCGGCAGAGAATCCAAAGCACCGCCGCGGCGGAAATTAACTGCGAGACGGTGGTCCCGACGGCAACGCCGACCACACCGAGACGAAACGCGATGACCAGCCAAAGATTGACCCCGACGTTGATGAGACCCGCGCCGGCAAGGATGAGAAGCGGTCGTTTCGTATCGCCGCAGGCGCGAAGGATTGACGCGCCGAAATTATACAGCATGGAAAAGGGCATTCCCAGAAAGTAAATCTGCAGATAGATCGTCGCCTGATCCACGACAAGCGCGTCCGTATCCATCCAGACGAGGAAAGTGCGGGCGCCGAAGTATCCGATGATGCCGACGACCACCCCGCTGATCAATCCTAACGGAATGGACGTATGTACGATGCGCGACGCTTTTTCCTTCTCGCCCGCGCCGATGTAACGGGACATGGCAGAGAGCGCGCCCACGCTCAGCCCGATAAAAAGATTGACGACCAGATTGACAAGGGAACTGGTTGAACCGACCGCCGCCATAGCGGTATGATCGGCAAACTGCCCCACCGTGATGATATCCGCCGCATTATATAATAGCTGCAAGATCCCCGTGGCGATCAGCGGCAGGGAAAACAGAAGGATTTTCCCGAACAGCGGTCGGGTACACATATCGATTTCCCGATTCTTCTTTTTAGGCTTTTCCTCCGCAATCTCCATAAAGTTACCTCTTTTTTCTCGGTTCAATCATTATATCACCGCGCAACGGGAATTACAAGCGTTTACGGCAATTTCACACCATAATTTTACCGTATCGAAAAAAATGCTTTTGAACAAAGTTCAAAAGCATTTTTTGACCGTATTTTTTCTCAGAACAATCCGCTGATCACGCCGTTTTCGTCCACGTCCACCTTTTCGGCCGCGGGCACTTTCGGCAACCCGGGCATCGTCATGATGCTCCCCGTAAGCGCCACGATAAAGCCCGCGCCTGCGGAGACCTTGACGTTCCGCACGGTAACGGTAAAATTTTCCGGCGCGCCGATCTTGGAAGCGTCGTCGGAAAAACTGTACTGCGTTTTCGCGATGCAAACCGGCAGATTTCCGAAGCCCAGTTCCTCCAGCCGGGCAAGCTGCTTTTCCGCGTCGGCGGTGAAGACCGCGCCTTTGCCGCCGTAAATTTTCACGGCGACGGCGTTGATCTTTTCCTTCACCGTAAGGTCGCTTTCATACGCAAAGGCGAAATCGTTCGGTTCGTCGCAGAGCCGCACTACCTCTTCCGCAAGGGAGATGCCCCCCGCGCCGCCGTCCGCCCAGACGGTGGAAAGCACCGTGTTCACGCCGAGCTCTTTGCATTTATCCATGACCAGCGCGATCTCCGCGTCGGTATCGGTGGGAAAACGGTTGAGCGCTACCACCGCAGGCAGTCCGTAAACGTTTTTAATGTTGGAAACGTGTCTGAGCAGATTCGGCAAACCCGCTTCCAGCGCGGCGAGATTTTCCCCGTCCAATTCCGTTTTTTTCAGACCGCCGTGCATTTTCAGCGCGCGCACCGTCGCCACAATCACCACCGCCGACGGCCTGAACCCCGTCAGCCGGCACTTGATATCGAGAAACTTCTCCGCGCCGAGATCCGCGCCGAAGCCCGCTTCCGTAACGGCATAATCCCCGAACTTCAAGGCAAATTTCGTCGCCAGCACCGAATTGCAGCCGTGCGCGATGTTGGCAAACGGCCCGCAGTGCACAAACGCCGGCGTTCCTTCCAGCGTCTGCGCAAGATTCGGCTTCAACGCTTCCGCCAGCAACGCCGTCATCGCGCCCTGCGCCTTCAGATCCCCCGCCGTTACCGGCTTGTCGTCGTATGTATAGGCTACGATCATACGGGAACACCGTTCTTTCAGATCGGTGTAAGATGTCGCCATACACATGACTGCCATCATTTCCGTTGCCACGGTAATGTCGTATCCGTCCTCCCGCGGCGTGCCGTTCGCCTTGCCGCCGAGCCCGTCCACGATATACCGCAGCTGACGGTCGTTCATATCCACGCAACGTCGGATCGTGATGCGGCGTGGATCGATCCCGAGCGCGTTCCCCTGATAAATATGGTTATCCAGCATAGCGCACAGCAGATTGTTCGCCGTTCCGATCGCATGAAAATCCCCCGTAAAATGCAGGTTGATGTCTTCAAAAGGGCCCACCTGCGCGTAACCGCCGCCCGTAGCGCCGCCCTTGATGCCGAATACCGGTCCCAAAGACGGTTCTCTCAGCGCGACGACGGCATTTTTGCCGATGCGCCGCAGAGCGTCTGCCAAACCTATGGTCGTGGTGGTTTTTCCTTCCCCCGCCGGCGTAGGCGTAATGGCGGTAACGAGAACGAGTTTTCCTTCTTTTTGCTTTTCTTTCAGCAAAGAAAGATCGAGTTTCGCTTTATACTTGCCGTAACAGGAAAGTTTCTCTTCCGCAATACCGCAGCTTTTCGCCACCTCGCGGATCTCTTTAAGTTGTACCGAATGGGCAATTTCCAGATCGCTTTTCATCGTTTTCCCCTTATTTAAAATATTCCTTCGCGCTTTCAAACAGCTTCATATCGAATCTGCCGAGGACGTTTTTATAAAGATTTCCGCCTTTTCGTTCGCTGTGTCCCATTTTGCCGAACACTCTGCCGTCGGGCGAGGTGACGCCTTCAATGGCGAAAAGCGATCCCGCGGGGTTGAAATCGACGTCCATCGACGGCTTGCCGTCGAAGTCTACATACTGCGTGGCGATCTGTCCGTTTTCGCCCAGCTGCGTAAGCAACGCTTCGTCGGCGGCAAATTTGCCTTCGCCGTGCGAAATGGGCACGGTATATATTTCCCCGACTCTGCACTTTTTGAACCACGGAGACAAGTTCGACGCCACGCGGATATTGACGAGTCTGGACTGGTGCCGTCCGATATCGTTGAACGTGAGCGTGGGCATCGTTTCGTCCATATCCACGATCTTTCCGTAAGGCACGAGCCCCATCTTCACCAAAGCCTGGAATCCGTTGCAGATCCCCCCCATCAGTCCGTCGCGCCTGCCGAGCAGGTTTTCCACCGCTTCCTTCACCGCCGCATTGCGGAAAAACGCCGTGATGAATTTTCCGGAACCGTCCGGTTCGTCGCCGCCCGAAAATCCGCCGGGGATAAACACGATGTTGCTCTGATCGATTTTCTTCGCAAACCGTTCCACCGAACGGGAAACGCCGTCCGCGGTGAGGTTGTTGATGACGAAGATCTCCGCGCTGATTCCCGCTTCTTCAAAGGCTTTCGCCGTATCGTATTCGCAATTCGTGCCGGGGAATACCGGAATCAGGACCGTCGGACGCGCCGTTTTCACCGCCGCGACAACGTGCTTTTCCGCCGTAAAGGAAACCGTCGGCGCGCTCTTTTTACACGCCTCGGTTTTCGTGGGGAACACCGGTTCGAGTTTCTTGACGCTCAGCGCATACAGCCGTTCGAGATCCACGCGCTCCGCCCCGCACGAGATGATTTTTTCTTCGGTGACCGCGCCGAGGAATTCTCCGTCGATCTCCCCTTCCGTCTCCACGAGGAAAGAGCCGTATCTGTAGGCGAAAAGCTCCCCGACGTCTATGCCGTCGGCAAACTGAAATCCCAGCATATTGCCGAAACACATCTTCATGACGGCTTCCGCCGCGCCGCCGTACGTCGGCGTATAGACCGCGACCGCTTTTCCGCTTGCAACGAGATCTCTCACCTTTACGAAAAGCGCCTTTTCGCTTTCCGCAACGGGAATCCCCTTATCGTCATATGCGGGTTTGAGCCACCAGACTTTATCCCCCGCTTTTTTGAATTCTCCCGAAACGACGTCCTTCGCTTTCGCCGTGGTCACCGCAAAGGACACCAGCGTGGGAGGAACGTCGATATGTTCGAAGGTTCCGCTCATGGAATCCTTTCCGCCGATGGCGCCGATGCCGTAATCGGTCTGCGCCTTATACGCGCCGAGCAGCGCCGCAAACGGTTTACCCCAGCGCGCGGGATCTTTCATCGGCTTTTCAAAATATTCCTGAAACGTGAGATACACGTCCTTGAATTCCGCGCCCGCGGCAATGAGTTTGGAAACGCTTTCCATCACTGCAAGGTACGCGCCGTGATACGGGCTCTTTTCCGAAATAAACGGATTGTAGCCGTAAGACATTATGCTGCAATCGTCGGTTTCGCCCTTTTCCACCGCGATCTTGTGCGCCATCGCCTGCGCGGGCGTGCGCTGATATTTTCCGCCGAAGGGCATCAGCACGGTGTTTGCGCCGATCGTCGAATCGAAACGCTCCACCAGCCCGCGCTTGGAGCAGACGTTCAGATCCTGCGCCAGCGCGCGCAATCCTTTCGCGAAGTCCTTTTCCGTCTTTTTTCCGAACGGCTGCGGCTTCATCACCGACACTTCGGTGTGTTTTTCCGCACCGTTGGAATTCAGAAAATCACGGGAAATATCCACGATCTTTTTCCCGTTCCACATCATCGTAAGGCGGTTATCGTCCGTAACCGTCGCAACGACGGTGGCTTCGAGGTTTTCCTTTTCCGCCATCGCTTTGAATTTTTCCGCGTCCTTCGCGGCGACGACCACCGCCATTCTTTCCTGCGATTCGCTGATGGCGAGCTCCGTGCCGTCGAGTCCGTCGTATTTTTTCGGAACGGCGTTCAGATCGATGATCAGTCCGTCGGCAAGTTCTCCGATGGCGACGGAAACGCCGCCCGCACCGAAATCGTTACAGCGCTTGATGAGCCGCGTCGCCTCGCCGTTGCGGAACAGCCGCTGCAGTTTGCGCTCTTCCGGCGCGTTGCCCTTCTGGACTTCCGCGCCGCACGTCGTCAACGACGCCTCCGTATGGGATTTGCTCGATCCCGTTGCGCCGCCGCAGCCGTCCCGCCCCGTTCTTCCGCCGAGCAGAATGACTACGTCGCCCTTTTCCGGCGTTTTGCGCACCACGTTCTCCGCCGGAGCCGCGCCGATGACCGCGCCGATCTCCATACGCTTTGCAACGTATCCTTCATGATAGATCTCGTCCACAAGTCCCGTGGCAAGCCCGATCTGATTGCCGTAAGACGAATACCCCGCCGCCGCCGTCGTCACGATCTTACGCTGCGGCAGTTTGCCCTTGATCGTATCTTTCACAGCCGTGAGCGGATCGCCCGCGCCGGTCACGCGCATCGCCGCGTAAACGTAACTTCTTCCGGAAAGCGGATCGCGGATCGCGCCGCCGATACAGGTCGCCGCGCCGCCGAACGGCTCGATCTCGGTAGGATGGTTGTGCGTTTCGTTTTTAAAAAGCAACAGCCAGTCCTGCTCCTTGCCGTCCACCGTGACTTTGATCTTCACCGTGCAGGCGTTGATCTCCTCCGATTCGTCGAGTTTATCGAGTTTTCCGCTCTTTTTGAGCACCTTGACCGCCAACGTGGCAAGGTCCATCAGGTTCACGGGCTTCGTTCTGCCGAGATCCTTGCGCGCTTCGAGATAGTCAAGATACGTCTTTTCGATCTCTTCGTCTTCGAATTCCGCCTTGTCCACCGTCGTCAGAAAGGTGGTGTGACGGCAGTGATCCGACCAATAGGTATCGAGCATACGGATCTCCGTAATGGTGGGATCGCGCCCCTCCTTACGGAAATAATCGCGGCAGAACGCGGCATCCGCAGCGTCCATGGCGAGAGAATATTTTTTTACGAACGCGTTCAGCCCCGCTTCGTCGAGCGAGGTAAAACCGCTTACCGTTTCCACTTCCGTGGGGACGGCGTATTCCGTTTTCAGCGTTTTATATTCCCCGAGTTCCGCCTCGCGCGCTTCCACGGGGTTGATGACGTATTTTTTTACGGCGGCAACCTGTTCTTTTGTGAGATCGCCGTAGAGCAGATACACTTTTGCCGAACGAACGAGCGGTCTTTCCTTACAGGAAATCAGACCGATACACTGCGCCGCGGAATCGGCGCGCTGATCGAACTGCCCCGGCAGATATTCCACCGCAAACACGTGTTTCGCCGCGCCCTTTTTCAGTTTATAACTCACGTTATCGGTCTGCGGTTCGGAAAACACGGTTTTCACCGCCGTATCGAAAAGATCCCGATCGATATTTTCCGCGTCGTAACGGTTGAGGATACGCACCTTCCTCAGCGCCTTGATTTCCAGAAGTTCCTTCAGCTCTGCGCAGAGAGCCTTTCCTTCCCGCTCGAACGCATTTTTCTTTTCCACATATACTCTGAAAACCATCAATCGTTCTCCTTTAACGCTTTCAGCGCCCGCGCGCCGATATCGCTGCGTTTATAGGCGTTCGCAAACGAAACGCGCTCGCTTAAACGGTACGCCTTTTCCACCGCCGAAGCCAGATCTTCCGCCCGCGCCACCGCGCCGAGCACCCGTCCGCCGGAGGTGACGAGCTTTCCCTCTCGCAATTTTGCGCCCGCAACGTAGATCTCTTCGTCCTTTCCGAGAGCGGGCAGAGAGATCTCGAATCCCGTTTCATATTTCTGCGGATATCCCTTCGACGCGAGCACGACGCAGCACGCCGCCCAGCGGGAAAATTTCACTTCCGTTTCGCTCAGCCGCTCGTCCGCGACGGCGAGCATGATCTCCAACAGATCGCTTTCCAGAAGCGGCAGAACAACCTGCGTTTCGGGATCGCCGAAACGGCAGTTGTACTCGATGACCTTCGGCCCGTTTTCCGTGAGCATCAGTCCGAAATACAAACAGCCTTTGAAGGTCCGCCCCTCGGCGTTCATCGCCGCAACGGTGGGCAGGAAAATCTTTTCCATGCACTCTTTTTCGATTTTTTCGGTATAGTAAGGGTTGGGCGCAACGGTTCCCATACCGCCGGTATTAAGTCCCGTGTCGTTGTCGCCCGCGCGCTTATGATCCATCGACGAAACCATCGGTTTTACGCATTTGCCGTCCGTAAAGGCGAGCACGCTGACCTCGGGGCCCGTCAGGAATTCCTCGACGACCACCTTCGCGCCGCTTTCGCCGAAAATCCTGTCCTTCATGATGGAATCGACGGCGGCGATCGCCTCTTCGCGCGTATTCGCAATGATTACGCCCTTGCCGAGCGCCAGTCCGTCCGCCTTAATCACGGTGGGAAGCGCCGCCGTCTTAACGTATTCGAGCGCTTTTTCCCGATCGGAAAACGTTTCGTACGCCGCGGTCGGTATCCCGTATTTTTTCATGAGGTTTTTCGCAAAGACCTTGCTGCCCTCGATGATCGCGGCGTTTTTCCTCGGTCCGAAACACTTGATGCCGTGGCTTTCGAGTTCGTCCACCGCGCCGAGCACCAGCGGATCGTCCGGCGTGACCACGGCAAAATCGACGCCGTTCGCAACGGCGAAATCCGCCACCGCTTTCACGTCCTTTCCGTCGATCGCCACGCATTCCGCGTCGGCGGCAATGCCGCCGTTCCCCGCAAGCGCCCAGATCTTTTCGACTTTCTTATTCTTTTTCAGAGCTTTGATGACGGCGTGTTCCCTGCCGCCGTTGCCCACAACGAGTAATTTCATAGTTTATTTCTCAATGATGGAAAAGGCGCATGCCGGTAAAGCACATCACCATATCGTATTTGTCCGCCGCCGCGATGACGACGTCGTCGCGCACCGATCCGCCCGGTTCCGCAACGTACTTCACGCCGCTGCGCTTTGCGCGTTCGATGTTGTCGTCGAAGGGGAAGAACGCGTCACTCCCCAACGTCACGCCGTCCACCTTTGCGAGAAACGCTTTCTGCTCTTCTTTGATGAACACTGCGGGTTTTTCGGAGAAATATTTCTGCCAGTTGCCCTCGGCGGTAACGTCCTCAAAATCCTCGGAAAGATAGATATCGATGATGTTGTTCTTTTCCGGTCTGCCCACGCCGTCGGCAAATTTCAGCGCAAGCACCTTATCGCTCTGACGCAGATGCCATAAATCGGCTTTCGTGCCCGCGAGCCGTGTGCAGTGAATACGCGACTGCTGTCCCGCGCCCACGCCGATCGCCTGTCCGTCCTTTGCAAAACAGACGGAATTCGACTGCGTGTATTTCAAAGTGATCAGGGAGATAATCATATCCCGCGCCGCCTCGTCGGTGAGGTTCTTGTTCTTTGTGACGATGTTTTTCAGCAAATCCCTGTCGATGCGGAAATTGTTTCTGCCCTGTTCGAACGTGATGCCGAACACCTGTTTTCTCTCCCGTTCCTGCGGCACGTAATTTTCGTCGATCTTCACGATGTTATAGCCGCCCTTTCTCTTGCCTTTGAGAATTTCCAGCGCTTTGGACGTATAACCCGGCGCGATGATGCCGTCGGAAACTTCGCGGGCGATGATGCGCGCGGTCACTTCGTCGCATTCGTCGGAAAGCGCGATGAAATCCCCGAAAGAACTCATTCTGTCCGTTCCGCGGGCGCGGGCGTACGCGCAAGCGAGGGGGCTGTCGTCCAGCCCTTCAATGTCGTCCACAAAGCACGATTTTTTCAGCCGGTCGCCGAGTTTCACGCCCACCGCCGCGCCTGCGGGACTGACGTGCTTGAACGAGGTCGCGGCGGGAAGCCCCGTAGCGGCTTTCAGTTCCTTGACCAGCTGCCAGGAATTAAACGCGTCCAGAAAATTGATATATCCGGGTTTGCCGTTCAGAATCTCGATGGGAAGATCGCTGCCGTCTTCCATAAAGATCTTTGCGGGTTTCTGATTGGGATTGCATCCGTATTTCAATTCAAATTCTTTCATATTACACCTTCAGATCGGTTTTGATCTCTTCGTTATGATATTTTTTCAAAATCGGCTTAACGACGCTTTCGTTGAAAGTTTCCACCTGAGAAACGCACCTGCCGATATACAGTTTCGGATCGAGTTCCTTTTCGATTTCCTCTTTCGTAATCGGGAAAGCGGGATCGTTTTCGATGCGTTCGATCAGATCGTTTTTTCCGCCTTCCAGCTTGACTTTCGCCGCGGCGGCGTGGGAATGAACCCGCAGTTTTTCGTGCAGTTCCTGACGGTTGCCGCCGTTCTTCACGCATTTCATCATGATGTTTTCCGTCGCCATAAAGGGCAGTTTTTCCATCACGCGGCGGGAAATGACCTTTTCATAGACCACCAGATTCGCCGTTACGTTGATATAAATGTTGAGAATGGAATCGACAGCCAAAAATGCCTCCGCCACGGAAATGCGCTTGTTTGCGGAATCGTCCAGCGTGCGTTCGAACCACTGCGTGCCCGCTGTGAGGGCGGGGTTAAGCGAATCGACGATGACATAGCGCGCAAGCGCCGAAATGCGCTCGCTCCGCATGGGGTTGCGCTTATAGGGCATTGCGGACGAGCCGATCTGATTTTTTTCAAACGGCTCTTCCACTTCTTCAAAGGATTGTAAAATTCTCAAATCGTTTGCGAATTTGTACGCGCTCTGCGCCACGCCGGAAAGCGCCGCCAAAAAGTACGCGTCCACCTTGCGCGAATACGTCTGTCCCGAAACGGGTACGCTTCCGGAAAAGCCCATTTCTTTGGCGATCTCGTCTTCCAGCGCGAGGACTTTATTCTCGTCCCCGTCGAAAAGTTCCATAAAACTCGCCTGCGTGCCCGTCGTTCCCTTTGAGCCGAGGAGCAGCAGTTTGTCCAAACGGTGTTCGAGTTCCTCGATATCCATGGAAAGTTCGTACGCCCAGAGCGTCGCGCGCTTGCCCACCGTGGTGAGCTGCGCCGGCTGCAAATGCGTGTATGCAAGGCAGGGCAGATCCTTATATTTCAAGGAAAATTCCGAAAGGTTCTTCAACACCTGCGCGCACTTTTCAATGACGAGGTTTGTCGCTTTTTTCAAAATGACGACGTCTGTATTATCCCCTACGTAGCAGCTCGTTGCGCCCAGATGAATGATCCCCGCCGCCTTCGGGCACTGCAACCCGTAAGCGTAAACGTGGCTCATCACGTCGTGCCGCACGATCTTCTCGCGCGCTTCCGCGTCTTCGTAATTGATGTCGTCCTGATGCGCTTCGAGCTCGGCAATCTGTTCGTCGGTAATGTCGAGTCCGAGTTTTTTTTCCGCCTTTGCAAGGGCGATCCACAGCTTACGCCACGTTCTGAATTTGAAACTTTCGGAAAATATTTCCTGCATCTCTTCCGAAGCGTAACGCGTGGAAAAGGGGCTGATATACGATTTTTTATCCATATTTTCTCCGCGATTATTTGTTTTTATTGAACATTCTGTTTTCCGCTTTGCCCGTTGCAAGGTCGATATATCTCACATAAAGCGAAATTTTATTTTCTTCGTTTAAGTTCTCCCAGATCTCCTCAGCGAAAACGTCGATCTCATCGGGAATTTTCACGCGTTCGGGTTCGCCCGTGAACGTGGGAATGGGATTGCCGTTGCAGTTGTACGTATGAATGAAATGGCCGAGTCCCGCAACGGGCGTATAGGAAAAGGTATAACGGTTGCAAACGCTCCCCTTTTCGTCGCCGCTTTTCAATATGCTCTGTTTATAGGTAAAACCGTCGGCAAAATTCAGAATCGCGCTGATGCGCGGGGTGAAATTCGGCGCGTCGGGCTCGAAACAACGCGTTTCAAGCGCCTCTTCAAAGGTCTTGCCCGCGGCGAGATATTCGCACACGGTGTCCGTCTGATCGCCGTTGGTCACGACGACGCTCTTCCCCGCCTTACGCACGGGCGAATAAATGATCAGCGACGGATCTTCCACTTTCGACGCGTCGAAAGGATAAATGACAACCTCGTCGCCTTTTTCCACGAACACTCTGTTACGGCTGTTGGCGCTGCGCCCCATGATGAAATAGGCAAAAACGGCTTTCTTTCCGTCGGCGGAAAGTCCCGTTACGATGCCGCGCCCCACGTACTCGTTGTCTTTGATGAGGTCTTTTATGTTTTCGATCTGATATACGTTCATTCTCTGCTCCTTAAAAGTTCCGCCGCCACTTTTTCCAGCGACGCGGGAAGAATTTTCCATTCCGCCTGTTCCATAACCCTTCGCTGCAACGTTTCGGGGGTGTCGCCCTCTTCGATCTCCACGGCTTTTTGCATGATGATCTTTCCGCCGTCGGGGATCTCGTTGACGAAATGCACCGTCGCCCCCGTTACCTTCACGCCGTAAGCGAGGGCGGCTTCATGCACTTTCAGCCCGTAAAATCCCTTTCCGCAAAACGACGGAATCAGCGAAGGATGCACGTTGATGATGCGGTTTTCGTATTTTTTCGTGAACGCGCCGCTCAATATACACATGAACCCCGCCAGAACGATGAGTTCGATGCCGTTTTTTTCCAGCAAAGCGCCGACTTCCTCTTCAAAACGCTCCTGCGTTTTGCCCTTTTTAACGACTACTTCCGTCGAAATACCGGCTTTTTTCGCCCGTTCCAGCGCAAAAGCGCTTTCCTTATCGGAAATCACAAGAGAAAGCCGTGCGCTTTTCAGCGTTCCCGCAGCCGCGGCGTCGATGAGCGCCTGCAAATTGGTGCCGCCGCCGGAAACCAGCACGGCTGTCTTTACGGGGCTCAGCATAAGATCACGCCGTCGTCGCTCGTCACGCTCTCGCCGAGAACGTAAGCGTTTTCGCCCGCGGCGCGTAAAATTTCAAGCGCCTTGTCCGCGTCGTTCTTGCCCACGACGACGCTCATGCCCACGCCCATGTTGAAGGTGTTGAACATATCGCGTTCGGAAATATTGCCGCTCTTTTGGATGAGATCGAAAATCGGGAGTCTTCTGACGTCCTCCTTGCGGATTTTCGCCCCAAAGCCTTTGGGGATACTTCTCGGAATATTTTCGTAAAATCCGCCGCCCGTGATGTGCGAAACGGCCTTCACGGTGACCGAGGCAAAGAGATCCAGCATCGGTTTCACATAGATTTTCGTCGGCGTGAGAAGGGTTTCTCCGAGCGATCTTCCGCCCAGCGCTTCGAGAGGTCTGCCGAGATCGGCGCGTTCAATGTCGAACACCTTGCGCACGAGGGAAAAGCCGTTGGAATGGACCCCGCTCGACGGCAATGCCAGCACGACGTCCCCTTCGCGCACCGCCGTTTTATCGAGAATCTTTTCCTTATCGACGATCCCGACGGAAAATCCCGCGAGATCGTATTCGTCTGCGGGATAAAATCCCGGCATTTCCGCCGTTTCCCCGCCGATCAGCGCGCTGCCCGACTGCACGCAGCCTTCCGCAACGCCCTTCACGATCTCAGCCACTTTTTCCGGCACGTTCTTCCCCACGGCGATATAATCGAGGAAAAACAGCGGCTTCGCGCCGCAGCAGATGATGTCGTTCACGCACATGGCCACGCAGTCGATGCCGACGGTATCGTGCTT
>CALVWR010000021.1 GCA_944367565.1 uncultured Clostridia bacterium
TGGCAAGGCAAGCCGTTTTGGGTGAATAAAAAAAGCTACCGAAATGGTGGGGGTAGCATTTTTATACACTAAACCCATGCATGAATAAAACGAACTCATTGCAAGATGAGTTCGTTTTATTTTTTGCGCAGGACTTTTTAAGTATAACGCTTAAATTTTTCCCGAAAGTTTCCGTTTTCATATGGGAGAGTCAGGAGGCGTAAGCGAGACGGCGGATCGTGAAACAAAATCGATAAATCTTGACAGAAAAAAACCGATATGCTAATATATACTATAAGATATGCGGGAGCAAAAAACGTTGGAAGAGTTGCCGACGAAAGATGAAAAGCAAACGGCAATCAGCGGAAAGGAAAAAGCCGCGAATATGATCTTTCGGCTAAACTTAGAGGGCTTTATAAGCCGCAAGTAAAGGGCAACGCGAGATTGTCGTAGCTGAATAAGAGCAAATTTTCGATAGAATAAGCAATTTTGACCTGTATAACTTTACAAAAAACTTCGGGAGAAAGATCGTGAATACGGACAGAATTCGGAAAACAGAGGAAAAATTCAGCGAATTATTCGGAGGAAAGCCTACGCAAAATGAAGGTACGGACGCCGAATTCATGCGGATTTTACAGCGTTTCATTTTCGGAGAAGTCAGCTATGTCGGCTCGCTTGATAATCGTATGCGCGAGCTCATCACCGTCACCGTGCTTACCGTCAATCAGACGTTGCCGCAGCTTAAAGCACACGTCGGCGCCTGTTTGCGCGTAGGGCTTTCCCCCCTTGAAATACGGGAAACCGTTTATCAGTGTGCGCCCTTCATCGGTTTTCCGAAAACGCTCAATGCGATTGCGGCGATGAACGAAGCATTTACGTCAGGCGGCGTTTCTTTGCCGCTTGAGAATGCCGGGATCGTTACGGAAGAGGAGAGATACACAGCGGGTTCAAAGATACAGAATCCCGTTTACGGGAAGGAGATCGCCGAAAAATATTTATGGCTTCCGGACGGTTTTGCGGAGAGCGTTCCGAAGTGGCTCACCGAACTTTGTTTCGGGGATTTTTCCACGAGGAAAGGTCTGGACGAAAAGAGACGGGAGCTCCTCACCGTGGTCATGCTCGCCGCGATGGGGGGAGCGGAAGTACAAGTCCGCTCGCACGCAATCGGCGCCATGAAGGTAGGAAACACGGCAGAAGAAGTCGTATGCGCGCTTTGTCACGCGATGCCTTATATGGGGGTGCCGCGTTTGTTCAATGCGCTGAATTGCTGCAAGGAAATCCTCGGAAACGGGAGGACGAGCATGAACGAATCGGAATTTGAAAAACGAAATGTATTCGGCAGGGGAAAAGAGGATGCGGCGGATGCGCGATATTTTATCGGTAATTCCTACCTCAATCCCCTGACTTCGCCGACGGAAAAACCGTTCTTTGCGAACGTGACGTTCGAGCCGGGCTGCCGTAATAACTGGCATATTCATCATGCAAAGAAAGGCGGCGGGCAAATTCTTCTCTGCATTGCGGGAAGCGGTTGGTATCAGGAATGGGATAAACCCGCGCGGAGTCTGCATCCGGGGGATGTGGTGGAAATTCCTGCCGGCGTCAAGCACTGGCACGGCGCAAAGAAGGACGGCTGGTTTTCGCATATCGCCGTGGAAGTGCCGGGGGAAGAAACGTCAAACGAATGGCTGGAGCCCGTTTCGGACGAGCAATACGACGGCTTGAGCGAATAACGGGCAAAACGCAGAAGATGCAGATTTATAAACGCGCCGTTTGGGAGCGGTATGACAAATCGCCGGAGGTTGCGTTTCAAGATCGGTGCGGCAGAATATCGCCGTAAGTAAAAGGCGGAAAAAAGGGCTTCGGAATTCCGAAGCCCTTGCTGTTGCAATTGAAGTTTGTGTCCTTGAAATCGGCGTCCTTGCCCTTACGCGATGTGCGAAAAGCAGGCATCGTTGACGTTAAATTTCGCGGTAAGGTTTCAGTTCTGATTGCGCAAAAGTCCGATTCAGATACCGAGATCATCGAAAAGTTTTTTCATTTTCTGCACTTTTTCACTATCCGCGCCGAGCAGGGAAGCCGCATTGCTTTTCAATCGTTGCGGTCGGCGGAAAAGCGCGGTCAGGATTCGCGCCATATAACAAAACGGAAGCAACAAAATACATTTTTCAAGTACCGGATAGGCTTTTTTCATATCTTCCGTTTTCGGAAAAACGCGCGTGAAAAAATATTTTGTTTTTCCCATTTTTGCCGTACCCGCCACGGCGGCATGCTGCGTTGTTCCGTAAACGCCGCTTCTGAAAATAAATTCGGAAAGTTCTTCCGTATCGGCACCGTCGCCCTCGCCGAACCAGAAAAATGCAAGTTTTCTCAGTTTTTCTTCAAAAACGGCGAGGTGCAGTTTATCGAATTCCCTCGCAAGATATGTTTCGTCAAGATCGGTTTTTTGCGTGCGGAATACATAGATGTCCATCACGGAACGAATCCCCGTGCCGCCCGCTCTGAAATGATGCCATATGTGCACAATATGAAAGATGTAAAAATCCTCGTCGGTAAAACCGTAAAGACAACCGTCGATGTGTCTGAGTCTGGCGAAGATGTCGTCATAATAGCCGGGAACGGGCGTTTCGCTCAGGATATAATGCATTTCCACCGTAACGTTTTCCCTTGTATGACACATATGGTGATCGTTTGAAATAAAAAGAGTATACCCGAGATCGCGCATGATTTTTTTCACTTCTTTTGTATGTTCGGGAGGGAAAAGGACGTCGAGATCGCAGGAACTGCGCATAAGGGGATCGGGATAGAGCTGTTTCATATAATACCCTTTGAGGGGCATATAGGGAATGTTGCGCTTTTCCAGTTCGGCAAAAAGCTCTTCGGCTGCCGCTTTCAGCGATTCCTGTTGAGAAAGGTATTCCGCATAAAACGCGGTAATGCGTCGGCGCAGTTTTTCGTCGTTGCAGCGAAGAAGCGTCGGCGCGAGCAGATTGAGAACGGAATGTTTTTTTGCAAGACCGATTATACGCGGAAGGGATTCGGCTTCCGGATCGACGCCGTTCAGTACGGATTTCAATGCATTCAGTAAGATTTGCGTTTCCTGATTCATATACTCATTATAACAAGCGTGAATATGT
Organism: uncultured Clostridia bacterium; assembly: GCA_944367565.1. Classification (GTDB taxonomy): domain Bacteria; phylum Bacillota; class Clostridia; order Christensenellales; family Borkfalkiaceae; genus UMGS775. Next base: position 3,114 of record CALVWR010000021.1, read on the forward strand.
TTGTCAACAATCGGCAAAAAACGCAAAGGAAATTCTTGAAAATCCGTTGTCAAAAGCGCATTTGTGTGTTATGATAAAAAACGGGAAAGAAAAAGTATGAAAGCGGTAATTCAACGCGTTATTTCGGCTCGCCTGGAAGCGGAAGGCAAAACGGTTTCCGAGATCGGAAAGGGACTTGTGATTTATTTCGGCGTGGGAAAAGGAGATACGGAAGAGCAAGCGCGGTATTTTGCGAAAAAGATTCCGGCTTTGCGTATTTTCGAAGACGAAAACGGAAAGACGAACCGATCGGTGCTCGATATCGGCGGAGAGGTTCTGTTTGTATCGCAGTTTACGCTGTATGCGAACGCAACGCACGGAAACCGACCGGATTTTCTCGGGGCGGAAGAACCTGCCCGCGCGGAAGAGTTATATCTTTTGACTGCAAAATTACTGCGGGAACAGTTGCCTGTAAAATGCGGGATTTTCGGCGCGGATATGAAGATAACGCAGGAAAACGCCGGACCGTTCACGCTGATTTTGGAGAAGAGCAATGAAGAATAACGGTTTTTATCTTGTTGCAATCATCTGCGCGGGACTGATCGTGTGTCTTTGCGGCGGCGTGATTTTTTCCCTGCTGAAATACGGATCGATCGCATTGATCTTGTATATTCTGTCGGGAGTGCTGGCGCTCATGCTTCTGGTTGTGGCGCTGTACACGTTTTTTACGGGGAAAAAGAAAAAGTGAGGGATGTATGAGATTAAAGAACGCCATCAAGCTGATCTTTGCGAATTTCGGCGTAACGTTTAAGGTTCTTTTATATAAACTGATCATATTTGCCGTTCTGGTAGCGGTCGGCATACTGGTACTGCTGCCGAATTTCCGCAGTCTGATCGAAGCGAGCAGCCTGGACAAACTCGTCGTTACGTTGGGCGATTTGCTGAAAGCGATTTTCGTACCGGATATGGTTTTTGCGGAAGAGCAGGCGGCATTTGCGTCGTATCTGACGGAATTCACGGAATATCTGCGCGGGAATGTGGGAAAAATTGCAGGACTGGGCGGCGCGATCGCGGCATTTTATTTTGTCGGAATGTTTTTCAATAACATTGCGGATTTTGCGGTGGGGCAGGTTGTGAACGATTATATGTCGTCGCTGACGGAAACCGGCTTTACCGTTGGAATATTCAAGAATCTGGGGAGAGCGAGCCTGTATTCGCTGATCGACGTCGGGGTATCTCTGATTTTCATGCTGGCGGCGGTGAGCGTATGTCTGTTTATCATCTGGGTGAATCCGGTGGGGATCGTCACGATGTTTTTTGCGATACTGGTTTTTGTCGTACTGATTTCGCTGAAACAGGTTTTCATGTCGGATTTCATGCCGAACATTTTGGCGGACAGAAAGGCGCCGGGAAAAGCCTTCCGTGAAAGCGTGAAAGTGCCGCGTAAGGATTTTATCAGAAAATTCAACAATTATATTTCCATCAATATCATCATGCTATATGTCAACGTGACGGCGGGATTTTTTACGGTGATGCTGGGACTTTTACTGACGTTTCCGATGACCACGCTGATATTGGTATGTTTCCGGTTTGTGAGTCAGTACACGACTTCGGGAAAGAAGTATTATCTCGCGCCGGAAGAAATTGTGCGTCCGCGGCAGATGGCGGAGGAAGAAGAGGAAGATATTCTGAAAAAGATAGACGAAGAATAGAGCGTTACCGCGTTGACGGAAGGAAACGCTCGGCAGGAAAAGGCAAAGCCGCGGAATTTGAATTCCGCGGCTTTGCCTTTAAGATTCGGGATCTGCTTTTTAAAGATTATGTCTTGTTTTGTATTCCGTAAGGGCAAGGGCGAACTGGTCGCCGCAGGAAGTATTGCTTCTGCATTTGATTCCTTTAAGAAGGGAAATCACCTCGTCGATATCCTTGCCTTCCACCAAACGGGAAACTGCCTGTAAGTTGCCCGAGCAGCCTCCTATAAATTTTACGCCGGTAACTTTTTTGTCCGGCGTGACGTCATAAATGATCTGACGTGAACAGGTCCCTTTTGTAATGTATGTTTGCATATATGTCCTCCTGTAACGGTTAATCGACCAAATTATCGTAAATAAGAGAGTAAAGATTTGCCGCTTTTTCCTCCCATTTTTTATAGACGTCCTTAGCGGACTGCCTGTTGGGAACGACGAATTTAAGTTCCAAAAGCGGCTGAATGGGTTCTATGATTTTGAGATAGACGGTATAGGTGCCGTCTTTGTTCATGTAATAATCGGCAACGCATTCTTGTTTTCTGCGGTATTTCGCACGGTTGTTTTTGATGAAAAGGGAAATTTCCTCGCGCGTGCTTGCGGGGATCTTCACAAAAAAGTTTGCGAGACAGACCCTGCCGTCCGGCGTGATGGTGTACATCGGTTCGCCGGAAGAAGCGATCTCGTAAATAAATCCGTGATCGATGAGTTGTGCGAGAATCGGCTGGCAATCCATATACGCGATCCAGTTATTGCTCGAACAACACATATCCAGGAGCGTATTTTCGGATAAAGGAACTTCCATCTTATCGAAAACGAAAAGAATGATCAGTTTATTTAAAGATGAATCGCCTTTGACCTGCATAATAAACCCCTTGCATAAAGATCGGAATCCGGTTCCGTAAAAAACGGGCGGCAAGCGAATGCCGATGCCCGTATCTTCCTTGCGTATATTATATCATAAAATCGTATTTTGTAAATACAATTCGCTAAAATTTTCAAAAATTCCGCAAAACCATAGCGTTTTTTAAAAAACTGTGCTAAAATAAATAATGGAACGCAGAAAAGGCGCGAAAGCACGGCGGAGAGGAGGAAACAATGCGGAACGGCGCGGAAGAATTTTTACAGAAAGCGGATGAACTGATCGACTCGAAGTATATTTTTGCCGATACCAGGATCGCCGGCGTACTGAAAGCGATCGCCGCATCTCCTGACATGATGAAGCTGATGGAAAGCTGTCTGAAGGGCTTTGATTTTGAAGAGACGTTCACGAAAAGTTTTGTGGCGTCGGAGGACGCGCCGAATCGGGCGGAATATGTACTTCCCAGGGGAACGAAAGAGATGATCGCGCTGGTGTTTTCGGTCTTGCTGAAAATCGACGCGGGTGAGATCGATCTCGGAACGTTTATGAAGACGTTTTTTTACGGCGACGGAAGTTTATTCGGTTCATACGCGCTGTTTACCGGGACGTTTGTGAAGCCGTTCAGGAATGCGGTGAAGCTGATATTCGACGGGTTGCAGGAAGGAAACGGAGAGCGGGAAACGCAAAAGAATCCGGGATTCATGAAAGCGCGGCGGTTGCCGGAAGAAGCGGCGGTGGACGAGGAAGTGCTGGCGGTTGTGAAACGGCTTGTGGAGAAAGATGAAAATACGCTGTTGAGCGCAGGGCTGGAGGAGAATCGGCTGACGTATGCGCTGCGTGTGCTCAGGGGATTTTACGCCGCGTTGGAAGAGAGCGAAAAAGATCGGATCAGGACGGCGTTTTCAGGATATATGTTTATGAGCGAGGGATTGAAGAATCCGAACATGAACGCCGTAAAGATCGCAAAGATTCTCAAGGAAGGGAAACTGATATAAAATGGAACTGATTGAAAAGACGGCGGAGAGGAACGTGGTATACAGGGGCAAAATTCTGTCCGTGCGCAACGACGTGGTTTTGCTGCCGAACGGAAGGACGAGCCGTCGGGAGATTGTGGAGCATAACGGAGGAAGCTGTGTGCTTGCGGTGAAGGACGGAAAGATTCTGTTCGTGAAGCAATACCGTTATGCGATGGGGGAAGTTTTGTATGAGATTCCGGCGGGGAAGCTGGAAAAGGGAGAAGATCCGAAGGCGACGGCGATCCGCGAGCTGGAAGAGGAATGCGGACTGAAAGCGCAGAACATAGAGTTATTGTACGTCAGTTATCCGACGCCGGGTTACAGCGAGGAAAAAATTTATATATACCGCTGCACTTCGTTTACGGAGGGGCAGATTCATCTCGACGACAACGAATTTCTCACGGGAGAATGGATCGAGGCGGAAAAAGTGCGGGAAATGATGAAAAGCGGCACGATCCGCGACGGGAAGACGCTCATTGCGCTTCTGCATTATTTTGCGGAGCGCGAAGCGGAGAAGGAATGAGAAGGGGAACGGGTGAAATAAAGAAGGAGAGGTTACGTTTTTGATAAGAAGAGACGATTTAAGGAACGTAGCGATCATCGCGCACGTCGATCACGGCAAGACGACGCTGGTCAATGAGATGCTGAAGCAGGGCGGAGTATTCCGCGAGAATCAGTCGGTACAGGATCGGGTCATGGATTCCGGAGACCTCGAAAGGGAAAGGGGGATCACGATTCTGGCGAAGAATACTTCGGCGTCGTACAACGGAATCAAGATCAATATTGTGGACACGCCGGGACATGCCGATTTCGGAGGCGAAGTGGAGCGCGTCCTGAAAATGGTCAACGGCGTGCTGGTGCTGGTGGACGCCTGCGAAGGTCCGATGCCGCAGACGCGGTTTGTGGTGCAGAAGGCGTTGGATCTGGGTCACAAACTCATCATCGTGGTGAACAAGGTGGATCGTCCGGATGCGCGAAGCGAAGAAGTGAAGGAAGAAATTCTGGAATTATTGCTGGAGCTGAACGCCACGGACGAACAGCTGATGAGCCCGATCGTGTTTTGTTCGGGAAGGAACGGGACGGCGTCGCTCGATCCGAAGACGGAAGGTAAGGATTTAAAGCCGTTGTTTGAAGCGATCGTGCATCATTTCGAACCGCAGACGGTGGACGAGCAGGGAGAATTGCAGCTGCTCGTTTCCTCGATCGACTATAACGATTATGTGGGAAGGATCGGGATCGGCAGGATCGAGCGCGGCAGGATCGGGGTCAACGACGAAGTTGCGGTATGCAATTACAATATCGAAGGGAAGACGTCGTTCGGACGGATCGTTGCCCTGTATCAGATCGAAGGACTCTCGCGCGTACCGGTCGAGTGGGCGACTGCGGGCGATATCGTGTGTTTTTCGGGATTGGAAAATATTTCGATCGGGGATACGGTGTGTTCCAGACAGAAGATCGAAGCCGTACCGTTCGTGAAGATCAGCGAGCCGACGGTCGAGATGACCTTTTCGGTGAACGATTCTCCGTTTGCGGGCAGAGAGGGGAAATATGTCACGACAAGACACCTGCGGGAGCGGTTGTTCAAGGAATTATTGAAGGACGTATCGTTGCGGGTGGAGGAAACGGATTCGGCGGATTCTTACCGCGTTTGCGGCAGAGGGGAAATGCATCTGTCCATTCTCATCGAAAATATGCGTCGCGGCGGGTATGAGTTTCAGGTCGGCGCGCCGAAGGTGATGTATAAAGAGATCGACGGCGTGAAATATGAACCGATCGAGCGTTTGGTCGTCGACGTGCCGGAGGACAAGACGGGCACGGTTTTTTCGTCGATGGGTGAGAGAAAAGGCGAGCTGTTACAGATGGAGAATATCGGATCGCGGATCCGCTTGGAATTCGCCGTACCGTCGCGCGGGCTTTTCGGATATAAGAACCAGTTTCTGACGGATACGCGCGGAGAAGGCGTTTTCAATACGATCTTTATGGAATATCAGCCGTATAAAGGGGATATCGTAAGGCGGCAGACGGGATCGCTCGTCGCGTTTGAAACGGGGGAAGCGGTGACCTACGGTTTATTCAACGCGCAAGGGCGCGGGCGGCTGTTCATCACGCCGGGAACGCAGGTTTACGAAGGCATGGTGGTGGGAGAATCGCCGAAAGCGGAGGACATCAGCGTAAACGTTTGCAAGAAGAAACATATGACGAATATGCGCGCGGCGGGAAGCGACGACGCATTGCGCCTGGAAACGCCGAAGATCATGAGTCTGGAAGAATGTATGGAATATATTAACGACGACGAATTGCTGGAAGTGACGCCGAAGAGTTTAAGGATCCGCAAAAAGACGCTGGATACCGAAACGAGGCTGAAGCGTAAAGCGAAGGGACTGGAATAGGAAGGAGCAAGAAAGATGAGTGAATGTACGCATGATTGTTCGACCTGCAATGCCGATTGCGGGGAGAGAAAAGAAAAGGAAAGTTTTTTGAAAAAGCCGCACGAACTGAGCCGGATCAAGCACGTGATCGGCGTGGTGAGCGGAAAAGGCGGCGTGGGGAAATCGATGGTGACATCGATGCTCGCCGTCATATTCAACCGCCGCGGATACAAAAGCGCGATCATGGATGCGGACGTGACGGGTCCGTCGATTCCGAAGATGTTCGGCGTAAAGGAACGCGCGCAGGGCGGAGAGAGCGGATTGCTGCCGGTAAAGAGCAAGACGGGGATCGAGCTGATGAGCATCAACCTGCTTTTGGAAAACGAAAGCGATCCGGTGATCTGGAGAGGTCCCGTGATCGGAGGCGTCGTGCAGCAGTTCTGGACGGACGTCATCTGGAACGACGTGGATTATATGTTCGTGGATATGCCGCCGGGAACGGGCGACGTGCCGTTGACGGTATTCCAGTCGATCCCCGTAGACGGGATCGTAGTGGTGGCGTCGCCGCAGGAACTGGTATCGATGATCGTGGAAAAGGCGGTGAAGATGGCGAACATGATGAACGTTCCCGTCCTCGGCGTCGTGGAGAACATGAGTTATGTCGAATGTCCGAAATGCGGCGAAAAGATCCGCCTTTTCGGGGAGAGCGCGGTGAAGAAGGTCTGCGAAGAACACGCTTTGCCGTTGCTTGCGGAAATTCCCGTAAAGCCGGAACTTGCAAAGCAGAGCGATCGCGGACTGATCGAGCTGTTCGAGGGCGATTTTATGGAAAACGCCGCAACGATGATCGAAACGCTGATGCAAAACAAAGAACGGAAATAAAAAGACCCGCCGCGGCAATTTCGAGCCGCGGCGGGTATGATTTTAAAGGAAAAGGAAAGGATAAAGGCATACGGAGAGATCCGTATGCCCGATCGGGTGAGCGTTTTATTCAGATTGATTATTTGTTATTTGCAGCAGCCGCAGTTATTGTTGCAGCCGCACCCCATGCCGCCGAAGCCGCCGTTTTTGCAGAGGCAATACGCCAGTGCGATGGCTGCGGGGACAGCGTAACAGCTGTTCAGAAATCCGCTGAGACAACCGCTTTTGCATACGCAAAGAATGAGCAGGATGATTAAAATCCATAAACAGCAGTTATTCTGGTCAAAACAAAATCCGTTCATAATATATCCTCCGTTTAGTCTGCTCTTCGCCGTATGTATCGGGAAAAATCCGTCCGTTTCGCACGGTTCGGCGAATCGCTTTATACTTCATAATAAGCATGAAGGCAAAAAAATGTTACCAACGCTTGTAAATAAAGTTGCTAAAATCCGGGGAATATGCTAAAATTACAGTGGCGGACACCGTTGCGGCGGGTCCGACGGGACAACTGATCGGTTCAGTGTTTACGGCAACAGATATCCCGAAAGGAATTTGATTGGAGGGCAACATGAACAAGGAAAAAAGAGTGCCGGAAGGAAATCCGGCGCAAAGAAAGGCGTTTTTTACGCCGCGGAACATTGCATGGCTGGCGATTTTGCTCGCGCTCACGGTCGTTTTGCAGATCTGGGGCAGCGCGATCAATATCGGAGGCGCGAGTTTGAATTTATCGCTTATTCCGATTGTGGTGGCGGCAATCCTGTTAGGCGCGCTTGCGGGGGCGATTATGGGATTTGTCTGTGGCGTGGTGATTCTGATCACCGTGGTTATGGGATTGGAGCCGTTGTCGCTGCTCATGTTTCAGGACCACCCTTTCATCACCGTAACGCTCATTTTTGTGAAGACGACTGCGGCAGGTTTCGTTGCAGGGTTGATTTATAAGGCGTTTTCTCATAAGAAACCGTATCTCGGCACTTTTGTTGCCGCGATCGCCGCGCCCGTCGTAAATACGGGGCTGTATATTCTCGGCGCGCTTTTGATGAGCGATACCATTACCGCGTCCGGGTACGCAGACGGCATGAGCGTGATTTATTTTCTCGTCGTTGCGGTGGCGGGAGTCAACTTTCTGCTGGAACTGGCCGTCAATCTCGTGGCGGCGCCGGCTGTTTATACCGTAGAGAAAGCGGTAAAGCGGCGAATGTACTGAACATTCGCCGAAATTCGGCAAAATCCGGCAAGGAACGGACTGAAGCGGAAGGGAAAATCGGAATAAGGTGTAATATGTTACTAGCGATCGACGTAGGAAATACGAATATTAAATACGGCGTGTTTGACAAAGATCGGTTGGCGGCAAGTTTCCGGGTGGCGTCGCAGCTGAAAAAGACGGCGGACGAATACGGGGCAGTGCTGACGAATCTGCTTGTGACTTCGGGAATCGGCGTTGCGCAGATCGACGGCGTGATTCTGTCGTCGGTGATTCCGTCGCTGAATTACACGATCTGTCATATGTGCGAATATTTTTTTAAAATAAAGCCGTTGGTGATCGGGCCCGGGGTCAAGACGGGGCTGAACATCAAGGCGGACAATCCGCGGGAGATCGGCGCGGACATCATCGTCAACAGCGTGGCTGCGTACAGAAAGTACGGCGGACCGGTGGCGGTGATCGATTTCGGAACGGCAACGACGTTCGATATAGTGACCGAGAAGGGCGAACTGATCGGGTGCATCATTGCGCCGGGGATCAAGACGTCGCTGGAAAGTCTTGTGCACGGGACCGCGCAGTTACCGATGATCGAATTGGCGGCGCCGAAGAGCGTGCTCGGAAAGAATACGGAAGGCGCGATGCAGGCGGGGATCGTGTTCGGCATGGCGGGACTGGTGGAACGGATCATAAGAACGGTAAAATCGGAGACGGGATACACCGCATTAAAGGTAATCGCCACGGGCGGAATGGGAAAACTGATCAAAGAAGAAGTGACCTGTATCGATGCGGTTGACCGCACGCTGACATTGGAAGGATTAAAATATATATACGACCTGAACAGGAAATCGGAGGCTTGAAAATGAAAAAGTTGGGTGTAGCGATACTCGGAATGGGCGTGGTCGGCGGAGGAACGTATAAGATCCTCACCGATAATCGCGAATATTTTCGCCGGACGCAGAAGCTGGACATAACGGTGGAATGCGTTCTGGAAAAGAATAAACAGCGGGCGCTGACGCTCGGTGTGGAAGAGGATCGAATTGCGTCATCCATCGAAGAAGTGATATCCAACCCGAACGTGGACATCGTTGTGGAAGTAATCGGCGGAATCGAACCTGCGCGGACGTTCGTCTTGCAGGCGCTGATGAGCGGAAAGACGGTCGTGACGTCCAACAAGGAAATGGTGTGCAAGCACTGGTACGAGCTGGAAGAAGAAGCGAAGAAGATGAACGCGGGGCTGTTATTCGAAGCGAGTTGCGTGGGCGGCGTTCCGATCATCAGAACGCTGACGGACGGGATGCAGGCAAACCACATCAAATCGCTTGTGGGGATCATCAACGGCACGACGAATTATATCCTTACAAAGATGGAAAAAGAAGGCAGCGATTATGCCACCGCGCTCAAAGAAGCGCAAAATCTCGGCTATGCGGAATTCAATCCCACGGCAGACGTTGAAGGATTCGACGCGGCATACAAACTTTCCATTTTGTCGAGTATGGCGTTCAACAAGCGGATTCCGTTGGAAAACGTTTACCGTGAAGGGATCACGAAGATCACGGCGGAGGACATCGAGTACGGTAAGAAACTCGGTTATAAAATCAAATTGCTCGCCATCGGAAAGGATACCTCCGCAGGGGTGGAGGTGCGGGTGCATCCCGCATTTGTGCCGAACGGGGAAATGCTCGCTTCCGTGAACGATTCGTTCAATGCGGTCAAACTTGTAGGAGATAACGTAGGGGAAGTCATGCTGTACGGCAGAGGCGCAGGCGCTCTTCCGACGGGCAGCGCCATCGTGAGCGACATCATTTTTGCGGGAAAACATCCCGAAATTGCCTATTCCACGTTTGAAAACACGAAGGAAGCGGACAAAAATACAAAATTCGTCAGCGATTTCACGACAAAATACTTTATCCGTCTTACGGTGGAGGATAAAGCGGGCGTTCTTTCGAAAATCGCAGGCGTATTTGCAAAGTATAACGTCAGCCTGAAAGAAGTCAAACAGGAAGTCGCAAAATCCAACGGCGTCCCCTTGGTGATCATCACGCACGAAACGCAGGAATTTTCCATCCGTAAAACGCTGGAAAAACTGGAATCGCTGGAAGAAGTCGTTTCGGTGGACAGTCTGATCCGCGTAGAAGAATAAACTTTAATCGGAAAAAGTTCAAAAGTAAATCTATAAAAACCGCCGCCGCGGCAAAATGCCGCGGCGGCGGTTTTTTTCCGACAGCCGGTCTGAAGATTGTTATGAAAAAGAATTGACGAAATTTTGGAATGATGATAGAATAAATGTAATAAAAATATATTACAATACAACAGGCAATTATGACAAATACAGAAAAGACAGCGGAAATCGCGGAAGAAAAATCGGAAGTCGGCGGCGCGGAGAAGCGGACGCATCATAAATTTCTGAAAGTTGCGTTGGTGATCGTTCTGGAGATCGCGTTGCTGAGCGCGGGTTTATTTTTCGGCTATACCTATGCGAAGGCGACGATCGAGCCGGTGATCCTGTCGAATTACAGGACATTGGAAGATCTGAGGGAGTATTATTGTCCGACGGCGGAAGAGCTGAAGAAGGACGCGGCGACGTTTGCGGCGGAAGACGATCCGTTCGGAATGTACAAAAGGATTTATTATACATTGCTGATGCAGGAGGCGGTGAACGTAACGGGGGAAGGGATGACGGAGACGAACGGCGGAACGGTACTGATCGCAACGGAAAAGAAGCTGGAGTCGGGTCTGATGTACACGCATACGCGATCCGAAGGAACAGGTCTGGCGGCGTCGTTCGGCGGAAATTTTGACATCAGGCAATATTTTGATGTGGAAAGTCAGTTGGTGAAGATTCTGAGCGACAGGGCGGAGGACGAAAAGAAGAACGGCAAGGTACAGTCGGAGCAGACGTATGTGGCGAAGTACGGATTATTGCCGTACGGATATTCAAATTACATCGTGGAAGAGGAAACGATCGAGTCCTGGAGTTACGAACGGACGGGGGACGAGTTTGTGCTTACGCTGAAACTCTATGCGGAAGCGACGAAGGATTATCTCACGCAGATGAAAGCGTACAGCGGGCAGGTGGCGTCATTTTCGGACGGGGACATCGAATACAAAATGTATTTTGACGAATCGTTCGTATTGAGAAAAACGGAAGTATCGGAGAAGTATAAAGTTATGGGAATGACGTGCCGCGCAAATCTTACGGAACGGTATGTATATGGCGGAGAAGAGGGCTATCGATCCTTACTGGAAGAAGAAAAATTTGCAAATGTGGGGATTTAAGCGGGGGAAAAGATGAAGAAACGGACGAAAAGAAATATAGCGTTGCTGTTTACCGCGGTAATTGCGATCTGCTTCGGCGTCTTTTTTGCGTCGTGCAGTGCGTCGCTGAACGAAACGGAAAGTTATCCCGCGGAAATGCCGGAAGAAGAAAGGCAGGAAGAACCGGTCAGCGCGTCGAAGGAAGCATTTGTCTGGGCGATGCAGGGGGTGCTCGGTTACGGAGCGGAGGCAAAACTCACGATCGAGGCGGGCAGTATGCAAATCGAGGGGGCGCTTCGCGTCGATCTGAGCAAAAATCTGCTTGCGCATCTCGAGCTGGATCTCAACGGACTGCCGGTAAAGTTCGGCATACAGGCGGCAGACGGAGAAAAGTTGGTGCTGGCGGAAATTTCGGGAGAGAAATTTTATTTTGACCTTAAGGATCTTCCGGAAGTGGCATATCGGATTTCGGCGTTGACGGGGGAAGTTCCGCCGGTGACGGACGGCGCGTATCCGCCGGTGTTGATCGGGGGTACGGATCTCGGAGCGTTGCTTTCGGTGTTGGACGAACTGAATGCGTATACGATTCTTTCGTTGCTTGTCGATGCGAAAGTGGAAGGCGTTCCCGCGGAAGAGGGCGGGTACGAATATCAATTTACGCTGGCGGAATTGATAACGGTATACATATATGTCAACGGCGAGCGTAATTTGCAGACCCTCACGCTGGAAACGGCATGGAGCGGCACGGCGCTGAAGCTGTCGCTGACGGGGATCGGATATCCCGAGCGGCCTTTGGAAGCGGAGAGCGTCGAAGGATATAAAAACTTAAAAAATTACCTTGCACTTGCGGAGGCGTTCTGTGCGGAGAAGGTAGAATCGGTTCCCGCGCTGATCGAAACGGTCAAAAATCTGGATCTCGGCAAGGCGGGAGAACTGATTTTTGCGGTGCTCGAGAAGCAATCGGCGACGATGCGTCTGGATCTGGCGTTTGGGGAAATCGCGGCGGAAGTGAACGTCGTTGCGGATTTTTCCGACGGGATCAGGATCCTTGCGGAGACCGAAATCGGAGAAACGGCGATCAAGATACGGTATCTTGACGGCGCGCTGTATCTGAATGCGGGAGAATTGGCAATCCGCTGTTCGGCGGAAGATCTCGGCAAACTGATCGGGATCTCGGGATTGGGCGGTACGGGTGCGAACGTTTTTTCCCTTTTCGGTGAAGCGGGCTTGCGCGTGCCGGAGATCGGATCGGTTTCGGCGCAGGGAAACGTCATCTCGCTTGTTCTCAACGGGATTGAGGTAAATTTCGACGTTGCCGCGTTATCCGTGCAGGTGATCGCCGGGGATTTTTCGGCGGTACTCGAAGAAATTTCCGCAGGCGGACGGGTTGACGGACCGGAAGGGGAATATACCGACGCTTCCCGTATTCTTCCGCTGGCGGAGAAGATCGCGGCGGTGATCGGCGGCGGAAAAATTGCGGCAGAAGGTTCGCTGACGGTGGGCGAAACGGAGTTGACGATCGGGGAAATCTCCCTGAATATGCAGCCGTTTGCAATCAGCGGCAACGTCGTTGTCTCGGGAACGGAATTGCGGGCGGCTTATGCGGATAACAAGTTGTATCTGGCAGGGGATATTCCGAAAATCAGCCTCGACGGGAAGGCGCTGGATAAAGTGACGGAAGCGATTGCCGGCGGGGAGTTGCCCGCATTGACAAAGACGGGGATCGCAGAGCTGTTCAAACTTGTCAGGCGTCTGTCGGCCGATGCGGACGGCGTCGTTTTGGAGCTCGATGCAAAAGCGTTCGGCGGCGGATCGGCAAAGATCCGGCTTAGCGCAGCGAAAGAAGGATTTTCGGCGGAGATCGTGATCGGAACAGTGCGCGCAAAGCTCGATATCACGGCAGGGGACGGCGTGGTGAATGTGCCGTCGGGATGCGCCGATCTTTCGGGCTTTATTGCAGCCGCGGATACGGAAAAAATAAAAACTTTAATACTGTCGGCAATAGAAACAGGGGCTGTCAGCGCAAAAATTACGGCTTCGATGCCGGGACTTTCCTGCGACGGCGAGGTCGTGTTGGCGTTTCGCGAAGGATTCAAAGCGGCGGCTTTCGTGACGCTCGGAGGAGTTGAAACGGAAGTATATTACGCCGACGGCGTGCTTCGGCTTCTGAAAGACGGCGTTGCGCTTGCGGCGACGGAGGAAGATCTCAAGGCGCTTTCGGGAATGTTCGGCGCGGCGAAGGCGATCGATCTTGCGGCGTTGACGGTTCGGGAAGAGGGCGGCAACCTGAAGATCGAATGCGGCGGTGCGGACATCACGATAGACGGCAGAACGCTTTGCGTGCAGATCGGTTACGGCGAAATCCGGGCGGAACTGCAGGGAATCCGTGCAGGCGGGAGCGTGAATATCCCGGAAAGAGAGTATTCCGAATTTTCGGCGTTAACGGAAATAGCGGAGAGCCTTTTCGGAATTGCGGGAGATCTGCGTTTTGCCGTATCGGGCACGTTTGACGTCGGCGGAACGGCGATGAGCATTGAAAATGCTTCGGTGTACTCCACGGGGGAGGGAAACGATCTGACGGAGGATTTCGAAAGCGGAAAGATCTCCATCGGGGGCAGGCTGGCGGTCGGAGAGGCGCACGGCATCGACGTTGTTTTTGACGGAAAGACGATGTATCTTTGCTATAACGATGCGATGAAGGTGCGTATGAGCAAGGGTGCATTGGATTTGCTTGCGAAAATTCTGAAAGAAAACTTTGCTTTTATCCTGGACGGGTTTGTCAGGATCGACGGACTGAGCGATATGTTCGGAAAAGCAGATTACGGTTCGTTGGTCGCGGCGATCGGATCGCTTCGGACATACCGCGACGGGAATGCGCTGCCGGTAGCGGAATTGGAATTCGGAACGGCGACTTCGTCGATGAAGATCACGCTCAGAAAGACGGCGGAAAACGTCGTCGCGGCAGAGACGGGAGAAAACCGCAGTCTGACGTTGTCGGAATTGCCGGAAGGTTCGGGTGCGGTTGTTGCGCCGACCGATGCGGAAAGCTATATGGAAATATCCGATGTGACATATCTTGCAGACGGATTTTTCAAAACGGCGAACAAGAACGCGTTCATGATGACGGGCAATATTACAATCGATCTCGACGTGATCGGAATCAAGGCGTCGCTGCAGTTGGCGCTGGAGGCGAACGTACGGATCAACAAAGACCGGGAAGGGCGGATCACGGGAGTGGACGCATACATTGTGTTTGACAACACGAATGTAGCGAAAAAAGGAAGCGCCGAGGTGGAAAACACGACGGTTTCGGCAATTCACGATCTTGCGATGAAGTACGGCAGGAGCGTGATCACGCTGACGGGCGATGGATTGTATATCGACAGAATGAATCTGAAGAAGTCGTGGCAAACGGTGAGTTGGTTGCCGCTGAAAGCGGGATATCAGTTTGAAGAGACGGCGTACGAACATAAAATGCTGGCGGTGAAAGACTGCACGGGAGATACGTTGAAGGAACTGATTTTCTACGTGCTCGGCGTAAATGCTTCTTTGGCGGATCTTTTTGAATTCAACGCAACTGCGGATTATGCAAATTTGCTTGCGGGATATGCGTCGGAAGACGTCGAGAACGGAATTCCGCATACGCATGAAATTACGTTGAATCTGTCGTCGCTGCTCGGATCGGATATGTTTGCGGCGACGACCGCGCG
Organism: uncultured Clostridia bacterium; assembly: GCA_944367565.1. Lineage (GTDB taxonomy): Bacteria > Bacillota > Clostridia > Christensenellales > Borkfalkiaceae > UMGS775. Next base: position 18,172 of record CALVWR010000021.1, read on the forward strand.
GATCTCGACGGATCGGGAAAATCTGATTGTCGGACTCAACGTGGACGAATTGCTGATCGATTTCGGAGCGGGGACGCTGCGGGCGGAACTCGAGGCAAAAAACAATGTCAACAATGCGTTTGACGCGACGTGTTTTGAAGAATACCGAAACTACCTGTACGGATCGTTTTAAGAGGAAAAAGCCGGACGCTTTCAAAAAGCGTCCGGCTTTTTCGTTATAAAAAACGAAATCGGGACGGAAAAATCAAATAATTTGCGCATATTGACAAACGTTTGAAAATATGTTAAAATGAATCATCAGGAGGTTTCGGATGAAAAATAACGAGAATTTACATATGATTGAACCTTTGATAAGGAAGATAAATGCACAAAAGCCCATCGCCAACGAATTATACGCGAAATACGAAGTGAAGCGGGGTCTGCGCGACCTGAACGGAGAGGGCGTTGTGGCGGGACTTACCGCAATATCGGACGTCGTGGCAAAAAAAGTGGTTGACGGCGTCAAAGTGCCTTGCGAAGGGGAACTTTATTACCGCGGGATCGATGTGAAAAAAATCATCGCCGACGAAGGGATCCGACGTTTTCGATTTGAAGAAGTGGCGTATCTGTTATTGTTCGACGATCTTCCCACGGAAAAGGAACTGCGCGATTTCAACGCGCTGTTGGCGGAACTGAGGAAACTTCCGAAAAATTTCGTAAGGGACGTGATATTGAAAGCACCCAGCCGCGAGATCATGAATTCGCTTGCGCGGAGCGTACTTACGCTTTATTCTTACGATCATCACGGAGAGGATATATCGCTTCCGAACGTGTTGGCGCAATGTCTGCGGCTGATTTCGGTATTTCCCATGTTTTCGGTATACGCGTATCAGGCGCATATGCATTATAATAAAAACGATTCGCTGATCATTCATAAGCCGGAAGCGGAGTTGTCGATTGCCGAAAACATTCTTCGGATGATGCGGCAGGACGGTAAATTTTCCGAACTGGAGGCGAAGGTTCTTGACGTGGCGTTGATTCTTCATGCGGAACACGGCGGCGGAAACAACTCTTCGTTTACCACGCGCGTCGTGACGAGTACGGGGACGGATACATATTCGGCGATCACGGCAGCGCTCTGCTCTCTGAAAGGACCGCGTCACGGCGGCGCGAATATCAAGGTAATGCAGATGTTTGAGGACATCAAGCACAACGTGAGAAAGTGGAGCGACGAAGGTGCGTTACGCGATTATCTGAAGAAAATGCTCGAGGGCGAAGCGTTTGACAGATCCGGACTGATCTACGGGATGGGACATGCCGTTTATTCCGTATCCGATCCGCGTGCGGACGTATTCAAGCATTTTGTCGAAAAGCTGGCGGAAGAAAAAGGAAAGGGAAAGGAATATAAATTATACACGGATGTCGAACGCATATCCAAAGAACTGATCATGGAAAAGCGGCGGATTTATAAAGGCGTCAGCGCGAACGTGGACTTTTTCAGCGGTTTTGCGTACAGTATGCTGGGAATTCCGACGGAACTGTACACGCCGATTTTTGCCATTGCCCGGGTTGCGGGATGGAGTGCGCACCGGCTTGAAGAGCTGGCGAATGCGAGCAAGATCATTCGTCCGGCATATATCAGCCTGAGCGGCAGGCGGGAATATATTCCCGTCAATGAAAGGAAATAATCTTTTCAGGGTGAAGAAAGGGCCATGTACAGAGAAATTTACAATGAATGGTTGGAGAGCGGGAAGCTGAGCAAGGAGGAGAAGGCGGAACTTGCGGCGATTCGCGACGATGAAAAGGAGATCGAATACCGGTTCGGCAGGGATCTGGCGTTCGGTACGGCGGGAATGCGCGGCATTTTGGGTCTGGGCACGAATATGATGAACGTATACACCGTTCAGCGTGCGACGCAAGGGCTTGCCGACTGTATCAAATCGGAAGGAATCGGGGCGATGAAGCGCGGCGTGGTCGTCGCTTACGATACGAGAAAGAATTCGCGCTTATTTGCGGAAGCGGCGGCGGATGTGCTGGCAACGAACGGCATCAGAACATATCTTTTCGACGGCGTAAGACCGGTGCCGATGTTATCTTTTGCCGTGCGGTATTACAAAGCGGCGGCAGGGATCATGATCACGGCGAGCCACAATCCGAAGGAATATAACGGATATAAGGTATTCGGGGAAGACGGCGCGCAGCTTTCGCCGGAAAACACCGAAAAAATACTTTTACACATCGCGGAAATCGGAAGCTGTTTATCGAACAAAATCAAAAGCGGATCGCCGCAGAAGGGGATGCTGAAGAAGGCGGGGAAGTCGGCGGACAGAAAATACTATAAAGAAGTGAAAAAGCTGGCGTTATCGCCGGCGGCGGTGAAAAAAACGGCGAAAGAGATCGGTCTGGTTTATACGCCGTTGCACGGAAGCGGGTATATTCCGGTAACGACGATCCTGAAAAAGCTGGGGATTCCCTTTACGCTTGTGAAGGAACAAACGGAGCCGGACGAAGCGTTTTCGACGGTACGCGTACCGAATCCGGAATTTCGGGAAAGTCTTGCGGCGGGGATCCGGCTTGCGGAAAAGATTAAGGCGGATACGGTATTCGGAACCGATCCCGACTGCGACAGGCTGGGCGTAGCCGTGCGGAACGAAAAGGGCGAATTTGTGGCGCTGAGCGGCAATCAGTCCGGCGTGCTGATGCTGGATTACGTGCTGGGAAGATTAAAAGAGACAAGCGCTTTGCCGAAGAACGGTTTTGTGGCGAAGAGTTTTGTAACGACCAGCATGGCGAAGGCGATTGCGGACGATTACGGCGTGGAAATGATCGATGTTCCGGTCGGGTTTAAATTTATCGGAGAAAAGATCAAGCAATACGACGACAGCGGGGAAAAGAAGTTTCTTTTCGGGTTTGAGGAAAGCTGCGGTTATCTGCGCGGAACGCATTGCAGAGATAAGGATGCCGTCGTGGCGAGTATGCTTTTTGCCGAAATGGTGTGTTATTACCGGCAGAAAGGAATAAGCGTGTATCAACGGCTGAACGATCTGTACGATCGGTACGGATATTGTCTCGATAAGAATGTCGGCTATAATTTCAGCGGCGTTGACGCGATGGAGCAGATGGCTGCAATCGTCGGGAATCTGAGAGAAAAACCCATCGATAAAATCGACATATACAATGTGGTGGCAAAGCGCGATTATTCCGTACCGGTGCGGATCACGCAAGAGGGACGCGAGCCCATTGCAGACATTCCTGCAAACAACAGCGTCTATTTTGAGTTGGAAAACGGAAGTTTTATCTGCGTAAGACCCAGCGGAACGGAACCGAAACTGAAAATATATTATTCCGTCAAACTGAAGGATTATGCGTCGTCGGAAAAAGCGTTTGAAAAGCTGAGCGCGGCGATGGAAAAGATCGTCGGATTGTAAAAAGGAAAAAAAGGAAAGAAAAAGCGGGGCGGGCGGCCTCGCTTTTTTCGCGCAAAAAACGTAAATATCCGGCGGCTGGATATTCGGAAAAAAAATTGCAAAATTCTCGTAATTTTTTTAAAAAATACTTGACTAAATCTTGAATATTTGATAAGATAGTTAAGCTATCGAAAAGAGATGGCGTCCGACCGATGTCGGACATGGCAGATTGACAACCGCATAGATAGACGAAGAAAAGTCTGTAAAGAGTGAAAACTTTTTATAGTAAGTACAGAAA
>CALVWR010000022.1 GCA_944367565.1 uncultured Clostridia bacterium
GGCGAAACAGTCATATCCAACGCTATCCCTGCAATCATAGACGAACAGACTTTTGATAGCGTACAACTGCGCATGGCAAGGAATAAAAAAGCCCCTGCAATGCACAGAAGTGAGGATGATTATCTGCTTACGACAAAGCTATTCTGCGGTAAGTGCGGTGCGATGATGACAGGCGAAATCGGGACGAGCAAGACTTCAAAGCAGTATCGCTACTACAAGTGTAATCGGGCAAAGAAAAAGGCTTGCGACAAAAAGACGATTAAAAAGGAATGGCTGGAAGAGCTTGTACTTGACGAAATAAAGGACTTGCTTGCAAATGATGATATCATCTCTGAACTTGCCGACCGTATCTATGAGTTGCAGATGCAGGAAGATAACGCGGCAACTTCAATACAGGCACAGCTTACGGGCGTGGAGACTAAGCTCAATAACCTTGTAGAGGCAATCACGCAGGGCATTTATTCTTCCACGACGAAGAAGGCGTTGGACGAGCTGGAAGAACGCAAGCGCAATCTTGAAATAGAGCTGTTCAAGGCGCAGACCCGCAATCCTGTACTAACAAAGGAGCAGATTTTATTTGCTCTCTATAATTTCCGCAAGATTGATATTTCCACGCAGGAAGGAAAGCAAAGGCTTATCGACTTATTTGTAAACAGTATTTATCTGTACGACGACCATTTTGTGATTACATACAATTATAAGGGACAGAGTAAGACGGTAAGTTTTGAGGAACTGAATAGTTCGCCTTTAACTTCAAAGGGGTCACCAAAATTACGAAAAAACAGCCAAAAAGGGCTGTTTTTTCTCTTTTTTTAACGTTTTACCCCTTAAAATGAGGGGCTTTGATCACTTTCGTGAATTATAATTTCCACTATCCATATTTTGCGATGCAACATATTTCACAGTAATTAAAATGATCAAATTTTTAATTAAAAAACGCACACCCCCTTTGTCCATTTTAATCGTACAAAACTTACTTAATATATGAAACTGAAAATCAATGGAATGATTTTATATGAATATATCCCAAACAATACTACTTATTATAATGCCTGACATTTCTCCCACTGATTTGTACGTTAAAAGTGTAATTTGCGGAGAGTCTTTTACCTACAAATGAGCTTTTACGTCATATCTTACGTTATAGTTTTGTTGACGCATCGTATCCAATATAGGCGTAATTGTTCTTTTCTGTAAATCGTTTTTTCAACCGTTGGTAAATGATTCCCCGTAAAAGCAAATACAGCCGTTACGGACGTGCATAAAATAACTGTTAAATCAATAACGTTACAAATAATGTTACGGTTCTTTTTTTGAACTTCATTTATTTTTTCCATTTTTAATAATTTTTTTGATTCCATTTTGCGTAAAGTTTGTTTTCGTAATATCCTTCAGCGGGTTTTGTTATCGTATCTGTTCCAAAATTCCAAACCCGTGTGCAAGCCTAGTCCTTAAACCATCCGCCGAACAGATACCCATCCCTTGTCGGATTTTCGGGAATTTATTGAATCATTTCTCCGTCTTCCAAATCATCCAGCCAGTAATCCCCACAGAAAATATAAAATAAATGCTTGAAATGATAAAAGTCAGTATAAATCATTTCCATGGATTTTCACATATAATAACCGACAAAAACAGATTATTTTTTATCATAAAAGAAACGATAAGGGCAAACGCTTTTCGCGTCTGTCCTTATCGTTCCTTAAATTCTTTTCGGTATTATTATTTTTCGGTTTCTTTTATTCCGCCATGATATAATCCAGTTCGATCGTTAAGGTTGAACCTTCCTCCGCCCCGGCAAACATGAAATATATCTCGGAAACGCTTTCCTGTTTCAAAACGGAATTTGAAATTGTAAGAACGCGCCAGCCGTTCTCATCGGCTTCCCCTTGCGTAACGCCCGACAGATTAGCAGTATCCACACTGCCGCCGGAAAAATACACGGCATACAACTTGTCATATTTTATTCTCACGGTGATGCTTGTAACCGTGGATTTTTCGATCGGCTTTCTGAGTTGCAATTTGAACGCCGCAAGTCCCGTATTGTAACTCACTTTTCTTGTTTTCAATTCCACTACGAGTTTTCCGTCGTCACAACCGTCCGCCGGGGATACGTAATTGACCGTACGCGAAAGCGCATCCCAATCGCCGTGACCGATCGCACTGACGCCGAATATATACGATGCGGAAGAAAAATCCGCGTATTCGTTTTCGGCAAGAACTTCTCCTACGCCGGCATAATTACTAATATAATCCAATGCAAAGGTCACCGTGCCGCCTGCTTCCGCTTTCCAAAGAAGAATATCGAACCCTTCTATGGTCCCGCCGAAATTCGATGTACCGCTTCCGATTTTTATAAACATCCACCCGTCGGAATCGTTATAAATTTTCGTATTGCCGTTCTCGAAATAAAATCCGCTTACGCCTGCCGATTTCATCCCGTAGACCGACGCTCCTTCCAGTTTGAAACGCATAATCAAGCCGTCGGGACGATCGCTTTCGAGAATAGCTTTTCTGAAATTGACCCGCACGAGCGCAAGTTTATTCGTGTTTGCCGTCATCGTGACGACGACTGCGCCGTCGTTTGTTCCGGCGATTTCATCAACATATTCTGGATCAAACGTCGCCGCCTGCCAATAAGTGTCTACACCTTTCGAAACTTCGTCCACAAACGACGCGTCGGAAAAGTCGCTGAAGACGCCTTCCGGCGTGGGCACGCTGACGGAAATGGTTTTTACCGTACTGCCGAGCGTTACGGTGATTTTCGCCTCCCCGTACGTATTGGCGGTAACGGTGCCGTCGGCGGCAACGGAGACCACGGTTTCGTTTTCGCTGTGATACATCGGCGTCAGTTCCGCAGGTTCGATCGCGACCTCAGCTTTTGCCGTATCGCCTTTCTTTAAGGTCAGATTTTCTTCGACCGTAAAGCTTTTCACCGCGGAATCCACGTATGCGTTCAACTCCTCTTTATGTTCGTCTCCCGCCGCCAGCGCATAAGACGCAACCTGTGCGACCGAACGCTTTTCCGTCGCCGAATATGTATAAGCGTCCCTCTGTTTGATGTATGCGCGCGCCGCGATCACTCTGCCGTATTCCGTTTCTGGGATATTATATAAAACCGTTGTAAATTTCGCATATCCATCTTTATCGGATTCGGTAAACCACACTTCCGCAGCCTTGTTCGCAGCACCTGACGATTCCGCCGTTAACTCTTCTTCTCCCAAAACATCCGCGGGGATGAGAAGCATTCCGTATTCCGCCGTTTCGTTTGCTGACTTATACGCTTCGCTGACATATGCCGTAAAGCGAAGTCCCGACCGATCTGTTTCCTCGTCGGTTTTATAGCGCACGGATGCCCCTTCTGCCATCAGGATCGGCGTCGGTTCTTCCGCACGTACGGGCGCAAAATACATCATTCCCCAAAAACAAACCGCCGCGACTACCGCAAGAAGAAAAACACTTATTGTTTTCATCGTTTTTTCCTTCATTGCCAGTCACCCCCTGTCGTCCATACGTCATTCCAATTCAGGTAATTTTCCTGAGAAGCGCCCATGATGTCTGAAGATACAAACACCGTCGTTTCTGCCGCAGGTTTTTTGTAAACCTTTTTTTCCTTCATCTTTTCTCCTCCTTTTTATATTTATCGGTTCGCCGATATGTTTACTCCGCATACGTAATCCAGTTCCACGATAATCGTTTCCAAACCGGACGCATATCCGAACATTACACCGATTTTATCGGTTTGCTCTTGCACCAAACGGGAATTTTGGATGGTGATGATCTTCCACCCGTCAGTATCGTCTTCAATCGTAAAACCGGTCGTGTTTGCAGGATCGTCGGTTCCGTTGTTCCCGCTGAAGAGGATTCCGTACAGCCGATTGTCATCGCCTCCGACCTGTGCGCAACGGATACGTATCTGTATATCTCCCGCTGTACTTTTGACGATATTTTTCCCGAGATTCAACAGAAAGCTTGCCGTATTGTTCTGCGTCACTCCCAAAGTGATCTTCAAAGCGCCGTCCGAAGTCCCGTCCGTCTGCGGCACGTATTCCGCCTGCAGGGAATCCGCATCCCAGAATCCGTTTCCTACCTTACCGACGTTGAGCGCATACGTTGCGGATGAAAAGTCCGCATATACATTCTCACCCAGTTCGCCGCTGCCCGGCAAAACGGAACTGACTTCGTCCACCGTAAACGTGATTTCCGCTCCTACCCCTGCCGTCTTCCAAAGCAAGATCTCGAATCCTTCTATCGTCCCCGATGTATTCGGCATAGAGAAAGATATAAACAGAATTTTCCATCCGTCGGCATCTTCCGTGATCGTAATATTGCCGTTTTCGAAATAATATTTTCCCGTACGGATCGAGCCTACGCCGTAAAGTTCCGCTCCCTCCAGTTTATAGCGAAGATAAATGCCGTTTTTCCTCTCGTTTTCCGTAATCGGTTTTCTGAAGTTTATCCCGACGGCGGCATAGGCGTTGCTATTTGCCGTCATTTTGACGACGATTGCTCCGTCCTCCGTTCCCGCAACGGAAGGTTGATATTCCGCGGAAAAACTCGAAGCTTTCCAGAATTCCACAAAATCGCCCGTCAATTCAAGTAGATAAGATTCGTCGGAAAAATCGCCGTAAACGCCCTCTTCCAATGTTTTTACGGAAAGGACGGAATAATTGCTCCAAGGCGAATCCGCATACCCTTCTCCGCCCAGCGCTTTAATCCGTACGCGATAATATGGCTTGACCTGTTCAAATTCATAACGGTTCTCCGAAACGGTGAACTCCTCTCCGTCCACGTCCACGACATATCCGTCTGCATACTCCGATTCATCCCAGATTAAAACGCCGTCTTCCAGACGAATATATGAAGGAACTTCCGCAGGCGTAACGATGCCCGCATAATCGAAATACCACTCGGCAACGCCCGATTTGTCGCCGCGAAGCAACAGCGTTACCCCGTGAATGATTCCGTAATTTGCCGTCAATGCGCTTTTCGGAATTCGTATATACGCCCATCCCTGGGCATCCGGATCGGTAACCTGATAAGAGATCGCCATCTTTGACGTTCCTACTTCGGCGATACGTCCCGTTCCGCTGATCTTAAATCGGATCTGAAGATCGCCCTGTGCTTCCGATGCGGAGATCTGTTTTGCAAAATTAATGTAAATACAAGCCAACCCGTCTTTCTCGGCATCTTTGCTGCTGTATGTCAACGTCACTTTCAACGCGCCGTCGTTTGTGCCTTCGCATTCCGTCACATATGACGTTTCCATTGCCGACGGATACCAATAACCGCCGCCGTAACTGTCCTTGCCGATCAGTTGCGCATAAAAATCGCTGTTGAAATCGGAAAGATGATTTTCTTCCAAAGGTTCACGGTTTACAATATACTGCCCGTATGCGGAATCGATGTATTTTCCCTGTCCCAAGGCTTTGATCTTCACGATACAACTTTCTGAAGTTGAAAGCGGCGCCTGCGTTCCGCTGACGATCTGCTCCGTCCCGTTAATATTTACCGCATATCCCGAAGCGTTTTCCACAGGATCCCAGGAAATCGCCGAATCTGTAAACGTGAATCCGGTCGGCGCCGAAAGTCGCGTCGCCGCAAATATTTCGTCGATATAGATCACCAGACTATCGGAAGAATCGTTACGCATGTGCTCCCCGCCGATCTGGAAGCCTTCGATATACCCATCGCTGTTCATCATTTGTCCCAGCATGGAAGAATCGAAGATCAGATTGAACCATTTGCCTTCTTCCAATTGATTCAGACAGTGAGCGATCGGAATCTGCCCCAAAACGGAATCATACGTATATTTATACTTGAAAAGCGGGAACATCGAACAATTTACGTTTTCGATATACATGCGAACGGCGATGGCGTTCACGTCGCTCCGCTTTACGGGCGTCGGAAATTTACAGTTGAAGATCGAATATCCGTAAGTATAATTGTTGTATTTCATATCGATCTTGTAAACGCCTTCCGCGCCTTCGAATTCGTTGAGCCATGTAAGGGTGTTATGACTTGACCAATCCTTTGTCGTTCCCGTTAGAATAATATTTCTGTACTCTTCTTCGGAAAAATCCGCAATGACGTCTTCCTCAAGAGAAACGGGCACCCAGTCGGGATCGATGACGTTAAACTTCCATTCGTAGTCCGCGGCATTGCCGGCGATGTCCGCAGCATGCACCTTCAGCGTATAATAGGCGGACTCATCCGGATGAAAATAATTTTTAAACTCATCGTAAGGATATTCCGTTTCCGTACCGTTGACATTTTTATATAATTTGATCGTCGTTGCAGAATAATCGATATCGGAATAATCTTTAAAATTGATGACAGGCATACGAATATCCGTATCCGCAACCAATTCCGGCGGAACGCTGACCGTAACCTTCGGCGCTTCAAGATCCTTAACGCTGACGGTAACGATTTTGGTTTCGGCATTTTTCGCGATATAGGAAATTTTATAATCCCCCAAAACATTGCAACGAAAAGAACCGTAAGAAGTCAGGATCAGCGTGTCGTTCGGATTGCGGACCTGATAAGATAATTCTCCTTCGGCTTTATTGCCGCTTTTATCGACGAGATGCGCCGCGGGCATCTGATAACTCGTACCGACGTTGATCGTGCAATCCGATCCGTCCACCACGATTTCATACAGAATATCGCCCGTTTCTTCCTCTTTGCATCCCGCAAGGACAAAGATCCCCGCCAGAAGCAATGCCGCCGTCAGACAGCAAACAAATTTCTTGAGCAAAATTTTCCCTCCTTAAAATTATTCTTTTCCGATTGCCAAATAATAATCACGCACGATATCGTCCCAGCGCGAAAGGAACGACTTATAAAGCCCGTCATAATATGTTTCCGCGTCTTTTACGTCCTGAGGCTGACGGATCGCTATATCATAATTCAAATCCCCCGAGGTGCTGAGCAGCCCAAACCCGCCGTATTCTGCAAACTGGCTGACTTTTCCCCATGAGCTTTCAATATATATCGCGTCTTGATTGATCTCGTAAAGATCCTTGACAAATTCCGTCTTTAAATCTTCCGTATTCGGCTCGTAGCCGTACGGGAGCATGGACAGTCCGCCCATCGCTTCGATGGTAATGGACTGCGCTATATCGCTGGCAAGAAACTTCAAAAACTCCTTTGCTCCATCCTTATTTGCGGCTTTTTTGGGAATGACGATCGACCCGGAAGTCAACTGTCCCACCATACGGCGCGCTTCGGCGATGACGGCGATATCTTCATCCGTGACGCCTTGCGGTTTTTCCAAAGTATCTCCGTCGACATAACTGACCACGGCACGCAACGTGGGATCATCCGGAATCGACGGCGTGCGATATATGATATCGCTGATGATCGGCATTTTCATTCCGCGGATCTCCTGAGGTTTCTGTTCCGCGGCGATCAGATCCAGAAGATCGCTTTCCTTCAGTTCGCTTTCCAGCCACGGCCCGTTGAAAACGAACGCGGGTTTACGAAGGTTTCTGCCGAAGCCGTATCCGACGAATGCCGATTCCAGATCGATGAACGTCATCGTCGGACTGTCGGAATGGATATATCCGTTTCCGCTCATATTCAGCGTTTTAACTACTTCGTACATCGCCATATGTGCTTTTTTGTTCTGTTCGATCAGATCGGGTTTTTCTTCACAGAAATACCAGTCGTCGGAAGCATCGTCGGGCGTGGTATCATTCACGTTTTCCGCATATCCTTCCATATACATTTCAAACCGTTTCTGCCCCAGCATCTGCGCAAACCATGTCTGAATTCCGCGTTTCGTGTAATCTTCCTGGTCGCCATACGATGCGGCAAACAGATACACGTCCTTCTCCTGTAATCTATCCCCCAGTTCAAAAAATTCGTCCGTCGTACGCGGCACGACCCAATTCCCCGCGCCGAGCGCGTCGTCGATGGTCGTCTTGTTATAGGCAAAATTATAGCCCTGCTGATTATGCCAGGAAAGCTGCGAAATGCTTCCGTCGGAATTGCTTAAAATATCATAAAGATATTCGCCCATTTTTTCCTTGATCGTCAGCTCGCTTTCTCCGTAAGGATATTCATTTGCAAGCGCAGTCAGATCCTCAAAATAAAAGGTGTTTGTGTACAAGTTATCCAGCAGGTACATGTCATAAGTACTGATGCCCGCCTGCAGTTTGGAAGTTTCCTCCTCATTTAATACGGTGGTTTTAATATCGATATAAGTTTCCGTATTCACATTTTCCATGTAATATACGGCGACTTCGTTGATCCACTCTTTCCCGTAACCGCCGTCAAAGACTTCCACCGTAACTTTATTCGGGCGGTTTGCGTATTTGGAATTGGGGTTTTCGTTACATCCCCCGAGCGTGAACGGGATCGCGGCGCAAAGACAGACCGCCAAAAAAGATGCCGTAAATTTTTTGAACATTTTCAAGTTTTTCCTCCTATATTTAACCTTCAATATTGATTAAATCATTGAATTCTGTTATGTATTGATTTCCGTACAACTGCCGATTTCTGTTAATCTTTGAAACCGCGTCCTTTAAATACCTTTACCCCTTAATGCCACCGCCGAGCTGCAGGTCCATCAGCGTATCCTGGAAGCATAAATACAATACGAAGATCGGCAGGTTCGCCATAAACAGTCCCGCAAACAGCACGGGATAATCCAACACTCTGGAAGACGCTTCCTGATAAATATACAAGCCGGAAGCCAACGTGGGGTAAGACGGCAGGAACATCAGCGGGCCCATTGCGTCCGCCCACCTTCCCGTAAATTCCACCAAAGTGAGCGCGGCGATCGGTGAAATCGCAAGCGGGATCATAATCGTGGCAAAAACGCGGAGATTACTCGCACCGTCCATAAAAGCGGCCTCTGCGTAACCCCAGTCCAGACTTTTGAAAAAAGAATACAGAATGATAAAATTGGTTCCGAGCGCTCCCGCAGAAGAAATGATCGTGAGCGGCGAGTCGTAAAGGTGCAACTGGACCGAAACTTTATATTGCGCGGGCAAATTGCCCATGATGGGCAAAATCAAAGAAATCAGCGCCGCCCAATATAAAAACCTCGCCCCGCGGAATTTATACTTTGCCACGGCATATGCCGACATCGAGGAAACGATGACGGAAAGGAGCGTATTTCCCACGGAATACCATACGCTGTTAAACAGCATCACAAACATATTCTGACCTTCCGCCGTCAGTTCCTGAAACGCCTTGGCATAATTATTGAAATACAATACCTTCGGAAAAGAAAACCTATCCGTGATATAGTCCGTTTTGGATTTCAGCGACATCGCCAGCCCCCATACCAAAGGATAGATCAGGGAAAGCGCGTATAAACCGAAAATGACCGAAACGACGATGCCGACAATTTTAAAACCTCTCGCAACGCGCTTGCGCTCCATGCGCTTTACGCGCCGCATCATTGCTTTATCCATATTCACCTCTCAGTACGTAACGTCATTGCTGAATTTGCGCAGAGCCCAGCGGCTCAGGATTACGATGGGAATCGCCAGCAACGTGAAGAAAATTCCGATCGCAGCAGGATAATTATACGTGCCCTTTTGCTGCACCTGGATATAGATCCAGAATTCGATCGTCATCGTGTTGGTATACTCGTTTCCGCCCGTAAAGTACAAGATAGGACCTGTCGCCATAAAAATCCCGCCGATACTCAGCGTGAGGTAGATCAGCAACGTTTCCCAAGCCAAAGGCATCACCACGCGCGAAAATTCCTTCCACCAACTACAGCCGTCCAACTTCGCAGAATCGATGACTTCTTCGGGAATTCTGTTCAATGCCCCGACAAAAATCAGCATCTGAACGCCGAACCCCGACCAAAACACGTAAAACATGATGGTGGCGGTCGCTGTTTCCGGTCTCGTCAGCAAAGAAGGCATATCGTATCCGAACACATCATATAAAATCGTCCACAACGGCCCGTATGTCGAAACGAAATTCTTGAACACCGTCACCATCACGATCGACGGAATGATGGACGGCAAAAAGAAGATGATTCGATACGCTTTATACAGCGGTACTTTTTTATAAATAAAGTAAGATACGAGAAAGGTTGTAAACAGTTTTACGATACCCAGTACAAAATATTTCATCGTATTGAGGAATGCGTTGTATATCTGGGTATCCGCACGCGTCAGCTCATTGAAGAGTTTTTGAAAGTTAAAGAAGGAAAACTGTTGTCCCCCGTCCGCCAAAGGTACCTGAAACGCCAACAAAATGGAGTTAAAGTTCAGATAAACGTAGAAAATACAGAAATGTACAAATCCGATCGCCACCATGCAATAGGCAAAAATCGCATTGCGCCGTTCCATTTTTGTCATTCTTCTTTTCGAAAAAACCTTCCTTTTTTTTGCACTATCCTTGATCGTTGTTGCTCCCATGGATCACACCTTTTCGGAAAGCGGGATCAAGAAAACCCCTTCTCCGGCGTCCAATTCGAGATCCGTTTTGTTCGAAGCAATGCCGTAGACCGTCTCGATTCCGTATCTGTAAACGGCAACGCCTGCCGCTTTTTCAAATTCCAGGCTGACTGTATTTTTCTTGCCTTCCGTCGGTTCTCCGTAATTCACGATCAGATAACCGTCGTTGCCGTCCGCATCCTTGAAGCTCCCGATCAGGCAGTCTTCCAAAGCGGAAACGCTCTTGATGCCGCTCGCTTCCTTGAGCGTTTTATCCGTGATCACGTCGAACGCGCTGTTCGATGTCGCGTTGTTTTTTCCGTTTATCGCCATCGTTCCCTGCCAGTCGAACGACAAGAATACGTGATCGAACGACGCGATTTCCGCAATCGCTTCTTTTACGTAATAATATAAATCCGTCGGCTGTAAATTCGTTAAAAGCGCATTAAATTTCAAAGCGGTATTCGAACAATAGCAGAAGAATTCAAACATATTCGCGCCGAACGCCATACTCGTATACATCTGGAACTTGATGTCCGTCGCACTTTCCGGCAATCTGTATCCGCCGTCAAAAGACTGAATACATACGTTGAAATCGCAGTTCTGTGCCTTCGCAATCTGTCCGGCGATCATCAGATCGTACAGCCACATATTGGAAAGATAATTGCCTTCGCGCCCCGTTCTTAAAGGATAATGATCCAAACTGATATCCTTCGCGCCCTGCACGTTTTTAAGGATCTCTTCGACATATTTATTCATATAAATTTCGTAAACGGGTTCCCCTGAGGCCATTTCCTCCGCAGTCAGACCGAACGTGGAAGAATAGGAAGGAAGCAGATTGAGATGCCAGTAAAGATCTTGAGAATAATTTTCGTTATACCAGGGAACATAGACGTTTTTGATATCGTCGAACTTGTTTGCCGTAGGCTCGTCTATGAGATAAATTCCCTTGATCGGCTCATAATCCAGAAAATTTTTACCGCTGAATTTTTCTTCAAAATATCCGGGGCAGCTGCTCCCGTCGTATCCGCGGATAAAGACATCCAGTCCTTGACTGCCGACGTATTCCACGGCTGCAAAATAATCGGTACTGTTGCCGTTTTTTATCGGCGTCCAGTCTTCCGTCATGATGTAGGTGTTAAATCCGGCTTCTTTGTAAAGCTTCATGTTGTATTCGTCGGGAGAAGGCGGCAGATCCGCCATCATCACGATCTTTTTATTGTCTTCATATTTTTTCACATCGAGATCCTCCACATTCGTTATTTTTCCTCCCCCCGCGCAACCGGGTACGACCAGTGCCGTAGCCAAAATCAGACTGATTAATTTTTTCTTCATCAAAATTCTCCTTCAAATTCGATTTTATATTTTCCCGCAGGCAAAGTTTTCCGAAATACGCCGTCGGATTTTCCCTCAGCGCAACGCTGCCCGTTTTTCCATAAAATCCAGTTCCCCGAAAGCGGCAATTTGAAAATGCCTTTGAGTTCCTGCGGAACCGTCAAATGAACGACCAAACGTTCCCGCCGTTCCCACTCGATCGAAACCTTTCCGAAACGTGTCTGTTTTGCCGCCTGAGCAAAGGTTAAAAAGCGGATCATTTTCGGGGCAAAAAGAATTTTATTCCGATAAAGTTCGGAAAGATCCAGTCCGGCGACGCTCCTGAACAGCCATGCCGTCACGCTGCCGAACATCGGATGATCGTGCGAACAATCCTCTCCGCCCTCGACGAGCTGATTTTCCATACAATAGGACGGCCACTTTTTTCCCCAACATTCGCAAAGCGTGCTTTCCCCCGTCATCATCGCCGCATAGGAAGGCGATGCTTTATCGGTCATGATCCTGTAAGCCAGCTCTTCCATGCCGTGATCGGTGAGGTAATCGATCAATACGGGCGTTGCCACGATTCCCGTATCGATCCTGTATTTTCTTGTTTCCGAGTAATATGTCGCTATATTTTGTTTTGTACGCACGGCATCTGCGCCTTGCAGGATACCGAAGTAAAGCGGCAAAACATTTTCGCCTTGTGTTCCGCTGCAAAAATTTCCGCTTTCCGCATCGTAAAATTCCCGCAAAATATTTTTTCTTATCTGTTTAATAAGTTTTCGTTCCTCGTCCGCACATTCGTTACATTCTTTCTTGAGCTCGATCAGCGCATTGACCGCATTATAATAACAGATCGTACTCATGAACCGCACGTCGAACCTGCAGTCTTCAGGGGTGAGCCAATCTCCTAAAAACCAGTTGTGACCGTTCCTGGAAACGATGCCTTTCTCATCGACGACCGTCGAATAATATTTTACCCATCGGCACAGGGCATCTTTTGTTTTCTCAAGATAGCGCTTGTTTCCGCTGAAACGGTACAGCCACATCGCCACGATAAACAATGCGTTGCCCCAGCTGTATCCTCCGCCTCCGCCCATATTCGGAGCAGTGTGCGGAATAAATCCGTCCTCGGTCTGCGCATCGATGATGTCATCCAGCCATTTGGCATAAAAACTTTCCGCATCGAAACAGTACATCGAAGCTTCCGCGCATAACTGTCCGTCGCCCGTATACGGCAACTTTTCCCTGTGCGGGCAATCCGAAGGCACTCCTGCATGCATGTTGTTTTTTTGCGTACGAATGAATTTTTCAAAAAGTTCGTTGAAAATATTTTCCGAACAATGAAATAAAGAGTCTTCTGCAATCTTCGTATGTATATAGTGTGATTGTAAATTTTTGATTTCAAACGGCTGCGGACAAGAAATTTCGACATATCTGTATCCGTGCCAGCTGAACAGCGGCTCTATTTTATCGATTCCGCCGCTCAGAACGTATTCGTTTTGCTGAAAAATCGTCTGCGAAAACTTCGAATCGGAAAACGCGCCCGTCATCATATTCGGGCTACCGTCGCTGCGGAAAATCTCGAAAAAAGAGCATTTGAGCGTAGCCCCCGCTTCGCCGCGTACCATAAAGGAAATCGCGCCCGAATGGTTTTCCGAAAAATCATATATGTATGAATTCGGTTCGCTTTTCAATATTTTTGCATTCAAAATCTTTTCGCAAAAATCATCTTCCGTTTGCGGCGCAACCGGCTTTCCCGAAGGCGGCGCGCATATTTTTACATTTTCAAAACGTTCTTCCGTCTGCGTAAAATCTATAAAGTCACCTTTATATAACGTTGATTTTACGGCGGTTTTCCGCACCGTTTCTCCCTGCCCGCTACAGGCGAGCAATGCGCCGTCGGCATACAGATCGAAACATACTTTCGGCACGCCGAATTTTAAATGCCGCTCGATCAGTTTGTCTTCGTTGCAAAACCATCCGTTCGCAACCTCGATTTCTAGCGTGTTCTTTTCTCCGAGAAGTTCCGTAATATCGTAGGTATAATACGTAATGCGGTGCCCTCTGTTTTTTTTCGGGAAATTTTTCCCTTTCCGCACGGTGTAATCGGTAAATAAAGGCTTGAAAAACCGATCGTCGAGAGACACGCCGTTTAGCTTTGCCTGAAAAAATCCGAGTCCGCAAATATACAGCCGCGCTTGAGAACATTCTTTTCCGTCGAATATTTTTTTAAATAGCAACGTGTTTGCGCCGCCGATATCCGAAGCGATCCACTTGCCCGAAAATTTCCTTATCCCTGTTTCAAATGACGCCGGGGATGATTTTTTCCCTTTCCCGAAAAGGATGCGCCAATAAACTTTCTGCCGTTCCCTCAGCGCTTTCCCGCCATAGGCAAATTCGCGCACGCCTGCAGGAATCTTCGTTTCCCAAAGATCGTAAATCCCGTTTTCGAGCGAGGCGAGCGAAGAAGAAAAAACAGCCCTATATTCATTTAGCTTTACATTCGGCGCTCTTACGGAAAGCGTAATGTCATCGACATCGCACCCCAGAAAATTTTCCCGATATCCGCATAGCAGTTTAATATCCGCACTTGCCTTCATTTTTCAGAAATTCCTCTATTTTTACATTTTGTCCGTCATGCAATCTGGAATATTCCGCCGCAAACGCCATAATATGGCTTTCCGCAGACCGATCTATCGTACTGCTGCAGACACTCGCTTCCTTTCCGCTCACTTCGGCGATAAAATCGTGTATTAAACGGTTATCCCCGCCCCCGTGGCCGGAAAGATCGTCCGTCAATGACCTGACGTCTATCGTCTGCGCGTCGTGTCCGTATCGGCGCACAACGATACGGTTTTCATATTCGCCCGCTTCGATCTCTCCTTCCGTCCCCATGATCTTGACCTGTCTGCCGCCCTTTGCGGTGAACGCGCTCATGGTTAGCGTACACACGATTCCGTTTTTCATCGACATATTGACGACCTGATGATCCACCACATCGTTATCGCAGGCATATACGCAACGCCCGTATGGCCCCGTTTTTATGGCTTCGTATAAGTTTTTTTCTGACGGATCCAGACAAACCTGACTGTACGGGAACGCGGTTTTTTTCGCCTCCGCGGAAAGATTGAGCTTGTTGAATTCTTCTATATAGATTTTTTCCGCGTCGAACGGACAATTTTCCTTTGCTTTGCAACCGCTTAGGCAGCGCGATGCCGCACCCTGCGGCGCATTTTCTTTTCTGAACCAATTCAGCCTTCCGTAAGACGAGATCCGTTCGCACTCCGATCCGCAAAGCCAATATAAAATATCGAAATCGTGACAGCATTTTTGTAAAATCATGGGACTTGTTTCCCGCGAATTTCGCCAATTCCCCCGCACAAAGCTGTGGCATTGATGCCAATACTCCACATTTTCCTTCTCGTCGATGCCGATCACTTTTCCCACGGTGCCTCGATCGATGAGTTCCTTCAACTTTCCGAAATATGCCGTATACCTGAGCACATGGCACACAACGACTTTTCTTTTATGTTTTTTCGCAAGGCGAACCAGTTCCAGGCATTCGCCCAGATCGGGCGACACGGGCTTTTCCAGCAAAATGTCGTACCCCAGTTCCATCGCGCGTGAAGCGTGACGGAAGTGATCGCGATCCTGCGTACATATAAAGATGACGTCTCCCAGTTTTCCCGCCCCGAACAGCGCTTCGCTGTCGGTAAAACGGAATTTTTCCGGCACGGAAAAAAGCTGACCGTATTTTTCGGTCTTTGCGGCGTCGATATCGCATATCGCGGAAATTTTCAATTCGTCGGGATGCGCAAGCGCATAGCGGCCATAACCGTTCACGCCTCTCGATCCCGCACCTAAAATCACTGCATGTATCATGTTTTTCCTCTTCTTTACGCACTCTATTATAAACCGCATCGGAGGTGAAATCTACCCCGTATTTTGTCATAGACTTGCTCTGCATTGACTTTTTTAGCTATTATTTCGGAATATTCAAGAGAAAGCATTGATTTTTTTGACAATGACGTTTATAATGAGTCCATGAATCAAAAATTTACTTTTACGAAGGTTACGCATCTGGAAGACTGGATGTCCACCTCTTATTCTCCCGTCAATTCGCACGTGGTTGCCATCGGCGACGATGTGTATCACGACCATATGTTTTACGAAATCGCATATGTATTGAACGGTCAGATCGGTCACGTCGTCAACGGAATGCAAATGGACCTTTCCGCCGGAGATGTTCTGTTTCTCAGGCCGACGGATAAACACATTTATCTGCGAACGGAAGATAACGATTGCGCTCACCGCGACATTGTCATCAATAAAGAATTTTTTGAAAAGGTTTGCCTGTTTTACGGAGAGAATTTTCTTTCCGAATATGAAAGCAGAGAAATGCCACTCAAGTTATCCCTCTCTCTCGACGAGATCGAAATTTTCGAGCAGGAACTCAACCGCTACGGCATGATCCTGCAGAACAACGACGAAAATAAGATCGTCACGGCAAAGTTTCTGCTGTCAAAACTGCTTTCTTATTACTATCAGCATTCGGTAAAACAATCGGATGACAGGTATCCCGTCTGGCTGAACAGACTTTTGGAAAAGATGAATATGTGCGAATATTATAAAGCGGGGTTGCCGACGATCCTTTCCTTTTTCGATTATGACAGAAGTTATATGTGCCGCGTATTCAGGCAGTTTATGGGTACAACGATGACGGATTACATGAATAAACTGAAAATCAAGTACGTCGCGAATCAATTAAAACTCACGAACAGAACCGTTTTATCCATCTGCCACGACGCAGGATTCTCTTCCGTTTCTCATCTGAACAAACTCTTCAAAAAAATTTACGGCATGACGCCGAAGGAGTTCCGCAAAAAATAATTCGGTTTGTTTTCCGCATGAAAGGAAATAACATTCGTTTTCAACATCCGGCACGGTGATTTTTGAACAGATACGGATAAAATTTAAAATAAAAAAACGGGCGCAAATCAAACATTTGCGCCCGTTTTTCCCTCTTGCGCAGTCTAAAATGCCTCATCGAGTAGCAGCAAGGTCTTTACAGTCATCGGATCCATGTCCAACGCAACGTATTCTTCGCCGATCTTTAAGTAAAAATCCGTTTTGTCTCTTCCCGTGTTCAAAAGACAAACGACGATTCGACCGTCGGGGTTCTTTGCCGCACCGATCCCGATATCTGAAGAATAGGAAGATGTATAAAGAATCTGCGCGCCCGCGGCGATAAAATGAGAAAACATGAACATTTCTTTATAAATATCCGATAGCTCGGCCTTTTTGTCCTTAAAAACGATCGGGGCGTTGCAACCGATGTTCCTGTTATGATAAGGACCTCCGTCTTTATCAAGAATCAAATTCCATTCACAGATCGCATTGACGCCGTGTTTCAAATTGTTTAAAATTTCCGTTTTATAAAACGAAAACCTTCTGTCTCCCTGCCCATTACAAAACTCCGTTTCGATGAGAACTTTTTCGGGATACAGGTCGCGTATGAGATCCAATTCGTCAAAATGCTCCCCGTCGTACCAATGAAATCCTGCACCCCAGATCCTTTCTTCCATTTTAGGATAGATCTTGCTGACACGGTGAAAAATATTCCCTTTATTGTGATCCCAACACAGGATACGGACGTCTCCCAAACCGTTCTTATTTAAGATTTCATAAAGAACCGTGCCGTATTCCGCCTCTTCCTCCGCCGTAAAAAGACAACTTTCCCATGTCTGGATTGCGTTCGGTTCGTTTTGGAGCGTAACCGCGGAAATAGCGATCCCCTCTTCCCTGTATGCTTTTAAAAACTTTACGATATACTGCGCATAAAGTTCATATTTATCCTTTTTCAGCTTTCCCCCGCCGAACAGGCTTTGATTATCCTTCATAAACGCGGGCGGAGACCAAGGCGATGCGAACAGAAACATCTTTCCCTTCGTTTTTCGCAACGCTTCCCTGATAAACGGGATCACATACTTCTTATCCCGACTTATATCGAAAGATTCTAACGTCACATCATCCTCTGAGACGTAACTATAAGAACTTTGTCCGAAATCCGATGGTCCGATACACACCCTGCAAAAATTATATTTTAGACCGCTTTCCCCGAACAAAGCTTCCAGTGTTTTTTCTTTTTCCTCACAACTCATCCGCGCGAAGTTGATCGCCGCACTTTCCGTAAAGGCACCGCCAAAGCCGAAAACTTTTTGTTTTTTTACGGGATATACGTTCACGCAGGCGCCCATTGCTTCCCTCGGCATTTTTTGAAACGCGCTCGGTTGTTCACGTACGATTTCATCGTTTTTCAGTGCAAACTGTTCAAAAATTCTCATGTTTCCCCTTTTCGCTTCCTCATCTTTTTTTATCGTTGCAAGACGGAGCGATTCTTGCTTGTCTTTTATAAGAATTCATTATATTAGACAGTACTGAACCTGTCAAGCCATTCAAAAAATTTTGCCAAAACTTTCACCGTTTTTCGGCAAATATTGCACATTCCGCTTTTTTCTCAAATCGAAATTATAAAACATGCCGGCGGAAAAGTTTTTTGTGCTTTTTTGATCTTCAAAAATTATCTTCCTCCCGAACTTCAATGAATATCTTTTTCCTGAAGATATAATGAAACGAGCCCGCAAACGGTATTGCCATAGCTGCGCGTTCCTTCCTGAATTCCGTTGGATTTTAAAAACAAATCGTTGAAAAAGGAAGAAATCCTGTCCAAAAAACATTCATACTTTTCATAATGTTCGCTGATATTTTTATATTCTTCGAGAACTTCCTGCGAAATCGAATCGCGGAGCACTTTTGCACGCTCTTCGGGCAAAGCGTTGATGAGAATTGCCGCGGCATCCATCAGGCCGCTGTAATTCAGGAACGCATCGTCCGCGCGTAAACAAATACAATACGCGATAAGATTTGCTTCATTTTCCTGTGCAACGCCTTTTGCGTGCGCCATTTCGTGTGCCATCGTGACAGGAAGATCGGAAGGCGGGATATTGACATTGACGTTTGCTTCCGCATAAAAGGGAAAATATATCCCCGTGATCCCGAGATAACTCATGGGTACGGACAAAACCACACGTTTCGGACGTACTTCATACTGCGCAAAGTAAGCACCGTACGCGGCAAATTCTTCGTTCAGCCGATCGGCAAGTTCGGAAAACTTGTAAGCATTGACCACGTTGCCGTCCCCGTCACGTTCTAAAACCGACGACGTTTCGTTCAACCTCTTCACATAATATTGTGCTGCTGAATAAACATCATCGTCCGTCACGGAGATTTCGGAAAGTCCCAGCGCTTCATACGTAGAATATCTGTTATAGAGAGGCGCATACAATACCCCGAATGCAAGCGCGACGGCAAGAGCCGCAACGCTTAAACGATACACGCAGGTCAACGCGGCAGAAAAGCATTTTTTGCATAGCATTACGATGAGAATAACGGCAAGCGCGACTCCGCCGATGATCAAAATCACCGCCGACCATTCGTAAAACGATACGGGGATATAATTCGTGATTCGACTCAGCAGGAAATCGATCCAACGTGTGACTCCCCTTGCAAAAACGTATTCTGCGACAGCAGGAATATTCGCAAGAACGTATATAACGATCATCATTGCCGCAAGCACGATCAATGTTATCCAACGCGGCGACAACCGCTTTTTCCCGAGTTCATTTCTCATGATTTTATTATAACACACAATTTTATTTTTGCAAGAACAAATATCCTCCGACCAGTGAGATGTTTTTCAAAAGGAATGCCTTTTAAGTGATGAAACTTACGGCAACGAACGGACGGGAAGATTTCTTGCAATGATTTCCGGAAGCAAAGCGTATTATGTAGATACACTATCCGAACGTTTTTTTAACATAAAAAACGCGTCCCGCAAGAGATGAAGTGAACCCCAAAGTTTGGACAAAGATTTAATTAAAATGTATGGAAATGAGTTCGGTATTGTACCGGGCTCAT
>CALVWR010000023.1 GCA_944367565.1 uncultured Clostridia bacterium
GCATAGGTTTTTGCGGTGCAAAAACGGTATTCCCTTGCGGCATAGGTTTTTGCGGTGCAAAAACGGTATTCCTTGCGGCATAGGTTTTTGCGGTGCAAAAACGGTATGCAGAAAATCTGCATACCGCAAATTGCGCATGATTATCGGTTAATCGAGCTTTTCGAGCAGTTTCAGATCGATGCCCTTTTCGCCGATCTTGCAGATTTCAACTTTTACCCTGTCGCCGATACTGAGAACATCCTCCACGCTGTTGAGGCGTTTATTATATTTTTCCGAAAGGCTGCGGATATGGATCATGCCGTCCTTGCCGGGCGCGAGTTCGCAGAACGCGCCGGTGTTGGGAAGGATGCGCAGCACTTCGGTGATGAACATATCGCCCACTTCGGGATCCTTAGCGATGGAAAGGATAATGGCTTTGGCGCGTTCGCCCTGACCGTTTTCACCGTAAGAAGCGATCTGTACGAGTCCGTCGTCGTCGATGTCGATTTTAACGCCGGTTTCTTCGATGATCTTATTGATGACCTTGCCGCCCGAGCCGATGACCTCTCTGATTTTATCCGGATTGATATGGAAACTCATGATGCGAGGCGCATATTTGCTGAGTTCGGGATTGGGCTTATCGATACTTTCGAGCATTTTGCCGAGAATGAACTTTCTGCCGACGTTCGCCTGAGAAATGGCCTGACGGAGAATATTTTCGTCGATTCCCTTGATTTTGATATCCATCTGGATTGCGGTGATCCCCTTTTCGGTTCCGGCGACTTTGAAGTCCATATCGCCGAGGAAATCCTCCAGCCCCTGGATATCGGTGAGGATGGCGACTCTGTCGGACGCGGTATCCTTGATCAGTCCCATGGCGATGCCGGCGACAGGAGCCTTGATGGGAACGCCCGCGTCCATCAGTGCGAGCGTGGAGCCGCAGACGCTGCCTTGCGAAGTGGAGCCGTTGGAGCTTAAAACCTCGCTGACGAGGCGCAGCGAATACGGAAATTCCGCTTCGGAAGGAATTACGGGTTCGAGCGCGCGTTCCGCGAGAGCGCCGTGACCGATTTCGCGGCGGCCGGGGCTTCTCAGGGGTTTCGCTTCGCCCGAAGCGTAGCCGGGCATATTATACTGATGCATATAGCGCTTGCCCGTTTCCTCATCGAGTCCTTCGAGTTTCTGCGCTTCGTTGAGCATACCGAGCGTACAGGTCGTCAGCACCTGTGTCTGTCCTCTCGTGAACACGCCGCTGCCGTGAACGCGCGGCAATATGCCGTGTTCGCACCAGATCGGACGGATCTCCGTGAGTTTTCTGCCGTCCGGACGGATGCCTTTATCGAGGATTTTCGCGCGGACTTTCTCTTTGGTGAGATAATACAAACTGTCCTTGATCTCTCTCGTTTTATCGGGATACACGTCCGCAAAATGCGCGAGCGTTTCGCTTTCCACTTTATCCTGCGCCGCCTGACGTTCTTCCCTCACATAATGTTCGAGCGCCTCGTCGAGCATCTCGCTTGCGAAGGCACGCACCGCTGCGTCGATCTCTTCGGGGACATGATAAAGTTCCATCTGCTTTTTGGGCTTGCCCACTTCCTTGACGAGCATTTCCTGGAACGCGCACTGTTTCTTGATGTGTTCGTGTCCGAAAAGGATCGCGCCGACCATTTCGTCGTCGCTGATCTCCTTACTGCCCGCTTCCACCATCATGATGGCATCCTTCGTTCCGGCAAGGTTAAGCGCAAGCCTGCTCTTTTCTCTCTGTGCAAGCGACGGATTGATCACATATTCGCCGTCGACAAGTCCGACCACGACGGATCCCGTCGGTCCCGCAAAGGGAATATCGGAAATGCAAAGCGCCACCGAACTGCCGAACATGGCGAGCGGCTCGGGTGCGATATCGGGGTCCACCGAAAGCGCAGTGGCGATCACGATCACGTCGTTGAAAATTCCCTTGGGGAAGAGCGGACGCAAAGGACGGTCGATCAGACGGGAAGTCAGAATCGCCTTGTCGCTCGCTCTGCCTTCGCGGCGTTTGAACCCGCCGGGAATCTTGCCGACTGCATACATTTTTTCTTCATAGTCCACGCCGAGCGGGAAATAATCCATACCTTCGCGCGGTTTCTCCGCCATGGTCACGTTGACCATCACCACCGTTTCACCGCATCTGACCACGCAGCTGCCGTTGGTTTGTTCGGCATACTTGCCGATCTCGACGGTCACTTCCCTGCCGCCGATCTCTGTTTTGAATTCTCTGAATCTGTCTGTCATTTCTCTCTCCTGATTACCCTCAAATATTTTTACGCCCGCAAACGGGGCGTTTCGTTGCGCAAAGACGAAGTCCCGCCCGAACCGACGGAATCATCGGTATGCATATATAAAAAGGGCGTGTAAAAACGACGCCCTCTTTCCGTTATTTTCTCAAATCGAGATCCGCGATGATCTTTCTGTATCTTTCGATATCTACGCCTTTCAGATAATCCAAAAGACCGCGCCGTTCACCGACCATTTTCAGAAGTCCGCGGCGGCTGTGATTATCGTTCTTATTGATTTTCAGATGTTCGTTGAGATGGTTGATTCTTTCCGTCAGAAGCGCAATCTGCACTTCCGGAGAACCGGTATCGCCTTCATGACGGGCGAACTTTGCGATGATTTCCTGTTTTTTGACCTTGTCCATAATTTTTTTACCTCCTTCTTATGGATAATATGCCCGAAACAAAGTACGCGGACGAGGTTCCCTGCGCCCTTGCCGTCGGGTAAAGCGTTTTTACGGTTTAAAGTATAGCAAACTTTCCTTTTTTTGTAAACTGTTTTCAGGGAACAATTCCCCATTTTTTACCGAAAAACCGCATGAATTTTTACTTTTTCTGGAAAAGTTGCTTCTTTTTTACGATGATTTCCGGCAATTTGGCGAGATAGGTGGGGATATCCTTCGGATTTTTATAGCGTTCGATGCGTTCGCACCCGTCGAACACCGCCTTGGACACCGCGTTTGCGCCGCAAGCCACCGTGGCGGAGATCTCTTCCATGGTGTCCACGTTATAAACGCACGCCTTTCCCGGCAGGGTATAACCGGTGTTTTCCAGATTGCCCGCCATATATTTCTGACGGTAAAGATAATACGGACGGTATCCCGCCGCGGCGAGAGCGGCGTGCGCGTACTCCACCATGGCGGATACGCCCTCCCCGCTCAGATACGAGGTTTTCTCCTTGAGTTCCGCGCCGCTTTTCAAACAGAGCGTATGCACCGTGATGTTGTCGGGACAAAGCGCGATCGCCGCGTCGACGGAGCGCGCAAAGTCCTCCGGCGTTTCCCCGACAAGACCCGCGATGAGATCCATATTCACCGAAAACAGATCCTTCACAAGGGCGTATTTTTCGCGGATGTCCGCCGCCGTATGCCTTCTCCCGATACGCAGAAGCGTTTCGTCGTTGAAGGTCTGCGGATTGACGCACACGCGCGTCACGCCGTACCGTTTTAAAAGCGCCACGTTTTCCTTCGTGATGCAATCGGGTCTGCCCGCCTCAAAGGTGTACTCCGTTCCGCGCGGCGCTTCCACCGCCGCAAGCACCCTTTCGAGTTCGGCAAGCGGCAACGCCGCGGGCGTGCCCCCGCCGATGTATATCGAACGGAGTTTTTTTACAAAGCGTTTGGACTGCTCGATCTCCTCGACGAGCGCGTCGGTATAGGCGGGAATATACCGCCCCGAACGCGCGATGTCCGCCGTGACGAACGAGCAGTAATTGCACTTCGACGGGCAAAAGGGTATGAACACGAAAAAGTCGGCGTTATCGTCGTTCTTTTCGTAGATTCCGCGCTGCGTTTCCACCAGCGCTTCGATGAGCCGGCGTTTCTGCGCGCTGACGCGCATCTCATCGAAAAGCGTTTTGAATTCCCCTCTCTTTTCGATTTCCTGATAAGCGAGTTTGCTCGGACGGATCCCCGTAAGCGCGCCCCACGGCATTTCTTTTCCGTAAAAATCGGAAAGCGCCTTATAGACCGCCAGTTTGACGGCGCGCTTTTCATACCTCTTTTTTTCCAGCGCGTTGTCCGCCGCACGCACCGGATCGGAAAAACAATATTGCTTTCCCCCGATCACGACGCGGTTGACCGCCTGCCCGTTTTCGTATGTGAGTTCGTGCCCGATTTCGCCGTCGGGAACAAACAGCTTCAGAACCTCGCCGAGATCTGCCCCGTAAGGCGTATTCGTCGTCATAAGTAAGGATTCGTCTCCTTTTCCCGCTTCAACGTCGTGGAAAATCCGTGTCCGGGATAAACCGGCGCATCCTCTTCCGCCGCGAACAACGCCGCAAGAGAGGCGGACAACGCGTCGGGATCGCCGTCGTAAAAATCCGTCCTGCCCACGCCGCCGCAGAACAGGGTGTCCCCACTGAAAATGCCGAGGGGCGTTAAAAAGCACACCGATCCCGCACTGTGACCCGGAGTTTCCAGAACGCGGAAAGAAAATCCGTGAAAGTCGATCTCCTCCCCGCCGCGGAATGTAAAATCGGGTTGAAGCGGCTCCGTCTCGACGCCGAATTCCCCGCCGAGATTGTTGCCGGTATACAGTTTGTCCGCGTCCTTTTCCGATATGCCGATCTTCGTGCCGCGGCGTTGCAGTTCGGCGCACGCGCCGATATGATCGAAATGTCCGTGCGTAAGCAGACACATTTCGATTTTCAGTTTGTTTTTTTCCGCATAGTCCGCCAGCGCGCTGCCCATGCCCGCGTCGATCGCCGCCGCAAGGCTGCCGAAGGAAACGAGATAGGCGTTCGATCCCATTCTTCCCGTAAAGATACGGTGCAATTTGAAATCCATCTTTCCTCCCTCAGAAACTGGTGCGGTATACGTCGGTAAGTTTCTTGTTTTGCTTTAATTTCTCGATGAGAGAATCGAGTTCCGAACGGGAATTGATGCGGATATTGAAATCGACCACCGCCTGTTTGGTCTTGGCGTCGATCCTGCCGTTGATGGCGGTGATCGCAAAATTCATCTGCGCCACCACCTGCGATACGCTCGAAAGGATCGTCCCCTGATCGTTGGCGATGACCTTGATGCCCGCGTTGAAGGAATTGCCCGTTTCGTTTGCCCAGCGCACTTCGATGAAGCGTTCCGGTTCGATATTCTTCATATTGGGGCAGTCCGCGCGGTGGACGGCGACGCCTCTCCCGCGGGAGATGAATCCGACGATCTCGTCCCCCGGAACGGGATGACAGCAGCCGGCGATCCGCACGAGGATGTTATCCATTCCCTTGACGATGACCCCGCCCGACTGTTTGGGTCCCGTGGCGATGATGCGCGCCTGCGATTCGATGGACGAATGGCGGTAATAATCGATGAGCTTTACGAGGACCTGGTTGGTACTCACCGCCCCGTACCCGACGGACGCGTACATCTCATCCTGACCGGAAAAGGACATCCGCTGCGAAAGTTTGGAAAACGCCTTTTCGGTGAGAAGATCGGAAAAATTATAGCCTTTATTCTTCGCCTCGCGCTCCAGCATCGCCTTGCCGGTCTTGATGTTTTCCTCCTTCATCTCGCGTTTGAAGAATTGCTTGATCTTGACCTTTGTGGAAGAACTTTTTGCAATTTTAAGCCAGTCCCACGAAGGCCCCTTGGAATTGGGAGAAGTGATGATCTCCACTACGTCGCCCACCTGCAGGGGCGTGGAAAGCGGCACCATTTTGGAATTGACCTTTGCGCCGACGCACTTATTACCCACGGCGGAGTGGATCTGATAGGCAAAGTCGATGGGCGTCGCATCCTTGGGGAGGGAGATGACGTCTCCCTTCGGCGTGAAGACCAGCACTTCGGAACTGTAAATATCCCCTCGCAGGGAATCGATGAATTCCTTGCTGTCCTTCAGTCCGCCCTGCCATTCCATCACTTCCCTGATCCAGGAAAGACGGGCGTCGAAATCGTCCACTTCCTTCTTGTTTTCCTTATATTTCCAGTGCGCCGCGATCCCGTATTCCGCCGCGCGGTTCATTTCATAGGTGCGGATCTGGATCTCGAAAGTCTGACCGAAATTGGTGACCACCGTCGTGTGCAGAGACTGATACATATTGGGTTTCGGCGTGGCGATGTAATCTTTGATCCTGCCGGGAATGGGCTTCCATTTATGATGGATCTTGCCGAAAACTTCATAACAGTCATCCACGGTGTTGACGATGACGCGCACTGCCGTCAGATCGTAGATCTGGTCGAGCGTCTTGTTTTGATTCTTCATCTTTTTATAGATGGAATAAAAATGCTTCGGACGCCCGAACACCTCGCCCTGAATCTTACTTTCCGTTAAAATCTTCTGAATTTCCTGAACGACAAACGCGACAAATTCCCTT
Organism: uncultured Clostridia bacterium; assembly: GCA_944367565.1. Classification (GTDB taxonomy): domain Bacteria; phylum Bacillota; class Clostridia; order Christensenellales; family Borkfalkiaceae; genus UMGS775. Next base: position 6,322 of record CALVWR010000023.1, read on the forward strand.
CTTTCCGCGAGTTTTGCATTGATATTGGTCACAAGATACTCAAAAAATTCCGGTTCGAGATATTTTAGGGACAGATCTTCCAGCTCGCACTTGATCTGCGAAATGCCCAGCCTGCCCGCAAGCGGAGCAAAGACGTCAAGCGTTTCGCGCGCCATGCGCTGCTGGCGTTCCGCCGAAAGGAAATTCAGCGAACGCATATTGTGCAGACGGTCGGCAAGTTTAATGATGATCACGCGGATATCCTTCGCCATGGCGACGAAAATTTTACGGAAATTTTCCGCCTGTTCTTCTTCTTTCGACGTAAATTCGATTTTTTCGAGTTTCGTAACACCCAGAACGAGCTGCAGCACCTCGTCGCCGAATTCCGCTTTGATATCTCCTTCCGATACGGGCGTGTCCTCGATGACGTCGTGCAGGAACGCCGCGGCGATGGTCGCCGCGTCCATACCGAGATCGATGAGAATCTTCGCCACGTTGCAGGGGTGCGTGAAATACTCCTCTCCGGAGGCGCGTTTCTGATTTTCGTGCGCTTTGCGCGCGAAACGGTACGCCTTTTCGCAAAGCAGCAGATCCGCGCCCTTATATGTTTCCCCTATTTTCTCCAAAACTTCAATCATCGCCGAGCAACCTCACCATCCGCCGGTACAGGGCGGAATTTTTCAGTTCGCTTTTTATCGAAAGATCCTGCGTGAAAACGCCGTTCCTGCACACGAAAATGCCGAGTTCCCCGAAAACCTTCAGCGCGAACAAAAATTGTTTCCGATTACATTGTACACGATTTTCCCGATAAAAATCAACGGCTTTCGTAAATTTTCTGCCCGTCATGGCGCGAAGAACGGTAAAAACCTCCTTAAATGCCGCCCGATCGACGGAAAGATCGCCGAATAACCCCCTGCCGGACAGTTCCGTATTGACGACGGTTTTTCTGCCCGTCGCCGTGACGCAGGGCGGCGTGTCCATATAGATCACGCGGTCGAATCCTTCCAACGGCACGCCGCCGCCGACGATCACGACGTTGAAAAGATTGTTTTCCGACGGACGGAACAGACACCGTTGTATGCCGGCAAGACAGGGAAATTTTTCCTCGTTCGCCGGATCGCTGATGATAAATGCCGTGCCGTAACGGTTCCCGATCGCCTTTTCGGCAAGCGCCGTTACCCCCGCCGTATCGGTCTTTTCGTACTCTCGTTCTTCCGTATCGAGAGAAGAAAGTTGCTTTAAGAAAATTTCGTCCTCCATGCCCTCAAAACGGCCGTAGCCGAACAGGACTTCCCGCACGATGCCGCGCAGCCGTTTCTGCTTGTTGAAAACGGATACGCTCGGCTCGAAAACAACGTATTTTTCCATGGGCAGATTCAATTCGTCCAGCACTCTGACCCCGCCGAAATACAGCATATCGCAAGCGGGCAGCGAAAAGGAAACGTGCAAAGATCCCTCTTTCAGAGGCGCGGCATTCAGTGCCCCTGCCTTAGCGGCAAACAGCGGGCGTCTGTTCCCCACGCCGCACGGCTCCAGCAATTCGAGTTCTTCCGCAAAGCGAAGGGAGATCGGCTTTTCGCACCGGCCGTCCACATAAATTTTCGGTCTGAACGCCTCGGGCGGACAGTGCGCGCCGAGATATTCGTCCGCCGCCTTATAAAAAGCGTCGAAGTTTTCCGCCGAGACCGCCACTCCCGCCGCCTGGGAATGTCCGCCGAATTCCATCAGCAGGTCCTTGCAGGCAACGATCGCCTCGAAAATATTGATCTCCGGCAACGACCGCGCCGATCCTTTGTAATACCCGTTCACCCCCGCGAACATGATCACGGGACGGGAATACTCTTCCGCAAGGCGCGCCGCCACGATTCCCGTGAATCCCGTGCGCCAATCGTCGCCTCTGAGCATGATGATGTTGCCGTAAGCGCCCTCTTCGTTGAGCTTGTCCTTCGCGAGTTTGTAAAGTTTGTCGCATTCCGCCTGCCGCTCTATGTTATAAGCGTGCAGTCTGACGCTCAGATCGTAAATTTCGTTTTCGTCATCGGAAAGAAACAGACGCAATGCGGAAGCGGCGTCGCCCATTCTTCCGGCGGCGTTGATGCGCGGCGCAAGCGTAAAGGCAAGCGTCTGCGCCGTGATCTCCTTTCCCCCCGCAACCGAAAGAAGATTGCGGTACGCCGGACGCGGATCCGTACGCAGTTTTTTCAGTCCTTCATGGACGATGCTGCGGTTTTCCCCCGTCAGCGACATACTGTCCGCCACCGTCGCGAGCGCCGCGATATCGATGAATTTTTCCGCCTTTTTCCCGAGCAGCGCGCAGGCGAGTTTAAAAGCCACGCCCGCGCCGCAAAGCCCGTCGAAAGGATATGCCTGCCCGGGCAGCTTCGGATTGACGACGATACAGTCGGGCAGCGTTTCCGGAATTTCGTGGTGATCGGTCACAATGACGTCGATCCCCAGCTCTTCCGTAATGAATTTTACCTTTTCCGCGTCGCTGATCCCGCAATCGACGGTCACGATCAGCCCCATGTAAATCTCTTCGGCATACCGTTCCACGATCTCGCTATTGAGTCCGTAGCCGTTTTCCCGTTCGGGTACGACGGCGTACGCATCCAGACCGTATTCGGTAAACGCCTTATAAAGAATACTTGCCGCGGAAATCCCGTCGGCATCGTAATCCCCGAAAATCAGAACGGTTTCGCCCGCCTCCCGCGCTTCGGCGATGCGCTCAACCGCTTCGCGCATACCGGAAAGAAGAAAGGGATCGTGCAGACGGTGTTTTCCGGGATCGAGAAATTCTCTGACGCTTTCTTTTTCCGTCAGACCGCGCGTATAAAGAATCCGCGCCGTTTCCTGTAAAAGCCCGGTTTCCTCCGCGATTTCCTCTATGATCTTGTTTTCCCGGCTGGTCAATTCCTTTCCGGTCACGATATCTTTCATAGGTTTACCCTTTCCATACGAAATAAGGCGGGACGCCCCGCCTTATCGAATGTTTTGTCTGATTTATTTTTTCGCGAACAGCGCGTACAACCCGCCGTATCCGAAAACGGTCGTCGCCGCCGCGCACACGAAGCACACCAGCATTTCCATCGCCGCAAATTTACCGCCCGACGGAGCAAGTACGAGCACAAGCAACGCGATCACAACCAGCGCCACGACGCTCGCCAGCGTCTTGAGGAACACTTCCCTGAACGCGCCGGAAACAAGTTCCGCAGCGCCTATGCCTTCGTTTGCCACGTTCTTCCGATCTTCGCGGATGACGTTGGCAAAATACAGCGTCGTCAGAACGGAGAAAGCAAACGATCCCGCCATCACCGCCAGAAACGCCGGCGTGATGACGACGCGGACCAGCGCGCACACCATCGCCGCAAGCGCCGAAGAAACAATCACCGTAAGCGCAACCGCGCCTGCCGCCGCCCATTTATAGCGGATTGCCGTGTAGAAAAACGCCAAAATCAGCAAGATGCCCGCCGCAAGCAGCAACCACCACATTTCCCCCAAAGAAGAGTATCCTTCCGCGTTGTACCGCACGGCGCGCACGTCCACCGTCACCGTGGAGGAAGCAAAGCCCTTTTCGAGTTTCTTGTTCAGATCTGCAAGAACCTCGTCGGAAATGCTGTCCGTTCCGTCGAACAGATAGATCACGCTTCTGCCGTCGTCCATCGTTTCTTTATAGGCGAAATGGATCCCCCGAGAAGAAAAGACCGATTCCGCCGTATCCGTCATCTGCTTGTTGACATCGCCGAAATTCTCTTCGGCAGTAACTTTCACTTCGCAGTGCGCCTTATAACGCACGTCTTTATTATAGCCCGCAAATCCGAGTACGAACGCCCCCGCCACGATCAGCACAAGGGCGATCACCGCAAAGATCTTCAGACTTTTCACGCTGTCGAACTTTTTCATGCTTATGCGACCTCCTCTTTATCTTCTCTTCTGAGTTTGAGGAACTTTTCGCTCTTTTCTTGAAACAGCGGCAATGCCATCGAAGTCAGCAGATAGGAAACGAACATGGTGATCAGTGCGGAGAGCACGATCCCGATGCCGAAGGTAACGGCAAAACAATTGACGTATCCCGTGGCGATAAAGAACATCAGCAAAGCGAACACCGCCAGCACGGCGTTGGTTTCCACAATGGTGAACCACGAGCGGCGGTACGCCGTCTTGATCGCGGCTTTAGCCGTTTTTCCGTTGCGGTATTCTTCGCGGACGCGGTGCATGATGATCACCATGGAATCCGCCGTGAGCAACATCGCGGCAAAGAAGCCGATGACCCCCGCAAAGTTCAAAGTAATGCCCGGTACGAGAATGAGCATGACGATCTCCATCATCACAAAGAAGAAAAGAGAAACGCCTGCAATCAACCCGAAACCGCCGTAAGCAAAGATCATTGCCACGATGATGAGAAGCATCGCCGCAAGTCCCGCCCAGAAAACGAGTTCTTTCGCGTTCTCGCCGAGCGAAGGCGTCGTTTCCATAGGATCGCTGATCTCGTATTCGTACGCAAGTCCGCCGGACGCGATCTGCAACGCCAGCTGACGCGCCGCCGTTTCCGTCGTGTTTTCACCGCCGATATAAAGGGAATTCTGCGCAATGGTGTCTTTTGTCAGGCTGCTTGAAAACAGCTGCGTATCTCCCAACGTAATGCTCAGCGTAAAGCCGCTCGAATCCTCTTCCGCGGCCGCCGCGTCGATGGCGGCGTTCAGCGCATTCACGCCGTCATCGGTGAAACGAAGTTCCACATAATGCGTCGTGGTTGCCGCAACCGTCTGGGAAATGTATCTCGCGCTCTGCACGTATTCCCTTCCGAAGAGATACGTTCCGTTGCCGTCCTTGAATTCGAGTTCCCCGTACCGCGCCGCAACGGCGATATCGTCTGCCGCCGTGTCGCTCGCACGCATCTCCACGCGGAACGAATAATTGTCCGTTTCGCCTTCGCGGTACGCGACCACCGTCGCCGCGTCGTAGCCCAACGCTTTCAGACGGTATTCGAGGGTCTTAACCACCGCTTCGGGATCGAGATCGGCGGTATCGTCCGTCGCGATGTCCTCCTTGAGCGTCAGTTCGTAAGCGACGCCCGGCTCCAGATCCCCGTCCAGCTCGATCGCCCCGAGAAAGGACTGATAAATGCGCGTGCCGTTTTTATAGAACGGGATTCTGAACTGTGCAAAGGTGGCAACCGCCAGAAGGACGAGCACCACGCTGACCACAATCAGCAACGCGATTGACTTCTTTTTGTTCATTTTTGCCTCCCAAAAAGCAATTGCATCGCCAAATGTTATACATTTAGACTAAATTATTATATAACGGATTTCCCATATAGTCAAGAAAAATCAAGACCTATTTGCCAAAATCGGCAAAGGCGCGATCATTTTTCTTCGCTTTTGCCGGCAGCATAGAGATCGAGAGCGCATTCCATGCGCGCCTTCATCATGGCGCAGGTGATCTGATAGGGCGTGTTGATGTCTCCGCCTTTGCGGATATTGTTTGCGGGACAGCCTCCGCTGCAATGAAATTTTGCAAAACAGTCCCTGCACGCCGCGCGGGTATAAAGATTGTTGTCCCGAAACAGCGCGCGGATCTTTTCATCGAGCTTTCCTTCAAATACGTTGCCCATTCTGTATTCCGGCAGATCGGCGAACTGATGACAGGGATAAATGTCGCCGTTCGGCGTCACGGAAAAATATTCGTTGCCCGCGCCGCACGCCGAAACGCGCTTTTTCAGACATGGACCGCCGTCGAGATCGATCTGAAAATGGAAAAACCGGAAGAGCTTTTCCCCCGCCGCTTTGCGCCGCTTATATTCCCGCGCCAGCCGGCGGTACTCCTCCGCAATCGCCGGAAGATCCTCTTCCCCGATATAAAGCGGACTTTCCTTTTCCGTCACGACGGGTTCGAGGGAGATTTCCGTCAGCCCGTGGTCTGCAAGATACAGCACGTCGTTGCCGAAATCGAGGTTCTTTTTGGTGAACGTTCCCCGCACATAATAATGCTTGTCCCCGCGCATCTTCACGAAATTCACGATATTTTCCACGATGACGTCATAGCTGCCTTTTCCGTTTACCGTTTTCCGCACGCCGTCATGCACTTCCTTGCGCCCGTCGATGCTCAGAACCACGTTCTCCATCTCTTCGTTGAGATATTTCGCGGTTTCCTCATTCAGCAGCACGCCGTTGGTCGTCAGCGTAAAGAGAAATTTCTTGCCGTGTGCCTCGCCCTGTGCCTTCGCATAGTCCACCGTCTTTTTTACCACGGACAGATTCATCAGCGGCTCTCCGCCGAAAAAATCCATTTCCAGAATCTTTCTTTTGCCGCTGTTGGCAATCAGAAAATCCACCGCCGCTTTCGCCACGTCAAACGGCATATATTCCGATCTGCCTTTATAATTTCCCTGCCCCGCAAAGCAATATTCGCACCGTAAATTGCAATCGTGACAGATGTGCAGGCATAACGCCTTCACGTCCTCGCTCTTCAGCGGGATCTCTTCCTTCTCTTCGGCAAATAACACGCCTTCTTTTTTCAAAGAAGCGATCTCCTCTTCGATCTCCGCGATCTCCTTTTCGTCCACGCCGTGCAGATCGTACGGTTCGCCGTTGATCTTTTTCACGACTTCGCTTGTCAGCGCGTCGCAGATATGCAGCGCGCCGGCTACGTTGTCAAATAAATAATACGTGCCGTCGGCACAAAAGGTATGTACCATATTTTCTCCGTACATTAAATAGGAGCAGTAACGATTACTGCTCCCGAAATTGTAACTTCCGATCAGTTCAATTCTTTGATCTTGGTTTCTCTCGTGATTTTTTCGCAAGACTGATTGCCTACCGTGCAGGAAGTTTTACATGCCGACTGGCAGGTACTTCTGCATTCGCCGCAGCCTGTTACGTTTCTCTTGGCGGGGACCGCCACCGTTTTGATTCTGCGCATACTGACCTCCGTTTTTTATATGTTTTCGGTTTCTTTTTCTTATTATACAAAATACGGAGAAATCTGTCAACGGTTTAATGATCTTTTCTCACGTTCACGCTGATAATTCCGAAAATCAGACCGATCGCCGTGCCGAATAAAAGATCGATCAGAAAACCTTTATCGAAAAGCTGGGTGCCCGCAACCAGTGCGAAAACGAGATAAGTGAGGACAAACACGAACAAACCCGTGATTGCCCCTTTCAACCAGCCGAATCTGCCGCGCAGCGAAAAAAAACAGCCGATGAACACCGCAAGACTCTTGATGAACTGATTGACTGCGCGGATCACGCCGTCGCCCGGGGAACACAGTTTTACGATAAAGGAAAAAACCAGAACCGCCAGCAGAGAAACGATCAGACCTTTCAATACGCCGCCGACGATCATCTTCACGTCGCTTTTTACGTCCATAAAAAAACCTCCGTATACTTCAATGTATGCGGAGGTTTCCGGCGTTATTCTTATTCTTTGTTTTCTTCTGCGGGCTGTGCGGGATCCGCCGGCGCCGCTTTTTCGGACGCCGTTTTTTCGATCTCTTTTTGCTCTTCCGCCGTGCTTTCCTGCGTCGCGGACGGAATCTGCGCTTCCTGCGCCGGCGCCGTCTGATAGATAGCGCCCTTATCGAACTTGATGTACGATACGTTCGCGCCGCTTCCCGTTTCCAGCGTGAAGGTATTTTCCGCATCGTCGATGGCGATCACCACGCCGCATACGCCGCCGATGGTTTTCACTTTATCGCCCACTTTCAGCGACGCAAGTTTTTCCGCTTCCTGTTTCTGTCTCTTTTTGGACGACACCCAGGTCCAGACGAGAAACGCTATGATCAGTACGGCAAGTACACCGTAAACAATCCAGGTTCCGGCGTCGCTCCCGCTCGCTCCGTCCAGTAAAAAATTAAACATTCCGAATCTACTCCTTGAAGTTTTTTATTATTGTACTTTATTTTTAAAAATTTGGCAAGCGTTTGAACGCACTTTACGCCGCGCACCCCCGATTCCGACAAAATCGCGCAAAATTTCCCATTTCTCTTGCGCGGCGGACGCGTTTTTTTTCAGAACGTACCGATCTCTCCGTATTTCGCATAGAATTCTTCGGCAAATTCCGTCAGGGAATCCTGCAGGATCGCCTGCCGCATATCGCGCATCAGCTTTGTCAGGAACGTGATGTTGTGCAGGCTGAGGAGCATGGCGCCCGTCATTTCGCCCACATTGATCATGTGTCTGAGATACGCTTTCGTATAATTGCGGCAGCAATAACAGTCGCATTCCGGATCGAGGGGCGTAAAATCTTCCTTATACTTCCCGTTGCGCACCACGATCTTGCCCCGCGACGTAAGCGCCGTTCCGTTGCGGGCGATACGCGTGGCGAGCACGCAGTCGAACATATCGATCCCCCGCTTCACGCCTTCGATCAGACAGTCCGGACTTCCCACGCCCATCAGATAGCGGGGGACATCCGTCGGGTATTTATCGAGCATGAAATCCATGATCTCGTACATCAGCGACTTCGGTTCCCCCACGGACAGACCGCCGATAGCAATGCCGTGTTCCGCATAGGGAATGCTTTCCTTCAGGCTGATCTCCCTCAGATCCTTGAACATATTTCCCTGTACGATGGGGAAAAGCGCCTGATCGGGATTGCGATGCGCCGCTTTACAGCGATCCAGCCATTGCAGCGTTCTCTTCATCGCCGTCTCGGAAAACTTATAGTCCGCCCCGTACGGACTGCACTGATCGAACGCCATTGCGATATCCGCGCCGAGATTGCTCTCGATCTCCATCGCCTTTTCCGGCGAAATAAAATGCAGTCTGCCGTCCACGTGCGAATTGAAATAGACGCCCTCGTCTTTGATCTTGTTGAGTTTCGCCAGCGAAAACACCTGAAATCCGCCGCTATCCGTCAAAATCGGGCGGTCCCAGTTCATGAACTTGTGCAAGCCGCCCGCCGCCTTCACGATCCCGTCGCCGGGGCGCATATAAAGATGATAGGTGTTCGCCAGGATGATCTGCGCACCCGCCTCTTTTAAGTCGCGCGGCAAAACGCCCTTCACCGTAGCCTGTGTTCCCACGGGCATATAGACCGGCGTTTCGATGTCGCCGTGCGGCGTGTGAAAGACCCCCGCGCGCGCCCCCGTGCGCGCGTCTTGTTTTATCGTTTCAAACCGAAAATCCTTTTCCATACTTCTCCGTAATGCACCGCCGCGCCGTCAGAGGAACAGACACGCGTCGCCGAAACTGAAAAAACGGTATTTTTCCCTGACCGCTTCTTCATAGACGCGCAAAGTTTCTTCCCTGCCGCAAAACGCGGATACCAGCATGATCAACGTGGATTTCGGCAGGTGAAAATTGGTGATGAGCGCGTCCACGCACTTGATCTTCACACCGGGATAGATGAAGATATCCGTATCTCCGTCCCCCGCTTTCACGAATCCGTTTTCGTCCGCCGCGCTTTCCAGCGTCCGCACGCTCGTCGTCCCCACGGCGACGATGCGCCGCCCTTCCCGCTTGGCGCGGTTGATCTTCTCCGCCGCCTCTTCGGTAATGCGGTAATATTCCTCGTGCATCCTGTGTTCGGAGATCTCCTCTTCCTTGACGGGGCGGAACGTCCCCAGTCCCACGTGCAGGAGAATATCCGCCACCTCCACGCCCTTTTCTTCCAATCGCCGGAAAAGTTCCGGCGTGAAATGCAGCCCCGCCGTCGGCGCGGCGGCACTGCCGTCTATTTTGGCGTATACCGTCTGATACCGCTCTTTATCCTCCGGCTTTTCGTGAATATACGGCGGCAACGGCATTTCTCCGACCTCGCTCAGAAGATCCTCGAATACGCCGTCGTATATAAAAGTTACGCGGCGGCATCCTTCCTCCGCCACGGCGTTTATTTTTAAAGAAAGTTTCTCGTTGACGATGAGTCTGTCCCCCGGCCGCGCTTTCTTCCCCGGCCTGACCAAAACCTCCCAGTCGGTAAGGTTAAGCCTTTTTAACAGCAGCACTTCCACCTTTCCGCCGTGCGGCGTACGGCAATACAGCCGCGCAGGTAAAACGCGGGTGTTGTTCCGCACCAGCAAATCGCCGGGACGAAGCAACGCAGGCAGATCGTAAAAATGCAGATGTCGGATGGTTTTCGTTTCGCGTTCGTATACCAGAAGCCGCGAATGATCCCTCGGCTCCGCCGGCGTCTGCGCGATGAGTTCTTCCGGAAGTTCGTAATCAAAATCCGATGTTTTCATTCTATTCTTCTCCGTCGAGCAAACTGAGTTGACGGATCTTTCCCTCGGGCATCTTCAGTCCGAGATGTTCGTATCCCTTTTTCAGCAATACCCGTCCGCGCGGCGTGCGCGCGATAAAACCGAGCTGCATCAAGTACGGTTCGTAAACGTCCTCGATGGTGTTTGCGTCCTCGTTGACCGTCGCCGCAAGCGTATCCAGTCCGCACGGTCCGCCGTTGAATTTCGTGACCATCGACCGTAAAAGATTCCTGTCGGTCTCATCCAGCCCCAGCCGATCGATCTCCATGCGTTCGAGCGCCTCTTGCGCGTCCTCGAGAACAATGCGCGCATGGCGCTTGACCAGCGAAAAATCCCGCACGCGCTTCAAAAGCCGGTTGGCAATACGCGGCGTGCCGCGGCTCCGCTTGGCAACCTCCTCCGCCGCCTGCCGTTCGATCTCCGCGCCCAGCTTTACCGCCGAACGCCGCACGATCTCTCCCAGCTCTTCCACCGTATAATTTTCCAGCCGGCAGATCACCCCGAACCGATCCCGCAGCGGCGACGCCAGCATCCCGGCCTTCGTCGTCGCGCCGATCAGCGTAAACTTAGGCAACGGCAACTGCACGTTCTTTGCCGACGGACCTTTCCCGATGATAAAATCGAGCGTAAAATCCTCCATCGCGGGATACAGAATTTCTTCCACGCTGTGATTGAGACGGTGTATTTCGTCGATAAACAACACGTCGTTTTCATTGAGATTGGTCAAAATCGCCGCCAGATCTCCCGCCCGCTCGATCGCCGGTCCGCTCGTGATCTTGATCGACGAACCCAATTCGTTCGCGATGATGTGCGCGAGCGTCGTCTTGCCCAGCCCCGGAGGTCCGTACAGCAACACATGATCGAGCGCGTCGCCCCGCATTTTGCTCGCCTCGATATAGACCGTCAGATTGTCCTTGATCTTCTGCTGTCCGATGTACCCTTCCATGCTCTTCGGACGAAGCACGTTTTCCACTTCGTTGTCCTCGAACTCCTTGGTCGACAGCACCAGTCTTTCGTCTTCCATATTACCTCATCGTCCTCAAAGCGTAACTCAGCACGTCCTTGATGTCCGTAGCGCCCGCGCCGTACGCCGCGCGGATCCCCGCAATGCTCTCGCTCCGGTTGAAGCCCAAACCCATCAAGGCGATGACCGCATCCTCGTCCACGGCCGTCTCCGCCGCCGAAGGAAGCGTCCCGTCCGTCTCGTCGGCTCTCCCGTCCGCCGTGATCTTCTCGCGCAGTTCCAGGACGATGCGCTCCGCCGTCTTCTTGCCCAGCCCCTTGATTTTGGAAAGCGTCTTTACGTCCGACGTGGCGATCGCAAGCGCCAGCGACGACAGGCTCATCCCCGACAGCACGCCGATTCCGACTTTCGGCCCTACGCCCGATACCGAAATCAGCTTCAGAAACATATTTTTCTCCTCCGGATCGGCAAATCCGTACAGGAAGATCCCGTCTTCCCGCACCGCCGTGTAGACATAAACCTCTCCGCTTCCGGCGGAAAGCAGCTTCTGCGCCGCCGACGCAGAGCAGCATATTTCATATCCCACGCCGTTGTTTTCCAGAAGGACATTGTTGTCTTCCCGATAAATTACCCGACCTTTCAAATATCCGATCATAGCCGTCCTCTTCCTTATATGCTGAATAATCCGCCCAGCTTGTTGGTCTGCGCGTGCGTCAGCGCCACCGCGAGCGCGTCCGCCGCGTCGTCCGGTCTGGGAATATTCTTCAGCCGTAAATACGTTTTTACCATTTGCTGAATCTGATGCTTGTCCGCCTTTCCGTACCCCGTCAGCGCCTGTTTGATCTGCATCGGCGTATACTCGTAAATCCTGCCGCACTGCTTGATCGCCGTCAGCAGCAGTACGCCGCGCGCGTGCGCCACGTTGATCCCCGTCGTTACGTTCTTTGCGAAAAACAACTCCTCCACGGCGATTTCGTCCGGAGCGAATTTTTCAATCACTTCCCGTATCCCTTCTTCCAGCATCGCCAGCCGAACGGCAAGATTCTCGTTTTTCGGCGTAAGCACAACGCCGTAATCCAATAACTCCGTCCGCCCGCGTTCGCTTTTCACCGCTCCGTATCCCAACGTCGCCAGCCCCGGATCGAATCCCAATATGATCACGTTTCTTTACCCTTTGTAATTTTCGGTTTTATTTTAACCTTTTTTCCGCAAAAAGTCAACGCAATGCGCCGCCAACGACGAAAAATCAGAAATCCGTTCTCCTTCCCCGCTTTCCGTACCCGAAACAGCGCGCTTTTTGATTTGCCGTTTTTCAACCCCGTTTTCTGACGGACAACGCCGGAAAAATTTCATAAAAAAACACCGCAGTGGAACTGATATGCACCCCAAAAGTTGGACACTTTTGGAGGTGCATATTTTATGTCAAGGAAGAAGAAATTTAACACAAAGT
>CALVWR010000024.1 GCA_944367565.1 uncultured Clostridia bacterium
AATTACGGTATTATCAACGTTTTCGGGGAAACAGCAATTCTTAAAGCGTTTACTTCCGGATGCAGGATGACGTAAAGAAACGGTTTGATAAGGATGGCATTTCCATTTCGTTCCCGCAACTCGATGTACACCTCGACAAGGCGGAATAATCATAGTTTCCGCAACCGGGTATTGTCTCGACAAGGCGGAATAATTACGAAAAATTACGGTATTATCAACGTTTTCGGGGAAACAGCAATTCTTAAAGCGTTTACTTCCGGATGCAGGATGACGTAAAGGAACGGTTTGATAAGGATGGCATTTCCATTTCGTTCCCGCAACTCGATGTACACCTCGACAAGGCGGAATAATCACGATTTTTGCAACCAGGTGTTGTCTCGACAAGGCGGAATAATTACGATTTTTGCAATCGGGCGTTAAGATATGTTGCTTCTTGCAAAGAATCCGTTCGTATTGCCCGAAAAGAAGTTTGCCGACGATTTCGAAAATTACGCATTGCGGTTTGTCTGCGGCAGATCTCGGAAAGACAAATTAAAATAAATATAGTTTTTTCTATATCATGCCGTAAACGGTAAACGAAACGGCGCGGGGCTTAAAAACGCACGATATTGTGCGTTTTTTTTGCTGTAAAAATGCGTATTCTACTACGGGTAGAGTGGCATATTTTGTTCTACGTTAAAAACAATATGCGTAGAGAGAAAGGGGAATAAAGTGGGGTGTAATTCAGGAGCGTTTGTCATATAATCGAAACCGGATCGGAGGTGAATGAGATGTTAAAAATAGCTACGGATTCGTGTTCGAATTTTACGATTGCGGAGGCGCGTGAATTGGGAATAGAACTGATCCCTTTGACGATCGTATTCGGTACGGAAAGTTATCTGGATGAAGTCGAGATCAGTAAGGAAGAATTTTACAGGCGTTTGGTTTCGGAAAAAAAGCTGCCGAAGACCTCGCAGCCGTCGCCGCAATATTTTGATGATTTGTTTACAAAAGCCCGAAAGAACAACGACGACGTTCTGTTGGTTACTTTGTCGGCACGTCTTTCCGGGACCTATGAAACGGCGGTACAGGCAAAAAAACGGATCGGTTATGACAGGGTTTGCGTTTACGATTCCGAACTCGTAGGCGAATGTATGAAATATCTTGTGTCGGAAGCGATCCGATATCGAGAAAGTCCGCTTGCGGAAATCAAGGAAAAGTTGGACGAACTGAGAAAAAGGATCCGCGTTTATGCGGTCATCGACACGCTTGAATATCTGCATCGGGGCGGAAGGCTGAGCCGTTCCGTTGCGATGATCGGGGCGTTGTTAAATATCAAACCCGTCGCCACGATGAAAGACGGCGCCGTGTCGGTTGTAGGAAGGCAGCGGGGCGTCATGAAAGCGTGCGCCTATATCCGAGATCTCGTAAATGAAGACGGAATCGACGAAAACTATCCCGTTTTTTACGGCTATGCGCTCGATAATACGAATTGCAGAATGCTGATCGGAAAAATTTCCGCGCATCCGGAACTCGATGCAGAACGGGCAAAAAATCTTTCTCCGGTGATCGGATGTCATATCGGACCGAATTGCGCTTATATTATGTATGTGAAAAAGGGAGAGTAAAATTTTGACGGAAATCTGAAAATCGCCGATAAATGGTTGTTGTAACCGTGATCGGCGAAAAAAGAACAATAAATCGTAACGGCGGAGCGTTCCATGACGGAGCGCTCCGCCGTTTCAATATGTGACGGGAAAACGGCAAAATTTTTCCTGCGGGAACGGAAAAACGTCGAATATGGCAGATTACAGCAAGTTTTCAGCAGAATACGACAAGTTAACGCCGATTCGGATATGATAAAATTTTATCGTAAGAGAGAAAAGGAGCGATCTGAAGATGAAAAGCACGCTTTTTTTGCGGAAGTGGAAATTACGCGATCTTGTAACGGGCATTGTGACGGAAGCGACCGTGCCCGGGGATATATCCGTCGATTTATACAGGGGCGGAGTGATCGGCGATCCGATGTTCGGCATGAATCATTGCGAAGTAAAAAAATTACTGAAGCATGATTTTGAATACAGCGTTATATTCGATGTTTCAAAGGAAATGTTTGAAGATGACGAAATATTTCTGAATTTTGAAGGGATCGATCTTTATGCGGAGATCAGTCTGAACGGGCGGGAACTCGGAAAAAGTGAAAATATGTTTCTGAAATACCGCTATGCAGTTGCGTCGATTCTGAAAAGCGAGGGGAACGAACTGAAGGTGACGATGCGCTCCACGCTGGAACGGATGAAAACCATCGACTGCGAGGGATATTTCGGCGTATTCAACGTGCCGAGGTTGTTTATGCGGAAGGCGCAGTGTCATTTCGGACGGGACTGGGCCCCGGATCTGTGCGGATACGGAATCTGGGGAGAAGTTTATCTTTCTTCGGAAAGCAAGTTCCGTACAGAAGATGTATATTATCGCACGGACAATGAGGGGAATGTGACGATTTTTACGGAATTGAATTATAATATCCGCGCCACGACGGACAATTTCGGCGTGCCGATCGACGGGACGGCGATGAAACAGGCGGGAGACAGGTTGCGGTATTTTCTGGAAAAGAAGCCGGGATCCGGCGAATACGAGATTGCGGAAAGAGCGGTCGGAGGGAGAAAAAATTTTATAAACTTCCGCATACCCGATCCGCAGTTATGGTGGCCGTCGGGATGGGGCGAGCAGCCTTTATACCGTTATAAAGTACAGTTGATCCGTGAAGGCAGGGTGACCGACGAAGTATCGGGCAGACTTGCGTTTCGGGAAATCAGACTGTTGCAGGAACCGAAAACGGCAGATACGATCGGGTATGAACTGGAGATCAACGGCGTCAGGATTTTTGCGAAGGGCGCAAACTGGGTGCCGATCAGTTGTTTTACCGGCGCGATCGAGGAAGAAAAGTACCGGAAATTGATCGAACTTGCAAAAAAAGCAAACATGAATATGTTGCGGGTATGGGGCGGAGGAATTTACGAAAAAGAAATTTTTTACCGTCTGTGCGATGAACTCGGTCTGATGGTCTGGCAGGATTTTATGTTTGCTTGCGCCGATATTCCGGATGACAATGCGGCATGGCTTGCAAACACGATGAAAGAATGCGAATATCAGATACGCCGTCTCAGAAATCATCCTTCGCTTGTATATTGGTGCGGAGGGAACGAAAAGACGGGAAGTTATGCCTTGCAGATTACGCACGGAGATTATTTTATCGATAATATTCTGAACGGTCTGGTTCGCACGCTGGATCCGACTCGCCCGTTTGCACGGCAGAGTCCTTGCAGTTTTACCGACGTCGGAAACGATCTCAGCTCCGGGGAATCTCATGCGAATTCTCTGGAACCGTGTATCAATGCAGGTATCGAAAATTACCGCAAGCTCATGGCGGAAAATGTCGTTTCGTTTGCATCGGAATGCGCGATTTTGGGACCGGATACAATGGAAAGTTTGCGTCGGTATATGCCGGAGGACAAACTTTGGCCGCTCAACGTTTATTGGCGCGACCGTTTAATGGACAATCCGTATGCTTCCATCAGGATGGATTTTCTTGACAGAGAATTGTTGTACATGACCGATCTTTACGGAAAACCCGAAACGTTGGAACAATTTGTGAAACGCGGCATGACGGTACATTCGGAGATTGTACGCGCGGAGTACGAATACGCGCGGAGCCACAAGGGAAGATGCGGCGGAATACTCGGCTGGATGTATTCCGATATCTGGCCGACGGGTTCGTGGGCGCTTGTAAATTATTACGGAGAACCGAAGCAGGCTTATTATGCGATGAAGAGGGCGTTCAGACCGGTGATGATAACCTTTGTGCAGAACAAAGACGGGGAAACAGATTTTGTCGCGGTGAACGACACAAAGAGACCCGTGAAGATCCGCGCGGAGTTCGGTTGGAGCGACACGGACGGGAATCGGGAAAAACTCGGCTCGACAGAAACGGAGATTGCGGAAAACGGCGTTTATCGCATTCCGATCGGAGAGATCGTTCCAAACAGCAATCGATATCTTTATGCGCAAGCGAATATCGACAACAGAGAGGAAACCGTAATTTATTCCCCGGAATTTTGGAAAGGCTTCAAGTTTGAGAGCTGTTATGAAAAAAAGGTGAAACAAATTTCGGAGGAGGAAATCGAAGTCGTCATATGTGCACATAAACTTCTGAAGAACCTGTGCGTTTTTACGGAACAAAACGAATATACGGATTATTCCGATAATTATATCGACGTTGAGGCCGGGAAAAGTGCGACGATCAAGGTGTTCAGGAAAGGCGGAATTAAAGCGGAAGAATTAAAATTTACCGATTTTGCGGCGGTGACGGAATGAAACTGAATTATCAAGATTATAAAATAAACAACGCGCAGTTCTATGAAGCGCAAGGCCGCGTAATGTGTACGCTGAAACAATGCGGAATAGAAGCGACATACGCGATCCCGGAGGTAAAGTTTACGCCGAAAGCGGAAGTGCTGCTGATGGATCTCGACGGCACGACGGTAAAGAGCGAAGAATTCTGGATGTATCTGATGCAGCTGACCGTGCGCAGGATCATGAAGGACGAATCGTTTTGTTTCGAAGATGAAGATATCCCACACATCGCGGGATTCAGCACATACGAACATCTTGAATATTGCATCCGAAAATATAAAATTCCGTGCAAGGTAACGGCGGCAAACGAAATATATCATGAAATAGCAAAATTCGAGTTGAACGAGATTCTGGAAGGCAGGGGCAATACCGAAGCCTTCAAACCGCGGGAAGGCTTGAAAGAATTTCTCACGGAAGCGAAAAGCCGCGGGATCCGGATCGGACTTGCGACGAGCGGATTGTTTTATAAAGCGGTGCCGGAAATCGTTTCGGCATTCAGAACGCTCGGAATGGGCGACCCCGTTCATTTTTTCGATGCGATCATCACGGGGGGCAGCCGCAAGCGGGGAGAATACGGAACGGTTGGCGAACTTGCGGCAAAACCGCACCCGTGGGTCTATCTCGAACTGTTCAACAGTTTCGGAGCCGTCGATCCGGAAAAAACGGTGGTTCTGGAAGATTCATCGGCGGGCGTTCTGTCGGCAAGGCTTGCCGGATTGCCCGTGATCGGATTTAAAGACGGAAATCTTCTGAAGAGCAAAATGGACGATCTTTGTTTTGCGCTTGCAGATGATTTTGAAGGCGTGAAAAAACTGATTTTTTAATAAAAACAATGCGGGGCGCGGAAGGATTTCCGCGCCCCGCATGACTGACGGGTCATTTTTGTATTGATTTATTGTTCAATGCCGATGATTTGTTTCTTGAATTCTCTCGGAGTTTTTCCCGTAACGTTTTTGAACGTATGATTAAAATGACTCAGCGATTCATAATTCAGTAAACTTGAAATATCCAGCGTGGTCATTTCCGTATTCCGCAGAAGCTCTTTCGCGTAGTTGATCTTGATTTTGGTGATATATTGCACGAGTGTGACTCCGGTGTAATTTTTGAAAATACGGCTGAAATGAGAATAGGAATAGGACATTTTCGCGCAAATATCGTTTACCGGCAGACAGCAGAATTCGATTTTATGCAGTTCGGTAAGAAAATCGGAAAACCATTGCGGGTATTGCTGTTTTTTGCAGACGACCTGGTTATAAAATTCCGAAAGCAGGTGAAAAAACAGGAATTTCCCTTGCGCTTTTTTGTTTTCGAGGGAAAGTGTATCGATGGTCAGCAGCTGCACGCAGTCGTTCATAAGAGAAGAGAGCGTCATGCCGTCGACGGAAAAACGGAGAGGCGTTTCGCAATGATCGATATAGTCGGGAAGATCCGGAGCTACGAGCGCGGCAAAGCTGCGGAAATAATTTTCCGTGATCATTATATTGATCAGTCGGTAATTTTTCGTCAGTTTCGGATCGTTGCGTAAGGCGTGTTCGTCAAACGGGCGGATCAGCCATGCATCGCCCTGTTCCATGATATAAGTCTTGCCGGAATACAGATGTTGAATCGGGTCTTCCACCACGATGGAAATTTCATAATAATCATGCTTATGCATTACGGGAAATGCGCAATTCACCAGCTGGAAAGAAACATCGGAATCTTTCCAAGGCGTTCCCGCCCTGTATTGCAACGTTGCTCCGGGCCTGCATAAAATCACTTCCGAATAAAAAGATTGTTTATTCATTTTTTTCTCTCGCTCATTCAAGTATATCAAAAGGATTGCGCTTTGTCAAATCCTGTGATTTATCCGTCAGTGCAGAATAAAACTTGCGTTTTTAAATAATATGTTGTATACTGAGATCATGCTGAAAAATACTTTATACGGAAATGGAGTTAACGACGATACGCTCGCCATTCAGGAGTTGCTCGACGGCGACGAGGCAATTGTAAAACTTCCCGAACCGGAGAAATTTTATCTTATTTCTTCCCCGCTTGAGATCGGGTCGGGGAAAACGCTTATGCTCGGGAAAAATACGCTGATCCGCCTTGCGGATCATGCCGACTGTCTAATGCTGAAAAACAAAGGCGACGGAAAGAACATCGCTCTGATCGGCGGGATATGGGATATGAACAATAAAAACCAGAAGCCCAACCCGGTGGTGAAAAAAGTCGACGACGACAGTTTGGACATCTATGCGGGAAATAAGGAATGCGAGGCGGAAGTTTTCGGAGAAAAGATCCGCACGGCAACGCGATTCGACGACAGGGTGTATTTCGGTTTTCTGATGGCGTTCAGCGGGATCAACGGACTTATCGTAAAGGATGTGACGTTCAAAGATCCCGTTACATACGGCTGTTGGTTCGGCCGCGTTGAAAATTTTACGGTGGAAAATATTACGTTTGACTATAACGACGGCAATCCCTATCCCGTGAATATGGACGGGATTCATTTTCACGGGTTATGCAAAAACGGCGTAATACGGAATCTGAAGGGCGTATGTTACGATGATATGATCGCTTTTTCCGCCGATGAATTTATCGAAGGCGATATTGAAAACGTCACGGTGGAAAATTTGGAAACGTATAATTGTCACAGCGCAATCCGCCTTCTTGCCGTCAATCATTGCGTACGAAATATCGACATCCGAAATATAAAAGGCACGTTTTATCAATATTGTGTCGGGTTTACGAAATATTATGCCATGGGAAACGGCGTTTACGGCAGATTTGAAAATATTACGGTGGAAAATTGCAATATTTCCAAAGCGCCTATGCTGAAAAAATATAAAAAAGATCCCGTTCACCGCTATCCCTTGTTTTATTTTCAGACGGAAACCGTTTCCGAAAATGTTCTGATCAGAAATATCGTGCGGGAAGAATCCGATTGCGCGGTTCCGTTGATCGGCGTGGAGGACGGCGCGGATATTGCGGGTGTCAGGGCGGAAAATATCGAACAGCATTCTTCGGTAGGAGAAGTATCCGTTTTCGGAAAAGCATAACGCTATGTACAAACCGATCGGAATTTTCAAAGCCTGCGTTGCCGATAATATTCGGCAACGTTTTTTATCGGAAAAATCTTTTTTGTTTTATAAAACGCAATACGCATTTTCAAAACATCATTGCGGTTTTATATTTTTTCTGTCGCAATGCGCCGCTATGCCTTGCATTATGGCAATATTTAGATAAAATAAATCAAGATAAATATAGAAATGGGATTTTGAATCGGTTATAATTGACTTGAAAGCGAATCTTACGGAAAATCGGCAAAGGTTCGGTAAAAAAGGAAAAGAGGTGAAAAATGAACACGAAAGGAAGAGTAACCATTCCAACGGATGAAAGTTTTGTTGAAGGGACAAAGGAAATCGCCGCAAAATGGGGCGCGGATGCCGTACGGGACTGTGACGGAACGGTATTACCCTCCAACGTGAGCGAACTTGCGGAAAAGGTTTACAACACATATTTTGTGGTAAGAGGGGACAACGAGTGGGGAGAAAAACACCCGGAGGAAACACATCGTACGTTTCTGATGAGCGAACGGGTGATCGCGGAAGGCAAAACGCTGGAAATCGAAGTGATGAAAGGATATTTTGCGCAGCAGCTTGCGCCGGATTGGGGGAACCTTTCATACTGGGAAGTGATCGACCGTACGACGGGCAGCGTGGTAAACGGCTGGAAAGCGGACAGAGAAAGCGGGAAAGTGGTGATCGAAAACGCGGAATTGATGCATGAGTACACGGTAAATTTCATGGCGTTGGTGATCTGGCATCCCGTACAGATCTATAATTATCTTACGAACAACTGGACGTGCGCGAAGCAGAAGATGTACGATCCCGCGTTTCCGAACACGGCAAAATATATAAAGGAATACATGGCAAAGTGGTGTGACGATCACCCGGAAACGAATGTCGTGCGTTTCACGACGTTTTTATATCAGTTTACGCTGATTTTCAACGAAAAAGGAAAAGAAAAATACGTAGATTGGTTCGGGTACGGACTGTGCGTGAGTCCGGCGCTGCTGGAAGCATTCAGGAAAGAATACGGGTATGCGATGCGCGCGGAAGATTTTATTGACGGCGGATGTTATGCGAATCCGTTCCGCGTTCCCGGGAAAAAGATCCTCGATTACATGGATTTTGTGGCGAGATTCGTATCGGAAACGGTACGCGGGCTTGTCGACATCGTGCATGAAAAAGGAAAAGAAGCGATGATGTTCCTCGGCGACGACTGGATCGGGGCGGAGCCTTACGGAAAATATTTTGAAAAGATGAATCTCGACGCGGTCGTCGGCAGCGTCGGGGGAGGCGTTACGGTAAGAATGCTTTCGGAAATACCGTATGTGAAATATCATGAAGGCAGATTTCTTCCGTATTTCTTCCCGGATACGTTTTTTGACGGAAACGAGGAAAACGCCGTTGCGGAACTCAACAGGAACTGGACGACGGCACGGCGCGCGATGATGCGTAAACCGTTGGATCGCATGGGCTTCGGCGGCTATCTTGCACTTGCGGCGAAGTTTCCGAAGTTTGTTGACAGAGTCAGCGAGATCTGCAACGAGTTCCGCGCAATTGTAGACGCTTTCGGAAACGCGCGCCCGTACAGCGGAATTACGGTTGCGTTGCTGAACTGCTGGGGAAAGCAGCGCAGTTGGATGAGCCATATGGTTGCACACGAATTATGGTATCAGCAGATCTATTCGTATCAGGGGATTTTAGAAGCGCTCAGCGGGCTTGCCGTCAATGTGAAATTTATTTCGTTTGACGACGTGAAAAAAGGAATCGACGAAGATATCGACGTAATCATCAATGTAGGCGACGCTATGACGGCATATTCCGGAGGGGAAAAATGGAACGATGCCGAAATCGTGTCGGCGATCAGAAAATGGGTGCGCGAAGGACACGGATTCATCGGCGTCGGGGAGCCGACGGCATATGTAAAGGACGGCAGAACGTTTGTCCTGGCAGACGTGTTGGGCGTCGATAAAGAAATCGGTTTTACACTGAGCACCGATAAATACAACATCGAAAAGAAAGATCATTTTATCACGGAAGACGTCAACGGAGCGATCGATTACGGCGAAGACATGAAAAATATCTATGCTTTGGACGGAACGGATGTACTCGATATCCGGTTTTCGGATCGTTTCAAGAGAAACGTCAATGTCGGAGAAGTCAAAATGGCGGCAAACCGTTGCGGAAAAGGTCGCGGCGTATACATTGCCGGGCTGCCGTACAGCCCCGAAAACGCCCGCATCCTGTATCGCGCATTGTATTGGAGCGCGGGAAAAGAGGCGGAAATGAAAAAAGCGTTTTCATCCAATCCCCTGACCGAATGCAGCTATTATCCCGAAAAAGGAAAATATGCGGTGGTCAATAACAGCGCACAGCCGCAAAAAACGGTATTTTACGATATAGAAGGAAACGCAAAAGAACTGTCTCTTTCCGCAGCGGAAATCAGATGGCTATGATCTGAAAAAGACGCGTCCGGGATCCCGGACGCGTCTTTTTATCGCGTTTAATCAAAAAAAATTTCTGCAAAGATACCGAAAAAATCCGTTCGCGCTTTCTTTTAATCGGCAAACTTGTTCTGTTTCCGATAAACAAGCGGCGTAGAGCCGACGGAGGCTTTAAATCGCTTGCTGAAAAACGCAGGGGAAGAAAACCCGACGGCTTTGGAAATTTCCGTAACGTTCATATAAGTTTTTTTCAGAAGAAATTTTGCTTCCGTGATCCGTCTTTCGATCAGATAATTGATGGGGGAAATTCCCAGCTGCTCGCTGAATACGTGAATCAGGTGAAATTTGTTGACAAATGCGTGTTTTGCAAGAAAATCCAATGTGATATCGTCAGCATAATGTTCGTCGATATATTGTTTTACAAACGCACATTCGCGGCTGATGCAGCGGTATTCGTTCGCAACGGCCTTTGCGGTAAGGCGCGTGTGCCTTGTAATGAACAAAATCAGTATATTCGTCAGGTACTGCGCCATTTTCTGATAATTTTCCGGCTGGTTCTGCAACTCGAAATTCAATTCCTGCAAGTAATAATTTGTTTTGTCGTAATGCGTGAAAAAGGAGAAGATCGTTCGCGGGCGGGAACGTTCCGCTTCGTCATCTTTTTTTTCCGCAAGCGAATCGAACAGAATATTTTCAACGCCGATAATCACATATTCAAGGGGCGCTTCTTCCGAAGAATATTCCGTATGGATGACGTTCGGATTCACGATGATCAGATCGCCCCGACGAATGGGGTAGGTATGATTATCCAAAAGAAAAGTTCCGCTCCCGTTCAGAATAAACATCAGCTCGCAAAAGGAGTGATAATGCGGCGTAGAATGCCAGTCTGTACCGTATTTTGATGTGGTAAGGTACAGTAATTTGGGCCGAAAATTAACCGATTCTCTTTCAGTAATTTCGTATCTTATATTACTCATAATTATATTATATCACAAAATTATTTCTTGTCAACATGTAAATTATAAATATTTTTTGGAAGATATTTACAAAATTATCGCAACTTATATATAAAATACAGCAATATAAATATAGCGACCTCAACACGAAGGTTTTCAACAAATAAAACGCAAATACGAGTATTGACGATTTATTGAATGCTTGGTGCGAAAGATTGGAAAACGCAAGCGATCAGTATCGTGCAAACATTATAGCGTAAATCGCTGTTTTAACGGCGGTGTGTAGCAAACAGAGATCCGAGGGAGAGTTTATCTCCCTCGGAAATTATCGAGAGGGGTAGGACTATATGAACAATCATTCTGCCGAAAAACCGGGGGCAAAACTGACCGTTCAAAAAGACAAACGGCAACGCGGAATCTTTATTGCGGTCACAGTGATCCCGTCGCTGATTTTGTTTTTGCTTTTCGTTATCGTGCCGGTTTTCAATATGTTTTATACGTCGCTGCTGAAGTGGAACGGTTCGATCGATGCGAAAAAAACCTTTCAATGGTTTGAGAATTATCGGATCCTGTTTTCCGATTCGGCTTTCTGGAAGGCGGCACTCAATACTCTTTTTCTGATTGTCGTGGTAACGGCGGTCACCATCGTGTTCGCGCTGTTTTTTGCGGCGGTATTGGCGAAAGGAAAAACAAAGGGGAAAACTTTTTTCCGCATTATTTTTTACATTCCGAATATTTTGTCCATCGTCGTTATTTCGGCAATATTTTCCGCTATTTTCAATCCGGCCTACGGCGTGATCAAAGCGATTGCAAATCTGTTCAACGCACCGTATACCGGCTGGCTCGGCGACACAAAAGCCGTAATGTGGTGTATTGCGTTTGCCATGATCTGGCAGGCTGTCGGATATTATATGGTTATGTACATTGCGGGAATGGATGCCGTTCCCGATCATCTTTACGAGGCGGCTGATCTGGAAGGATGCGGCAAGATGCGGCAATTTTTTGTGATTACCGTTCCCATGACGTGGGAAGTGATCCGAACCACGCTTACGTTCTTTATTATCAGCACGATCAACATGAGTTTCCTGTTTGTCGACTCCATGACGCAAGGCGAAGCAAATTCACACGTTCTTCTGACATTTATGTATAAGTTCTTTAACGATCAGTACGGTTACGCCATGGCGATCGGCACGGTGATCTTTGTTTTCGCATATGCCGTTTCGCTCATCATCCAGCGTCTTACGCGGCGGGAGATCATCGAATATTAACGGAGGCGCATTATGAGAGAAAACATACAGTATGATCATTCGAAACTGAATCTTTTCGGCAGATGGTCCGGAACGGTCGTAAAATACTTTCTGCTGATGCTGTTTGCCGCCATTATTATTCTGCCGTTGCTTTTGGGTGCTCATGTCGGCTTTCAAAACGACTACGGAAATCATGGCTTCGCCTTTCTCGTTCCCGAAGCAATTCAGCTTTGAGAATTTTGTGAATGCGTGGCAAAAAGCCAGCATGGGAACATATTTTCTCAATTCCATACTGATCACGGCGGGCGCTCTGGCAATTCTGCTGGTTTTATCGGTGCCGTGTGCATATACGCTTTCCCGGTTCAAATTCAAAGGTGTAAAACTGATTCGTCTGGTATTCATGTCCGGATTGTTCATCAATATCAACTACATCGTGTTGCCGCTCTTTTTAATGCTTTTCGGATTCGGGCGTTCGATCGGGATCGGAACGGCAATAACCAACAATTATTTTATCGTTATGGTTCTGTATGCGACAACGTCGCTGTCTTTCAGTATTTATCTGATGAGCAGTTATTTTACTTCGCTTTCGGCAAGTTATGAAGAAGCGGCTAAAATAGACGGATGCGGATATTTCAAAGCGTTCTTGTATGTATGTGCGCCTTTGGCAATGCCGAGCATTGTTGCGGTTATCTTGTTTAACTTTTTATCTTTCTGGAACGAATATATTTTAGCGCAGACTTTCCTCGATTCTACAAAATATACCTTGCCCGTCGGATTGCTCAACATCATGAGAGAGGCGAGAGTGTCGAACGATCTGGGCAGAATGTATGCCGGTCTTTTGATTGTCATCGTTCCCGTACTGATCGTCTACGCATTTGTGCAGGGGCAGCTTACGAAAGGCGTCACTGTCGGCGGAATCAAAGGGTAAAATCTTCAGCTTTAACAGACCAGACAGAAAAAACGCTCTGAAACATCAGAGCCGTTGATTGCAGATCCGGCGCCGAAATACGCCGGATCTGTTTTTTTGTTGATGCTGCCTGATCAAGAACAAACAAAAAACCTTATCGGAATTCCGATAAGGTTTTTTGTGGTGGAAGGGGGTGGATTCGAACCACCGAAGTCGCTGACGACAGATTTACAGTCTGTTCCCTTTGGCCGCTCGGGAACCCTTCCGTTTTATTGATTGGAGCTGGTGACTGGAATCGAACCCGCAACCTGCTGATTACAAATCAGCTGCTCTGCCAGTTGAGCTACACCAGCACCGTTCACCCGTGCCGTTCTGGCAAGTCAACCTTGCCTAACAAGCTTTATTATTATATCATATTTACAGAAAAAATCAAATGTTTTTATCATGTTTTAAAAAATATTTTCGGCAAAATAAAAAATTTTTTCCTGTTAAGACGATAAAAAGTTTCAAAGTAATTTCCGCAAAAGGAATCCGAAAATTAGGATGTACAAATAGACGAACAATAGTGAAATTCACAAAAAACGGGGCAAACGGCTAAAAAGAAGCGCGGATTAAAGATTCTATAAAAAGCAATAGATAGACAATAGGGGGGAACAAGAAACGGACTGAACGGTTCAAAAACGGACAAAAAAAAGTCTGTATCCGTTGATACAGACTTCCATGGTGCCTCGGGGCGGAATCGAACCACCGACACAGGGATTTTCAGTCCCTTGCTCTACCGACTGAGCTACCGAGGCATTTTAAAGCCTGCTCAACAGCCCACATATGCTATTAAACAGGCTCCCTTGAAAAAAGTGGCGACCCGGAACGGTCTCGAACCGTCGACCTCCAGCGTGACAGGCTGGCGTTCTAACCAACTGAACTACCGGGCCGTATGTTTGATTTGGTGGGCCTTCACGGACTCGAACCGCGGACCAATCGGTTATGAGCCGACCGCTCTAACCAACTGAGCTAAAGGCCCGATTTTGAACGTCAAGGCGTTACTCGATTTTTGGTCGGGGTGAAGAGACTCGAACTCCCGACCCCATGGTCCCAAACCACGTGCGCTACCAACTGCGCTACACCCCGTTTGTTGTTCAACGCTTTATTATCTTATACTAAAAGGAAAAAAAAGTCAAGAAAATTTCAAAGGTTTTCAGATTTTTTTTATTTTCTTTCAGAAATGTCGCCGAGGAGTTTTTTTCGACAAAAAAAACGGGATGAAAGCAAATTCCGACAGGTTTCTCGTTCAGGTATATGATAAAGTAAGGTTATGCGCAGGAGGTGAAGAGGAAATGGAAATCAGATATAAGAATTCGTCCGGCGTATTGTTTGTATATCTGAGCGGGGAGCTGGATGAATATGCGGCAAATATGACGCGCGGGACATTTGATAAACTGCTTGATGATAATCTGAACGTCAAGAAAGCCGTTTTTGACGTGAGCGGCCTGACCTTTATGGACAGTACGGGGATCGGGATGCTGATCGGCAGGTATAAAAAGTTGAAAAATTTTAGAATTCCCGTTTACATAGCGGGCGCCGGAAACGGCGTGGAAAAAGTGATTGAATTGAGCGGGTTATACAACATAATGCCAAAATATTGAGAGGATAAATCGGAAATGAATGAAAAGAACACGATGAAATTAAATTTTTTGTCTCTTTCGCAAAACGAAACGTTTGCGCGTACTGTGATATCGGCATTTTGTTTACCGCTGAATCCGAGTTTATCGGAATTGAATGAAATTAAAACGGCGGTGAGTGAAGCGGTAACGAATGCGGTAGTGCACGGATATCCTGATTGTGCCGGAGAGATTGAGATGACGGCGGAAACAAACGACAATAAATTACATATAGAGATCAAAGATTACGGCGTGGGAATAGAAAATCTGAAAGAAGCGATGGAGCCGTTTTATACGACCCGGCCGGAAGAAGAGCGCTCCGGAATGGGATTTACGGTCATTCAAACGTTCATGGAGGATGTGGAAATCGTCTCGGAACTCAATAAGGGAACGACGGTGATCATGAATAAGACGATAGCCATAAAATAGGCGCGGCGAAGGAGATTGGATGATAGATCAGCAAGAACTCAACGAATACATCCGCAAAGCAAAAGCGGGAGACGAGTCAGCGAAAGCCGTAATCTTCAACAATAACACGCCGCTCATTAAAAGCATCATTAAAAACTTCAGAAACAAGGGAATCGAATATGACGATTTATATCAGATTGCCAGCGTGGGGTTGCTGAAGGCGATCGATCATTTCGATGAAAGTTTCAACGTAAAGTTTTCGACATATACGGTACCGATGATCATCGGAGAAATAAAAAGATATATGCGGGACAACGGAGCGATCAAAGTATCGAGAACATTGAAGATGCTGTCGGGAAAGATCAACCGTTTCAGTGCGGAATATCAGGCAAAATACAATGCTTCGCCCACGGTGGAATTGTTGGCAAAGGAATTTTCCTGTGAAGAAGACGACATTTTAATGGCGTTGGATGCGGCGAAAATGCCGATATCTTTATTTGAGAAAGCAGATGAAGATGAAGGCGGGTTAGAGCTGATCGATAAAATCTCGGCGGGGGACAACGAGGACGCTTTAATTGAGAAGATAGAAATTTCGCGCGCGATCGGAAAACTGAGCGAACGGGAAAGAAAGATCGTAATTCTGCGATATTTCCGCGACAGGACGCAAAGCGAAATTGCGAAAGACCTCGGGGTTTCGCAGGTGCAGGTAAGTCGGTTGGAAAATAAAATCCTTGAAAAAATGCGGCTGAAATTATGAGCCGTTTTTTTATGCATTAAAAAGAGAAAGCTACGCATATTAGAGATATGAGAAAACAGAAAGACTGTGAGTATTTAAAGCCGATCGACGAACGCGAAACGGCGATTCATCGGTTTGAAAAAAGGGAAATCAGAAATGCAAAGTAAAGTAAATACGCATTATAATAAAAACTATAATGATTATGTTTCTTCCATCGCACCGAGAACAAAAGAGGCGAGAACGCTTTTCCGCGCCTTTTGGGTGGGCGGCACGATCTGTTGTATCGGTCAGTTTATCCGCTTTGCTCTGGAAACCTGGGTCGGGCTTGCGGGGCCGGAGCTTGCGGCGTATGTGTCGGTGATCATGATATTTCTCGGATCGTTTCTGACGGGATTGGGAGTTTATGACAGAATCGGAAAATATGCGGGCGGCGGATCGATCGTACCGATTACAGGTTTTGCAAATTCCGTGGTATCTCCGGCAATGGAGTTCAAAAGCGAAGGCTTTGTTTACGGAACGGCAAGTAAAATGTTTGTCATCGCGGGACCGATTATCGTGTTCGGGGTTGCGAGCAGCGTGCTTGTGGGGCTGATTTATTACGTTTATTTCTTGGTGATATAATGAGGAGCAGGACTTTATTTTTTAAAAACAGACCGAAATTGATTGCGACGTCGACGATAGCGGGACCGAAAGAAGGGATCGGTCCGATCGGAAAATATATTGAAACGATCCTTGACGACGATCTGTTCGGCGAGAAAACCTTTGAAAAATCCGAGCGGAAAATGATATATCATGTGATTAGCGGCGCAATGAAGAATGCAAAAGCGGAAGAAAAAGATATCGGCGCAATTATAGCGGGTGATTTGCTCAATCAGATTATTTCAAGTTCATTTGCGTGCAGGGAATTCGATATTCCGTTTCTCGGCGTATACAATGCTTGTTCGACGATGAGCGAGTCGCTGTTGATCGGAGGCGCACTTGTGGACGGCGGATATTGCGAACGGGTAATTTGTGCGACGGGCAGTCATTTTTCTTCGGCGGAAAGACAGTACCGCTACCCGCTGGAGTTGGGAAATACACGACCGCCGCAAGCGCAGTGGACCGTGACGGGCGCCGGCGCGTCGGTTCTGGCAAAAGACGGACGCGGCCCGAGTCTGACGAGCGCCACATTGGGAAGAGTCGTCGATTACGGTATGACGGACGCAAACAACATGGGACCGGCAATGGCGCCCGCGGCGATGGACGTATGCGTCACGCATTTCAAAGAAACGCGGATGCGGCCGGAAGATTACGATCTGATCATAACGGGCGATCTGGGCGCTTTGGGGAGCAGAATTTTCAAGGATCTGATGTGGGAAAAAGGATTTGACGTCAGTGCGCGGCATGTGGATTGCGGAGAAATGATCTATAATATCCGCGAGGATGAATTTCAAGGCGGCAGCGGCGCAGGATGCAGTGCGGTCGTATTCAATTCCTATCTTTACCGGAAATTGGTTAAAAAACAATATAAACGAGTATTGCTGATTGCAACCGGCGCGCTTTTGTCTTCGGTTTCGTCGCAACAGGGAGATTCGATCCCGTCCATAGCGCACGCGGTGGCGTTTGAAAGCTGAAAGGAGAAAAATGGAACTTTTATTCATGTTTTTGAAAGCATTTGTCGTCGGGGGTGCAATCTGTACCATCGCACAGTTGCTTATAAATTATACGAAAATTACATCGGGAAAAATTCTCGTCACGTTTTTACTTTCGGGGATCGTGTTACAGGCGTTCGGTGTTTATAAATATCTTGTGGATTTTGCCGGCGCCGGAGCGACGGTGCCGATTTCGGGATTCGGTTATTTGTTGGCGGAAGGTGCCATAAACGGAGCAAAAGAGGGATTGTTCGGCGCAATCACGGGCGGGATTACCGCGGCGGGTGCGGGAATCACCGCGGCAATCGTCTTCGGCTATGTCATCGCTTTGATTTTCCGCGTGAGGTCTAAAAAGAATTGATCGTTAATATATATAAATTGTGTATTGTTCGTATCGACGTCGGAGACGGCGGATAAAATGGAATAAAATATTCCGGTTTTTCGTTATAATCGGCGTATTGATCGGTCTGATCGTTTATTATAAGCTGCGTATAGCGGTAACGATTCAGACATACGCCGTGGACGAGATCAACGCAAAAGTGACGGCAGCCGTCAATCGGTCTGTTCTGCTCAATCTCAGCGATGAAAAATACGACGATCTTGTTGTCGTTGAAAAAAACGCTGCGGGTGAAATTACCATGATGGCGGCAAACAGCCTGTTGATCAACC
This sequence comes from uncultured Clostridia bacterium, assembly GCA_944367565.1. Lineage (GTDB taxonomy): Bacteria > Bacillota > Clostridia > Christensenellales > Borkfalkiaceae > UMGS775. The sequence goes on from CALVWR010000024.1 coordinate 18,096, forward strand.
GCATCAACAAAGAAATCGCCGTTTCTTCGCAGGCGCTGATTACAACCGCCTGTGATGAGGGCGTCGGCGTTCCCGTGGGCGCATTCAGCGGGATTTCCCTGATCGTGGGAGTCGGTCCCGTTATAGATCTTGATATTCTTACGGCAGAAAGCGTCAATTGTTCTTTTTACTCTGAATTTGAAAGCATGGGAATCAACCAGACGCGGCACGCCGTATATATCGACGTGGAATCTACGGTCAACGTGATTATTCCGGGAGATATTCAGACCGTGCAGGTCCATACGCCCGTACTGATTTGCGAAGCGGTGATCGTCGGAAAAATACCGGAAGTTTATCTGAACGGTTCGCTGTTCTGAATAATCATCCACCCGCATAGCGGGTGGTTTTTATTTTTCGGGCATAGCCCTTGTTCACTGGCGTAACGCAAATGCGTTTTTTCGTTGGCCTGCCAGCCATGCATTGGTTACTTGCTACCCGTCAACGGGTCTCTCGGGTCAAAAATACTTAATTGGTCTGCTTCTTTGTCTGTCTTTAATTGATTTGCAACATATTCTTGTATCGCTTTCCCATTCTTTCCTACTGTGTCAACGTAATATCCCTTGCACCAAAATTCGCGATTTCGGTATGCAAATTTCATGTTTCCCCATTTTTGAAATAT
>CALVWR010000025.1 GCA_944367565.1 uncultured Clostridia bacterium
GTTGTCTGCGCAATTTGGAAACGTACGATACCTATGCCTGCACGTTCCGCCTGTTTCCGTTGCATGCACGCGCCGACTGTGTACGAGGTCACTACACGTCGCCTGTGCCCGATGTCTGCACACGCCGAGGGGTTGTCTGCGCAGATTGGAAACGTACGATACCTATGCCTGCACGTTCCGACTGTTTCCGTTGCATGCACGCGCCGACAGTATACGAGGGCACCACACGTCGTCTGTGTCCGATGTCTGCACACGTCGCCTATGGTATAACGCCGCGTTTTGTGCTGCAAAGATGCGGATTTTTTTATTTTGTATGCTTTGCACGGAATGGAAGGACAAAGTTTGCGCGCTACTCGGAAAAAAATTTTAATTTTATCGGAAAAACACAAAAAAAACGTTAAAAACATTTGACAGAGCATGATAAAAAATATATAATGTTCATTGCTTGTTGGTTTAGTAATTTCTTACATAAAGTTTAATAAAACTAAACTTTTTTGAAATTTAGTAAAATTCAACAAAATGTTTACAAATACTAAACTCCGCGTTTTTTGCGGCAGGAGGAACAGTATGATATTGGGCGAAAAGATAAAAGATCTTCGTCTGACTTGCGGACTTACGCAGGAAGAGCTTGCAGACCGGTGCGAACTGACCAAAGGATACATATCGCAGTTGGAAAACGATCTGACGAGTCCGTCGATTGCTACGCTTGTCGACTTGCTTTCGGCGTTGGGAACAAACCTGAAAGAATTTTTTTCCAGCGCGGAAGATGATGAAAAGGTGGTTTACAGTAAAGAAGAATTTATCGAGAAGCAGGGAAACGGATACACACTGAACTGGTTGGTGCCGAACGCGCAGAAAAATGTGATGGAACCCGTTCTGATGGCGTTGCAATCGGAATCGAGCACGGAAGACGATTTTCCGCATGAGGGAGAGGAGTTCGGGTATGTTCTGGAAGGGGAGATCAAGATTATCCTGGGGAAGAAAGCATACAAATGCAAAAAGGGGCAGAGTTTTTATTTTGTGTCGAATAAAGTGCATAAAATCGTGAACGAGAAATCGAAACGGGCAATGTTTATCTGGGTGTCGTCGCCGCCGAATTTCTGAGAAAGGCGCGGCAGAAAGGAGCGAACGGATTTTAGAGAGCGCGGCGCGGTAAAAAGGGAGCCGCCGAATTTCTGAGAAAAGCGCGGCAGAAAGGAGCGAACGGATTTTAGAAATCGCGGCGCGGTAAAAAAATCGGAAGCGTGATCGTATTTTGACGTTTCGGATAAAAACACGGAATGCCGCGTCGGAGAAACGGCGCAGGCGGAAAAAAGGAGAAAGAAACCGTCGCGGGGCGGCGGAAGCGGAGATGCATATGGAAGAGAGCAGACAAAGCGTTGCAGCGAAAAAGGAAAACGATTGTATCATCGAATTAGTCGATCTGACGAGAGTTTTTGAGGATGACGGCATGGTCGCCGTAGATAAGGTGAATCTGAAAGTCCGGAAAGGGGAGTTTGTGACATTTCTGGGGCCGTCCGGCTGCGGAAAGACGACGACGCTTCGCATGATTGCGGGATTCGATAAGCCGACGAGCGGAAAGATTCTGCTGAACGGAAAAGACATCAGCGGATTGCCGCCGCATAAGCGGCCGGTAAATACGGTATTTCAGCGTTACGCGTTATTTCCGCATCTGAACGTTTACGACAATGTGGCGTTCGGTCTGAAGCTGAAAAAGATGAAGGTGACCTATGAAACCGAAAAAGGTCATCGGTTTACGAAGATTGAGAAGCTGAGCAAGACGGAAATTGCGGAAAAAGTCAACCGTGCGCTGAAGATCGTGGATCTCGAAGGGTTTGAACGGCGCAGCGTATCGACATTATCGGGCGGTCAGCAGCAACGGGTGGCGATCGCGCGGGCGATTGTGAACGAGCCGGAGATCCTGCTTCTCGACGAACCGCTCGGTGCGCTCGATCTGAAAATGAGAAAGGATATGCAGCTGGAACTCAAAGAGATGCATAAGAAACTCGGCATCACGTTCATTTATGTGACGCACGATCAGGAGGAGGCGCTCACCATGAGCGACACGATCGTGGTGATGAAGGACGGGGAAATCCAGCAGGAAGGGACGCCGATCGACATATATAACGAACCGAAGAACGCGTTTGTGGCGGATTTTATCGGGGAGAGCAATATTTTTTCCGGAACGATCACGGGCAAGAGGAAGGTGCGCTTTCTGAACAAGACCTTTGACTGTGTGGACGATTTCGGGAAGAACGAAAAAGTGGATGTGGTCGTGCGTCCGGAGGATGTAGTTTTTGCCGACGAAGGGCAGGGACAGGTGGACGGAACGATCATCAGTTCCATATTTAAGGGCGTGCATTACGAAATGGTCTGCAAGATCGGGAAGACGGAGGTTGTCGCGCAGGATACGCTGGAACGTAAAGTGGGCGAAAAGGTGAGCGTGATCATCCGTCCGGAAGACATTCACATTATGGCGAAGGAATTCACCGTGAACAAATACGAGGGATACATCACGAAACACAATACGGTGGTATTCGGAGACGGTGAATTTGCCTGCGACGTTACGCAGCTTTATGAAAACAGTTTCTTGGATGAGGAAGGATATCTCATTACGGCGGAGGGAGAAAAACTCGATCTGACCGATACGGACGTCGAGGTGGAAGTCGGCTTGAAGGATATCGAACTTGTCGACGTGGATACGCCCGAACAGGGCGGCGGCGCGGTGGGAAACATCGTGTCCATCATATACAAAGGGGATCATTATCAGGTCATCGTACGCACCGACGAAAACGAAGAAGATTACGTTTGCGATACCGAATATACCTGGAACGAAAACGACCGCGTGAGCGTACGAATTCCGCGTGAAGCGATTCGCCTGAAGCGGAAAGAGGAGGTCAAACGGTGATGGAACAGGCAAAACTTCTTTCCAAAGAACCGTACGGAGGCAGGGGGATGAAAAATCTCTTCAGGCGCAGTTTTCTCGGCATACCGTATGCCCTGTTTCTTGCGCTTTTCGTTGTATTTCCGCTGCTGCTCATCGTGGTTTATGCGTTTACCGATAAAAACGGAGCGGTTACGTTTTCCAATTTTATCGATTTTTTCGGCAATTCCACAAATGTAAGCAATCTTTTCATCAGCATCGGCATTGCGCTGATCACCACGGCGGTGTGTCTGCTGATCGCTTATCCGGTAGCGTACATTCTGTCGCGGTTCAAGTCGGCGCGTTCGTATATCTTCGTTCTGCTGTTCATTGCGCCGATGTGGATCAATTTCGTGCTCAGAGCTTATGCGCTCCGCGAGATCCTCAATTTGCTGGGACTGCTCGGAAAAACGAATTTTCTCAACGTTATCATCGGTATGGTGTACGATTTTCTGCCTTTCATGATTCTGCCGCTGTACACCACGCTCATCAAGATGGATAAGAGTCTGGCGGAAGCGTCGGCGGATCTCGGCGGCAATGCGAGCGTGACCTTTTTCAAAGTGACACTGCCGCTTTCGGTTCCGGGCATCGTCAGCGGGGCGATGATGGTGTTTCTGCCGTGTATGAGTTGTTACGTCATTACCGATACCTTCGGGAACAGCAAGATTCCGCTGATCGGAAAACTCATCGAAACGATGTTCGGGAGGGCGTCCGACTGGAATATGGGATCTACGATCGCGCTCATCATGCTCGTGATCATGTTCGTGACCATGCTGCTGACCGGCGGATTCAAACAGGAACGCACGCAAAGGGGGAATGCACTGTGAAAGCGAGAAAAATTTTATCGTATGCCTTCCTCGCGCTCATCCTTCTCTTCGTATATACGCCCATCTTCGTGCTGATCATCTTCAGTTTTACCGACGCGACCATCATCGGACAGTGGCAGGGTTTCAGTTTTGAACTCTATCGCCGACTGTTTACGGTGACGCGTTTAAGGAACATGATCGTCAATACCGTGGTACTGGCTTTGCTTGCGGCGACCCTTTCCACGATCCTCGGAACGCTGGGGGCGCTGGGTATCTTCTATGCGAAGAAGGGATGGGGAAAGACTTTGCAGGGGGCGTCCAATATCAACGTGATCAACGCGGAGATCGTCATCGCCGTATCTTTGGCTTTGATTTTTTCGATGTTCGCCTTCAACAGAACGTATTATTCCCTTCTGATCGGCCATGTGGCATTCTGTACGCCCTTTGTAGTGTTGTCCGTCATGCCGAAGTTAAAGCAGATGGATCCGAGTTTATACGAAGCGGCGCTCGATCTCGGCGCAACGCCGGCAAAGGCGCTTTTCAAAGTGATATTGCCGCAGATTCTTCCGGGGGTGATCAGCGGATTCATGCTTGCGCTGACCCTTTCGCTGGACGATTACATCATCACGTCCTTCACGAAACCCGCGGAATTCGATACCATCAGCACATATGTCTATAATGCGGTTAAAAACACCGCGAAGTCGGAACTTCCGGCGTTCCGCGCATTGGCGGCGGTCATCTTCCTCGTCATCGTGATCGTGGTCATCGTGCTGAATGTCCGTGCGGACAGGAAAAAAGAGAATAAAGTTACGAAAAAATAAACGAAAGGAGATAAAAAATGAAAAAGATCGGGATGTTATTGCTGGCGGCGTTTCTTGCCGTCATGCCGCTTGCGGCGGGTACGGCGTATGCCGCGGAGGAGACGATTACGCTGAAAGTGGCAAACTGGGAGGATTATATCGCCACGGATGACGACGGCGAGGAGATCCTGTTGCGTCAGTTTGAACAGGAAATGAGTGAAAAGTACGGCGCGACCGTCGTCGTGGAATATTCCGTGTTCGGGACCAACGAGGACCTCTACAACGAACTGAAAATCGCCAACGGGTATGCGTATGATGTGATCTGTCCGTCCGACTACATGATCGAAAAGATGGCGAAAGAAGGGATGTTACAGAAACTTTCTTTGCCGGCAGACAGCAACTACGAAACGTATATGTCGGAGTACATCAAGGACATCTTCAGCAACAAAATCACTTGGGAAGGCGCGACGCTTGCCGATTATGCGGTTTGTTATATGTGGGGCACGATGGGATATGTTTATAATCCCGCAAACGTATCGCACGAGGATATGAAGGACTGGACGTCGCTCTGGGATGAAAAATACGCGGGGAAGTCGACCATTAAAGACAGCGTGCGCGATTCGTATTTTGTGGGAATCGCCTATGCGAAGGAAGAGGAACTTCTTTCCCTGAAGGCGCAGTATGACGAGGGGGCGATCACGCCCGCCGCATACAATGCGGAACTTATGAAAATTTTCAACGATACATCCGTCGATACGGTCAATGCCGTGGAGAAAGCGTTGTCCGCGTTGAAGAAAAACATTTTCGGATTTGAAGTAGACAGCGGTAAAAACGACATCGCTTCCGGCACCATCGACATCAACTTTGCATGGAGCGGCGACGCGGTATACGCCATGGACGAAGCGGAAGAACTCGGTGTGGAACTGTATTATTCCGTACCGGAAACGGGGAGCAACATCTGGTTTGACGGCTGGTGTATTCCCAAAGACGCGGAGCAGGCGGAGCTGGCAGCGGAATTCATCGACTTCATGTGCGCGCCGGAAAACGCCATTGCGAACATGGATTACGTCGGCTATACCAGCGGTGTGGCGGGGAACGCCGTGTTTGAAAGAATGGTGGAAACCTACGGATTGCTGACGGAACCTGCGGACGGCTATACCGAAGTGGACCTCAGTTATTTCTTCGGGAACGATGATGCGGTCAACGGCGGCGTCGTCTATACCGACGTTATCGGCAGACAGTTTTCCGCGCAGTATCCCGACACGGGTATTACCGACCGTTGCGTCGTTATGAATTATTTTGACGACGAGGCAAACGAACGCATCAATACCATGTGGGAAAACATCAAGGGCGTATCCTTCCCGGCATGGGCGATCGTTCTCATCGTCGTCGGCGTGTTGCTGATCGTAGGAATCGTTTTGCTGATCCGTTTCAAGGATAAGATTTTCCGTGGCGGAAAAGGAAAGAAAGGCGTAAAGGTTGTGGAAAAGGAAGAGGCGTAAGCCGAAACAGAGCAGGGAAAACCCCCGTCCGCGGAATACCGTTCCGCGGACGGGGGTTATTTTTTACGATTTTTAAAAAGTCGGAAATTCGGTTGCAACAATTTTATGCATGCTTCAGGCGGGGAAGACGCGTCGGCTTCGACGGGAAAAATCCGATTTTCGAGCCGATCGGGCATACTCCCGCGCCGGGACGATTCGGTCAAGCGGTCCGAAAAAAGCGGGCGCAAAGCGCGCCGATTGCGATAAAAACAACCGCGCCGCACGGCAATGCGCGGCGCGGATAAATTCAGTTTGCTCCGTCCATCAGGTGGAGATTGCGGATCGTCACATCCCTGATCCCGTCGGTGATGGAATTCGCGTGGGTGGAAAAGTTGATGCACGTCGCCGCGCTGAGACCTTGTCTGCGGTATTCGTCGCAGATCATGGCGGCGATGTCTTCGATCATTTCCGCCTTTCCGCTCGCTTCCGCAGGGGAATTTCCCGTTTCGATGAGGAAGGTCAGAGGGTCTTCCAGAGAAGAGAGAACGGGAAGATCGCGCATTCCTTTGAAGATCCATTTGTAATAGGGGGCGTATTTTCCGTTCAGCAGATAGACGGTATGCACCGCGTTTTTCACAAAGTCGAACACGGCAAGCTGTGCCGCGCCGTTTTCGCCGCGGGAAATGCAACGGGAAAAATTATACTGTCCCGACTGCGCCATCGCCGCCGCCCGCGCCGCGAGTTTTTTGCGGCGGATATCTTCCGGGTATCCGCGAAGCAAAACGCTTCGGATCTCGGAAAACGTCCCGAGAGGATCGTCCCATACCTCGCCGGAAGACGCGGTCGCAAGACAGTGCTCGGGCGTGTGCAGCCATCCCGAAACCGTATCGGGCGCATGGGGCGCGCCGAGGAGCTTGCTGTAAAACGCGCCGATGACGAATACGCCGTGTCTGTCGCCGCCTAAAGGAGAAAAATTCTGCCGTTTCGCGCCCATGAACTCTTTGGGAAGTCTGGCGTATGCGCGGGAAAGCCTGAAGCCGAATTTCCGTTCGTCTTCTTCCGTCAGCCACAGGCAGAAACCCGGCTCGAAGTCGTGATCGCGGGAAATTTCGTCGTCAAAGCCCAAACATTCCGAACCTTCTCCGACAAGTCCTGCGGCAATGCGATCCTTGACTTCGGGAAATTCGTTCTCCAGCATGGGTTTTCCGTACGTGAGATAATAATTTTTACAAAGTTCAAGTCCTTTCATAAATTTCCTTTGCCCTTTCCTTCAGATCCGCGTCCGTTAAAAAGTATCCGAAATATCCGAAACTCGGCGCGCATTTTGAACAGACGAAAGCATAATATCCGTTCCGCGGAAGAGAAGGCGTATTCAGCAACCGTTCCGCTTCTTCCATACAGGAAGAGATCAGCGCTTCGTCATTTTTCCACGCTTCGTACAAATGCGCCATATTCACATAGGTAATCGCGGAATCCGCTTCCCCGTGCTCGACGTTTTTCATCACGTCGAGAGCGCGTTTATAGAGCGATTCCGCTTCGTCAAAGCGTTTGAGATCGACCAGCGCCAAGGCATAATTGTTGTAAAAACCGCCGTATCGCGCGTCGTTTTCGTCGAGGTGCGCCGCATAGATCTTTCCGGTTTTTTCGTAAAGGGGAACGGCTTGTTCCGCCTGATTGAACGATTTCAGCGTAGTGGCGGCATTCAGATAGATGGTGGCGGCAGATACGCTTTCTTCCGCGCCGAGTCGATCGATGAGCTCCAGCCCGCGCCGGACGCTTTGCAGTCCCTTTTCGCGGTTGCCGATTTTGCGGTAATACCCCATCAGTTCGCTTTGAATGGATAATTCTCCCCGCTTATCTTTCAGGACCCGCGCTTCGTTTTCCCAGTTCTCCAAAAGTTTTCCCGCGGAAGCGTAATCGTTTTTGTCGAACAGTGCGTCGATTTTCCGGATGATCCTGTCAACCGGGATATGTCCCTGCGGTTTGTCGTTGTCGGGATAATAGAAATCCTCTCCGCCGCATTGCGTACAGCGCGGCTCTTTATAATCAAATGAATCCAGCATCGTTCCGTCTTTTAATTTTTTAAAAAGTTTTCCGCAAAGCAGACCAGTGCGCTTTCGTCATGCAGGGCGGAGGGGATGGTCAGCGTTTCGCCGAGTTGCAGATTTTTCATGCTTTCGAGCGTCGTTCGCATGATCTTTCCCGCAAAAGGCGCCCAGGATCCGTTTTCGACCAGCGCGATTTTCCGATTCTGGAAATTTTTCGCTTTCAGGTGGTTGAGAAAATCTTCCATCGGCGGGAAGAGACCCGCGTCGTAAGTGCAGGCGGCGAAAATGCTCTTGTCAAAGCGGAAGGCGTTCGCCACGGCGGCGGCAAGATCCTCGCGCGTCAGATCGCAGAAGACCGTCTTTTCGCCTTTTTCTTCCAGAATCGCTTTGAGTTTCAGCATCGCTTCCTTCGTGTGTCCGTGTATGGACGCGCAGGCGATGAACGTTCCCTTTTCTTCGGGCCGGTAGCTGCTCCAGACATCGTATTTTTCAAGATAATGCGAAAGATCGCCTTTCAGAACGGGACCGTGCAGAGGGCAGATCGCCGCAATCTCCAGCATAGAAGCCTTTTTGAGCAACTGCTGCACCATATTGCCGTATTTGCCGACGATATTGATGTAATACCGCCGCGCTTCGTCGTCCCAGTCCGCTTCGGCGGAGGGAATGCCGAATTTCCCGAACGCATCGGCGGAGAAGAGGATTTTTTCCGTCGCTTCATAGGAAACCATCACTTCCGGCCAATGGATCATCGGCGCAAAGATGAACGTGAGCGAGTGTTTGCCGAGCGACAGCGTTTCGCCGTCTTTCACCGTCGTGCGGACGGGGAAAATATTTCCGAAAAACCGTTCCGCGATCGTAAAGGTTTTTTGATTGCCGACAACGTTGATCGAGGGATATTCCTTTATCAGCGCGGCGACGGACGCCGAATGATCGGGCTCCATATGTGAAATGACGAGATAATCGGGAGTTTTCCCGCCAAGTTCCCGTTTCAGGTTGGCAAGCCATTCTTCGGTTTTTCTTTTGTCCACGGTATCCATGACGGCGATTTTTTCGTCCAGGATCAAATAGGAATTATAGCTTACGCCTTCGGGAATTTTATACTGACTTTCAAAGAGGTCGAGCGTCGTATCGTCGACGCCGATGTAACGCACATCATCGGAAATTTTCATCGATATTCTTCCTTTAGATATTTTTCGTAACAAAGTATAGCACACATTTTAAAAACCGTCAAAGGTTTTTTCGACGAAAAAGCCCCGCGCACCGGAATGTGCGCGGGGCAAAGCGAAAAGAATTTCCGAAAATCAGAGAGGGAGATCTTTTTTGGTAAAGCGCCACATTCCGATGGCGTAGGTGATGATTCCGATTCCCACCAAAATAGCAAATTTCCAGATAAAATCGAGGCAGACGGCATCTGTGCCGAGGGTTGCGATCGAGGAAGAATCGAGGAAGGAGACGATGGTCATGTAATTGAACACGTTCATGGCTTCGACTCCCATGCCGAGGTTGACGAAATCGGGTTGACCGAACAGACCGAGGATCTTGCACACGAAGAAAAATACCGTGATGCTTCCGCCCATCGCAAGTGAATACTTGGAGAGGGAGAAAAGGCAGGAAGACATAAAGCAGATTCCGCTGATGGCGACCATCACGCAAAAACCGCCGAGATTGAGCAAAAGCGTTTTCGAAGCGCTCGTCCAGGTCAGACTGCCGTAACCGATCCATTGGGTGAGAAGTCCCACGCCCGAGGTGATGAAGAACATTCCGAAAAGGGAAAGGAGCAGGAATCCCGCCTGCGTGAACATCACGGAGGAACGGCGGGTAGGGGTGGAAAGAACGTATGCCATGGAGCCTCTGTCCACCTGCGCGGCGACCAGTTTGTTTGCCGTTACGATGACGTAGATCATCGCCAGCATGATGCCCGCCATGGTATAGTACATATCCTGAATGAATTTATCGATATCCATCGTCGACATGGACATCAGCTTATCGGCGTCGGTGCCGAGCGCCGTCAGAAAACCTTCAAAGGACAGATTTTCCGCGGTAGGCAGAACGATCTGCACGCCGCCCGGGATCTGTTCGAGCAACGCAGGATCGACGGGAAGGGGAAGCGTAATGCCGATTTCCGACAGCGTGACGGAAAGATAACCTTGGTTATAAAGTTCAAAGAGGGTATAGTACTGCGCGAGCATTTCTTCGTCCTGTTTTAAAGAGGAAAGATTCATGGACCCCATGATGATATTGATGGTTGAAAGAATGATGCACATTCCGATCGTCACGGCAACCCACATCGTCCAGTTTGCCTTGACGGACTGTTTGAATAAAGGTTTAGAGAACACTGTTTTTCCCTCCTTTGAAAATTTCGTCGAAATACCGTTCCAGATTGTATTTGACTTCGCTGATATAGCGAACGTCGTAATTTTTCAGCACATTGAACAGTTTTGAAAGGGAATCCTTGGGTACGGAAACTTCCGTTTCCGTGCGCTCTGAATCGTATTTTCCGAAACGGAAATCGCTTTTGCGAAATGCACGCAGTGCTTCCGCGTCGAAAAAGGAAACCTTGAATGTTTTGATGTCGTGATTGCGGATCTTTTCCATATCCGCCACATCCACCAGCGTTCCGTTTCTGATCAGGGCAACCTTGTCGCAGGTCGTTTCGATTTCCTGGAAGATATGGCTGCTCATGAATATCGTTTTTCCGCGCCTTTTTTCGTCCAGCACGATGGAGATGAATTCTTCCCGCATCAGCGGATCGAGTCCCGTTGTCGGTTCGTCCAGAATGAGAATTTCGGGATCGTGCATCAGCGCCGCGACAAGCGCGGTTTTCTGTTTCATGCCCTTGCTCATGCGCTTCAGATCGGCTTCGGTATCCAGCTTTAATTTGGAAATGAGTTCGTTGCAGTGCGTCATGTCGTGCACGCCCAGAAATTCCGCCTGGATTTTCAGAAAGGTCGTGCCCGTGCTGACGTCCGGAAAAGCGATTTCCCCCGGGACATAGCCCACAAGCTTTGCGATCTCGCACGGATTGTGCCAGGAATCGATTCCGTTGACCTCGCAGCTGCCGCGATCGGGTTTCAGAAATCCCATGATATGCCGGATCGTCGTGGTCTTACCGCTGCCGTTCGTTCCGACAAACCCGAACATCTCGCCTTGTCTGACATCGAAGGATACGTCAAATACGCCGCGCCCGTTTCCGTAATCTTTCGTAAGATTCTTAACGCTTATAACGGGATTCATCGTACACCTCCGAATTCTTTTTCTTCATAGTAAAACCGCATAAAATAATCTTCCAACGTGAATTTTTCTTCGGTAAAATCCGTCACGGAAAGTGCGGCAACGTCTCGGATCAGGGCGTTTACGTCGGCGTCGTTTACGGCAAACTTGATCGTACGGTTTTGCTCTTCGGCATGCACAATCCGGAATCCGTACGTCATGAATTTCGCATAGTCCGCGGCGTCGGCAAACGTGATGCGGAAGGTTTTGTTCTGATTGTACCGGATGTCGTCCGCAACAAAAACAGACATGATCTTGCCGTTTTTGATGATCGCAATCCGATCGCAGGTCGCGTCTATTTCCGAAAATATGTGACTGGAAAGCAGAATCGTTTTTCCCCGCGCCTTTTCTTCTTTCACAAATTCGATAAAGGTTTCCTGCATAATGGGATCGAGTCCGCTGGTCGGCTCGTCGAGAATAAGAACGTCGTCATCGTGCATGAATGCCGTCACGACGGCAAGTTTCCGCTTTACGCCGATGGACATCCGCTTTAAACTGCCGGACGGATCGAGTTCAAATTTCTCGAGCAGATACTTTAACCGACCTTCATCCGTACAATTTTTTAATTTCTGCATCATGCGGATGAAATCCCAGCCGCTCAGCCCTTCCGGCAGGGCAATTTCTCCCGGAAGATATCCGAGATCTTTCATGATGTCGCTGTGATATGCAAAGCTGTCTTTTCCGTATACGCTCGTTGCGCCGCTCTGCGGCCGCGAAAATCCCATGATGTGGCGGATCGTCGTGGTTTTTCCCGCTCCGTTCGGCCCCAGAAATCCGAAAACTTCGCCTCTGTTCACGCTGAAGGACACATCAAATACGCCGCGCCCGCTGCCGTAATCTTTCGTCAAAGCATTTACTTCTATCACGCCTTCGCCCATCTTGCATCCTCCTTTTCGTCGCTTTGTTTCTCTAAATTCATTATATGCGGATAAAGTTATTATGTCAATAATGATGCTCAAGTTTAAAGTTAAATAATCGTTAAATTTCATCACTTTATCATATATTTTTATTACATTTTGGTACTTTTTCATATATATACACACTTATAAAACGCCGAATAATTACAATTAGAAAAATACAATATTTTAACAAAAACGGGCAGGGATACTTTTTGCCGCGTCGATTTCCTTTTATCATTTTTCCGGCAGGTGCGCAAGGAGAAAGCGCGCCTGCCGTGCCGCGACTGAAGGAAAGCGGTTTTGCATCTTTCACCGTTTGGCGGGAAGAGACGCTTGAAAATCACAAAGAAATGTGTTATAATATCCGAAAGAAACGCAAACGAGGGATTTTGTGAAATCGCCAAGGAATAAGACGATAGAGTTTTCTCTTGAAGAAGGCAGGCAATATGCCGACAGGTGTATTTCCGTATGGAAAGATACGGAAATCGAAACGTTGCTCGATAAAACGATTTTGGGAGATTCTCTGCAAATTCTGGATTTTTTTCCGAAAAAAAGCGTCGATCTGCTGATCGCCGATCCGTATTACAATCTGGACAAGGATTTTCACGGGATCAGATTTTCAAAACTCAACGAAACGGAGTATGCAAGGTATACGGAAAGCTGGATAAAAAAGGTCGTCCCGTTACTGAAGGATACGGCGTCGGTTTACGTTTGCTGCGACTGGCAATCGAGTCTGATCATCGGGAGTGTGCTGAATCAGTATTTTCATATCGCCAACAGGATCACCTGGCAGAGGGAAAAGGGCCGCGGTGCGCGGGCGAACTGGAAAAACGCGCTGGAAGATATATGGTTCGCCACGGTATCGAAACGGTACACGTTTCATGTTGACGCCGTGATGTGCCGAAGAAAGGTGATTGCGCCCTACAAGATCGACGGCAAGCCGAAGGATTGGGAAGAAACGTCGGACGGGAATTACAGAAACACATATCCTTCAAACTTCTGGGACGATATTTCCATTCCGTACTGGTCGATGCCTGAAAATACGGCACATCCGACCCAAAAGCCGGAAAAACTGTTTGCGAAGCTGATTCTTGCGAGCAGCAACGAGGGGGACGTGGTGCTGGATCCTTTTCTCGGTTCGGGAACAACGTCCGTCGTGGCGAAGAAATTGGGACGGCATTATATCGGTATCGAACAGAATCCGTTATATTGCGCATGGGCGGAATACCGGCTGGAACAGGCGGAGCGTGACCGGTCGATCCAAGGCTATACAAACGGCGTGTTCTGGGAAAGGAATACGCTTGCTTTGCAGAATAAACATACGAAAAACCGATGTAAGATGAGTTCGGCTCGAACGGCGGCGGAAAACCCGTCAGGGGAACGGTAAAAGGCTTTGTCGGAAACGCCGGCGGAAACAACGGAGATCCGTCAGCGGCATATAGGAGGCTGCGCAATGCGTTCGTTTTGCGGTTCGGCGGATAAAAAGCGATGGATAAGAAATGAAGAAGGTCGGATGAAAAAAGGAGCGCAAGTTGAAATTTCAACTTGCGCTCCTTTTTTGGTGCACCCGGCGGGAATCGAACCCACAACCTTCAGCGTCGGAGGCTGACACTCTATCCAATTGCGCTACGGATGCATATTTGCGGCGCAGAGCGCCGCGGATCGTTATTTTTCTTCGTCGGATTCTTTTTCATCCTTATCGAACAGATGAAGCAGCTTTTTTTCGTTTTTCTTTTCCGTTTCCGCCTTGTCGGGGGGGAGTTTCGTCACTTTGATTTCCAGCACCTTTTTCACCGTGGATTTTGTGATCTCGATGTTCAGATGATTATACTTGAACTCTCTTCCGACGGACGGGATACCGCCCAGCTGTTCGATGACCCAGCCGCTGATGGTGCTGGCGTCGTAGTTATTGTATTCTTCCGTGTCGATATCGTAATATTCCAGAAAATCGAGCAGGGAAGCGTTTGCGTCAAAGATCGTGGTATTCTCGTCGATGGGGCGGCAGAACGAGGTCTCCTCATCGTGTTCGTCCCAGATCTCACCGACAAGTTCTTCCAGAATATCTTCCAGCGTCACAATGCCCGACGTCCCGCCGTACTCATCGAGTACGATCGCCATATGGGCTTTTTTCTTTTGCAGCTGTTTGAGCAAGGCGGAAATCTTGATATGTTCCGTCGTATAAACAACGCTTTGCAGAAAAGGCGAAATATCTTTCTTTCCTTTCAGATAAGCCTGGAAAAAATCTTTTTCGTGTAAAATTCCCACAATGGTATCGATGCTGCCCTTGTAAACGGGAATCCTCGAATACCCTTCGTCGTCAAAGACTTCTTTGATCTTGTCGAACGGCGTGCCGAGTTCCACGGCAGTGATGTCGACGCGGGGAATCAGAATGTCCACGACTTCCAGATCGTCGAATTCTATGACCGATCGGATCAGTTTTGTTTCTTCCTGTTTGAGGGTGCCGCCGCTTTGCGCTTCTTCCACCATCGTCATGATCTCGTCCTCGGTGACGATGGAGTCGTTTTTCAGCTTGAACACTTTGGCAAGCAGCCATTTCCAACCGGTAAACAGAAAATTCACGGGGTAGAGAATGACCGAGCAGAACATCAGAAGAGGATATCCTGCCATCGCGAATTTTTCCGGATACACGTTGGCGATCATCTTCGGCGTGATCTCTCCGCAGATCAGCACGGCGACGGTAGTCACCACGGTGGAAACCGTCGCGGCGGTTGCGCCGTCTGCGATGAGTTTTGCGAACAGCAACCCGGCGAGAGTCGTCGAGGTGATGTTCACGATATTGTTCCCCACCAGAAGGGTGGAGAGCAGAGCGTCGTACTTTTCCGCGAGTTTCAATGTTTTTTCGGCGCGGGTGTTTCCGTTGGCGCTCATTGTTTTCAGTTTAAGTTTGTTGGCGCACGAATACGCCGTTTCCATTGAAGAAAAGAATCCCGATAACAGAAGCAATACGATGATTGCCAGTAGTAAGGGGACTGTGCCCTCAGGCATGAAAGAGAAATCCTCCTCAGAATATATTTATTTAGTATTATAGCGTATCCCGACGGAAAAAGCAAGGTTTTTTCATGAGTTTGCGAAAAAGGGACAAGGCTTTTGGCAAAATCATGCGGAAAAGGGAAAATGCTTGCCAAAAAGCGGGGAAAGTATTACAATAAAACCGATACGGAAGGAGGCGGATATGAAAGAGACCGTGGTCGTCGGCATGAGCGGCGGTGTGGATTCATCGGTAGCGGCGTTGCTGCTGAAGGAACAGGGATACAAGGTGATAGGATTGTTCATGCAGAATTGGGAAGAGGAGAACGAGGACGGATGCTGTACGGCGGAAGAGGATTACGCGGACGTACGGCGCGTGGCGAATCTTCTGGACATTCCGTATTACACGGTCAATTTTTCAAAGGAATATGCAAAGAGGGTCTTTTCGTATTTTCTTGCGGAGTACAAAGCGGGGCGCACGCCGAATCCCGACGTTTTATGCAATCGCGAGATCAAGTTCGGGCCTTTCCGGGAATACGCGAAGAATCTGGGTGCGGATTATATCGCGACGGGGCATTACTGCGACATTCTGCACGAGGGAGGGATTCATTATCTTCTGAAGGCGAAGGATGCGGGAAAGGATCAGACGTATTTTCTCAATCAGCTGAGTCAGGAACAGCTTTCGGATGTATTGTTCCCTTTGGGAAAGCTGAGAAAGGAAGAAGTGCGTCGGATTGCGGAGGAAAACGGCCTGGCAACGGCGCACAAGAAGGACAGCACGGGGATCTGTTTTATCGGGGAGAGGAATTTCCGGAAGTTTCTGCAGACGTATATTCCGGCAAAGAAAGGTTTGATTAAAACCTGCGACGGCAGGGTGCTCGGGGAGCATTGCGGCACGATGTATTATACGCTCGGGCAGCGCAAGGGGCTGAACATCGGCGGACAGAAGGACGACGAAGGCAGATGGTTCGTCGTGGAGAAGGACGCGGCAAACAATATTCTCTATGTCGCGCACGGATCGGAAGAAAAGCTGTATTCCGAAGGACTGATCATGAAAAACGCAAACTGGATTCCGTTTCCGCCCGCACAAAAGGAATTCCGCTGCACGGGAAAATTCCGCTACCGTCAGCCTGAACAGGGATGTACGGTACGCATCCGCGAGGGTGAGATCGAAGTTTGGTTCGACGAGAAGCAGCGCGCGATCACCGAAGGACAGTTCGCGGTGTTTTACGACGGGGAAAAGTGCATCGGCGGCGGCGTGATCGAGCGGGCGATCTTCCGCCGGGAGAAAGATTTTTAAACATATTATATATATAAAGAACGAAAGAAACGGGGCTTGTCGAAAAACAGAAAAGTTTTAAAGATTTTGTAAAAATTGCTTGACAATCGTTTTAAATAAAGCTATAATAAGCAATGTTCCGCACGAAACGGGGCTTACAAAACGGAATATCCGAACGGGATGAAAACGGTAAAAATTGTCCTATCATACCGGTTTCTAGTGGTCAAAAAGCCGACGGAAACGCAAGATATAGTGGCAAAAAAAGAATCGGAAAAAATCCCGAAAAAAAGTAAAAAAACATTTGAAAAATGCTTGACTTTACAAAAAGGATATGATATTATGAGTAAGCTGTCAAACAGGGCGGCACCGCTGAACGGATTCAGCGCAATGCAGATTAAAAATTGAATAGTAGGAAATAAGACAAAATACAAGCTATTTTGAAAAGTTTCTGTCAATCATTTGAGTATATATGTACTTGAAAAAACAGTCAGTAAATGACAACAACAAATTGTTAGAGCGGTTGAGCCGCAAGGCTCAGCTTTAAGAAATTAAACTTAAGAGTTTGATTCTGGCTCAGGACGAACGCTGGCGGTGTGCTTAATACATGCAAGTCGAGCGGACTATGGGGGCTTGCTCCCATAGTTAGCGGCGGACGGGTGAGTAACGCGTGAGCAACCTGCCCGTATCTGGGGAATAACACATAGAAATGTGTGCTAATACCGCATAAGACCACGAAGGGGCATCCCTTTGAGGTAAAAGATTTTATCGGATACGGATGGGCTCGCGTACCATTAGATAGTTGGTAGTGTAACGGACTACCAAGTCGACGATGGTTAGCCGACCTGAGAGGGTGATCGGCCACATTGGAACTGAGATACGGTCCAGACTCCTACGGGAGGCAGCAGTAGGGAATATTGGGCAATGGAGGCAACTCTGACCCAGCAACGCCGCGTGAATGATGAAGGTCTTCGGATTGTAAAGTTC
>CALVWR010000026.1 GCA_944367565.1 uncultured Clostridia bacterium
AATTATTGTGCGATGGCGATATAACTAAAATCAAAAATATTAAATAGAATTCGATTTACGTTACTAACGCTCCGCCAAGCGGTACCCAACTGAACCCGTAAAAAGGTTCGGTTGGGATTTTATTTGTTCCGCCGGAAGAACCTTTCTTTGTCCTTTATCGCAGATAAGGGGCAGGGTAAGGTTTTTTATTTCCGTCAAATTATAAAGACAAATAAGTGCTGCTTATGATTTTTCAATGCATGAAATCAAAAAAAGTTTATGATAATTTTAACGTATTGTATTTCAATTTAAAAAAGAATCTGTTATAATGAAAAAGCGAACTATTTGTGCAGAGAGATGCTGTTTTATTGATATGGCAGAAATCGGGCGCATGATCGGTGTTTTCGCAATGAAAAATAATGGAGAAGGAGAAAAGGCATGAAAGCGAGGATCGGAATCAGACCTACAATAGACGGCAGATGGGGCGGGATCAGAGAAGGCTTGGAAGAACAGACCATGCAGATGGCGAGGGACGCGAAGAAGCTCATCGAGGAGAACGTGTTCTATGCGGACGGCACGAAAGCGGAAGTCGTTATCTCTCCGTGCACCATCGGCGGCGGGAAAGAGGCGGCGGTGTGTGCGGAGTATTTTCAGAAGGAAAACGTCACCGCCACGCTGACGGTAACGCCGTGCTGGTGTTACGGCAGCGAGACGATGGACTTAGACCCGCTGACGACAAAAGCGGTGTGGGGATTCAACGGGACGGAGCGTCCGGGCGCGGTATATCTTGCCGCGTGTATGGCGGCGCACGCGCAAAGGGGTTTGCCCGCATTCGCCATCTACGGCGAAGACGTGCAGGATATCGGCATGAGCGGCATCACGCCCGACGTCAGGGAAAAGATACTTCGCTTTGCCCGCTGTGCGTTGGCGGTGGGGCAGATCAGAAACAAAGCGTACGTGTCCATCGGTTCGGTCGCTATGGGCATCGGCGGAAGTTTCCTCGATGCAAACATGATGCAGAAGTATTTCGGGATCCGTGCGGAATGGGTGGACATGACGGAAATTCTGCGGCGTATCGATCTGGAAATTTACGACAAGGAAGAATACGAAAAAGAACTTGCCTGGATCAAAAAGAACTGTAAAGAAGGCAAGGACTATAACGGAAGTATTTGGGAACAAAAGGACTTTACGAGAGAAGAGCTGGACAAGCAGTGGGAATTCGTCGCAAAGATGACGCTCATTATTAAAGATATCATGCTTGGCAACGAAAAACTGGGTGATATCGGCCGTCACGAAGAGGCGCTGGGGAGGAACGGGATACTCGGCGGATTCCAGGGGCAGAGGATGTGGACGGACTATAAGCCGAACGGGGACTATACCGAGGCGATACTCAATTCCACGTTCGACTGGAACGGGAAGAAGCAACCGATACTGCTCGCGACGGAAAGCGACAACTGCAACGGATTGGCGATGCTGTTTTGCAATCTTTTAACGGGCAGAGCGAGCGTGTTTGCGGATGTGAGGACGTATTGGAGTCCTGCGGCGGTGGAGCGTTGCACGGGCTGGAAGGCGGACGGGAAAGCGAAAGACGGATTCATGCATCTTATCAACAGCGGCGCGGCGGCATTGGACGGCACGGGCGCATGCAAGGACGAAAAGGGCAATTCCGTGATGAAAGAGTGGTGGAAGGTGACGGAAGAGGATATTTCCGCAATGCTGGAGGCGACAAAGTTTTCGCCCGCGAACAGGGGATACTTCCGCGGGGGCGGATTTTCGAGTACGTATTCCACGCAGGGGGAAATGCCGGTGACGCTGGTGCGCGTGAATATGGTGGACGGGATAGGGTACACCATGCAGATTGCGGAAGGGTGGACGGCGGTCCTGCCCGAAAAGGTCAACGAAACGCTTCTGAACAGAACGGACAGGACGTGGCCGAGTACGTGGTTTGTGCCGCGGCTGAACGAAACGAACGCATTTTCGAGCGTGTATAACGTGATGGCGAACTGGGGAGCGAATCACGGTGCGTTCACATACGGGCATATCGGGAAAGATCTGATCACGCTGGCGAGTATGTTCCGGATCCCGGTAAGTTTACATAACATAGCGGATAAGGATATTTATCGTCCGCACAGCTGGTGCGCGTTCGGAACGAAGGATCCGGAAGCCGCGGACTACCGCGCCTGCGCAAATTATAAGGAACTGTATAAATAAATCAAATGGATTACGGATATATCGAGCGTTTTAAAAAACTGACTTTCGGAATGTTCGTGCATTTCGGGTTGTACAGTGTTGCGGGAAAGGGCGAATGGAATTATTCTTATTTAACGGAAGAAAAACGGAAAGAATATCGTAAACTTCCGGAAAAGTTCAAGGTAAAGAAAGACTGGGCGCAAAAACTTGTAAGAACGGCAAAAGCGGCGGGCGCGAAATACATTGTGCTGACAACGCGTCATCATGACGGTTTTTCCCTTTACGATACGCAAGGCTTGAACGAGTTTGACGCGCCGCATTCGGCGTGCGGCAGAGACCTGGTAAAAGAATTTGTCGAAGCGTGCCGCGCGGAAAACATCGTGCCGTTTTTTTACCATACGCTTCTGGATTGGTATCACGAAAATTATAAAACAAACTTTCCGAAATATATCGATTATCTGGTGAGCAGTCTTGAAATTCTTTGCAAGAATTACGGGAAAATCGGCGGATTCTGGTTTGACGGAATGTGGGATAAGCCAAATGAAAACTGGCAGGAAGACAGAATTTACGCCTTGCTGAGGAAATACCAGCCGGAGGCGATCATCACCAACAATACCGGTCTGTCCGCGCAGGGAGAAACAGGGCATAAGGAAATCGATTGCGTGACGTTTGAAAGGGGAAAACCTTTTGCCGTGAAGAGTTCGGAAGGCAAGATTCTCGCGGGAGAAATGTGTCAGGTGATGAACGATCACTGGGGATACGCAAAGGACGATATCCATTATAAACCCGTGAAAGAACTGATAGAAAATCTGGTGGATTGCCGTCAGTACGGCTGTAACTTTTTGTTGAATGTCGGTCCGAAAGGGAACGGCGCGGTCAGAGAGATCGATCGCGAGATCCTGAAAATGATCGGGAAATGGATCGGGAAAAACAAACATTTCATTTACGGCGCAAGCGGAACGGAGATCGGCTGTAAAGGCGGAACGCTTTTGCAGAACGGCGGTAAATACTATGTGGCAATCAAAGACGTGCCGATGACCGCGGACCCGAACGTTGCGTTCGGCAAAGAGGCAAGGAGCGTCGCGCTGGATCGGACGATAAAAAGCGCGCGGTGGCTGGATAACGGCAAAAAAGCGGAAACAAAAGAAAATACGCTGCAAGTCGCACCGTTTTTTTACGGGACGAGTTTTTCCGTGAGAGTGGCGGAAATAAAGATGGAAAAATAAAATTTTCGATATCACCGTCTGAAACGACGGCTTCCGGACATCTTCACGCAGAATGCAATCGGGCGAAAAAAAGTAAATGCGCGGGGAATTTTCGGCGCATCGTCCGTTGCGCGGCGTATACGCATGCCCTCTGCCTACGGCAGGATCGGCAGACGAAACAAGTCATACCGTCGCATACGGCGTAAGAGCGGCGGAATAAGCACATAACTTCCGAAATACAAAACAGCACAACAAAAAGGGCGAAGATTTGCAAGCGATGCAACGCAAATCTTCGCCCTTTTCCGGACAGATCGCTTGTGCGCGATCCGTAAAAGCATCGATTTTCACGCTTTTCTTGCGCCTGTTTTTCAAGCGGCTTCAAGCGCCTTGCATTTTTTGACGAGAACGGCGTCGGATCAGAGCAGGCTGATTATGATGATGGAAGCGAATCCGAGGACCAGTCCGAGGAGATTTTTGATCGTCAGTTTTTCATGAAACCCGATGGCGCCGACAAGACAGGTGATGATGACGCTGATGGCGCTGGAAATCGTGAACAGGACCACCGAAGGGATATCGACCATCAGCAGAACGAGAAGATTGATGGTAAACAGTGCAACCGCAAGCAACGCCCCGCAAAGCAGTATGATCTTCATATCGCGGCTGACCGATCGGCGGGCGATTGTATTCCCACGAAGATCGGCCGCCGGTTCCTCGGCTGTAGGAGAGAGAGCGGTTGTCGGTTCCTCGGCTGTAGGAGAGAGAGCGGTCGCCGGTTCCTCGGCTGCATGACTGTCGGCAACGCATCCGACGCCCGAAGCCGCGGGTTCCTGAACGAAGGATACAAGCGCACGTTTTTTCGCGTGTTTTTCGCTTGCGATAACAAAGAACAGACCTATCGCCATAATGACGGCGTGAAATCCGAATGTCAGAAAGGAATACATGGAAGGATTGCTGTCGGGGACCATCAGCCCGAAAACCTTCTGTACGACCATGATCAAACCGTTTGCCAGCATATGGATAATCAGCATGACGACGGTGCGGAAAGAGCAACCGTGATATACGTCTTTCGAGCCGGATACGAGCAGACAGGCGGAAACAATAAAGAGAATCAGTCCACCCCACTGAAACAGGCTCATCTGCTCGTCGAAGAGAAAAATTCCGACGATGCAGGGGATGAAGAGTCCGCCGTTTGCGAACATCGTCGCCAGAACAAGCGTGCCGCCCTTCATGCACTCGATGCCGGCGTACAGATCCACCGCAAAAAGAACGGCGGCGGCGAGCGCGCAGAGAACCGTAGGCAGATCGAATCCGTAAAACCCGCTGAAACACAGTGCAATCAAGCCCAGCACCGAACTGATGATCTGGTACCAGACGCCGTACTGAAAAAACAGCGTTTTCGTATGGATGAGGTTGCTCGTAATTTTTCCGCAGAACGTCTGAATAACGCGCATGATCGCGATGATGAAAAAAAACAGAATGGTCATGGTTTCTCCCGAAATGCAAAGGTTTTTTGTTATTTTCCGCTGAACGGAACGAAATCGGCGTTATCGGGTTCGGAGCGACGTGCCGTTCGTATAGGCGACTTTTCCCGAAGAAGTGAGGACATATTTTTGAGATACTGTTTCGGAGTGCATCCGTATTCTTTTTTAAAAGCATTGATCAGATGACTGGCGGAGGAGTAATTGAACATTTCGGCAAGGTCCTGCATGGACTGAGAAGTCGTCAGCATCAGATTGCAGATATGTTCCAATTTTACCTTATTGATGTATTTTTTCGGAGAGATATTCAGTTTTGTATTGAAAATATAGCGGATATGCTTTTCGCAGTACCCGAACTCGTCGGCGATGTTTTTCAAATGCAGGTCATCTTGCAGGTGCGTGTTGATATAGTAAATCAGATTGTCTAAAACGGAAGATAATTTTGCGGTGTCGATGGAAAGTTTTTCTATGACGGAAAGAAGTTTGTAGGTGAAAAAAGCGTTGGCAAAATCGATCTTGTTTTCCTGATGGCTCTGCATCAGGCGGATGATTTTCGTCGCGTCGTCGTTTTCCGTATCCAGATCCGCGTCGGGTAATTGGAAGGCTTTGTTCTGCGGAAGATCGATTCCCAAGGAAACAAACCAATAACATAAAAAGTGCCAATAGTTGCAATTACAGCTCAATGCGCACATATCGGAAATATTGCCGAAAAACACAGAATTTTTTCTCAGAATCACCTGGTCTTTCGTTTTTAATTCGATCATTCCTTCACCTTCTATCGTAATGATCATACAGTTCATGGCGACGCGATCGCCCGAAAAGATCGTTCGGTGAGGGTGGTATGCCCGCGTGTTGTAAACGGAAATAAGATTACTGGAAATCATCTTATTATAGGGATTATTTGCATAAATTTGCTGTGTTTGCATGATTTTCACCTGTTCCCGATCGGCTTTGAAAATAAATATTTCAAGATAAAATTATATTCTCATCTTGGGAAAAGTCAACAAATTTTTCTAAAAATTTTTCTTTGGAAAGCATAAAATTTTATTGCGGTCAAAAATGTTCGTTTTTTAATATTTATTGTTTGATAATTGCATTGATATTGGTGTTTGATTTTTGTATAATAGGGGCGCAACAGGATTATAACGAACGGAATTCCTCTGTTCGGATGTATCGGGAAAACGGAACCATGCAGAAAAAAAGTAAAGTAGAAGTTGAAACCCGCCGTCAGGTCGGGCGATACGATGCAATCGTTTTCGGCGCAAGCGTCGGAGGCGTGCGTGCGGCGATCGGCAATGCGGAAGTTTATGTCAAAATTCTGGGCGAAACGTATACTTCGACGGTCCGAGTCGTCGCCGCTACGCCGGAAAACGTGTTGTTCTCGGCAGCATATGAGGGCACCCGCGGAAATCTTTCGCAGAGCAGCGGTTTGTTTGAAGATTATATCGCCGCGGCAGACGTTCCGGAGATCAAGGGAGACTACGACGGCACAGCCGCGCGCTTTACGGAAGGGCAGGCATCGAGAAAGTATTTGCTGTCGCTCGGACACGTTTCCGTCGAGGAACTTGCCGAATACGATTATGTAAGTTTGTGGTTTGCGTTCCAGTGCAATACAGAAGCGGAAAGCGACGCGGCAACGTATATGGCGGTGCTCGGGGATACGAACAATTTGGTCGGGAACTACTATCAGGCGAACACCACTCTGCCGAAGAACACCTGGGTGCGGTTATATATTCCCATCGATCAGCTGATTGAACTGAGGCAAGCGGACGAAACGGTCGTGCTCTTCGATTTCTGGAGTGAAAAAGGCTCTTCTACGATGATGAAATTCTGCATCGGGGACATCGTGCTGGAAAAGGCGGCGGGCGACATTCTTTTCAGTGCGGGCGATCCGTTTACTTCGGGCAACATCGGCATCGATGCGGGAAACGGAATCAGCAAGGGAGAGACGTATGCGGACGCGTCGCAGATTGAAGGCATTGCAGGAGAATATACCGGCGCGGCGTTGCAGTTTGTATCGGACGGCGGCGCGGGGACGAAGGCATATTATCTCGACATCGGCAAAACCGCGGAAGAACTGAGAGAATACAGCTATGTAAAGCTGACGTTTGCCGCCACGCCGGCAGATCAGACGGGCGTAACGCACGGTTGTTCGATGGGAACGGATTCGCTGCTCGGGTATTTTAAGAAAGATTCGGGGAATATTTGGAATCTTCCGAAGAATCAATGGATTGAAGAGCAGATCCCCGTGGAGACGCTGATCGAATTCATGAACGGGGAAAGCCGGATCAAGATCTTTGCCCTGTACGGTGAAAACATGAATCAGCTGCCGAGTCTTCCGAGCTTCTATATCGGGGACATCGTATTGATCAAATAAAATCTGAAAAGGGCACAAATCGGACATATGATGGACGGACACATTTATTCGCTGCGTTTCGCACTGGATCCGGCATTGCCGTTAGGGGACAGAGCGGAAAAATTACTTACATTTTGCAAAAAAGCAAAAATTGACGACGTTATGTTTTTCATCGGGGCGGAGTCGCTGAACGACGGTCATCTGACAAAAGAAATGGCAAAACCGTATGTAAAGATGATCGTCGGACTCCGTGACAGACTGCAGGAGATCGGCGTTACAACGTCTTTGAATCCCTGGGCGACATTGCTGCATACCGGTCGCGGCAGAACGTTGCACGCGGGGCAGGAGGATTTTCGGTTAATGGTCGATCCGTACGGGCAGAAATCCACGGCAACGGTCTGTCCTTTGTCGGAGGCATGGCGGAAGTATTACTTGGATTATCTCCGTTATTTATGCGAGGAAATCCGACCGGAAGTCCTCTGGCTGGAAGACGATTTCCGTATGCTGAATCATGATCCTCTTTACTTAGGCGGATGCTTTTGCGAAGAGCATATGGGACTTTATGCCGGAGCACTGGGATTAGAGTCGATCGATCGGGATACTTTTGTGCAGAGGATGACGGACGGCGAAAAGGGGTACCGGGAAGCATATTCCGACGTAAACGGGAAAATCATGCAGGAACTCGCGGCATATCTTGTGGAAGGATTGAAAGACCTGCCGGTCAGGATCGGGCTGATGACGAGCGGCGGCGGACAATACCAGTTGGAAGGACGGGATCAGCGGGAGATGTTTCAAACGCTTTCCCGGTACCGTCCGTCGCTGAACCGCGTCTCGCTGGCGCATTATCGGCAGACGTCTCCGCAGAAGTTCTGCTATCAGTTTAACAGATATCTTTTGCCCAACCGCGCGACTCTCGACGACGATACGCCGCTGTTTGCGGAGATCGAAAATTCTCCGATGAGCCGTTACAGCAAAAGCGCGCGGTGGACGCGGTATCAGATGGTCATGGCGCAGCCGTATATCATGAAAGGAACGACCTTCGACATCTTTCAGTTTTGCGGAAACGGCGTGATTGACGGCGAAATTTTTGCAAAAGAGCTGGCGGAAAGCAAACCTTATCTGAGCGCGGTGAATGCGATGGGTTTGAAATATTCGCAGGCAGGGGGAGTCGTGGTGTATAACGGCGGAAAGGCGTATTTGCACAGAAAGGGCTGTAAGGAACTTGCGGCGGTGCTGGCGCCGGAAAACCTGCTCGGCGGGCTTCTTTCCTGTTTCGGCGGGGCATTGCGTTTTACCGACAGCGCCGATATAAAAGGAGAGATCGTTGCATTGACGGCGTCTGCCGTGACGGAACTTTCCGACGATCGGATCGATAATATCTTCCAAAATAATTTTGTCGTGCTGAACGCGCAGACCGTCGAAGAACTGAAAAACCGCGGATTGGAAAAGTATGCGGGGGTGGCTTTTGTCGAACGTATGGAAGAGCTGGGGGCTTCGTTCAGTTATGAACAGTCGGAGGGCGACTTCCGATATGCGGATTATGCCGATGAACGTGCCGACGCGCTGTTTTTTATGGGCGATTGTGCGAAAATCGATTACGGAACGGCAAAAATAAAGGTGCTGAGCGGTTTTTACAATCATCGCGAGCAGCGCGTCGCAAACGGAATTACGGTGGTGAACGGAAGGGTTCTCGTTTTGCCGTATTATGAGTGTGAAAAAAAATACGACGAGGGAGACGGAATGCCCTACGGCGTGTTGCAGCCGCTCCGTCAGAAGGCGATTTCTTACGCCCTTACCGAAGCGCAGGAAGAATCTCTGTTTGCCGACGGGTGCATGATCGTGCCGTATCTGTTTCATCAGGACGGCAAAGATATCGTCATTTTAAATAATTATCTCGACGATCGGACGGAGCCCGTCAGACTGAAAACAAAGACAAAATATGTTTCCGCAAAGGTCATGTCCGCGGAAGACCCGAAATGGCGGTCCGCCGCGTTCCGTGCGGAAAACAATACATACACGTTTGATTTTTGCATTGAGCCGATGTCCGCGTGTGTTTTGGAACTCATCAGATAGATTTTCATGAAAAAAGATTTTTTGTTCACACAAAACGGGGAAGCCGTTGTGAAGATCGCAATATCGGAAAATGCGCAGCCGCCCGTGGCGGAGGCGGCTGCGGAATTTCTCGAAACCGTCCGTTTGCTTTGCGGCGCGAAGATCGGTCTGCAAACATTCGGCAAAGACGAACGTCCCGCGGCGGGCACGGTCGTTTTAGGGACGTTTTGTGACTTTCCGTTTTTGCGCGACGAATTTTCGGAAGACGAAAAAAATCTGCGGGAATCGGACGGGTTTTCCGTGCGGCTTTCAGGCGGCAATCTGTATATCTTTTCACACGTTCCAGGGGGCGTGTTTTTCGGCGTATGCGATTTCACAGAGCGGAACTGGAATGTGATCCGATCGCGCGGAAAGCGAGGAGAGGAAAGGATTGTCACTTCGGTTACAGAACTCGTTGCCGCAACGTGCGATTATACAATAAAGCCCGCTTTTGCCGTGCGCGGATGGAATATCTGCGGCTTGGGAGAGCAGGGGAATATGCTCGATCGCGGTACGGTAAGGTATCTTGCGGCAAACAAGAACAACGTAAAGTTTTTTGTTTACGACGAAGAGTATGCGCGATACGGCGTGAAGCCGTTCGGGGAATATTTTTCAGAAGCGGACGATATTTCGGAAGAACTGCAATTGCATCCGGAATATTTTATGAAAACGGCGGAAGGGAACCCCAAAAGAGGATATATCAATTATTATCATGCCGGCGCGGCGGCGCGTATAGCGGAAAAAATCGTAACGTTTATCGGGAAAAATCCTTCTTTTGCGGAAGGGCGGACGATCAATCTGCTGATGCCCGACGATATGTATTTTTACATGGAGGAAGACGGCGCTGTTTTAAGCGAAAAACCGTTTGTTACGGACGACGGAAATACGGTTGTTCCGACAGATGAAAATTACAAGTCCACGGTATATTTCAACTTTATCAACAGGATTGTCAAAAAAGTCGGGGAAGTTTATCCGAAAGCGCAATTCGTGACGCTGGCATACCTGTATGCGGAGGCCTGTCCGTCCACAAGGATCAGCGAAAAACTGTGGGTCGGCGTCGCGCCGATTCTGACGAACGATCATATCGATTATTTATCCGATCCTTCCGAAGTCTCCCGAAAAATCGCAAAGAACATCGAAACCTGGTGCCGCCGTGCGCAGAATGTCTTTGTTTATAATTACTGGCAGTGTTTCCGCGGAGAGATCTATTCGAGACCGTCGGTTTACGTCGTGCAGAAGATATTAAAATGGTATCGGTCCGTCGGCGTGAAAGGGATCGTGCCGGAAGGGAGAGTAGACAGGGCGAATCTCGAAGGGGACGACGATTTTTACGATATGAACGAAATGTATTGCTGGCAGATGAACCGTTTGCTGGCAGATCCGGACGAAAACGTGGATGATCTGACAAAATGGTTCTGCCGCGAAGCGTACGGGGACGCCGCGGATGAAATGCGGGAATATTATGCGTTGATCCAGAAGGGGTGGGACGAACGCGACGATTACGTGTTTTATGCGACGGGAGGAGATATTTACATCGGGCAGTTTATCCTTGCGGCGGGAATCGCGGAACCGATACTGGATGCATTAAATCGTGCGTTGCAGAAGAAACTGACGGCCGTTCAGCATCGCAAGATCGGAACGATCCGCAGGATTCTTTCGGAACAGATCGGGAAATATTCCAAAAGACAGGAAGAAGAGGCGGAGGCGACCTATTGCGGCGCGGGGACGGAACGGATCTTATCCGACGAGATGATGCAAGCGGAAGAAAACGCAGACAGCGTGTGGAACCGTACGAAAAAGCTCGTCGTGTTTCAAAATTACGAAACGTTTGAAGACTACGACCGGCGGGCAAAATTCAACGTCAGGATGTTATGGGATGAAAAATACCTGTATATCGGATTTCAGGTTTTTGACGATAAATTGGCGGAGAGCGCCCCTGTTTATAATGTTTTCGGGCAGCCGGTTTACAAACGGGAAGACGGTTCGCAGGTGGAAAGTTATACGGAAACGTATCTCGGCGGAAATATCCTGAACATGAGCGAGTATTACGGGTATATCACGGGGATGTTTCTGACGCGGAATCGGTCTGTCTATATCAATCGCGGCGTGCCGGAGGAAATAACGGTGCCGCGCGGATTTCGGGAGGCGTTTTATTGTCACTACGATTGCGATCCGCAAAAGCGTTATTATTTTCACGTGCAGGCGATCGCCTTTGATGACCTCGGCGTCAGTTGCGACACGGCTCGGCCGTACGGCTCGTTCGTATATTATACCGATCGGTACGGGCGTACGGGATGGAAAGGAAACGCCTTATGGTGTAAACCGAATTTCAGCGAGTTCAGGCTGATCGGAAGAGAAGAGCGGAAAAAAACATAATTTTCAGAAAAGGAAAAAACAGTCTGTTCAGACTGTTTTTTCCAATCTTCAGTCCCCGTCGGCGATCCATTGCGGTTTACCGGCACGGTATAAACAAAGGGCTCGTATGCCGTCGTCGGATGCGGAAAACGAAGAGAAAACGGTCTGTAAACGAAAGGAAAAACGGGAAAGAAGAATTTTTTGTTCCGGCAGAAAAGGGCTGTTTTTTTTAACGCCGTGTCCGAAGAAACGGCGGGATTTGCCGAGAGCGCCGATACGGCGAAAATTGCCGTGCGACTTCGCAGATTTTTTTATTCGGTATCGCTTGAAAAACGGAAAAGGATATGATATAATAAAAAACAGCGGGTTGCATTCCTGCTCATACGATAACGGAGGTCCAGATGAGTAAAAAATGCACGGTTCCGTTTCAGGGGACCAAAGAACAGGAAAACGAATTGCGTCGTGCGCTTTCTCAATTGAAGCATAAGGAAGGCGCGCTGATGGAAGCGTTGCAGACGGCACAGGGCATATACGGGTATCTGCCCAAAGAGGTGCAGGAAATCGTTGCCGAAGAGTTCGGCGTATCGCTTTCGGAAGTTTACGGAGTGGCGACGTTTTATTCGCAATTTTCTCTGATGCCGAAAGGAAAGTATAAGATCGGCGTTTGTCTTGGAACGGCGTGTTATGTCAAGGGATCCGGGGAAGTGCTTGCGCAGGTGGAAAAACTTCTCGGCGTAAGCGCCGGGGAAGTGACGCCCGACGGAAAGTTTTCGATCGATGCGACGCGTTGCATCGGATGTTGCGGATTGGCGCCGGTCATGACGGTGAACGACGACGTATACGGAAAGATCACGGCGGACGGCGTCTCCGCGATTCTTGCAAAATACAAGGACTGAGGGGAAGAGAAAATGGATGTCAAAAAGTTAGAAGAGATCAAGGCGCGTGCGCTGAAGACGATGGGACCGCGTGCGGTGGAATCCGACTACGGAAAGGAACGGACGGTGCTGGTATGCGGCGGAACGGGGTGTACGTCGGGACATTCAAAGAAAATTCTGGAAGAATTCAAACGTCGGGTTGCGGAAGAGAAGCTGGACGTCAAGGTGATCATGACGGGGTGCTTCGGACTTTGCGCGCTGGGACCGATCGTCATCGTTTATCCCGAAGGAGCGTTCTATGCGCAGATGACGGAAGATCACGTTGCGGAAGTGGTGGAAGAGCACCTGAAGAAAGGGAATGTCGTAAAACATTTATTATATAAGGAAACGGTTTCGGAAGACGGCAAGATCAAGCCGCTGGGCGAAACGAACTTTTACAAAAAGCAACATCGCGTGGCGCTGAGAAACTGCGGCAGAATCAATCCGGAAAATATCGAAGAATACATAGCGTTCGACGGTTATAAGGCGCTGGCGAAAGCGCTTACGGGCATGAGCCGCGAGGAAGTGATCGACGTCATCAAAGCGTCGGGGCTGCGCGGCAGAGGCGGCGCGGGATTCCCGACGGGACTGAAATGGGAATTCACGAAAAAAGCCGTCGGCGATAAAAAATTCGTCGCGTGTAATGCGGACGAAGGCGATCCGGGCGCATTTATGGACCGTTCCGTTCTGGAAGGCGATCCGCACGCCGTGATCGAAGCGATGGCGATTGCCGCATATGCGGTGGGATCGGACCAGGGGTATGTATATGTACGTGCGGAATATCCCATTGCGGTGGAACGGTTGAAGATCGCGATCGGACAGGCAAGGGAATACGGTTTGCTGGGAAAAAACATCTTCGGCACGGATTTTTCGTTCGATATCGATATCCGTCTGGGCGCAGGGGCGTTTGTCTGCGGTGAAGAGACCGCGCTGATGACGAGCATAGAAGGGAAGCGCGGCGAACCGCGTCCCCGTCCGCCGTTCCCGGCGAATAAGGGCTTGTTCGGAAAGCCGACGTTGCTCAACAATGTGGAAACCTATGCTAACGTGGCGCAGATTCTTCTCAACGGCGCGGAATGGTTTGCCGGTATGGGGACGGAAAAGAGCAAGGGAACGAAGGTTTTCGCGCTCGGCGGCAAAATCGCGCACACGGGACTGGTGGAAGTGCCGATGGGAACGACGCTCAGAGAGATCATATACGAGATCGGCGGCGGGATTCCCGACGGAAAGAAATTCAAAGCGGCGCAGACCGGCGGACCTTCCGGCGGATGTATTCCGGCGTCGCTTATCGATACGAAGATCGATTACGATTCACTGATGGCGATCGGCTCGATGATGGGGTCGGGCGGATTGATCGTCATGAACGAGGATAACTGCATGGTGGACATCGCGAAGTTCTTTTTGGAATTCACGGTGGATGAATCGTGCGGGAAGTGTACGCCGTGTCGTATCGGGACGAAGCGTCTTTTGGAGATGCTGACGAAAGTGACCGAGGGGAAGGCGACGGAAGAAGATCTCGACAAAATGGAAGAGCTTTGCCATTATATCAAGGCGAACGCGCTGTGCGGATTGGGGCAGACCGCGCCCAATCCGGTCCTTTCCACGCTCCGTTATTTCCGCGACGAATACATAGCGCACGTGAAGGATAAACGTTGTCCCGCAGGTGTGTGCAAGAAGTTGTTGCGTTATGAGATCGATAAGGAAAAGTGCATCGGATGTACGGCGTGCGCGCGGCAGTGTCCCGTCGGCGCGATCGTCGGAACGCTGAAAAATCCGCATGAGATCGATCAGACGAAGTGTATCAAGTGCGGCGCTTGTCAGGAAAAGTGCAAATTCGGCGCAATTTCCAAGAAGTAAGGGGAGTAAAAGCTATGGTAAATCTGAAAATCAACGGAATAGAGGTGAGCGTGCCGGAGGGCAGCACCATTCTGGAAGCGGCGAGGGAAGCGGGCGTGCGGATTCCGACGTTGTGCTATATGAAGGAAGTCAACGCCATCGGCGCCTGCCGGATCTGCATGGTAGAGGTAAAGGGTGCGCGCAGCATGGTGGCGGCGTGCGTATATCCCGTTGCCGAAGGCATGGAAGTGACGACCGATTCCGACAAAGTGATTTCGGCGCGCAAGACGACGCTGGAACTGATCTTATCCGACCATAACCGTTCGTGTCTTTCCTGTTCAAGAAACTTAAAC
Source organism: uncultured Clostridia bacterium (assembly GCA_944367565.1). Classification (GTDB taxonomy): domain Bacteria; phylum Bacillota; class Clostridia; order Christensenellales; family Borkfalkiaceae; genus UMGS775. The sequence continues at coordinate 14,758 of CALVWR010000026.1, forward strand.
TGCGAATTGCAGGCGCTTTCCAAGGAATACGGATGCGACGCGACAAAGTATCAGGGTATGGTCAACGAAACGGAAAAGGACGTTTCCACCGATTATCTTGTAAGGGATAACAGCAAATGTATTTTGTGCCGTCGGTGCGTGGCGGCGTGCAAAGGGCAGGAAGTGGCTGTGATCGGCGCGACCGAGCGCGGATTTTCCACAAAGATCGCCTGCGCGTTTGACGAGGACCTTGCGAACAATCCCTGTGTGGCTTGCGGACAGTGTATCAATGTATGTCCCACGGGCGCTTTGCATGAGAAGGAAGAAATCGACGACGTGAAAGCGGCGCTTGCCGATCCGGAAAAGGTGGTGATTGTCGGCTGCGCGCCGGCGGTACGCGCCGGAATCGGTGAGGAGTTCGGCTATCCCATCGGCACCAATGTGGAGGGGAAACTTGCCACGGCGTTGAAACGACTGGGCTTCGACAAGGTGTTCGACGTCAATTTTGCCGCCGATATGACGATTATGGAAGAAGCGACGGAACTGATCGAGAGGATCAACGAAGGCGGGAAACTTCCGCTGATCACGAGCTGTTCGCCGGGCTGGATCCGTTATATGGAATTTTATTATCCCGAACTGATGGGGAACGTAAGTTCCTGTAAGAGCCCGCAGCAGATGTTCGGCGCGCTGATCAAGACGTATTATGCGGAAAAGAACAACATCGATCCGAAAAATATCTATGTTGTTTCCATTATGCCTTGTGTCGCAAAGAAATTCGAAAAGAAAAGAGATTACGAGAATGCGTCGGGGTATCCGGATATCGACGCGTCCATCACCACGAGGGAACTTGCGAAACTCATTAAGGAAAAAGGGATCATGTTCAACATTCTGCCGGACGGAAAGATGGACAATCCCATGGGTGAATTTTCGGGCGCGGGCGTCATTTTCGGCGCGACGGGCGGCGTGATGGAAGCGGCGCTCCGTACGGCGGTGGAAAAGATTACGGGAGAGACGCTCGGCAAGTTGGACTTCACGGAAGTCCGCGGTATGGAAGGGATCAAGGAAGCGAGTTACAAAGTCGGATCGCTGCAGGTGAAAGTAGCGGTGGCAAGCGGACTTTCCAACGCGAAAGTGCTTTGCGAGAAGATCAAGAAGGGCGAAGCGGATTATCAGTTTGTGGAGATCATGTGCTGCCCCGGCGGATGTGTGAACGGCGGCGGACAGCCGATCCTCGATACATATACGCGCAGGGAGGTGGATTACAAGTCGCTCCGGGCAAAGGCGCTTTACGACGAAGATAAAGCGAAAACGGTGCGGAAGAGCCACGAGAACCCGATGGTCAAGGATATTTACGAAACATATCTCGGCAAGCCGGGCAGTCACAAAGCGCATGAAATCCTGCATACGAAATATATAAAAAGGAAAAAATATAATTAAAGAAAAAGCACGCAAATATTTTGCGTGCTTTTTAAGAAATTGATTTACTGTTGACAAATACCGAATATTATAGTATGATGATAAAAAGGGGGTAAGATATGAAAAAGATTTTTGCATGGATCGTTGCGTTCGCGTTATGCTTCTCGCTTTTGTTAACGGGGTGCAATGAATTTTCGGGAAACTACAGCAGACAACTGACGGCGGAAGAACTGGATACAAAACTTTCGGGCGCCGATCTTGAAGATTTTGATTCGGCGGCTTCGGGAACCGAGGTCACGGGGTATCAGATGAAATTCGACACCGGCATTTCAATATCCGTAAAAGTCGACGAGACCGATACGGAAATGGAAATCGACGGAAACGGCGAGGTAAAGTATACCTTTGGCGAAGAGGGCTTTGCGCTTTACAGCAAGGCGGAGACGATTCAGTCCGGCAACGATGAAACAACGGAACTTCATTATGTGGACGGCGTGCTGTATACAAAGATCGACGCAAAACGGAACGGATTGTCTTACAGCGAAAAGACAAAGCAGGAAATCCCCTCCTATATATTTGATTTTTCCGATACGCAAGCCGTGACCATAGACGTGGGGGATTTATTGGAAGCGGTAAGAACGGGCGGCGCGCAAGCCTATTGTGATGCGACAGACGGAAACAAGATCAAAATCGTATTGGACGGCAATACTTTCTTAAGCGAATTAAAAGGACTTCTGCAAAATGTGGTTCCGTTTGAAATGAATTTTCAGATCGGGAAATGCGTAGCGGAAACGTATTTGAAACTGCGAGAGGACGGAACGTTATGCGGATATAAGATCCATGTGGATCTGGAAGCGAACATCGCCGCCGAAGAAAGTCAACAGCAAGTTGCGGCGTCGCTCATCGTGAAGCTCAATACGCAGATCACGGAATTCGGCGGGAAGATCTCCGCGCCGTCGGACGCGGCAAGCTATGCCGAATAACGGGAATCACGGATGGATTTTTGACGAAATAACGGTTATTTGAACGGGGGCGTATCCGACACGGATACGCCCCCGTTTTTGCAAAAAAACGCGCCCGAATGCAACGCGTTTTTTTTGTGTAATCGTTGCGCTGCGGAATCCGGGATGCAAATCTTTGCCTGATACGAGCGAGGCAGCGCGTAAAAAAACGCGCCCGAATGCAACGCGTTTTTTTTGTGTAATCGTTGCGCTGCGGAATCCGGGATGCAAATTATTGCCT
>CALVWR010000027.1 GCA_944367565.1 uncultured Clostridia bacterium
ATCCGAAAAACTCTTCCGCGGCGCCGCCGACGCGGGCAAACCATCCGCCGCCCTGCCGCGTGCCCCTGCAACCGCGGTAAACGACGCTGCTTTTTTGTACGCCGCATCGCCGCAGAATCTTTCAAACGTCGTTCCTTCCCGCTTTGGAATTTGCATGTCGGTTTTTTCTACTTTTTTTCTTTCGGCATATCCGATTTCGCCTTCGCAATACCGCTTTCCCATCGCAGCGGTTTTTTTTCTGCCGTTTTGCAAGTCGTAACTCTGCCGCATCGTTTTATTTCTTCTGCCGCGATCCGCATTTCTTTCCGCGCGCTTATAACGGCCCTTCACGATGAGCCTGTCCCCTTTTTCCGGTTGAACGCGATCAAATATAAAATTAAAAAATGATTCAAACATCTCTTTCCTCTCCCTGCATCTCCATTATAACATTCTATACTTGACAGTTTCTGTCATATATGTTATAATTTTTTTAATTTCTTTACTATTGTATGAAAGGGGTGTCGGGAATATGAAGAGCGAAACGCTGATTTCCATTTTGTTTGATTTTCTTGCGGAAGAGCGACTCACCTCGCATGAGATTTCCGAGAAATATGGGTTATCGGAGCGGACGGTATTCCGGTATCTGGACACGCTGACAATGGCGAACGTACCGATTTATTCGGAGCGGGGCGCGCGCGGCGGGTATCGGTTAGTGGAAGCGTATAAACTTCCCTCGGGATTTCTGACGGCGAAGGAATACGACGCGGTAATCGACGCATTGCAGGCGGTAAACGAGCAACTCGGGAGCACGGTCTTGCAATCGGGCATAGACAAACTGCGGGCGAGCCGGAAAGACGCGCCGAACCTGACGCTGACGAGCGGCAATCTGATCATCGACGCGGGAAACTGGGGCGATACGGGGAGTTACAAACAAAAACTTTCCGCGGCGGAAAGGAGCATTGAAACGTGTAAGGTTCTTTCCCTGAAGTATCATGACAGAACGGGCGAATTCAGCGAACGCTGTATCGAGCCGCACGCACTTCTTTTCAAGCAGGGACTTTGGTATATTTATGCTTATTGCCGTCTTCGGCAAGATTTCCGACTGTTTCGGCTGGGAAGAATCGAACAGATGAAGGAAACCGGAGAAACGTTCGAGCGGCGCGCTCTGCCGGAAAGGGAAACGTTTTCATCCTGGTTCGGCAAGGAAAACAGCGTGAATGTGAAATTTGAAATTCAGAAAAGCGCGCTGTCCGATTTTGAAGAATGGGTCGGGATCGAGCATATTCGCCGTTGCGACGACGGATTCTGTGCGGAAGTACGTCTGCCGGACGACGGCGGTCTGATCTCTAAAATTCTCACATTCGGCACGGGGATCAGGGTGCTTTCCCCCGAATCGCTGAAAAAGCGCATTGCGCTTGCGGCGAAGGACGTGGCAAAACTGTATACCTGATGCGGCTGATTTGCGAACGCACAAATCGAAACCTTAAAAAAAACGGCATCGAAAAGGAACGGCTTTCGCCGTTCCTTTCGCTTTTTGATATTCGTTTTTTGCGCTTGCCGTAGCCGAGCACACGCAGCTTTCCGCCGCGCAGAACCGCGCGAAGAAATGCCGATTTCCGATCCGACGAAAAAGCGGATCCGCGCACAGAGCGCACAACGCGCGGAGCGTGTGCGATCGAATGCAACGGGAAATTACATCTGTTTTCTGTCTATAAACGCGCGGGCAAGGGTCACTTCGTCGGCGTATTCGAGATCGGTTCCGATGGAAATCCCGCTTGCAAGCCGCGTGACCTTGATGCCGAGAGGTTTGATCAGCCCTGAAATATACATCGCCGTGGCTTCGCCTTCCACGTCGGGATTGGTTGCGAGAATAATTTCCTTCACGCCGCCCGCCTTGATGCGATCGAGCAATTCCCGGATCCTGATATCCGCAGGGCCTACGCCGTTCAAAGGCGAGATCGTGCCGTGCAGAACGTGATATACGCCGTCAAATTCCGCAAGTTTTTCAATGGCGATACAGTCTTTCGGCTCCTTGACGACGCAAATGGTTTCCGCCGTGCGGTTTTTACAGATGTCGCAAATCTCCCCTTCGGAAAAATTTCCGCAGATCTTGCAATAATGTACCTTCCGCTTCGCGTCGAGAATGCTTTCGGCAAAATTTTTCGCTTCCTCATCGCTCATATTCACAATTTTATAGGCATATCTCTGCGCCGTTTTCGCCCCGACTCCGGGAAGTTTTGTAAATTCGTTGATCAGCCTGCCGATCGGCTCGATAAATACTTTCATGTTCTGCACCCTGCCGGCGTCCTTTCGTTCCGCCGCAACCGATTTTTCCTTTTTCGCCCCCTGCTCGCCGGGCCTGTCCGCAAAAAGAGTTTTTTACGCAAAGCGCGTTCGCCTTGCGTAAAAATTTATCCGCTCCCGTTCGACGCTCAGAGCAAACCGCCCATCGCGCCGAATGCACCCATCTTTTCCTTGGAAAGCGCGTCGGCTTTCTCCTTTGCGTCGTTCATCGCCGCCGCAATGAGATCTTCAAGCATCTCCACGTCGTCCGGATCGACCGCTTCGGGCTTGATACTGATGCCCAAAAACTCGTTCTTGCCGTTTACGCGCACTTCCACCAGTCCGCCGCCGGCGCTTCCCGTCACTTCCGCATCCAGAAGTTCTTCCTGCGCTTTCGCCATTTCCTGCTGCATTTTCTGCGCCTGTTTCATCAGATTCTGCATATTGCCGCCGCCGAAGCCTCCGCCGTAGCCGCCTTTGAATCCCGCCATATTTTTTCTCCTTTTTCGATGATATTTTTATTCGACGATCACAATATCTTCGCCGAAAATCTTTTTGATCTGATCCACGTCGTTATCGAACTGCTCCGCGCTCTTCGCGCTCGTTTCCGCCTTGATCTTCAGTGCGGCGTCGGGATACTGCCGTTTGAGATGTTTCTCCAGCGTGGCAAAGTTTTCCTCGCGCTTCACAACGTTCAGATTGTTTTCGTTTTCCGACTTGATGATCAGCGTCTTGCCGTCCGTCTCGCCGTGCAACTCCTGCAAAAGCGCCCACAGCATCAATTCTCCGTTTTTCCGCAATGCCCGCGTCAGCGTTCCCATAACCTCGTCCGCAGACTTTCCGACGATGCTCTCCCCCGAGGCCGTCTCGTCGTCGGTCGGTTTTTCCGTCTTTGCCGCGCTTGTCTCCGGATTCTTATGCACCGCTGTGCCCGTTTTGTTTTTCGGCTCCGCCGCGCCGGATTCGAGTTTCGATTCCAACGCGCCGATCCGGGTCAGCAGCGCGTCGATACTGTAATCCGCCTCCGGCTTAGACGCCTTGATCGCCGCCGTTTCAAACAGAATCCGCGGATGCGCCGTATATTTCAGTTCCGCTTCCGCCGCCGAAAAAATCTCCATCGCACGGAGAATCCGCGGCGCCTCGTAATTTTTCGCCGCACGGACATAATCCTCAAAGCGTTCCTGCGGCAGACACAACACCTCGTTTGCGTTTTGCACGGTCTTTGTGACCAGAAGATCCCTTAAGTATGCAATCACGTCCTTGGTGAGGACGCCCATGCTCTTTCCCGTCGCCGCCAGGGACGCCACTTCGGAAAACACTTCGCCCGCGTTGCCGTCCAGCACCGCCTGCACGAGCGACGCCACTTTTGCGCTGTCCGACGCTCCCAGAACGGCGAGCACGTCGTCGTAAGTGAGCACGTCCTCCGCATACGAATCGCAGACGTCTGCGATCGAAAGCGCGTCACGAATACTGCCTTCTCCCGCTTTTGCGATGAGCATCACGGCTTGAGGCGTGTATTTTCTTCCGAGATCGTCGAAGATCTCCCCGATCAGTTTCGCCAGTCGCTGCGCCGAAACCAGCTTGAAATCAAACCGCATACATCTTGAAAGGATCGTCGCGGGCAATTTATGCGACTCCGTCGTCGCGAGAATAAACACCGCGTGTTCGGGCGGTTCTTCCAACGTTTTCAAAAGCGCGTTGAACGCCGCCGCCGTCAGCATATGCACTTCGTCTATGATATAAACCTTATAACGGCAGTTGACCGGCGGATACGCGATCTTTTCCCGAAGATCCCGAATTTCGTTCACGCCGTTGTTGGACGCCGCGTCGATCTCGACGATATCGAGGGAATTCCCGTCCAGCGCGCGGCAGACCTCGCATTTTCCGCAGGGGGAGCCGTTGACGGGATGCAGACAGTTGATCGCCCTTGCAAACATCCGCGCGGTGGACGTCTTTCCCGTTCCCCGCGTACCGCAGAACAGATAGGCATGCCCGATCTTACCGCTTTCCACCTGATTGACGAGGGTTTTTACGATATGTTCCTGTCCGATGAGTTTATCGAAGGTTTTCGGACGGTACTTTCTGTAAATCGCCGTATATGCCATATTTATGCACCTTCTTTATCGACTATGCGTTCAATTTTTCTGCGGATACGCTGTAAGGCATTGTCCGCCGATTTCGCGCTTTTGCCCAATTTTTCTCCGATGGTTTCATAGCTGTAGCCGTCGAGATAAAGCGCAAGCACCTTTCTTTCAAACTTACTCAGCGTAAAATGAATGCCTTCCGTCAGTTCCGCAAGCGATTCATTGTTGATATATTCCGTTTCCGGATCGAGCACTTCCCTGCCGATCAGCAGTTCGCAACCACCGTCTTCTCCCGCGCCGCTGAGGGAAACGTAGTTGTTGAGCGGTTTATGCTTGTCGCGGTTGCCGACGCGGATCGCGGAAAGTACGCTCCGTTTGATGCACAGTGCGGCAAACGTTCTGAATCCCGCTTTGCCGTTATATCCGTTGACGGCTTTGAATACCCCGATCATTCCTTCCTGTAACAGATCTTCCCTGTCGCCGCCGCTCAGAAAATACGAATGTACGACGCTTTTCACCATCGTGCGATAACGCTCCAGGATCAGATTGACCGCCTCAAGATCGCCGCTCTGCGCACGGAAACAGAGTTCTTCATCGGTAAGTTTATCCAACAACGCCATTTTATAATCCTCTCCGACGGCGCATTGCCTCGAAGACCGCCACGCCGCAAGCCACCGACGCATTGAGAGAATTCACTTTGCCGAACATGGGAATCTCCGCAAGACGGTCGCACTTTTCCCGCGTCAGACGGCGAATTCCCGTATCTTCACCGCCGATGACGAGCACGCATTTCCCCGTAAAATCCACGCCGTATATGCTTTCGCCGCCGAGTTCCGCGCCCGTCACCCAATATCCGCGTTTCTTGAATTGATCCAAAAGATCGTTGACGTTGCCCGTCCGCGCGATCTTCAGATGATTCGCCGCGCCTTCCGATACGCGCATCACCGTTTCGTTGACGCACGCGCTGCGACGGTCGGCAAACAGCAGTCCGTCCACCCCCGCACATTCGCATACGCGGATAATGCTGCCCAGATTGTGCGGATCGGTAATCCCGTCGAGCACGACGTAAAATCCGTCCTTGCCTGCCGCCGCCCGAAGAAGTTCGTCCTCGTCCGCGTACGCATAATCCGCCGTGTACGCGATAAATCCCTGATGCCTCCTCCCCGGACATTCCCTGTCGAGCGCCGCTTTCTCGGCAAACTGCAGGCGGATCCCTTTTTCCTTCGCTTTCTCCACGATCGCGCGGCTTTCCGCATCCCGCATGGAATTTTCAACAAGGATCTTCTCGATCTTCGCGTCGGTCTTCAATAACTCCCGTACCGCGTTTCTTCCTTCCGTTTTCATCTCGTTTCCTCAAAGCCGAGCAGTTCGTTCAACCGCTCCGTCGCCCCCGTAATGTATAAATATCCGATCACGGCCTCAAATCCCGTGGACATATTGTATTGCGCCACCGTGCTGCTTTTCGCTTTTGTCCCCTTTTTACTGTTCCGCGCGCGTTTATACACGGCAAGTTCTTCTTCGGTAAACTCCGGCAGAAGTTTTTCCAGCAGATCCGCCTGCGCGGCCGCCTTGACTTTTTCCGCCGTCATCCGGTTCAGTTCCCCCGCTTTCGCGTCGCAGGTAAACGCCATCTTTTCCCTGACGTATAAAGAATATACCGCGTCTCCGATGAACGCAAGTACGATGCCGTTCATGTTCGCCGCCCGTTCTTTGGAAATTTTATCTTCTAAATGAAACACGTTTTTCTCTCTTTTTCTTCTTTACGCTTTCATTATACGACATTTTCGCCGAAAACACAATTAAAAAGGCGTGCGGTGCAAAATTTTGCACCGCACGCCTTTCCGCTTTTGTCTCTTTTAAGCCGCAGCCGTCTTTTCCGTAGCCTTATCCTGCCGTACCGCCGCTTCGATCTCCGCCGATATGCAGGCGTCAAGATCCCCGTAATATTCCTTCAATGTCGCCTTAACGCCCTCGCTCAGCATGGCGAGCGCCGTCGCTTTCGCCTTTTCAAACGCCGTTTTCTGTGCCTCCGCGTCGAACTTCCCCTCTTTCTTCAGCGCGTCCGCATACGTCTGCGCGGTAGCCGCAACGCTGCTCTGCACCGCTTTTACCGCCGTTTCCATTGCGTCTTTTACCTTCTGCGAGCCGATCTTTTCTCTGATCAGCCGGATCACCCAGTTCCCCAGCGCCGAAGCCGCACACGTGATCGCCGCGCAAAGAAGCGTCAGCACGATTTCAAGTAACTGTCCCTGCATCACATTTCCTCCCTTCGTAAAATTTCATCGAGCTGCTTTTGCACGTTCTTCAGACTCTCGTCCATACGCGCCACCTTTTCCGTCAGCATCGGCAGATTTGCCGCCGCGATCTTCTGCTCCGCCACGATCAGCCGTCTGTTCTGATCGTCCAGCTTTTCCGATATGGCGTTGCTCTTCGCGCTGATCAGCTCCGTCTGGATTTTGATATAATCCAGCTTGCTTTCAAGTTTCGCGCTTCTTCCGCCTTTATCCGCCGCGTCCTTCCCCATATTCTTAAAAAATACAACGGACCCCGTCACGAATACCGCCGCCGAAATCGTCAGCCCGACAAGCGAAATGATATCCCCTGTCGTCATAATTTTCCTCCGCATAGAAGACGTTTTGCCTTCTGCTCACATCATAGCGCAGAATTTTCTTTTTGCAAGGGGTTTATGACGCTTTTTTCCGCGTTTGACAAAACTTTTTTCAGACTTCCTCCACGCGTTCCGGAAAACGCGCGTAAGACGTCGTTTCACTGAGAAAATCGATTGCGCCCTTGAAGATTGCGTAAGCGATCTTTTCCTGATATGCGTCGGTGATCAGCAACGCTTCGTCATCCGGGTTCGACAAAAACCCGCACTCCGCGATGCACGCCGGATATGGGTGGGAATTCAGAATATAATAATCGCCTTTCAGCGCGCTGTATTCCCGCACGGTCTCTTCCATGGCGTTGAAACTTTTCTGCACGCAATCGGCGAGTTCTTTTCCCTCTTCGCTGTTCTCCGCAAAAAACACCTGCGCCCCCCGACGGGAGGAAACGGGATATTGATTCATATGCACCGAAATGACGAGCGCCGGCTTTTCCTTCAGAATGATGTCGCGCCGCGCCTCCATGTCCTTGCGTTTCAGATTCCCCGTGGCGATGCCGTATAAACCGGCGTCGTTCTTGCGGGTCAGCACGACGTCGATTCCCGCATTTTCAAAAAGCTTTGCAAGTTTTTTCGCTACGGCAAGATTCAGTTCGCTCTCTTTCACGCCGGTTTTTACGCCCGTTACGCCGCCGTCGATTCCGCCGTGCCCCGCGTCGACGACAACTTTGATCTCCGCCGCAGCCACGCTTTTCTCCGGACGGTTGATGGCGCCGATACATACCGCCCCCGCGATGAAGGCGAGAATCAGTACGCCGGCAATCACGAGATTTTTGCATTTTAAAACAAACACGATGACCTCCCGAAATTGTGGATAACTTTTTAAAATAACAGGCTTTATCCACATTTTTAAAGGAATAAACGGATTCTATGTGGATAACTCACCCATATCAAGCTATGAAGAACCTGTCCGTTTTATACCCGTAACGCCGCTTTTCGCATATTTTTTCCCGTTTTTCCGACAAAATACGACATGACGAAAAACGAACAAAATTTCGCGGACGGACGGCTTTATTCACGCCGTCCGTCCGCGAAAAAAAATGTCGTGCTGCAAAAATTGACGTTCCGTATGCTCTGACGCGAACGCCTTTTATCGGCGCCGCCGCGCAAAACCGTTTTCAAATGGGCGCATTGCTTTGTCCGATTTCGGGCACGGCGCGCAGAACCTTCTATTTTTGGAACGCGGCGGTCAGAACCGTCCCGGTTCTCGGGCACGGCGCTCAAAAAAAAATCGCTCCGAAATTCCGTACGGAGCGATTTTCGATCAACCGTCATTTTGCATGGTTTTTTTATACTTTGCGGGCGTGATTCCCACATATTTTTTGAAAATGCGGATAAAATAGTTTCCGTCGTTGAAGCCGGATCTGTACGCGGCGTCCTCCACGGACATTCCTTTCTGAAGAAATCCCTTGCTCTTTTCGATGCGGACTTTGGAGAGATATTCGCTGAACGTCGTTCCCGTCTCCTCTCTGAAGAGATGACTCAGGTAATACGCGCTTACGAACACGGATTTTGCAAGCGATTCCAAGGTGATTTCCTTTTCGTAATTTTCCTGGATATACTGCATTGCCGCCGCCATGTGTTTGCTTGCGCTCCGTTTTCCCCTGCTGGCGTAAACGACGGCAATATAATCTTCCAGAATTTCCACGGTACGCATACAAAGATCGTTATATTCCACATTTTCCAGCATGAGCGACGCCGTCTTTTTGACGATATTCGTCAGACTTTCCAATTTTGCGCCCGCTTCCACCGCGGTCCTCGAAAGAAAGGCGGTAAATTCATAAAGTTTGGCTTTGATGATATCCAGATCGCCGCCGGCATAGAGGAAGATCTGCCCCAGAAAGGTGTTCAGGATGGAACGGGCTTTGTTCCCTTCCCCGAGCTGCACCGACGCGATGAGCTCCTTTTCCGTTTCGATCGGGTATCTGCCGAATCGGCCGGGATCGTTTTCCGATTTTCCGCCGCGCAGCAGCGCAATATCGCGTGCCATTTCCCTGCGTTTTCTGACATAGCGTTGCTCTTCGTCCACCATGTAGCCGACCATGACGGCAAGCATTTTTGCGGAAGAAGTCATCGTCTCGCAGTCGATCTGTCTTATGGATGAAAAATCAAAACCGCACTGTTTCAGATCTACACCGAGCGCACGACAGTTTGCGTCGAATTCCCTTTCAAAGAAGTCGTCGCGCTCCCACAGGATCACGGGGCCCGTCGTGATAAATCCGACGGTATCTTCCCCGAAGGATACGGCGGTGATGCACATTACGAGTCCGCACGCCGTTTCGTAAATATAGGGCGAAGAAAGTTCTCTGGCTTTCTTTCCGCTGTATACGATCTTTTCGACGCACGCGCCGTTATCTTTGATAAAATTGCAGATACAGTTTTCCTTCCGAACGCAAAGCTGTTCTTTTCCTTCGGTATCGTACAGGGCAACGTCCAGTCCGCTGGTCAGAGAATAGCTTCTGAACAGCTTTTCCAGCTCCGTAAAATTGAGAATGTCTCTGAGCTTTACGCCCGAAAAATTTTCCTGCAACTTCCCGCCCTCTTAAAAATACATTTTTTCCGGATATTTTTCCATAAAGACTTCGTCCGTGGAAAGATCGGTATACTGTGCCGCCGCCGCAATTTTTTCGCACGCTTGCAACGCCGCGGAAGAACACAGACATTCCGCCGCGCCGCCGAGACTCGCATTGCCGACAACGTCGATCCTTTTCGCAATGTCTTTTTCGATCAGTCCCACCCGCGCGGCGCTTTCCCGATTGAGATAAAACCCGAATCCCCCGGCGATCATGAGAACGTCCGGAGTTTTTCCCGCGCGCGCCGTCAGGGCGCAAAGCCCCGCGGCAACGGCGCTTTTCGCCAACTGAAACTGACGGATATCCTTTTGCGACAGATATACGTCCCCCGCGATCACAAATTTCGATCCCGTTTCAAACGCACCCGTTTCGTCGATAATCCCGCGCTCCAGCATCACGGCGACGGCGTCCACCAGTCCCGAGCCGCAGATCCCTGCGGGATCCGCGTTCCCGATCGTCGTAACGACGATTTTCCCGTTTTCCGTTCTCACCGAATCGATCGCGCCTTTTACGCCGCCCGTTCCGCATTCGATGTCGGCCCCCTCGAACGCCGGCCCCGCGGCCGTGGAAGTACAGAGGATCCTGCCGTCGCAAAACAACATAATCTCCCCGTTCGTGCCGATATCGAGCAAGGCGCACGTCCCGCTCCGATCCGCCCGTACGAAATGCGCGCCGCACACGATGTCGCTGCCGACAAAACTGTGTGCCGACGGCAACAGCACGACTTCCTCACATCCGATCCCCGCATCGGCTCCGGCATATCGCTGCGTATCCAGAAAAGACGGCGTAAAAGGCGCTCTTCCGATTCCCGAAGCGTCCGCACCGATCAAGAGATGCAGCATCGTGGTATTCCCCGCCACGCACAGCCTTACGATCTTTTCCACACCGTATTCCGCCGCAAATTCCGCCATGATTTTATTCACGGTTTTCTTTACGCAGGAAGAAAGGATTTCCCGATTGCCTTCCGACGCCGCTTTGATACGGCTGATGACGTCCGCGCCGAACGCGCTTTGCGGATTCAGACAGGATTTCTTCCCGATGATTCTGCCCGTTTTCAGATGCACCAACGCGAAGGCAAGCGTCGTGGTTCCGAGATCGAGCGCAACGCCGTAGCCCTCTTCCCCGTCGGTTTCAACGGGCTTTTCCGCGGCGGAAGTCAATCCGCCGCCTTCGCTCTCAAAAATTTCGATTTCCGCATTTTCCCCGACTTCCGTCTGACAGGAAAGATACATTCCCCCCGTTTCCGTCCCGTACAACGTGCCGGAAAGCAGTTTCACCCCGCACTTTCCGCAGGTCCCGTTCCCGCCGCAACGGGCATTCACGGAATAACCGTTCTCCCGCAGGACGGATAAAAGATTTCTCTTTTCTTTCAATTCGATTGTTTCGGTTTTAGTCCCCGAATGTACGATGAGTTCCATATTCCTTATTACTTTAACACAATCAGACGATTTTTGCAATCTAAAATCAAAAAAACGCCGTCGGTTTCCCGACGGCGCCTTCTTTCCCGTAAACAAGCAGACCGCATTTTCAATACGGCGCGTCACGCTTATGCGGATTTTCACACGCGGCGGATTTTTTCCCGTTTGCCCGCGTTAAAAACGCGCCCGTTTCTTCACTGCTGCGCCGCGCCATGCTCTCCCGACCGATAGAACTCTTCCGCCGCACGGAAAAACGCGTCGATATTCTCCCACTTTGCGTGCGGAGGAATATCGCAACCGGAAGAAATCACAAAATTCTTATACTTTCCGCATTTTTGTAACAGCGCCGTCGTCGCCGCCGCGATCGATTGCGGTGTACCGTTTGCAAACTCGCCGGCAGGATCGATATTGCCCATGGCGACGATATTTTCCGGGATATGCGTGAGCATTTCCGCCATGTCGATGGCATTGCCGAAATGATATGCCGCCGCGCCGGTACGCAGAATGGAATCGATAATCCTGATCGCCGTATTGCCGCAATTATGATAGATGACGATAAAGTTTTCGTCCTGTACGGCGTCGATCACCCGCCGGACATACGGTTCGGAAAATTCCTCCGCCATCTCCGGCGACAACAAACCTGCCAGCGGTTCGGCAATCATTACGCCGTTCGCCCCCGCCGCCTTGAATGCCTTTGCATATTCCACGAGAAAATCCGTGGCTTTTTCCAGCACGGTCTTCAGCATATCGGGCTCGGTGTAGCAATACACCAGCGCTTCCGTCACGTCCACCAGCCTTCCGGCAAGGGAAAAACTCCCGATGATGCCGGCAAAGACCGGTCTGTCCGTAATGAGCGCGACGGCTTTCCTGATGGCTTCGATATACACGCCGCTCCTCGCCGCGCCGACTTCCGGTACGGACAGAGCATTCGCCTCTTCTTCGTCCGATACCAGCGCGCCTTTTACCGTGGGCACTTCATGATCGCTGAACACCGTCTGCGCGCCGAAACATTCCGCTTCCACCGAAAGGTCCATAAAACTCACCGAAGCCGAAGAAGGAATACGGTCGGCAACCGCCTTCATCGTCTGCGCCTGCCGCTCGCTGTCGCTCACCAGATCGCGCACCGTGATGCCTAAAAGCTGTACGCCCGGAAACGATAATACGGGCATCGGTTGTTTCTTCTCGCTCTCTCTGTATTCGTCGAGCCAGCGAATCATATTTCTCTTCATACTCAGTTGAAAAAGCTCCTTGCCTTCTCCGCCGCGCTTGCGGCGTCAGACGTATATGCGTCGGCGCCGATCTCGTCGGCAAACGCCTGCGTTACCGGCGCGCCCCCTACCATGACCTTCACTTTGTCGCGAAGTCCCGCGGCTTTCAGCGCGTCGATGATCTCTTTCTGATACAGCATCGTCGTCGTCAGAAGCGCGGACAGACACACGAGTTTCGCGTCGTATTCCTTCACCGCCTCGACGACCTTTTCCGCCGAACAGTCCACGCCGAGATCGATGACGTTGATTCCCGTCCCTTCGATCATCATTTTTACGAGGTTCTTGCCGATATCGTGCAGATCGCCTTTCACCGTGCAGATCACCGCCGTGCCGACCGGTTTCACCCCGGCATCCGCCAAAGCGGGTTTCAGCACCGCGAGCGCCGCATTCATCGCCCTTGCCGCAATCAGTACTTCGGGCACGAAAATTTCGTTATTCTTAAATTTTTCCCCGACGATCCCCATTCCGGCAATCAATCCGTTTGTCAGAATATCCTTTGCCGCAACGCCGGCGGAAAGCTCTTCCTGTACCAACGCCGCCAGATCTTTTGCCTTACCGCGTTGCAAAAGTGCGGAAATTTCATCGAATCTTGCCATTTGAAACTGCTCCCTTGTCTTTTTTTTCAATTATACACCATTTTGGGACTTTTGATAAGGGTTTGGCTTGCTTTAAAATAGCATTTTTTTGTTACAGTTTCACCGTGGAAAAGATTTTCGTGAGCGGATAAAACAGCAATGCGACGGTGATCGCGGCGCAGATGACCTGGGTAAACATGACCGGCAGCGACGCGACGAAATAAGCGCGGGCGCTTTCCGCCGAATATCCGAAATAAAGCGGCGTGATCACGTTGTCGATCATGGTGAAGGCGGCGGTACATACCGCCGCGAGGAGCGTGCAGACGGCGATCTTGACGAGGACGTGGATTTTTTTCTTTTTCAGCGCGTTTCCCGCCATTCCCGCGACGACGGCAAACAGCGGATAATAGACGAGGTACAAAATGACGACCTGCGGGAAAAATCCGAAGTATATATTTCTCAAAAGGGAGTAAGCCACCGCGACGAGAATTCCCCTTCTTACGCCGAAAACGTAACAGAAGGAGAAGAACAGTACCGTGACGACTTCTACGCCCTGCACGCCGGACAGCACAAACTGCCCCGCAATGAGCAGTGCCACCGTCAGTGCGATTACGGCGATCTCCTTGGAGGTTTTCAGCATTAAAAACTAAAACTCTGGTACACCCAGATATAGGTGCACCCTGCTTTCGCAATGACTTCTCCCGCGCCAAAATTCGTTTGAGAATAACTTTTTTCGTTATATTTAATGGTAAGCGACGGATTTACATTTTCCGTATCGTCGGTATACAGCATCCAACAAGACGACCAATCGGCAGGATTTTCCGTGCCGTTGATAGACATAACCATACCATTATCTACTGTATAATCAATTTCTTTTCTTTCTTTCAAAACCGCCATATAATCAAGCAATGTAGTTTCACTCGTCAATTCTAAAATTTTGGAATCAGGCTTGATGATAATGTATTGTGTTTCTTCGTCTACGACGACGGTTTTCGGGGCGCACGCCGCAAAGGCGAACGCGCTCAGCGCGAGGATCGCGGCGCATGCCGCGGCAAACAGTTTTTTCATACGTTCCTTCTCCTTTTTTCCGCCCTGCGGCGGATCGATAACCATAAAAAAACGGGCGTTTTCAGGCAACGTGAAAACGCCCGCACTCCCTGCGGATTTCCGACGCGTTTCTCCCATGCCCGAGAACTTGACGTACTGCGTAAAAACGGCAGGTTACCCGACTGATTGCAAATGCAAAACACGGTAATGACCGTTGCGGCGGATTCTGACCGCCTTCCCCTGCTCTCTGCGCCGCAAAGCGCAACTCGCCCTACGATTCGGTTTTCTCTATTGTAGCACGATTTTTTGAAAAAGGAAAGCGACTCTATTGCGAAATTATAGCATTTTTTTGCAATATGCGAATTCCGTATAAGACCTGTTGCCTTTTCTCTTTTATTCTGCTATACTGGAATGGAAGAAAAAAGCAGAAGCGCTATTATAACTCGACTGATAATATGGAACAGAATCAGGAAACAAAAACCGAACGGCTGACAAACGGAGCGTTAAAGCCTCTGATCATCAAACTCGCGATCCCGTCGATCGTGAGCATGCTGATTTCCACCTTTTACAATATGGCGGACACTTTCTTCGTGGGGCAGCTACAGAACACCAGCGCGACGGGCGCCGTCGGCGTGGTGCTGCCCGTCATGACGCTGATTCAGGCGTTCGGCTATTTTTTCGGACACGGATCGGGAAACTTTATTTCCCGCAAGCTCGGAGAAGGACATGAAGAACACGCGCAATTTATGGCGTCGACGGGTTTTTTCTGTGCGGTGGCGTTTTCCGTCGTGCTGGCGGCGGCGGGACTGATTTTCCGCAGACTGCTTCTGCCCGTACTCGGCGCGACAGACACCATCTTCCCCTACGCGGAACAGTATATGAGCGTCATTTTATTCGGCGCGCCCGTCATGGTCGGGTCGATCGTCATGAACAACCAGATGCGCTTCCAGGGGAACGCGTATTATTCCATGTTCGGCATCGCCGCCGGCGGGATTCTCAATATCGCGCTCGATCCCCTTTTCATCTTCACGTTCAAAATGGGAATCACCGGCGCGGCGGTTGCCACCGTGGTATCGCAGGCGATCAGTTTCATCATCCTGCTGATCGCGCTGGAAAAGAGCGATTGCATCAAACTGCGTTTCAAAAGATTCCGTTTCAACCGCTCTCTGTTTCTCTCTATTCTGCGCGGCGGCACGCCGTCGTTATGCCGGCAGGGCATCAACAGCGTGGCGAGCGCCTGTTTCAACGCCGTGGCGGGCAATTACGGAGACCCCGCAATCGCAGCAATGTCCATCGTCACGAAAATTACCGGATTCGCTTCCGCCGCGCTCATCGGCTTCGGGCAGGGATTTCAGCCGGTATGCGGATACTCTTACGGCGCGAAAAAATACCGCAGGGTCTACGACGCCTTTTTCTTCTGCGTCAAAGTCTGCTTTTTCTTTCTTCTCGCGCTCTCCGCGGCGGCGTTCTTCCTCTCGCCGCAACTGATCACGCTCTTTCAGAAAAACGACCCCGAAGTCATCGAACTCGGCAGCAGAATGTTACAGGCGCAGCTGATCAGCTTTTCTCTGATGAGCTATGTGATCGTCAGCAACATGATGCTTCAGACCATCGGGATGGCGCTGCGCGCTTCCCTGCTTGCGCTTTCGCGGCAGGGTCTCGTCCTCATCCCCGTCCTGTTCCTCTTAAACACGCTCTTCCATCTCGACGGACTCATCTGGGCGCAAACCGTTTCCGACATCATTTCGCTCTTTGTCGCCGTCGCGGTGACCGTCCGCGTTCTGCGCTGTTTCGCGCGGGATCGCGATCTGCACGCCCCCGCCGACGACCTGTGACCGATTCCCGACAATCCGCAATTTTTGAAAACGCCGACGCGGCTGAATGATATGCACCCCAAAAGTTGGACACTTTTGGAGGTGCATATTTTATGTCAAGGAAGAAGAAATTTAACACAAAG
>CALVWR010000028.1 GCA_944367565.1 uncultured Clostridia bacterium
ATGAGCCCGGTACAATACCGAACTCATTTCCATACATTTTAATTAAATCTTTGTCCAAACTTTGGGGTTCACTTCATTCAAGCGGCTTTTTTTCTGTAAACGGTAAATATATTGTTCAGCGTTACAAGTCATCCGACCATACAGCCGATCACTCTTCGTATCCGTGCGGATTTTTCTGCTGCCAGTTCCAACTGTCGCGGCACATATCGTCGAGGTTCTTTTCCGCCTTGAATCCGAGAAGTTCATAGGCGTAGGAAGGATCGGCATAGCAGGCGGCAATATCGCCGGGACGGCGCGCCACGATTTCATAGGGAATATCGTGTCCGACCGCCTTGGAAAACGCTTTGACCATATCGAGAACGCTGTAACCGACCCCCGTCCCGATATTCGCGATGATCAGCCCGGGTTTCTGTTCAAGCTTTCTGATCGCCAGAACGTGCGCGCGGGCAAGATCGACGACGTGAATGTAATCGCGTACGCCCGTGCCGTCCGGCGTGTCGTAATCGTTGCCGAATACGCGCAGCTTCGGAAGTTCGCCGATCGCGACCTTCGCGATATACGGGCAGAGATTGTTGGGAATCCCCTTCGGATCTTCCCCGATCAGTCCCGATTCATGCGCGCCCACCGGATTGAAATACCTTAAAATCGCGATGTTGAAACTCGGATCCGCTTTGTAAAGATCTTTCAGGAAATATTCGATAAACAGTTTGCTGCTGCCGTAAGGATTGGTCGTGCCGCCCGTTTTCGCGCTTTCCTTGATCGGAACGCTTTCGGGGTCTCCGTAAACCGTCGCAGACGAACTGAAAACGATGTTCTTCACGCCGAAGTCCCGCATCACGAAAAGCAGGTTCAGCATCCCCGTCAGATTATTGTTGTAATATTCGAGAGGCTTCGCCACCGATTCCCCCACCGCCTTGAATCCGGCAAAATTGATGACCGAATCGAATTTGTAATCGGTAAAGATCTTCACCAGCGCGTCTTTATCGAGAAGATCCGCTTTGATGAAGGTGATCTTCTTTCCCGTGATCTTTTCCACGCGCCTGACCGCTTCCAGCTTGCTGTTGGAAAGATTGTCCACGACGATGGGATCATACCCGTTCTTGATGAGTTCGATCAGGGTGTGCGAGCCGATGTAACCCGCGCCTCCCGTTACCAGAATGTTCGCATTCATTTTATTTGACCTCCGTTATATCGAGCGTGGCGAGAAAACGCTTGAATCCCCGCACGCCTTTTTCCGTCTTTTTGAATACCGCCGTATTGTCGAGAATGTTTTTGCACGTTTCGTTCACATAGCCGATGACCGCTTCGTGCGCCTCTTCGTATGTGCTTCCCTTAAACGACGATCTGAGCTTCGCGATCATCTCCCGATGTACATACAGATAATTTTCCGGATCTGCAAGCGACGCTTCGTCGTATTTTTCCTTTCCGCACAGGATGTCCGCAATCATGGCGAGCTGCTTTTTCAGCCGTCCCGGCAGAATAAACAAGCCCATCGCTTCGATCAGCCCGATCCCTTCTTTCTTAATGTTATGATATTCGGGATGCGCATGGAAAATTCCGTCCGGATATTCCTCGCTCGTCCGGTTGTTCCGCAAAATCAGATCGATGCTGTATTCCTCTCCCGCCTTGCGCACGATGGGCGACGACGCATTGTGCGGCGTTTCCCCCGTAAAGGCGAGAATGTCGTTTTCTTCGTCGCTGTATTGCTTCCACGCTTCCACGATCTTTCCCACAAGCGCAACCGCCTTTTTACGGTCCGCCGTCTGCACGCGCACGACGCTGTTGTACCAGTCGACGATTCCGACCTTTACGTCCGGATATTCCGCGCTCTTCATTCCGATAGCGATCCCGGACTTGTGCATCGGCATCAAATGTACGCCGCCCTGAAAATGTTCGTGATTGAGAATCGAGCCCCCCACGATGGGCAGCGACGCATTGGATCCGATCATGTAATTGGGGAATACATCCACAAAATCCGCAAGTTTTTCCACCGTCTTCGCATTGACGTTCATCGGAACGTGCTGCTTCGAGATCGCGATGCAATGCTCGTCGTAATACGCATACGGCGAATACTGCACAAACCATTCCTCTCCCGCCAGATCGAGCGATACCGTACGGATGTTCTCCCGCGCGGGATGCGATAAACTCCCCTCGAAGCCTTCGTTTTCCTTGCACAAAAGACATTTCGGATACTTCGGCTTTTCCGCCTTCCTGATCAGAAGTTTCGCGATCTCCTTGTTGTCTTTTTCCGGCTTTGAAAGATTGACGGTGATCTCTAAAATGTTGTTTCCGTCCTTATATTCCCATTTCAGATTCCTGTCGATGGCGGTCTTCTGAATGTAATTGTTCTTGATACAGAGATCGTAAAAATACGCGCACGCCGCGTCAATCCCTTTTTCCCTGCGCAGACGGAAAAATTCCTCGTTCACTTCCGACGGCTTGGGCGTCAGGATGCCCATGATGTATGTGGAATAAAGATTCTCTTCCCCCTCTTCGCAAAGTCCGTTCTCCCGCGCGTATTCCTCCGTCTCCCGCACAAGCTCGTCGGGTACGCTCAGCCTTCTGACAGCCGATACGTCAACGTCCTCCGCCGGCTCCGTCAGCCTGAATTCGCGAAGCAACAGGTTCCGCGTGTAGATCACGTCGAGTTTCTTCAGGTGCAGAAATTCCTCCGCGTACGCGAGCAGCTTTTCCACCAAAACTTTACCGTCCATTGTTCCTCTCCCTCTTTGAAAAATATTCGTAAAATCTGCATTCCTTGTCGGAATTGTACAGCTTTCTCGTCTTATCCGCTTTCCTTCCGAAGGCTTTTTCAAACGCCGCATCCCGCGAAATGGCAAACAACGACCAGTTGTCGAGTTGCCCGTATACGCCCCCGAGCGTCCTGATAAGCGCGTGGGCGCTCTTTTCGTCCAGTACCCTCTCGCCGTACGGCGGATTGGTCACGATCACGCCGTTCTTTTCCTCGCTGCGGAAATCCGCCGCGTCCTTTACGGCAAAGCGGATTTCCTTTTCCACCCCCGCGCGCCGCGCGTGGCGTTTTGCCATCTCCACCGCCCCGCCGTCGAGATCCGAAGCGAAAATCGCCGCGTGCATACCGCGCTTTTCCCCCGATTTCGCCTCTTCCCGAACGGAAAGCAGGTAACTTTCGTCATAAAAAGGAAAGGCTTCAAAAGCAAACCGGCGGTTCAGCCCCGGCGCAATCCCGCAGGCGAGCATCGCCGCTTCGATCGCAACCGTCCCCGATCCGCAGAATAAATCGGCAAAAGGTCGCCCCGCATAATAATCGCTTAAAAGCACCATCGCCGCGGCAAGATTTTCCCGGATCGGCGCGACGCCGACCCTGTCGCGATACCCGCGCTTGTGAAGCCCCGTTCCCGTCGTATCGAGCAGAATCTTTGCTACGTCGCGCTCGATGCGGAAATTGACGCGCACCTCTTCCCCCGTTTCCGGCAGCACGCGCAACCCGCATTTTTCCTTCATCCGCTCCGCGATTGCCTTCTTCGCAATCTTCTGACAGGCGGATAGCGCAAACAGCTTGCTTTGATAGCTTTTCCCGTCCACGATCACGCGCGCGTCTTTTTTCAGCACTTCCTCCCACGCGACCGACCGTATCCCGTCAAACAGTTCGTCGAACGTCCGGGCGGGAAATTCCCGCAACGACAGACTCACTCTGTCCGCCGTCCGGAGAAATACGTTCAGCCGCGCAATGTCTCTCCACTCGCCATCAAAAGTGATCGTGCCCCGGATCGCCGCAGGCTCTCCGTATCCGAGCCGCTTCAGTTCCTTTTTCGTAACCGATTCCACACCCGATGCGACGCTTACCGACAGACTGATTTTTTCTTCCATAAACGTATTTTCTCTTCTTCTCCGATGTTATTATACAACACATTTGCCGAATTGGCAAGTATTCACATTGATGTTACAGTACCCCGTTTTTGCACAAAAGGATTTTTAAAAGAAAAAACCGCGTTTTTCCTTCCACGGAAAAACGCGGTTTTTGCATTATTCGATATAGAGTCCGTTCTCGTTGGCGCACACTTTGACTTCCGAATCGGGCAGATATTCCCCTTCGATAATGTGCTTTGCGATGAGCGTTTCCACGTTGTGCTGGATAAACCGCTTCAACGGCCGCGCCCCGTAAACGGGATCGTATCCGTTTTCCACGATGTACTTCTTTGCCTCGTCGCTCACGTTGAGCCGCAACTGCTTATCCGCCAGCCTCTTTCTCAGCGACGCCAGCATTAAATCGACGATGGAACCGATCTCTTCTTTGGAAAGCGGTTTGTAGAACACGATCTCATCGAGCCGGTTGAGAAATTCCGGACGGAAATGCGCTTTGAGAAGTTTGTTCACTTCGCTCTTCGCACTCTCGGATATTTCGCCGTTCACGATTCCGTCCAGAATGATGTTCGATCCCAGATTGGACGTCAGAATGATGATGGTGTTCTTGAAATCCACCGTCCTGCCCTGCGAATCCGTAATCCGTCCGTCGTCGAGCACCTGCAACAGGATGTTGAATACGTCCGGATGCGCTTTCTCGATCTCGTCGAAGAGCACCACCGAATACGGCTTTCTGCGCACCGCTTCCGTCAGTTGTCCGCCGTCCTCAAATCCGACGTATCCCGGAGGCGCCCCGATCAGACGCGATACCGCAAATTTTTCCATGTATTCGCTCATATCGATCCGGATCATGTTCTTTTCGTCGTCGAACAGACATTCCGCAAGCGTTTTGGCAAGCTCCGTCTTCCCGACGCCCGTCGGCCCCAGAAACAGGAACGATCCGATCGGTCGGTTGGGATCCGCGATCCCCGCGCGCGATCTCATGATCGCTTCCGCCACGCGTTCCACCGCTTCGTCCTGTCCGACCACGCGCTTATGCAGAATATCTTCCAGATGCAACAGCTTTTCCCGCTCGCCTTCCATCAGCTTCGCTACGGGAATCCCCGTCCAGCGGCAGATGATCTTCGCAATCTCTTCGTCCGTCACGCGGTCCTTCAAAAGTCCGCTCTTGTCGCCCGTCTGCTTCTCCGCTTCCTCAAGCTCGCGCTTTAACTGCGGAATCTTGCCGTATTTCAGCTCCCCTGCCTTCGTCAGATCGTATGCGTGTTCCGCTTTTTCCAGCTCCGCGTTGGCGGCGTTCAGTTCTTCTCTCAGCTTCTGCACCTTGCCGATGCCCGCTTTCTCCTGCTGCCATTTTGCAACCATTTCGTTGTATTCCGCAGACAGGTTTTCCTTCTCTTTCTGTACCTCCGCAAGATGCGCCTTCGCCAATTCGTCGGTCTCTTTCTTCAACGCCGCTTCCTCGATCTCCAGCTGCATCACCTTGCGGCGAATGTCGTCCACCTCGCTCGGCATCGAATCGATATCCGTCTTGATCATCGCGCACGCCTCGTCGATCAGGTCGATGGCTTTATCCGGCAGAAATCTGTCCGTGATATAACGGTCGGACAGCGTCGCCGCCGCAATGATCGCCGAATCCCCGATCTTGACGCCGTGAAATACTTCGTATCTCTCTTTCAGCCCGCGCAGTATGGAAATCGTATCTTCCACCGTCGGCTCGTTCACCGTCACCGGCTGGAACCGACGTTCCAGCGCCGGATCCTTTTCGATGTATTTCCTGTATTCGTCCAGCGTCGTCGCCCCGATACAGTGCAGTTCTCCCCGCGCCAGCATCGGTTTGAGCAGATTCCCCGCGTCCATCGCGCCGTCCGTCTTGCCCGCGCCGACAATCGTATGCAATTCGTCGATGAACAGAATGATCCGTCCCTCGCTCTTCTTTACCTCTTCCAGAACCGCCTTGAGTCTCTCTTCAAATTCTCCGCGGTACTTCGCGCCCGCAATCAACGCGCCCATATCCAGGGAAAACAACTTCCTGTCCTTCAGCGACTGCGGTACGTCCCCTTTCATGATGCGAATCGCCAATCCTTCCGCGATCGCCGTCTTCCCGACGCCCGCTTCCCCGATCAGTACCGGGTTGTTCTTCGTCTTACGCGACAGAATCCTGATCACGTTTCTGATCTCGCTGTCCCGCCCGATCACCGGATCCAGCTTCTGCGAGCGCGCACGCTCCACCAGATCGCTTCCGTATTTGTTCAGCACGTCGTACGTATCCTCCGGATTGTCGCTCGTTACCCGTACGTTGCCCCGCACTTCCATCAGCGCTTTCAAAAACGCGTCCTTTTGTATCCCGTTATCCTCCAGAATCTTCTTCACCGCGGCCGACGGATAATCCATGATCCCGAGAAACAGATGTTCCACGGAAATAAATTCATCCTTCATGTCCTTCGCCGTCTTTTCGGCGTCGTTCAGCGCTCGGTTCATCTCCTGCGACATATAGAGATTTCCTCCCGTCGTCCTGGGCAACTTTTCCGCCGCCATCACCGCCGCTCCGTGAATTTCTTTTCCGTCTTTGCCGAGCCGTTCCAGCAAACTGTCGATCAGTCCGCCGCCTCCGGTCAGCGTAGCCAGCAGATGTTCCGGCGTAAGCTCGGGATTCCCGTTCCCCGTCGCCAGATTCTGCGCGCCGTTTATCGCTTCCAACGCTTTCTGCGTAAGTTGATTCATATTCATCTTCTTATCCTCCTTCTTCGTTCTTTATAACACCGGCCGCATATAAAATGCCCGGCGAAACGTATATTCCATCTCCCTTGCGTCAAAGTCTCCCGACTCCAACTCGGTAAAATATCCGTTGATCAATCCGTCGAATACGTCGATGTAGTGCGCAATCGCCTGCGCCACCGCCACCGCATCCAGTTCCGCCGTCGGTCTTAACAATACCCTGCGGAACCTTCCTTCTCCGATCTCGTAAGGAATCTCTTCCGATATGTGCCGCGCTTCCATGGCGGACCACAATCCGTAAAATTCCTCGATCGCTTTCCGCACATATCCGTTTCCCGTTCTCGACGAGATCTTCAGCTCCCCCAAATACCGGCTGTTTTCCGGATAGATCTCCAACGTGTATTTCATCTTCGGTTTGTACGGGCAGGCGATCGCCCCCACAACCGTCGCTATGTTCGGCGTCGCGTTGAAAAAATGCAGGTTCGCGTGTTGCTTAAGATAATTTTCCACCGCCGAAAACACGTTCTCCGCCTTCTGCTGCGCCGTTTCGTATCCCACCGCTTCCGCAAGTATGCGGTTCACAAAATTTGACCTGCTCATCCCGGCTTTCCTTGCCGATTTATCTACTTGCCGGATCACTTCTTCGTCCAAGGCAAGCGAATATACTATTTTCGCCATAGTCTTTCTCCTATACGTCAATATTGTAGCATATTTTAATAATTTGTCAAGCAATTTATATAACTTTATCTAAAAATTTTTCTTGCAAAAGTTTTCTCTTTTCCCCGCGGATTGCGCGTTTTTCTTGACAGTCCCTTTATTATTTTATATAATGTATAGTGTCAAAAAAAATTTATAATGCTGCGCCGATTCCGACTGCGGAGAGCAAACGGCAAGCGGCGGAGCGCGGCGAACCCCTGCGGAGGGTAAACGGCAAGCGGCGGAGCGCGGCGAACCCCTGCGGAAGGCAAACGGCAAGCAGCGAAGCGCGGCGAACCCCTGCGGAGGGTGCGGAAGCGGCGGAACACAAACGGCGTTTTTTCGTTGTGCGGCGTTGTCCTTTCGCGGCCCGGCGGTGCGGATTCCGAAGGATAAAATAGAAAAGTTCTGAACATGGTATGAGGAAGATCGACACGGAAGTAATCAAAAATTCAAAACCGTTCAAGAAGTTGGATTTACTTGTTTATTTTCTCGTTCTTGCGATCGTCGCCTCGCTTTTTTTATGTTTCGGCACCTGCAACGCGGATGCGATACAGTCGATGGCTGTTTTCCGTAACGGAGAAACTCTTTTCACTTACGATTTCAACAGCGACGTTTACGGTATTTTCAGCGATGACGTGCAAGCGGAACGCGAAGACGGCTCGGTCATCGTGACCGTCCGCACCGGACAAGACGGGTATAACGTTGTGAAAATCGACGTTGCCGATCGTTCTTTTTCCGTCACGGACGCAAACTGTTCCGCACGGAAAGACTGCGTACACTCCCCCGTCGTGACCAAGGCGGGACAAAGCGCGGTGTGCGCGCCGCATTCCCTGGTCTTTGCGGCGGAAGGCGGAACTCCGAACCGCCCCGTGATCGGTTAGGAGGTTTCCGTGAAACGATTCGACGCAAAAAGAATTTCATCGCTCTCTCTTCTGTGCGCGCTCGCCCTGCTCGCTTATCTGCTTGAAGGACTGTTTCCTCCCCTGTTTATTCCCGGAGCGAAACTCGGAATTTCCAATATCTTCACGCTTCTGGCGCTCGTGCTGTTCGGCGGAAGGGAAGCGCTGCTCACCGTATTGGTCAAATGCCTGCTCGGCACCGTGTTCGGCGGAAATTTTTCCGCGCTGATGTATGCATTGCCGGCATCGCTGATCGCTCTCGGCGCGGAATATTTTCTGTTCCGTTTCGTGTTTCCGAAAATATCCCTCGTTTCCGTCAGCGTTGCGGCGGCGCTTTTGCACAGCGCCGTGCAAAACGTCGTGTTTGCCCTCGTCATCAGGTCGGCTTACGCGCTTGTTTACCTGCCGTATCTTTGTATCGTCGGCGCGATCGCCGGCGTCGCGGTGGGGTTTGCGGTGTATCTTACCGTGAAAATCCTGCCCGAAAAATTTTTCGAACTTTAGCGGAGTTCCGCTTTACAATACTTCTTCAGGAGGACATTCTTTGTGATTATCAAAGGCAAAAAGTATCATTACGGCATACACGTCAAAGACCGAAAAGAACTTTGCCGCGAAAAGCCGATTGAAACAATGCCCGCGCCGGAAATCGTCAAAATCAGCGTTTCCCAGCATATCGGCGCCCCCGCGATCCCCGTGGTCAGCCCCGGCGATAACGTCGTAAAGGGACAGCTTATCGCAGAGGCGAGCGGCGCGATCAGTGCCAACGTCTATTCCGGCGTGTGCGGAACCGTTACCGGGATCGAGGACATCGTCAATCCCATGGGACTGAAACAAAAATACATCGTGATTAAGAATAACTTCAAAAACGATGAATTATTCCTGCCCAATCTTGAAAGTTTCGACGATAAATCCATCATCGAACGCGTAAGACAGGCGGGGATCGTCGGACTCGGCGGCGCGGGTTTCCCCACGGCGGTGAAACTGACGCCGAAAAACCCCCTCGATATCCTCGTGGTCAACGGCGCGGAATGCGAACCCTATCTCAACTGCGATTATCGGCTGATGCTCGAACATCCCGATGAAATCGTGAAGGGCATCAATTATCTCGCCGCCGCGCTCAACGTAAAACAGGTTATCGTCGGTATCGAAAAGAATAAGCCGGAAGCGGTGCGCGCGATCTCCGAACGCGGCATGAAGGTTGTGGAACTGCAAAAGCAATACCCCATGGGCAGCGAAAAACAACTTATTTACTGCTGCACGGGAAGGAAGGTTCCCGTCGGAAAAATGCCTTTCGACGTGGGCGTGTGCGTGCAGAACATCAAAACGCTTTACGCCACCTACGAAGCCGTGGAACGCAATAAACCGCTCACGGAAATCGTCATGACGGTGAGCGGCGACGGAATCGCGGAAGCGAAAAACCTGCGCGTCACCATCGGTACGCCCTTCACCGAGATCGCCGCATTCTGCGGCGGTGAAAAAGAAGGCGTGGTCAAATATGTGGCAGGCGGTCCGATGATGGGCAAAAACCTTGTTGATCTCAATCAGTTTGTCCGCAAAACCGATTCGGGACTGCTCTTCCTGACCGCAGATGAGGCGTCCCTCGACCGTCCGACAAACTGCATCAACTGCGGAAAATGCGCAAAAAACTGCCCCATGCGTCTCATGCCGATGTACATCGAATTGTACACTCTTGCCGGCGATTACGCCAAGGCGGCAAAATACGGCGCCATGAACTGCATCGAATGCGGTTCCTGTGCCTACAACTGCCCCGCAAAACGCCCGCTTGTGCAGAGCATCGCGTTCTGTAAAGCGAAACTCAAAGAAAAAAAATAGGAGCTTTCGATCGGTATGGATTCCAACGAACTTAAATTTTACTCCAATTCCCCTCACGCAAAGGGACGCAATTCGACGCGCAGGATCATGCTGAACGTATGCCTCGCTCTGCTTCCCGCCTGCGTGACGGGATGCGTGTTCTTCGGCTGGAAAGCGCTTCTCATCATCGCCCTCTCGGCGGTTTCGGCTGTCGCTTCCGAGGTCGTCTTCCTGCTCGTCATGAAAAAACCGTTTTCGCAGATCGTGCGGGAATTCGATTTTTCTTCCCTCGTTACGGGACTTCTCCTCGCCATGTGCCTCAGCGCGGAAGTCGACTGGTACGTCCCCGTCCTTTCGGCGATCTTCGCCGTCGTCGTGGTGAAAATGCTCTTCGGCGGCACAGGCAAAAATCTCGTCAACCCCGCGCTCGGCGGCAGAATCTTTGCGTTTTTGTCCTTCGGCGCTTTGATGAACGCGTATGCGCAACCCTTCTCCGGCGAAGTGATCACCGGCGCCACTTCCCTTACCGGCTTGCTGGCAGACGGTACCCTGCCGAACAACCTCGATCTGCTGCTCGGCAACGTGGCGGGCTGTATCGGTGAAACGTGCAAGATCGCGCTGATCGCAGGCGGGTTATATCTCGTAATCCGCGGCATTCTCGACTGGCGCTGGCCCGTGATCTATCTTGCGGTGACGGGACTCATGAGCGTTGCGCTCAACGCGTTCGATTTCAATTATTTCCTCCCCTCGATTCTGAGCGGCGGACTGATGCTTGGCGCGATCTTCATGGCAACCGATTACACCACCACCCCGGACACGACCTGGGGAAACGTGCTGTATTTCGTTCTGCTCGGCGTCGTTACGGCGGTTTTGAGATTCTTCGCACAGATCGAGATCGTTTCGTTTGCGATCTTTTTGATGAATCTCTTCGTGCCGCTCATCGATAAATTCATCATCAACCGTCCCTTCGGTTATGTGAAAGTCAAAAAGACAAAGGAGGCGAAACAATGAAAAGAAATCTCTTCCGATCGGACGCCTTCCGGTGTATTGCCGTGCTTCTCCTCATCACCGTTTTCATGTGCGGCTTACTCGCCGTGCTCAACGACGTTCTCTTTGTTTCTTCCGAAGAACGCCTTAACCGTGCGGTGATGAAAGTTTACGGCAAAAGCGTAGAGGCGGTACAAAAGGAACCCGACGCCGACCGCGTGGTAGCGGAACTCGGCTCCATCGACGAATATTACGCGTTCTCCGATAACGGTTCGGATTTCGAACTCTTCAAATCCACCGGCGCAAACGGTTATAAAAACGGGACCGTCACGCTCTGGGTTCTGATCCGTTATAAAAACGGCGAAGCCGTAGCCGTTGATAACGTACAGCTCGATTCTTACGAAAAACAAACGCTGATGTCTTCGTTCGGCAGCGATTTCTTTGAAAAATATACCGCGCTGATCTCCGATCAGCTCAAAGCCGGTACGCTTTTCAAAACCGGCAATACCAAATACGATCATGCCATGCTCGACGAAACCGACGTCAGAAACGTAGTGACCGGCGCAACGCGTTCTTCCAACGCGATCAATAACGCCGTCAACATCGTATTGCTTTATGTCTGGGGGGATCTGACCTGATGAAAACGAATTTTAAGAAAATCGCCATGGACGGCGTCATCACTTCCAATCCGACGCTGAAACTTGTCCTCGGCACCTGCCCCACGCTGGCGCTCACCACCCTTGCGATGAACGGGATCGGCATGGGTGCGGCGGTCACTTTCGTGCTGATCTGTTCCAACGTGTTTATTTCCCTTTTGAGAAATATCATTCCCGATAAGGTGAGAATTCCCGCGTTCGTCCTCATCATCGCGACGTTCGTGACCATCGTAAGACTGGTGCTCGATAAATTTCTGCCGTCGATTTACGAAAGTCTGGGACTCTATCTCCCGCTCATCGTCGTCAACTGCATTATTTTGGCGCGTGCGGAGAGTTTTGCAAGTAAAAACGGACCTCTCGCCTCTGCGGCGGACGGTCTCTTTATGGGCATCGGCTTTACCCTTGCCCTCACCCTGATGGGCGCCTTCCGCGAAATCCTCGGCGCAGGCTCCGTTTTCGGCATCAGTCTGTGGGATTTCAAAATCGAGTTCTTCGCTTCGAGCGCCGGCGCGTTTTTTACCTACGGACTCTTCATCGCCGTCTTCGGTTTCATTTCGTATACGTTGCATACCAAACATAAAATCAAGGCGTACCGCGAACAGCGCGATGCAGAAGCGCAAGCCGTTACGGCAAAGGAGGTTTGATCATGGCATTCTTTACGATTATTGTCGCCGCGGTGTTTGTCAATAACTTCGTCGTCGTGCAGTTCCTCGGAATCTGTCCGTTTCTCGGCGTTTCCAAAAGTACGTCGAACGCGTTCGGCATGGGCGTGGCTGTTACCTTTGTCATGACCATCACCTGTCTCATCACTTATCCGCTCTATACCTACTTGCTCGTGCCGATGGGACTTCAGTACCTCGAAATCATCGTCTTTATCTTCGTCATTGCGGCGTTAGTGCAGATGATCGAAATGGTGCTGAAAAAGTTTTCCCCTACGCTCTATAAGGCAATGGGTATCTACCTGCCGCTGATCACCACCAACTGTGCGGTGCTCGGCGTCGCCGAACTCGTGATCGACGAAGCGCAGATGCTTTCCCTGCTCGGGATCGCTTCCATGAATATGGGCTACGCCGTTCTCTACGGATTCTTTGCGGGATTGGGATTTACCCTCGCGATCGTCGTCATGAGCGGCCTCAGGGAAAAGATCGCGGCTCTCCCCATCAATAAACATCTGAAAGGGTTTCCCATCGCGATGATCACCGCCTGCTTCATGGCCATGGCTTTCTATGTATTTTCCTTGCTTTAATGAGGTGTTTGTTCTATGATGAATTCTTTACTTGTAGCTGTTCAATGGGATAAGGTCGGCATCGTGATCGC
Organism: uncultured Clostridia bacterium; assembly: GCA_944367565.1. GTDB lineage: Bacteria > Bacillota > Clostridia > Christensenellales > Borkfalkiaceae > UMGS775. The sequence goes on from CALVWR010000028.1 coordinate 12,932, forward strand.
AATCGCAGCCGCACTCGCTCTGATCTTTGCGATCCTCATTTTGGTCGTTTCTAAATTCTGCGCTGTCAAAACCGACGAAAAATTGGCTAAAATTACGGAACACCTCGCCGGCGCTAACTGCGGCGGTTGCGGCTATGCCGGCTGCGAAGGCTTTGCAAAAGCGCTTTTGGAAGGGAAAGCCGAGCTTTCTTCCTGCGGACCGACCTCCAACGAAAATAAGGCGGCAATCGCCGAGGTTCTCGGCATTGAATTTGCGGCAAGCGAACCCGTTTACGCGGTGGTCGCCTGCGCCGGCGGTATGAAAAGCAAAAACAAATACAATTATATCGGAAATCCGGGCTGTCTTGCCGAAGGAATGTACCTCGGCGGGAAAAAACAGTGCGCTTACGGCTGCATGGGCGAAGGCACCTGCGAGTCACTCTGCCCTTATGCCGCGATCGCCGTCAAAGAAGGCGTGGCGCTCGTGGATAAGGCGCTTTGCGAAGCCTGCGGACTGTGCGTGAAAAACTGTCCGAAACACATCATCCGTCTCATCCCGAAACGTGCAAAGGTATATGTGGCTTGTTCCACTCCCTGCCGCGGAAAAGAAACGATGAGCGTTTGCGAAACCGGTTGTATCGGTTGCGGTCTGTGCGCGAAAAATTGTCCTGAAAAAGCCATTACGATGGTCAACAACCTGCCTGTGATCGATTACGATAAATGCACCGGCTGTAAAACCTGCGTGGCCAAATGCCCGCGTAAAACCATCAAGGAGATTTAGTTTCCTGCTTCCGGAATGCGGTGCAATCTTGCAGGGTGCCTTTAGAGAGGCAATGAGCGCTTAACAAAAGTGCGCGGAAAATTGAGGTTCCTCTCGTCGGGTATATAATCCCGCAGGACGTCTTTACAAAGGCGGCAAGTGCTTTAACAAAAGTGCGCAGAAAATTAAGGTTCCTCTTGTCGGGTATATAATCCCGCAGGGCGCCTTTAGAGAGGCAATGAGCGCTTAACAAAAGTGCGCGGAAAATTGAGGTTCCTCTCGTCGGGTATACAATCCCGCAGGGCGCCTTTAGAGAGGCGATGAGTGCTTAACAAAAGTGCGCGGAAAATTAAGGTTCCTCTTGTCGGGTATATAATCCCGCAGGGCGCCTTTAGAGAGGCGGCGAGGGCGCTTTCAAAGGCAGTGAGGGAACCGACGACAACGCGCAAAGAAAGCGCAAAACAGTTTGATTTTATATTTTTATAAAAACGCCTCCGCGGCAAATGATATGCACCCCAAAAGTTGGACACTTTTGGAGGTGCATATTTTATGTCAAGGAAGAAGAAATTTAACACAAAG
>CALVWR010000029.1 GCA_944367565.1 uncultured Clostridia bacterium
ACGCTTCTTCCGGGTTGGTCTCCATCAGCGGAACGTGCTTGTGCGCCGCCGCATGAAAGACGATTTCCGGTTTGTATTCCCTGAAAATATCATCTACGCGCGCCTCGTCCCTTACGCTGCCGATCAGCACTTCCAGCTCCAGCGCGGGATAATGGCGAATCAATTCCATCTGAATGTTATAAGCGTTATTTTCATAAATATCGAATATGATCAGCCGCTTCGGTTCGTGCGAAGCGATCTGCCGGCACAGTTCGCTTCCGATCGAACCGCCGCCCCCCGTCACAAGCACGGTCTTCCCTTCGATGTAGCCGATCACTTCATTCAGATTCACCTTGATCGGCTCCCTGCCCAGAAGATCGTTTACATCCACATCCCTCATCTCCGAAAGCATTGCCTGCCCGTTGACGAGCTGATAGATGCCCGGAATGATCTTGATCGGACATTTGACTTCCTGACAGTATTTCAGAATCTCGCTTACGCGCTTTTTCCCCACTGCAGGCATCGCAACGACGATCGTCTGAATCCCGTATTTATGCGCGTTTTCCGCAATGCTTGCGGTGTTTCCCACAACCGGAACGTTGAGAATTTTCCGCCCTATCTTATCGGGATCGTCATCGATCACGCAGACGGGACGCAGGTTGATCTTCCCGCTCGAACGGATCTCTTTGATCAGCATACTGCCGGCGTCTCCGCCGCCGACGATCATCATCCTCAACGCGCTCTTGTCCGATTCCGTATCGTTTCTTTTTCTGAAATAATAAAAGAAAATTCTGTAGCCGTATCTTCCCGCCAGCGTCAGCAGGAAAAAGATGATGGCGTTCGCCGCCGCCCAACGTACCGATACCGCATCGAATGCCAACGCCGCCAGAAGATTCAGTAAAAATACGAACACCACGCTGGCGCATATGCGCAGAAATTCATAGATCCCTTCATAGCGTAGAATACTGGTATATAATCCGGAAATGACAAACAAAAATCCGTATACCGCCAGATTCGCAACGGATACCGCAATGTATCCGACCGTTCTTCCTTCTGTCGCAACGTTTGTCAGCAACACCGCCAGCACGGCGGCAACCGCCAGCATCACCGCGTCGTAGATCGCCAGACAGGCTATCTTTAGTTTTTTATTCAACCGAATCTTTTTCATTCTGCACCGCTTTTGTTTTCCCTGCCGGTCCCCTTTATTCCGTGATGCTACGGAATAAATTTTTCCCGGCAGCGTATTTCTTTACTTTTCTTTTTATTTTGTCCCAATCGCACGGGCGAAACCAGTGTATGTCGCTTGCCACATAATCGGCAATCCCCGACGCCAACAGCCTTTTCGCGCGTTTTTTCCGTTCGGAGCCCATTCCTTCGAGAAGCGACCCCCCGTCGATCTGAATCAGACAGCCGTCCGCTTTCAGCGCCTGAAGATCCTCCTCGCGCATCCACGGATATAGTTCCGCATGAGCCACGATCACCGTATATCCGTACAGCGAAAAACGATATCCTATCTCCGTAAGATCTTCCGGCCTTCGGAACGCGGAAAATTCCAGCAACACTTTCTCCGTTTTGTTCAGCGTCAGAAGTTCGCCCCTTTCCAGCATCCCGGGAATCTCCGCGGAAAAACCGTACTCGATCTCCTGCCCGAGCCCCAACGAGATCGCATAACCTTTCGCTCTGACTGCCGAACAAAACCTTTCGTAGGCGACAATCAGCTCTTTCGCTTGTCGGGTATAACCTCTCCGTGGAGAATAATGCGGCGTGAAGATCACTTCCGTAACGCCGCCCCGTATCTCCGTTTCGATCATTTTAAGAGACTCTTCTTCCGAACGACTGCCGTCGTCCGCCAAGGGAAGTATATGGGTATGTATATCCGTCATCGTTTATTTTGCAGCATTTTTCTGATCCGTATAAGAATAATACTGAGAATGATAATTATAATACGATCTTTTATTCAGATCCGGCGAAACTTCCGTCATCACACAGCCGAGTAACCGGATATTATTTTTGCGGAATATTCCGACCGCCTCTTTCGCCGCGCTCTTTTCCGTGATCGCCTGCGACACGACAAAGATCGTTCCGTCCGTCATACCGGACGTTATGCACGCATCCGTCACCAACAACGTCGGAGGACAGTCAATGAGGATCATATCGTATTTTTCCCGCATCCTCTCTACAAAATCCCGCAGCATTTTCGACCCGAGCACCGACGCCGGATGCGGTACCTCCCTTCCGCTGTTGACAAGATCGATATTCCTCGCCACGTTCTTAACGATCTCTTCTTCTTTTTCATATCCTGCAAGGTAATCGGCGATCCCCTTTTTGTTTTCGATCCGGAATGCGCGGTGCATCTTCGGTCTGCGTAAATCCAGATCGATCAGCAGAACTCTTTTCCCTTCTTCCGCATACACCGTTGCCAGATTCAACAATACCGTCGTTTTGCCTTCCCCCTGAACCGACGAACAAACCTGCACGACCCGGATCCTGCCGTCCGCGCTTAAAAAATCCAGACCGACCTTCAGCCGCCGAAACGATTCCGCCGCCGGAGACATGGGCTCTTCCGCCGAGATGATTCTGTAATTCACATTCTGCTCCGTTCTCTTTCCTTTTCCGAAACGCCTCACTTTACCTTGCAAACGTTTTCCTCCCTTTCCTTTCGGCATACGTCGCTTCAGCGTGTTTTTTCCGCACTTTCGAATTTGTAATACGGGATATCCGCAAGAACCGGAATATTTAAAATCGCTTCCACTTCCTCTTCCGACTTAAACCTTTTATCCGTTGCCACCCTCACCGCTACATAGACCCCTGCCGCCAGAACGCCCCCTGCCGCAAAAAGGAAAAAACCCGTCAGAGGCTTGCTCGCAACCGCGCCTTTCCCTTCCATCATGATGCTCAGCCTGTTATAGAGCGTTTTAAAACGAGGTTCCGCATTCTCCCCGACGCTGTCGGAAACCGATTTCGCCGTCTTCATCACGGCGTTGACCACTCTTTCTGCCAGCACGGGGTCTTCTGCGGTATATTTCACCGTGATCAGCAGACTTTCATACGATACCGAAAGTCCGCCCCTGATCTGCGCCGCCGTCAGTTCGTTTTCCTCAAACTCTTTCTCCACTTCTTTCAAAACCACATCGTGAGAGACAACCGCCGTAAACGTTTCCGCAATTCTTTCCGCGTTCGCGTACTCGACATATGTATAATTTCCCGTTTCGCCGTCCAGTTCCGCATAGTCGATCAGCATCGTTCCCTCGGACGTGTATTTCACCGGCTGCGTCGCGTAAAATACAGCGCCTGCGCCGATTCCCGCAACGATGCACAAAATCACCGCCACAAGGTGCTTTTGAACATTTTTCAGCAGTTCGCTAAAACGAATCCCTTCTTCTTTGCTTCCGGCTGAAGCATCTTTATCCTGCATCGGCACTGCGCTCCTTTCTTTATTTTTTATCCGTCAGAAAAGGATGTTTCAAACCTTTCTGCAACAACGGATCTTTTTGCATCGGCAAAACTACATTTATTTTTTATTATACTGATAAAATCAATATTTATTATAAACCAACATAGTCGATTTTGTCAATTATACAATCCTTTTTTTCGAGATTTTTGCACTTTTGTCCCGTTCTTTTATGATCGGACTGATCCGAAACGCATTTTAAAACAGTGTAAGCGAAAAAGGACGATACGCGCTTTTGCCCGACGGCAGAAGCTCTTTTTTGAACGAAGATCGCAACGCCGGTTATCTGCGTTTCTCTTTCGGCAATAAAGGCGCTTTGATTTTCGCAAAAAAACACCGCAGTCCTTGCCACAACCTGCCGTTTGCCAGATGCGCAAGTCCTTGCGCAAAATTATACGGACAGCGTTTTCCCGCGCACATCGTCATGGTCATCAGCGAATTGCTTTCCAAAATACGTTTCAAAAAGCGGGCGCCTTTGAGTCTGTTGTCCTTTTCCGGTCCTTCCGGCATTTTTAAGGCCGCCTTCATCTTCCGGTTTGCCACACCGAGCACGGCGCGATGTACGATTTTGCCCAACCGACCCGCGTCGGCAAAATCGGAAAAGCGGCTTTCCAGCGTGATCGGCGCTTTTTCCTGCAACGGCATAATCTTCTGCCCGCTCATTTTTGCAAACACTCCGTCATCGAGCCCTGCAAAATTTGCGTTGCGATACGCCTTTTCCGCTTCATCGCAATACGGCGAGCCGCTCTCCCCTTCGATACGTACCGTCTTGACCAGTTTTACGCTCTCCGCGTCCGAACACAGTTCGAACCGATATTCTCCGCCTTCTAAAATCCACTTGTTTTTTTCCGTGTCGAAATACCGAAGGTCGTTTTTCGCCACGTTCAGCACCGCTTTTTTTGTCTCGCCGGCTTTCAGATAAATTTTCGTGAACGCGCGCAGCTCGCGCTTCGGTTTGAACAGTCTGCTCTCCGGCGCCGACGTATAGAGTTGCACCACTTCCGCCCCGTCGCGCGTTCCCGTATTACGCACTTCGCAGATTACGTGAAACTTTTCGCCTTCTTCCCCGACCTGCATTCCCCGCCAGGAAAATTCCGTGTAGGAAAGCCCGTATCCGAACGGATACCGCACCGTTTTCCCCGCCGTCACGTAATATCTGTATCCGACAAAAACGCTTTCTTTATAAATTTCTCTTTCCGTTTTTGCAAATTCTTCCCCGAAAGGTACGTCTTCGTACCTCAGCGGCCAGCTTTCCGCAAGTCTGCCGGCAGGATTCGCCTTTCCGAACAACAACTCCGCACACGCTTTCCCGCCGCTTTGCCCCGGCAAATACATCGCGAGAATCGCGCTCGCGCTCTCCGCAAACGGCAACTCCGTCGGCGATCCCCCGAACCAAATCACCGCAACCTTTTTCCCGCTCCCGATCAGCGCCTCAATCAGCGCAAGCTGGTTCTCCGGAAGCCGCATATCTTCTCTGTCGCAGCCCTCGCTTTCCGTATCATCCGTAAGCCCTGCAAAAACAAGAACCTTTTCATATTCTTCGGCTCGTTTCAACGCCTCGTCTGTCAGTCTTTGTTCCTTTTTCTGCCCCCTCTCCGTATATCCCCGTACAAATTCGTATCTGATTTTCATCCCGTCGAACGCCTCCCGTGGCGTAACGAGCTTCGTCGGACTGATCATGGAACTTCCCGAACCCTGATAACGCATTTTTTCAAACAGCTCGCCGCAAACTAAAACCTTTTCGCCTTCGTCAAGCGGCAGGATCCCGTCGTTTTTCAAAAGCACGGCGCTGTCCTTTGCCGTTTCCAGGGCAAGATTGTCGTTCGTTCCGAAATCACTGTCGTCTTCCCTTCCGACCGCATACTTTTTCACAAGTTTCAAGACGTTTTCCACCGCTTCGTTTAACGTCTCCCGCTCGAGCGCGCCGTTCTCCAACCCGTCCGCAATCCATTTCCGACAGATCGCCGTATCGCCCGGCATCTCCAGATCCAGCCCCGCCTTCAGGCTGGCTATCCGATCGTGCATCGCGCCCCAGTCCGTCATGACCGCTCCGTCGAATTTCCATTCCTTTCTCAGAAGATCCGTCAGCAACCAGCGGTTCTGCGAACAATATTCCCCGTTGATCTTGTTGTACGCGCACATCATCGCGGCGGGACGCGCCGTTTTTACGATCGTTTCGAATGCCTTCAGATAAATTTCCCGCATTGCCCGCATATCCGCTACCGAATTTCCCGTAAAGCGGAAGTTTTCCGCGTTGTTCAGCGCAAAATGCTTTACGCAAACGCCTACGCCCTCACTCTGAAGCCCGTTTATCTGCGCCGCAGCCATCTCGCCGATCAGATACGGATCTTCCGAAAAATATTCAAAATTGCGCCCCGCTTTCGGATTGCGCTTGACGTTTACTCCGGGTCCCAATACGATGTGTATCCCGTATTTATGCGCTTCCTTTCCGATCGCCCGCCCTATTTTAAAGGAATTTTCGGGATTCCAGCTGCTTGCTATTGTCGCCGCCGAGGGAAATGCCGTGGCAGGTAAACTGTCTGCCACCCCGTTGTCCCCTTCCGCCTGCACTCTCAGCCCGTGCGGCCCGTCTGCCATCCGCAAGGAATTTATCCCCAGCCGCGAAACCGGATTCGTGTACATAAAATCCGTCCCCGCCACCAACGCAATCTTCTCTTCCGCCGTCAGTTCCCGGATTAAATCCTTTATCTCTTTCAATTTTGTATTCCCCTTTGGACGCCTTATAACCGATTCCGTATTTCCCCGCCCCGTAAAGTCGATCGGCGCGTCCCGTTTTATGATTCCTTATAAGAAAAAAACGCATATCTCAAATACGCGTTTTTTCACGCAAAGTTTATGCACCGAAGCCGTCCTTGCAATAACGATACGGCGTTACGATTCAGCCTTTTTTTCAAATTGAATACAGTAACAGGTATAAACAGGCAGATCGATTTCGATTTTCAATTCCGTTCCGCAGAGCGTTTCTTCCGCGATCAGTTCGTTATCGTGCTCGTCGTCAAGTAAAAAATACCGCACGTTGTATCGTCCCCCCTCGGTATATACGCTTAAATCCACTCGCTTTTTTTCGCGCTGTTCTTCGCCGCCGTAATTTGTGATCAGAAGACCGCCCTTCCCGTCCCGATACGCCGCGCAAAGATAGATCTCTGCGTCTTCGCTGCTTATTGCAACGCTTTCCCCGATCCGATATAGTTTATTGAAATTATAAAACGGATAATATCCCTTCAGCAAAACCGAACAGACGTCCGTATCGAACATCCCGTTGAATTCGCAAGGCCTTGCATCGTAATACAAAAGAAGATCCACATCCGCATACTGACAGCACGCCATCGTCGCAAGCGCAAACGACGCCCCCTTCAGACTCTTGATGCCGACGACGGTATCGATAAACGCCTGCCCGGACCACCCTTTTGCGTAGTTCCACTCCCCGAGAACGGAGACGGCACCGGCATATCCGTGTTTCTGTAGTTTTTCCCTTACCGTCTCCGCACATCGCACATAATCGCGCGGATCTGCGGTATACCTGTGCCAACTGAAAAAATCAAGCGTTTTGCTCTCCACGCTCTCCAGAAAATCATCCACCCATTCGCGATCCGCGCCTCCCGCCGCCGGTCCGCCGATCATGAGATGCGGAAAACATTTTTTCAGATGATTATGCACTACGTTGAAAAATTCGAAAAACAGTTCGGGAGTTCCCGTCCAGCTCGGATCATCCTCGTGCGCCAGCCCGTCGATATGCGTGTCCGGCTCGTTCCAGATCTCCCAATACCGTATATTATAATGAAATCCGTTTGCCCAACCTTCGTTGTAATGCCGGATAATGTGTTCGCAGACGATCGCATATTTCCGAAAGTCTTCCGGCGGTCTGCAACCGTATTTTTTTACCCCGTGTTCGATCGTCGTGCCCAAACGGTACAAAATTTCCGTCCCCGCCTTCCGGATCGCTTCGAGATATGCGTCGGTACACGCGAAATCATAATTGCTCGGATCGTACGGATCTTTCTTCATGTCCCCGAAGATGTTCAGTACATCAACGGTATGCGCCCCGCCGTACGCGGCGCAAAAAGCGGAATCGTGCGTCCGTGCAAAGGGAAACCCCGCCTCCGTATAGGCTTTCATATTGTTGATGTCCTGAATTTCCGCCCCCGGTTTATAAACGGGACCGTTATTGACGCCGTGCATCGGTTTAACCGCCCCCGTACTCTTCGTAAAATCCGCCGTCGCTTTGATCATGATCCGCTTTGCCTCCTCTTTTCCTTTCCTGAGATTCAATATATCATACCTGATGCCCTGTGTCAACAAATAAAACAAATCGATAAGGTTTTTTCCGAATTCGTTTCATGCGCTTTTCCGCCGTCTGTTTTTTCCCTTCGGCATTCCGTAAAGAGGCCGTTTTACTGATTTTTTGAAAAAAATTGACAGTTTTTGTAAACTGTGATACTATGATAAAAAATACAATCGTCACGGCGCTGAAAACCCTGAACCGACCGAAAATCCGGATTTTATACCGATCTTTTATATATAAGAAAAATCGAATTTTCAAGGGGAAAACGAAAATGTATGAAAAATCAAGAAGCAAGAGTCTCGATATCGATCTTTTCGAGCATCCTTCCTGCGAATACCGCGGCGCGCCTTTCTGGGCGTGGAACACGAAACTCGACGAAGCGGAGCTTCTTCGTCAGATCGACTGTCTGCACGAAATGGGTATGGGCGGTTTTTTCATGCATACCCGCTGCGGCATGAGTACGGAATATCTCGGCAAAGAATTCATGCGGCTTATCAAAAGCTGTGCCGATTATGCCGAAAAACGGGGTATGTACGCCTATCTTTACGACGAGGACCGCTGGCCAAGCGGCGCAGCGGGCGGTTTTGTCACCGAAAACAAACGCTTCAGAAGCAAATTCATAACGTTTTCCGCCGAAGAGATGCAAACCGTGATCGCAAACGGAAAAAGGGAACAGACCGATCCGCTCTATCTTGTAAGTTTCGATGTGATTCTGGACGATTCGGGCAGGCTTGTAAGTTATCGTAAAATCGACGCTTCCGCTCCGGCAAACGGCAGAAAATGGCACGTTTTCCGTACTTTGGCAAAGCCGGGCGGCTGGTACAACGGATATACCTATATCGACGGCTTGTGCCCTCAGGCGACAGACCGGTTTATCGAATGTACCTATGAAGCCTACAAAAAAACCGTGGGAGAAAAATTCGGCAAAACCGTCCCCGCAATTTTCACGGACGAACCGAACATCAGCGACGGATACCGGGGTCCTTCGTTTGCCGCAGACGTCAGATTGTTTCGCTATCCGTGGACGGACGATTTTCGCCGGACGTTCCGCAAAGCGCACGGATACGATATTTTAGAGAAGTTTCCCGAAGTGGTTTGGGATCTGAAAGATCAGCCCAACAGCACGAGATATGACTATTATCATCATCTTTGCGAACGCTTTTTTTCTGCATTTTTTCAAAAAATAGGCACATGGTGCAAAGACAACGGCATCGCCTTTACCGGGCACGTTCTCGGGGAAGGCGCGCTTGCGTACCAGTCCTCTACCGTTTGCGACGCCATGCGTTATTACGGAAGTTTCGGCTTGCCGGGTATCGATATGCTTTGCAACAGCGTTGAACTCGCCACCGCAAAACAGTGCCAGTCCGCCGTTCACCAATACGGCAAAGAAGGAATGACCAGCGAACTGTACGGCGTAACCGGATGGGATTTCGACTTTCGCGGTCACAAGTTTCAGGGCGACTGGCAGGCGGCGCTCGGCGTTACTTTGCGCGTACATCATTTAAGCTGGGTCAGCATGAAAGGTTCGGCGAAGCGCGACTACCCCGCCTCCATAAACTATCAGTCCGCCTGGTTTAAGTGCTATCCTCTGATCGAAGATCACTTCGCCCGCCTCAATACCGTTCTCACACGCGGCAAACCCGTGGTCAGGGTGGGCGTGATCCATCCCATCGAAAGTATGTGGCTGCATATGGGGCCGAACGATACCTCTTCCGCAGCGCAACGCCGGCTCGAAGATCAGTTTTCCAATCTGCTGAAATGGTTCCTGGAAGGCAATATCGACTTCGACCTTATCGCGGAGTCCACGCTGCCGGAACTCTATAAAAAAACGGATGAGGGTTTTACCGTCGGCGAAATGACCTATTCCGCGGTTTTTATTCCGCCCGTTGACACCCTGCGCTCTACAACGGTAACCGCGCTCGGCGAATTTCTGAATGCGGGAGGAAAAGTGGTGTTCGGCGGCAAGTGCCCCACGCTTGCGGACGCCAGACCGTCGGATACGCTTAAAGATTTATACGACGCCGCGCAAAAAACGGAATTTTCCTTTGCCGACCTTTTAAATGCTTTCGAGGAAGAACGGGACGTCAATATCGTCAATGACAACGGTTGTAAGACCGATAATCTTTTTTATACGCTCCGCGCCGACGGCGAAGTGCAATGGCTCTTTATCGCCCGCTGCGCCATGCCGCGGCATTTCAACGGCGACGAATACAGACCGCAAAAAATCGAAATAACGTTAAAGGGCTGTTTTACGCCCGAACATTACGACACCGTTTCCGGTTCCGTCGGCGCGATTTCCTATACCGCCGAAAAGGGACGCACCGTGATACGCTACGCCCTCGAAGCGCACGAAAGCCTGCTCTTAAAACTTACCCCGGCAGAAGGCGAACGTTCTTTCCGCCTTCCCGACGACGCGCGCATTGCGATAAAAAGCGTCGATTTCCCCGAAAAAGTGGAATTTGAACTCGGCGAACCGAATGTGCTGGTATTGGATTTATGCGAATATTCCTGGGACAAACGGGAATGGAATCCGACGGAAGAAATGTTACGGATCGACGGAAAACTCCGCAAACAGCTTCATTATCCCGCCGCCGACGGGCAGGACGTGCAGCCGTGGAAAATCCCCGAAGAAAAACCGGACAAATTTCCATATCTCAGGTTTATTTTCGACAGTGAAATCGAAACGGATTGCCGTCTCGCGTTTGAAGAGGCGACGGAAATTACTTTCAACGGCAAAGACGTACCGGTACTGCCCGACGGATGGTTCGTCGATAAAGCCATAAAGACCGTAAGCCTGCCCTCCGTCAGAAAAGGAAAGAACGAACTCGTCGTACGCGCGCCGATCAGCAAACGCATCAGCCTGGAAAATCTGTTCCTCCTCGGCAATTTCGGCGTTGCCGTCAACGGCAGAAAAGCCGGAATCATCGCATTACCCGACTCTGTTTCCTTCGGCTCGCTTCTCCCCCAGGGATTGCCGTTCTATGGCGCCGACATCGTGTATAAACTGCCTTTTGAATCACCCGGCGGAGATATCCGGATCATCGCCGATTTCTTTTCCGGCTCCGTCATCCGCGCCGAACTGGACGGACGCGAGGTCGGAAAGATCGCTTTCGCGCCCTATTCCCTCGACGTTCCCGACGTGGCGCCGGGAAAACACCTTCTTCGCCTGACGCTGTACGCCTCCCGCATCAACACCTTCGGCGCCCTGCATGATTGTACCGACAGATTCTGGAAGGGCTCCAATATGTGGTATACTCAGGACGCCGAATGGTCTTATGAATATGTCCTCAAACCCGTTGGAATTCTGAAGTCCCCGGAAATCAAAATCTTCGGCAAATAAATCAAAGGAAAATTTTATGTTTCCGCCATCATGAACTCCGCTCATGCGTATCGGCGGCAATGCAGATTTCTGCAGCTTTCCCGTCCCTTATCCTCCTTCCGCGTTTTCCTCTCGGAAGTTTCGTTCCGCCCTGCTTTTTCTGTAAGTTTCACAAAACGGACGGCTGTTTTTATACGTCATTTCTGATCATGCGCATTTTTGCTTCCGCGTTTCAGCCGAATTACTTTTCCGCCTGTCAGAAGGATCATTTTGGCTGCGTCTGCGGAAAACTCCTGCAGTTTTACCGTCAGCGGTTTATCGATTGCGCCGCGGGCAAGTACCTTTACATAATTTACAGAGCTTTGAATCAGTTTCTTTTCCTTGAGAGATTTTAAAGTGACCGTATCGTTTGCCCGATACTGTTCCGAAAGCGTATCGATATTGATGATCCCTTTCGGCTTCGACAATCCCTTTTCTTCCCTCTCTTCCGTCAAGGATGCGGCAACTTCATCGGAAATAAAATTCTGCACCTCTGTTGCAAAAACACGTTCGCGCCGTGTAAAATCCGCCCAAACCGGGCAATCCGCTTCCGAAAAGCACGCACCGTTCTCCGTTTTTAATCTGATCAGCCCGCGCTGTAATAGTTTTTTTGTCGTTTCATACGGATAATCGGACGGCTTTACCGTTTCAGCCGTATCTCTCACACGGACAATGCCGAGCTTTTTCATGAGGATTTCTATCAGTTCCTTTCCTTGCTTTACACCCCGCCGCGATTTGATTTTCATCCGAAGCGGCACCGTTTCGTATCTTTTGACCGACGACGCATCCGATACGTAAAATTTGGTATCGCGAAAATTTTCCGGTTCCAATGCGAGATACAAATATAAAGTTTTTCCTTTGATCGAAACCTTCGACACGTTTTTCCTGCCCGCAACAAAGCAGGAATTTGCCCAGGAAATCCGGTTGCGTATTTTTTCATAAATCAGAAATTCATTGGCAAGATCTGCATAATATTGTTTGATTGTATCCAAGGATTGTATCAGCTTTGCCGTAAACGACTTGTTCAGCCTGCCCTGAACGGTTCTGTTTCCGGCAAACGGACGCATGTCAGGCTGATTTTCGCCGTCGGCGCCGTCATGAATTTTTGAATCTGCCGTATTGAGATCGCTTTGTTCCGTCAAACCCGAAAAAGTTTCCGGCGCGGCGGATTTTTTTATGCGCAATACATAAAGATGTAAACTTAAAAGAGCGCATATCATGATCAATGCTGAAGTACACAGATACTGCGTTGCAATCGTAAAAGAACCGAATAAGATTACACCCATCGTATCTATCCCCCCTTATTTTTGCGAAGGCTTTTTCTTCAATACTTTGATCATCAGCGTGAGGATCAGAACTGCGGCAATACCGCCGAGAACGAGATTCACAATCATATACGTCAGCGAAATTTGCCCGTTTTCCTGTTCTATGGCATCGAGATTCCCCTGTAATTGCCTTATGCTCGCCCAAAGAATTTCGTCCGCGGCTTTGTATGCCGCATCCAGCGCGGCAATGCTCTGCGCAAGTTCACCGTCCTTACCTTGCAACGCCGCGATGTCGCTGTCGAGAAGCGCGTCCGCCGCTTTGTATGCCGCATCGACGGCGGCAAGTTTCCCTTCGAGATCCGCCTTGTTCGCCGCAATCGCGCCCGTCAGCGCTTCCGTCGCCGCGCCGAGATCTGCCTGCACCTGATCGATCGCTTCCTGCAATTTTTCGTCCGCGGCTTTGTACGCCGCATCCAGCGCGGCAATGCTCTGCGCAAGTTCACCGTCCTTTTCGGTCAACGCCGCGATGTCGCTGTCGAGAAGCGCGTCCGCCGCTTTGTACGCTGCATCGACGGCGGCGAGTTTCCCTTCGAGATCCGCCTTGTTCGCCGCAATCGCGCCCGTCAGCGCTTCCGTCGCCGCGCCGAGATCTGCCTG
>CALVWR010000030.1 GCA_944367565.1 uncultured Clostridia bacterium
ATCGGATTGTGGGAGCGACTGAACAATCCGGATTTTAACGTGGTCGAATTCGACCAGTTTAAAAATGAGGCGGGACACAATTATTTTACGCTTTCGCCGAAGAAATGGATAGAAAGCGTTAATGCCATCGGGTTAGTTTCAAAAGCAGGAAAATATAATGCGGGTACTTATGCTCACAAAGACATTGCGCTGCAATTTGCTTCATGGATCTCGTCGGAGATCAATCTGTACATCATCAAAGAATTCCAGCGGCTGAAAGCGGAAGAACAGAAGCAGCTTGATTGGTCTTTCAAGCGCGAACTTGCCAAAATCAATTATCGGATACATACGGACGCGATCAAGGATAGCATCATCATTCCGCATGAAATATCCAAAGAACAGGCTGCATTTGTTTATGCCAACGAAGCCGACGTGCTCAATGTGGCGTTGTTCGGAATGACGGCAAAGGAGTGGCGTGATAAAAATCCAGACAAGAAAGGAAATATTCGCGACTATGCCGAAGTGTCGCAACTCATTTGCCTTTCCAATCTTGAAAACCTGAATGCTTATCTGATCGAGCGTGGGGTAAACCAATCGGAACGGCTTGTGGAGTTGAACAAAGCGGCGATCCGTCAAATGAAGGTTTTGGCGGAGGAGGGGGCGAGGTTGCTTGACGGCAACGGTGAAGAGTGAGGTGCGCGATGAAGTTTTCCGAGAAAGTGAAGTATGCAAGGATGAAATTGTTGCTGACGCAAGAAGCGCTTGCGAAAGAACTTGGCGTTTCGTATGCGACGATATGCCGCTGGGAAAGAGATAACCGCGAGCCGCAAATTGTATCGCAGGGTAAGTTCTATGCTTTTTGCGAGAGTAAAGGTATCAAATTTGAAGAATAAAAATTGAAACGAAATACATCGTTAAAATAAAGAAAACAAAAACGGACTGGTTAAATAAAAGTACGAGGATGATATTAAAAATTATAATGACTTGCTTCAGAAGAGAATAGGTCGGAATATGGTCGTGACAGGTTTGCAGAACGCATATACAACTTGTGGCGAGGAAAGAACTCGGCAAAAAGAATTAACGGGAAGAGTTTTAGACGAAACGAGATTATCGAGAACGACAAGAGAATCATCATCGACGTTGTGAAAAAAAGTTTTTACTGACGGCGATAAACTTACGTTGAAGAATTTGGTAGAACTGCGGCAAATGAAATTTGAAATAACGGATGAAAATACGCATTACAAGGTGCGGTTTAAGGACGGCAAATATTGGCTTCTACAATATAAGGGCAGTAAGTTTAATATTGATTAGAAAAGGAAAACGCTGGGATTTTCTCGGCGTTTTTCCTTTGTCTGAAAATTGAAAGGACGAAAATCCACAAGAAAAAGTATCAAATCAAAATTTGAAAGCGAGGAATCACAAATGAAATATAGAGAATGGATTGCAGAGTGGCTGGAATATTATGTAAAGCCTACGGTAAAGGCTCGGACATATGAAAAATACAAAAGACAGGCAACTCTTTACCTCTCTCCGCGTTTAGGGGAGTATGAGATAGAGAACTTGACGCCGCTTTATTTGCAAAAGTTTGCGGCGTCGATTACGGATAGCGGACTGTCGCCAAATACGGTGAACGGGATTATCACGTCTTTGCAGTCATCCTTACGGTGTGCGGTTAAGGCAGGTAAGGCGGAGCGCGAATACGGTAAATCGGTGGTAAGACCGAAAATAAGGGAAAAGAGGGCCGAATGTTTCAGCAAAGCGGAACAGAAGAAAATGGAAGAGTATATCTTAAAAAGTAACAACATGAAATTGCTGGGTGTCGTGATCGCTCTGTATACCGGTTTGCGCATCGGGGAACTACTGGCGTTGCGGTGGGAAGATATCGATATCCGCAAAGGTCTAATATCCGTCCGTCAAAGTTGCACCGACGGCTGGTCGGAAGGAAAATACAAAAAGTTTTTTGACGTGCCGAAAACGGAGAGTTCGATAAGGATAGTGCCTTTGCCGAAACAACTGCTGCCGTATGTCAGAGAGCTCAAAAAACGAACAAACAGCGCATATATCATCCCGGGCAATACGGACTACGGAGCAGAGATCCGCTGTTACCAGCGCACGTTCGGGGTTGTGTTGAAACGGCTTGGCATTCCGCACAGAGGATTTCATGTTTTACGGCATACGTTTGCGACGCGGGCTCTTGAAGTGGGGATGGATGTAAGGACGCTTTCGGAGATATTGGGGCATAAAAATCCCGCGATAACGCTCAAACGCTATGCACATTCCTTTATCGAGCATAAGGCGGAAATGATGAATCGGCTCGGAAAATTGTTAATATAAGGAAAACCTATTATTAATGTAAAGAAAAAGGCGGCAGAAGTCGTCTTTTTTTATCTTAAAATATACGCAGAATAACCTATTCTATGTATATAATTTCATTATTATTATAACTTTTCTTTATGAACAATGCAAGTATTTGCTGAAAAAAAGTACAAGATTGATACAAAAAATCTTCTAATGAGCCGTAAAAATACATAGAATAGGTTAATATACGTATCTAAAAAATGTTCCCGGTGGAACATATGCGCGTAAAATCAGAGTTCGTATTCAAACAGAAAGGACGATAGGCGGGGAAATTGTAATGGAAGAACAGTCTAAGAAAAAGAAATTAACCAAGGGGGACATCGTCAGTTTTGTCATCCTCGGCGTGCTGGCAGTTATCTTGATTCCCGTTTTTATCATCAACTTTACCTTGATTATCAAGGGAAGCATCCGTTCCGAAGTTCCGCCCGATGTATTCGGCATCGCGCCGATGGCAGTAACCACGGGCTCGATGGACGGAGATCGAAACGACAGTTTTGCCGAAGGGGCGCTCATCTTTGTTGATATTCTGGACGAGAAAGAGAAGCAATCCCTTACCGAGGGTGAAATCGTTACCTTTCGTACAAACGGAACCTATGTTACGCACCGCATCGTATCTGTAATACGGTCAGCGGACAACTCGATTTCGTCGGTTATCACGCGCGGCGACGCCAACAATGCCGACGACGGGGCAATTCCTTTGGAGAACGTAGTCGGTCGTTGTACGGGTAGTATCGCGGGGGCAGGGAGTTTTGCGATGTTCTTGCAGACGCCGCTCGGGATCGTGCTCGTAGTCGGCGTGCCCGTTTTGATTTATGTTGCTTACGATGTGATCCGCATCACGCTCAATAACCGCCGCGCCAAAGCGGAGGGCCAGGCGGAAACGGAGAGCGAAAAAGATAAGGAGATCCGCAGACTTCAGCAACTACTTGCGGAAAAGGAAAACGGAGAACATTCTTCCGAAACGGCTGACCTTTCCGCAGGAGCGGAAACAACCTGCTATGCGCAGGAAAACGACGAAAGGATCGTTTCGGAGACGGCGGAAAATTCCGGCCATGGCGAATACGGAGATTCGACCGATAAAAAATTTGATGCGTCAGACGGCGCGGAAAAAGAAAGCGATTGATTGTTTTTTAAACAAATTCATTCGGTGCGTAGCGCGGCGGCGCCACATCCGCTGCGCTTTGTACATATATTAAAATTTTTTGGAGGATAAAATGGTTAAGAAGAAAGGAATCGTTTCCAAACTGGTTCTCGGGCTCTTTGTCCTGACGGCGCTCAGTTTTTGTTTCCTCGGCAGCACGTTTGCCCGTTTCACGAGCGGCGGCAACGGGTCGGCTACGGCAGACATTGCAAAGTGGGATGTCTCCTTTGGACAGGAGGAAGAGTCAGAACCTGTGTCTCTCGGTATGATTTCTCCCTTGATGAATCCGTATGCTGCGGGCACGGTTCGTTCCCACACGGGCGAAAAGCTGAAGATTGCTACCATCACAAACAATAGTGATGTAAAGGCAAGTGTTACGATTGATCTTAAAGATTTCGTGCTTAATCTTGTTGATGCGGAATCAGTGCCGTTTGGCGAAGAAACTTGGACGGAATCGTCTGAGGTGGAGGGACTCGCTCCGACGGAGGCTCAGGCTGAGAGCCTTTTCAGCATTAAACTTTGGTACTGTGGGGAGGATACGGATACAGATGATCCGTCGAAAGCAACCTTTGTGATTGAGGCGGGTAAATCGGCTATTACGCTTGACGCTAAGGGCGGAGATTCGTCTGTGCTGAACATTTTTGCGGAAATTACCTGGACGTCTTTGGACGAGAAACTTCAGAAGAATTCTGATGCGTTGGATACCTGGGTTGGTAAAAACGTGGAAGGTATGAATGTTTCGTTTGTTTTCACGGCGGTGCAGGCTTCGGAAAAGCCGGGTGTTTAAATCGTGCGAAAAGCGGTCTCCTGCGGCAGTGATGCCGCGGGAGAGCACCGCTTGCTTGCCGAACGGTTCGGCTTATACTTGCAGAAAAGGAATATATTTCTCAAAAACAGCAATCCGTGAAAAATGTGGCGATACGGAAGCGGTATGTGGAGGAGAATTCCCGAAAGCAGGTTTCAGAGCGAAAAAACAGAGAAAGGTGTTTCGGTTGTCAAAAAAGCAAAAGGATTTCTGCGCCCGTATATTTCAAATCAGTCGCAAAACGCGGGCGCAGTATAATCCGAATTACCATACGGTTTGAGAAAAAGTTGCAAACTGCACGATAGACAGTGCAGAAGATGAGAAAAAATCTTGAAGCGAGGTCAAAGAAGTCTATGAAAGATCCCTTTCAAGAAGAGAATATAGAAATAAACGACGCGCAAACGGGTATCGCGCCCGATGAAAACGCCGATCCTGTGCAGGATACGGCGTCGTCTGCCGCGGAACCGGTTTCGGAGGTTTTATCGCCTGATTCTTCGGACGAAGAACCTGCGCAGGGTGCGGCGGAACCATCGCGCGAGGCGCAAGATTCCGAAGAGGACGAACGGTTTTCTCGGTTCAGTTCGGAGAACAGAACGTTCGCACAGCGGATGAGCGGCGCGGGGTACGTTACCGGGCGCCGGTACGACGCGATCAAAAACGAATTGCTGAGCTACCGCCCGACGAAAAAGGGAAAGAAACTTCGCTGTGTTCTTTCCAAACAGGGAGAATCCTTTTTATTTGGCAGAAAAACGCTTGCTTTGCTGCGGATTTCGGGGACTACGCTGCGCTTGTTCGTGGCGCTGAATCCTTCCGAATACCCCGAAAGCAGGTATCATCATAAAGACATGTCGGAGACGGCGCGCTATGCGCGCTGCCCGATGACGGTTCGGCTGACTTCCGATCGGCAGGTGCGCCACGCGCAGGAACTGATCGGAATCCTGATGGAGAAAAACGGTCTGGAAAAGAACCCGGACTATGTTCCGAGCGACCAGGCGGACGCGTTCGGAAAACCGCGCCGCGCAAAAGCCCGAAAGGTATATGTGCAGACGGGCGTTGCTTTGCCCGCGGCGGGAACGGCGGCGCAAAACGCGGGGGCGAACGTTCTGTCCGAAATAGCGGCGGCAACCCCCGTGCAAACGGAAGATCTTCCGCCCGAGGCGATCAAAGCGCGGCTCCCGCGCCGTGCGGCAATTTTCGATCGGTTCGGTGAAAAGATCGGACGGCTTCGCCGAGGCGCATGGTACGACGAGGAAAAAAACCTGCGGGGCGAATTTCGCCGGCAAGGCGAAGGCGTTCTGTATTATCCGGACGGACAGAGCGACGCGCTCGCCTATCTGGACGGTAACGGAAACCTTCTTACGTCCGCCCATAAACACGTTGCAACGATCAAAAGGCCGCTCATGGTCTTGATCTGGGTGCTGATCGGTATCTGCGCGGCGCTTGCGGTTCTTTCCATCCTGCTCGGCGCGCTGGCGGTGCCGAGAACGGAAGCGCCGTACGCTCCCACCATTTTTATCGCTGACGAAACCGGTACCGCGTGGTCGGATCAGGAAAATCTGCCCGTTTTTTATAACGATAAATTCGGCGACTCCGTCATCGCGCCCGGTATGAGCGGGTCTTATCGCTTTGTATTTGAAAATAAAAACGACGACGCCGTGGAATTTTCGCTCGATTTTTCCGAAGTGAACGAATACGGTATCGGTTTGGGATATCGGCTTGTGCGCGACGGTTCGCCCGTTACGCTTTCGGAAGGATTCGTGAAACCGGAGGAACTCGGCGCAGACGGGATGACGCTGCAGGCGTATTCGAGCACGCTGTTTGAACTGCAATGGTATTGGGTGGAAAATGACGAAATCGATACCGCCGCGGGCGAGGCGGGCGCGATATATACGCTGACTATCGGCTTTACGGCGGCAGTCGCCGGGCAATGAAGGCGGGGATCAAAGAAAAACACGGGATGAAAAAGGCTTGTCGCGTCGTGATAGCGGTCGTGCGTGCGCTGCTCCTTGCGGTTGTCGTTCTGCTGCTGGTATATAACGTATATGTGTTGATTGCGCGCTACGCTTACGGCATCGGCATCCCGAAAGTGTTCGGTTTGGGCAGCGCCGTTGTGGAAACGGGCAGCATGGAGCCGGAAATCGGCGCAGGAGACCTCATTTTCATTCGGGAACAGGAGCAATATTCCGTCGGTGACGTGATCACGTTTTTTGATTCGTCGCGCGGCGAATACGTTACGCACCGCGTCATTTTGGTCAATGAAAACGGCTATACGACCAAAGGTGACGCGAACAATGTGCAGGATCCGTTTACGGTGCCGCAGGACGCCGTCGTCGGCAAGGTCGTCGGCGTGTGGCGCGGAGTCGGCAAAATCATCGCCTTTTTGCAGACGCCTGCGGGCGTGTTTGTACTGATTTTAACTGCGGCGGCGGTGTGGGGGATCACGAAGGGCGCCTCGTATCTGATCGGGCGCAAGAAAGGAAAAAACGAAGAGAGTGCGCCCGGAGAGGACGGCTGCACGGAAGAGAAAAAGGAACGATCTTGACGGCAAACAGGCGATCGGCGTTTTGTGCGGAAAGGAGTTATATGGAAAAGAAAAGTAAAATCGAAAAATACCCGATAATCCGCTATCTGAGTTATCTGGTTGTTGTCGGTATTTTGCTTACGAGCGTAAGTCTTGCCCGTTATACCGGCGCGTCCAGCGGCGATATCGGGGCAACGCTAAGTCGTTTTGTCTGCTCGTATCAGATTTCGGACGCGTCTTCTTTGGTCTTTTCCAATACGGATTTCTGGTTGAAAGTGGAGGGAGAGGAACCGAGCGCGACGAACACCGCCCGAACCGTTCGCTTTGACATCGCCAATTATGTAAAGGGCGAAAGCGGGAAAGTTGACAGAATCAGCAGTGTGGATTTGCAGAGCACGCTGCGCTTTTACGCGCCCGCAGAGTTTACGGGTAATCTTGCCGTGCAGGTCTTGTCTGCGGATGCCGTGAGCGGGGCATATACCGCAATCACGCCGCAATATGTGCTTAGAGATTTAATCTATGCTTCGGACGGAGCGTTTGCTGCGGGGGCGCGTACCATCAATACGGCAAATTCCGAAAATTATGCCGACCGCACAGACGGACTTACCGGCGACGAGATCGCAGGCTTAGAACAGGAACTTTCCGTTACCGGTGGATTTACCGATATACCGGATGGTCATGGTCACGAGGGTATGATTCGCGCGGAGGAGAAATTGGAAAACGGCACCGGCAGCACGGTGATTACTATTACTTCCGCAATGCAGACGGCGCGCTATTCCGTCGGGTTTATGCGTAGCAACGCAAATTCCGGCAGTGCGGAAGTCGGCGGCGGGACTTCGGAAGGGACGCTGGAGCTTCCGCTTTTTATCGACTGCGAGCGGGAAATGCCTTTCTATACGCTGGATATTACGCTCCCCGAGATGTATTTTAATGCAGGGCTGTCGGAGAGTAAAAGTTTTGTCCTGTGCCTTACGACCGTTTCGCGAACGGACAGCGAAGACTTCAAAGTCGTGTGGGGAGAGAATACCGCCGCCGGGGAGAACCCAATCGGGGGCGACGCGGCAAATTGGGATAATCTTCTGAAAACGCCCGCCGCAGACAAAGAATATACGCTCAACGGCGCAAAGGTTATCGGATATCACTTCGAGCGCAAACTGCCCGTTTTTATGCTTTCCGACGCTGACGGCACGCTTATCAATCCGAATGAAGAAACGACGGTCAGAATTACCAAAGAGTACGACGGCGAGGGCGGAGCAAAGCTCGCCTATGAACACGTTGCGCCTCTTACCGAAGTGGAAGGTTCCTCTTCCGTCGAACATCCGATTGCGGAGTTTTTTCGTTATGTGGACAATGAAATGAAGTTTGAATCGGTGGATTACGGTTCCGTTACGGGCGTGAACGGCTGGCAAAGCGGCAGCTTTGCCGAAGCGGACGCGCTGTACGGACTCTGCTCGAACGACGGCAAGAGCGGGTATATTTTCTTCGGCAATCTTTCCGACGATCCGTATTATGAAACGTATGCGCAGCAATACGATCAAGGAGAGCGTATTTATAAGCTTACCGACGCGCTCAGCAAGGGATATTCGTCGAAACTCAACGTGATCTTTGCGCAGGCTTCCGAGTCGCCGAAGAGCCAAGGAGGTGCCGTATGAATCGATTGAAGAGAAAATACGCGATTCTCGGTCTTGCGTTCCTGTTGCTCGTTCAGGTCGCCCTGCTCGGCGTCTTATTCACGCAGGGGCGCTATGAAGAAGAACTGGGCTCCGGTTCGGATATCTACGACGGCGATATGGAATATATCGTTTCGGAACAGGTGGAAGTGCGCTCGGTGGAGGAGCTGATCGCCGCCATCGAGAACGGTTACTCCAATATCAAGGTGTCCGACGAAGTCGACAATCCGCTCATCATCACGTCGGGCGTGACGGACGTCGGCGTGGACCTCATTCTCGATCTCAACGGGCACGAAATTCAGCGCAACAACCGCGAACCGATGCTCAACATCGTCAACGGCGTGCGGATGACGGTGATTGATACGTCCATGCGGCAGACCGGTTCCATGTACAATCCCGTAGGCAGCGTGCTGCAGGTCGGGGGCGGAACGCTCACCGTTGCCGCGGGCGACTTTGTCAGCGGTCCCAAAAAGAGCGAATACGCGCATCCGGAAAACGGCGTCTGGACGGCGGCAAGTTCCGTCAAAAGCAGCAACGGTTTATTTACGCTCGGCGGTGAGGGCGGAACATTGAAGGAAACGGTGCCCGTTACGCTCTACACAAAGGATGGCGGGAGTTATACGGAGAAAGTCGGGGTCGATATGCCCGTCATCGAGCCGTATGTGGCGGAAACGCAGTACACGTCCGGGAGCGGCGAGAAATACTGGTTCGTCAACGGCAATATGTACTTTGACAAAGGGTGCGGGTTCGATCTGGATTACGGCGGCGTGATGAAAGAGGATACCTATCTCTATCACGTATTGAGCGATAAATCGGTTGGCGGCTCGACCATCGCGGTCAGCGGTTCTGCGGATTTTTACTATACCTATCATGTCAAACGCAGTACGGACGGAGACGGAAAGCCGTATTATGAGCCTATAACTGACGAATCGGGCGAAAATATCTTTACCGTAACGGTGTACGGGTACAACGGCGTCAAAGCGTCGGCAGAAAAAACGCAGTATGCCACCGTCAGAATGATGTCGGGCAATATGTATGTGCGCGGCGGTACTTACGCCGCCAATTTCGGGGAGGCTACTTCTTACGGGGTATATGCTTCGGGCGGATATATGGCGGTGGAGACCGGAGCGTTTGACGCGCTTGAAAACGCCGTGTGCATCGAGTGCGCGTATCTGAATCCGGAGGAGAGCGAATATCTGCGCGTCTCCGGCGGCACGTTCTCTTCGGACGACGGGGACACGATACGCGTTTCCAAAGGAAACATGGTGGTAACGGGCGGCGAATTTGCCAAAAACGACGCGGTTCCAAACGATACAACTTCCGCAATTATCCGCGTGAGCGGCGGAGAACTTGAAGTGTCAGGCTCTGCCGCGCAGAAGATTCAGTTCACGCTGACGGGGTCGAATCAGCACGGCATACACGCAGCCGGCGGCAGCGTGGAGATTAAGAACGCTAAATTTACCTTCGGTACGGAAGACGGCGAAGGGACGGGAAGTCAGAACGTCGGCGTATTTACGGAAAGCGGCGAAAGCGCCGTAAAAGACGTTTCTCTCAAGAATATAAACATTTCGATTTACGGCGACAACGGCACGGGAAACTACGGCGTGAGTGCAATGGCGGACGTGAGCCTTTCCGGGAATTGCGTTATTGAAGTGCACGGCAGTTCGTCGGGCGGGTTGCTCGCGCAGGGCGGCGATATTACTTATACAGGCGTCGGTGAGGAAATATTGGATATAGATCTCGTTATGCCGGATAAAACAACAAACATAGATTCTACGGCAATGGCGGCGCTGGGCGGCAGTATTACCATGAACGGAACGGTGGATGTTTTCTCCAACGGACTCGGCGTTGCCGTTTATAACGATCCGAACGCGTCGGCTGCGGGCGACAACAAAATTTTTCTGCAAAGCGGTTCTCTTAAGATTGATTCAAGACGTACGTCGGCATTGTATGTCAGCGGCGGAAATGTAGACTTTGCGGCGGGAACGACAGTAACCATAACTTCGTCCGCCGATCCGGATTGTCGCGTGGGAGAGAACGGGGCTGCCATGTTTGACGGCGTTTACGTACAGAACGGCTCGTTGACCGCGTTTGGCGCTCTAAAAGTGGATCACACAGGAGTTGAGAATACCGAAAATCAAGGAAATTATTCGGCAAGCGAACGCTATCGCAATTATAAAATCAACAGCTTTGCCGTACGCGTCGAAAGCAGCTCGGGGAGCGATAATGTTACAATTTTACATGGTGAAATTACTAATGATTGCGGGGGCGGGCTCTATGTTGCAGGCGGCTCTGTTATTCTGGACCAAACGGATGATAACGATACGGATGATAACGATACGGTAAAGATTGAGACGACGGGTTCGGAGATGTATACAACATGGTGGGAGCAGCAAAATACCGGCGATAATTGGAATTACAAACTCACCAAAAAAGGCGGTCCGGCCGTTGAGGTCAGCGGCGGGACGTTGACGATTAATGACGGCATTTATTCTGCGGCGCAGGGAGAAGGGATTCTCGTACGCGACGGCACGGCAGATATAAGGGGTGGAACGTTCGTAGGGAACGACAATGAGAAGTATAAGTCTCAGAATGGAGAAAATCTTGCCGGGCCAGCCGCGTCATATGCCTTTAAGATGTACGGCGGTACTGCCAATATCTACGGCGGCAGTTTCGGGAAAGGTTCTTTGGGCAGCGGGGCGTTCGTCATGGGCACCGCGGCGGATAAAGCGTATGCAAATGTCTACGGCGGCACATTCGAGGTAAACGGGCAGGCGGGATTTTCAGTATTTGAATATGTTAATGTTAAGTTTAACCCGTATGGAGGAGAGAACGGTGCCGGCGACAAGATTACCGTCAAGGGTTCGCAGGCGGGAATGACGGTTGAATACCGCGGTGCGGGAAATTCTTCGGTCGAGATTTTCGGCGGGGAATTTATCGGGGAAGGCGACCCGGATTTTAGTAACGGAATTTGGTACTCGGAAAGCAAAACTAAATTGATAATTCGCAAAGGTACATTTAAAGGTAGCAAAACTTCAGGATTGTATTTCAATGTTGAGCCAGGAGAGGGGAATGTTCAATTATCCGGAGGAACATTTATTGGCAATACCCCTAACTTTGTTGAGAAAACAGCTTGGTGGGGATCAAATGGAGATAGCTATTGGGAAAATGGCGCCATCAGTGCATGGGGATCTTTGCAAGGCAGCGATTTAACTGGATACCGGTATAATGGTTGTGAAATTGATTATGCAGATATTATACCTGATAAAACTGTGTATTATGGAGAGACTATCGATGAAGCGATTGCACAAACGTACTCTTTTAAAATCGGAACAGTTCATGATGATTTCGCCCAGCGAAAGGTTATATATATTGCATAAAATTATAAGTCATGATTGAGGATTTTATCCAATTATCATTTTGTTCATGCCTGAATAAGATTTTGTCAATCGATGCGCAGAGAGATTTTCTCTCTGCGCATCGGTTTGGTTGGGTAAAATGTAAAAAGTTCGCGTCATGGAAAATGACGCGCCCCGCATTTTACGGGGGGATGAGATAAGCTGCCTGCAGAATTTGATTATATCATTTGGTTTTTCGGGTGTTAGCTTTACCAACCTATAATATGAGCGAAAAACGAAGTCAAACAAAAACGCCTGACAGATTTTTCCATGTGCAGAGTTTTAAAAACCTCTTAAAAAGCCGTCATAAAGTGAGAATTTTACTTATCTGGCACCATGGCGTGTGCTTGTTATATACAAGTCGTCGGCAAAGCTGGCGAGCGCGGCAAGCCGCGTCGCCACTTTCGGGCTGCG
>CALVWR010000031.1 GCA_944367565.1 uncultured Clostridia bacterium
TTCCCTTCGAGATCCGCCTTGTTCGCCGCAATCGCGCCCGTCAGCGCTTCCGTCGCCGCGCCGAGATCTGCCTGCACATTTGCGATTTTTTGTCCCAAATTTGTTTCGGCATCGGATAACAGCTCCTTAAGTTGGTCTACTGCGTCGGCAAGTTCCGCATCGGTGGCATAAGTGTTATTAAGCGCCGCAACGGCATCCTGCGCCGCCTTCAGTTCCTCGCCGAGCCGTGTAAGTTCAACAGAAAATTCATTATCGGCATTTTTTAATCCGTCGATGGCATTCGCAAGCGAAGCGGCTTGTTCTTGCAACCGATCTATTTGTGCTTGTAACGTATCGCCGGCACGCCAAACGGCATACAGCGTAACCGCTCTGTCCTCTATCACAAAGAAATCGACTGTAAACTGACCGTTTTCAAAAGGAAAATCCGGCGAATCGCCGTTGGGATCGTAACTCCATCCGGCAAAAACATATCCTTCGCGTTCGGGAATAAGATCGCTCAGATACGCCGTATCTCCCGTAAAATACGCATTGTTGTCGACAGGTGCGTTGCTTCCGCCGTTTGCGTCATAGGTTATGCGAATATCGTTTTCCTCAAATACCGTGTAAAGATAAATTATATCGCTGTCCGTCTGCGTCAAAGCTTCAAAAATCGTTTGCCCGTCCGTATATGCGGCAACTTGCCCCGAAGGAGTCGCGGACCAACCCGCAAAATGATATCCCTCCGGCGCGACAATCCCCAGCTCTGTCACACTGCGCAGACGAAAAGGCGTTCCGTATACCGCCGCCTGTTCCCCCGCCGTCTGCTGTCCGTTCCTGTAAACGATCGTATAAGCGACGGGAGTCCAATTTGCATACAGCGTAAGCGCGCTGGTGTTTACGTTCCACGCGCCTGAAACGGCAACGTTCATTTCCGCATCAAAAATCGCTTCGCCTTCGCCGTCGGTCTGCGTGTAATATCCCGTAAAACGATATCCTGCGCGGACGGGAATCATAAGTCCTTCCGACGAAAGGACCTCTCCGTAAGCGACTGATACAGGCGCATTTCCTTTCGAGTCTTCCTCCGAAACAAAGGTAATTACGGTTACGGTCCGTTCCCAAACCGCATACAGCGTGATATTGCCGTTATTTTCCGCACAAAGATTTAAAACTGCCGCATCGTCTCCGTAAACGGACTCCCCCGTTTCAGAAAGCGCCCACCCGACAAAGGTATGCCCCTCTTTTTCAAACGTATTTTTCGAGAGCGGTTTTTCCGTACCGTACACAAACACATCAGAATCCATTGCTCCCGTACCGCCGTTTGCCTGATAAGCGACTGTATATCCGTATCCCTGCCATACCGCATACAGTACGATATCCTTTTCTGCAAAGAGTACCGTGCCGCCGGCAGTATAGTCCGCTGTTTTTGCGTTTTCATTCTCCGACCAGCCGATAAAATCATACCCCTCGCGGACGGGCTGTACGGACGTGACCGTCGCTTCGGAGCCGGCATGATACGCAGTATGATCCGATGGCGCACCGCTGCCGCCGTTCGCCGAATAAATCAGCGAAAGTTCCGAACTGTCCGTCACAAATATATGCGTATCACTCCTGACCGAAAAGGAATATACTCCGTTTTCTCCTGCCGTCGCGAGTTTTCCGTCAATATACACCTTCGGCGAAGTTCCCGTTATGCAAAAACTTGCGGTTTCGTTGAAAAAATATTTTTCATGCAGCCCTTCAATCGCATATCCCTCTGCAACTTCCGAAGTGACTGTGTATTGCGCGATTTCCCAGACGGCATAAAGAACCGTATCGGTTTCCGGCATAATAAATTCTTTTCCCGAAAGATAATCTGCCGTTCCGCTGCCCGCATCTTCGCTCCAGCCTTTGAACACAGATCCGTCGAGTTCGGGAATAAGGATTGTTATGACGATTGTTTCTCCTGCCGCGGGATAGGAAACCGCAAGAGAACCGTCCAATGTTCCGCCGTTTGCGTCATAGCGAAGCGACGGATTGTGCTTCCATACGGCGTATAACGTTACAACCGCGCTGCCCATGGTAAATTCCCCGCCGGGACGATATTGTGCGGTTTGAGAGTCGGCAGACGCAGCCCAACCGAGAAACGTATAATTTTTTCGCACGGGAACGGCCGCGCTTAAAACGATCGATTCTTCTTCGTGCGCCTGCGTCGTCGCGGGCGCTCCGTATCCTCCGTTCGCATCGTAGAACAATGAACGGATCGGCTTTTCCTGCCATGCCGCGTATACGACCACAACGCCGTCCTGTTCTCCTGTAAGTCCGACCGAATAGGTCGTTTCTGCCCGGTACATTGCCCAATTCTGTTCGTCGTAAAGATTCCAACCGACAAATTCAAAGTTCTTACGCGACAGCGACAGTTCCTCCGCTGACGGCAGATTGAGTTCACCGAATACTATCCCCTCACGGGTGCCGAGATAATTTCCTTCGCTGTAAAATTCGATGGTATACGTAACGGGCGACCACTGCGCATAGAGCACCAGATTGTCGTCTACCGCAAAAGTTTTCTCAACCGCTTTACCGTCCGAACCGTAATATTGCACGCCGTCCGTTTTCGCATCGAAATAGCCGACGAAGTTATAACCGTATCGTGCGGGAACGGCGGGAATATCCGGAAGGACGCTGTCATAAATTGCCGTCACCGAACCGGAGTTACTCCCGCCCGTTGCGTTTAACTCGATCGTATGAGAATTCGCTTTCCATACGGCGTAAAGCTGTACGGCGGCGCCGTTTTCAGCCGTCAGGTTCACGACGCTTTCGCCGTCGTCGTACACCGCCGCGCCGCCGCGCTCCGTCGCCCAGCCGCAGAACGTCCAGCCCGTAAGCGCAAAGCCGTTTGCCGTCAGCGCTTTTGCCGCGTCATACGTATGCGAAGCGGAAGCCGTCGAACCCGAAACCGCCCCGCTCGCATTCTCCGGTTTGTTTCCGTTAAATTCTACGGTGTATTCATTTGCGATCCAGTGCGCATACAGCGTAAGCGGAAGGTAAAAATCGCATTTTTTTACGCTTTTTCCCGATTCGTCGTAATATTGCACAGTATTCCCGCCGCTTTGCGTGTAGTACCCCGCAAAGGTATATCCCGTACGCGTCGGCACGATAACAGCGGGCATCTCCCCGTTATATACCGCCGTAACGGTATCCGTCCCCCCCGAACCGTTCTGCTTGTCAAAAGTAACGGCGCTTCTCTTTGCGATCCCTGCCGCCGTGATCGCAATATCGCCTTTTATATATGAACCGTAAATTGTGAGATTACCGCTAACGGAATCATATGTATATGCATCGTTTGCAAGCTGAATATTTCCGACTGTGACCGTAACGGATGAAGGCAAATCATATCCTTCGGCGGCACGCAAAACTGCCGTATAGTCTGTATTGAATTGCGCGGTCTGTGCGCCGACCATTTCAAGGTTCAAAAGGTTCGGCGTGACCGACATCGTCCCGTAATATTGCAACGTTCCCGCAGACGGCGAGGCACTGTATGTGTATTCGTTTCCCGCTTCGTCCTTTACTTTTAACCCCGAAACGGAAGCCAGAGACAGCGTTCCGCTCTTTTGACTTTCCGGCAGCGTAAATGTGTACCCCACCGACGTTTTGCCGTTTTCGTCTATCGCAGACGCTTCGCTCGATGTAACAAATTGCTGTCCGTTTAAATCAAGCGCCGCCGTGCCGCTTTCCGCAACGGAAACTTTTTCGTTAAACCGAATAAAAAATTGTACGGTATCCCCCTCGATCGCAATCTTGTTTTCCGGATCGGTAATCTGCGCGTCGTTCAATATCGCACTCTCAAAAGCCGGAGGGGTGCTGTCGTGAAGGTAGGTTTGCATATCCGCTATCCAGGGTCGCTGAAACAGACTTTTGGAATTTGAAAACCACATCTCGATATATGCGGTAGTTGCGGGGATTTGCGTTTTCTCCAAAGTCAGGTTTATAGGGGTATCTCCGCCATTCGTACTTGTAACTTTTGCTATCGAAATATCGCTGCCGCTTTCCGTGTGAAATTCGGCGCGAAGCGACAGATCGACGCTTGCAGTTGCCTGTCTGTAATACCATGCGGACGCGGAAACCGACAATTGCCCCGCCGCCGCTTTTACGCGGTCGGCTTCGGATAATACTATGGTGTAATATATGCCGCCTGTATAATCGTGATTTCCGATATCCGCACCTGAACCCGTATCGCTGGGCCGGACTCCGTAACCGTATCCGTCCGTTTCATGGACCGATAATGCCGGCGTGCCGGAATCCTTTCCCCACCCTTTTGCGACTAAAGTGTCCCATGTATCGACGGATTGTATCGCGGGAATCAGATTTTGCGTCTGCCCGTTCTGCCACATCCCGTCCGTATTTGTACTTGCCTGCGCCGTGATTGCATTGAAAAACAACAATCCGGCCAGAAGACCGCATCCCGCAAGGAATGCCAATAATACACAGATAAATTTTTTCTTTGTATTCATAAAGACCCCTTTTCTTCTTTATTCATGCATATTCTGTGCGTTATTGTAGCATATGCGGAGATAGATGAAAAGACCAAAGCGGTCGCTGCGCGTAATCTTAACAATTCTTTACAAATATCCTGAAGGGAAACTCGGCAGGCAACTTGCATGAAGCCTTATAATTTGATATAATATAAACAGTATCGATAAAAAACGGGAGAAGCACCATGAATTATACCGTTTGCAACAGGAAATTGCTTTTTGTTGAAGACGATGAAAAATTAAAACGGGAAATGATCGCATATTTTTCGCCGGAAAATCGTATTTTTACGGCGTCCGACGTGGAAGAAGCCGTAAATCTTTTGGAAACGGTCGGCAACTTCGACGCCGTTGTTCTGGATCTGATCCTCAAAAACAGCATGGGAACCGATCTTTTCAAGGATTTTCCCGCATTGCCGCCGGTGGTGATCCTTTCTTCTCTGGACGGAGAAGACAATATTATGACGGGACTCACATCGGGTGCGGTCGACTATGTGATAAAACCTTGTTCCATGCGCCTTCTGGAAACGCATATTGCCCTGCGACTGCTTCCGAAATCGGATGCGGTAGAAACGTTCGGATGTTTTTCCATGAACGCAAATACGCGTATCGTCAAATACAAAAACGCCCCCGTTTCGCTCACGACGTCGGAATTCAACATTTTATTTTTTCTGGTCAAGAATCGCGGTCAATATTTTACCGCCGACGAAATTTATGAAGAAATCTGGTGCGCGCCGAGCCTTCACACCACGACCATACGCGCGCATTTGTCGTCGCTGCGCAGAAAATTGAAAGCCGTGATGCCCGCAGGCGATATCATCCGTACCGAATTCAATAAAGGGTATTGCTTTACGGGGGATATTTTATGAAAAAGTATGCGGGAAATCTCTTTATTCTTCTCAGTTTGTTTCTGTTCTGTCTGACGTTTTCGATTGTTTTGTATTTCACGGGGCAAAATGCCCTTGAAAATACGCCGGTAAGAAAAAAGAACCTTTCCGACGTTTCGGTGAATACCGTATCCGTTCTGGACGTGAAAGGCGTTATGAAAATGACGGCATTTAACTATCTTCCGAATGAATTTGCGGAACTTGGCGAAGTGGTTTCCGACGCATCCGATGCCGGTACGCCCGCAAAGCGCGGCACCTATCGGTTCTATATAGATACCCTCACGATCGACGAATGGGCGGAAAGCGACAGTTTAAGCCATCTTTTGAAGCCGGACGGAAACTGGCATCTTACAATGTACATCCCCCCCGTATTTTCCGCTTGCAGCGTCTTTGTGCAGTATCAGAATAAAGACTACGTCGGCTCGATCGACAGATACAATATCGAATACTACACGAATTACTCATCCCCCTCTGAATTCGATGATACGATTTCACACCGCGTTGCAACAAAACCTATGTTGATCGATATCCCCATATCCTCCGACAATAAGTTTTCAAGAGAGTGTGCCGTCACGATTCATTATGAAGCGGACAACGATAATTTTGTGGGAATTACGGACGGTATCCTGATCGGAGAGGACGCCGCCGTTCGGAAAATCGTTACTGAAAATCGCTCGGTTCTCCTGATCGGCGCGATCGTCGGAGCCGCCACGCTTCTCCTGTTTCTTTTGATTTGTATTCTGAAACGTTCCTTCTCTTTTATTCCGCAGTTGCTGTTTGCCGTCGGCGTTTTTACGGCGCTGTTTTCCACCTACCTGCTGTTCGGTTTTACTTCCGCTCCGTATCTTTTGCTGGGGATCCGCCGCTTTTCCGTGGGCTTCATCCTTTTTTCCTCCACGCTGTACCTTCCCGGAAAAATCGGAAAAATCCCTGTCTTATATCCGGCGGGCGCCGTCGCGGTCGCCGCAACCGCGCTGGCATTCCTGTCGCCCTTTTGCACAACCGTATCCGCTTACACGGCGGTATGCCGTTTCTATGTCGCTTTGGCGTTCCTTTCCATGATCGCCGTGTTCGGATTTGCCGTCCGCGACATATACAGGCAGAAACCGATAGGCTTCCGTCTGAACAGCATGATCGCGGGAGCCTTGACGGTTTCGGCGTTTTTTATGAACCGATCGTTCCCGTTGATCTTACTTTCCCCCGCGTTCTGGTTATGCATCGGCATGACCGTCATAACGCTTATATTGGGACTTAGAGAATTCATTTGCGCGGAAATCCGCAATCGGTATCTCACGACCAACCTGAAACAGGAAGTCGAACGGCAAACCCGCAGTCTGCAGAACCTTCTCTCCGAACGCGATAAAATTTTACTCTATGTCAGCCATGATATGAAAAGAACCGTCGTAGCCATGAACGGATGTCTGACGGATTTACGGCAGAATTTATCCTCTCCCGAACTGATTGCAAAAGCGGACTCTCTATTGCAGAAAAACGCCGCGCTCAAAAAAGACTTCGCCGATCTGGGGAAGTACGGCAGACAAAACTATGTTGCGGAGCAATCCGAAGTATTCAATTTAAGCGAGATCGTAAACGAAGTATCGGACGATCTGCGCCCCGATTGCGAAGCCAACGGCATACTTCTTAAAGTTCTGCTTCCGGAAAAATTAGACGTATACGCAAAGAAAGTTGCCTTGAAAAGCGTAATTTTAAATTTGATTCTGAACGCGATCGAACACTCGTTCTGCACGCATCTGACCGTAACTGCCGTAAAACGAAAAGGAATGTGCCGCCTCGATATCGTCGATGACGGGCGCGGCGTAACTACCGATAAAAATATCTTCGACCCCTTTGTTTCCGGCGATCCTTCCGAAAACAATTCCGGCCTCGGGTTGTTTCTGGCGAAAAACGCGGTCGAATCCATGCACGGCAAATTGACATATGAACGAAAGGATGCTTGTACGATTTTTTCCGCAACGCTTCCGCTTGCATGACGCGATTTGTCTTCATCCCGAAAGCCTTTTCTTACAATTCGTCTGCCTAAAAAAACGGCAGATTTTCTCTGAGAAAATCTGCCGCAACACAACAAGACGAAAATATTTTGATATCCCTTTTTTTCAATGTCCTCCGTTTTCATGCGGAGGTTTTATTTCTTTCGGATCACGGACGGGCTTTTCATTCTGATCCGGATTTTCTTCCCTTTCTTTGATGTATTTTGCCAACAACTCCTGCTTCGCGAGAATCCGATTGATCTTATTATGCAGATCCTCAATCAAAATTTCCGTTTTCAGGTTTACTTTATAGTCGTTTTCCGCCCTGCGTCTGTCCTTTTCCTCCTAGCGATTCTGACTCATCATGATCAAAGGCGCCTGGATCGCCGCCACACAGGACAAAACAAGGTTGAGAAGAATAAAAGGATAAGGATCAAACGCTTTGCTCATCAGCAGCGCATTGACGACCATCCACAACACCAACACGCCCACAAAAGAGAAGATAAACGCCCAACTTCCCGCAAATTTGGCGATTTTATCCGCCGCACGCTGCCCGAAAGTATATCTTTTTTTGGATTCTTTTTCCGTATCGACGGATATTTTACTGCTGACAAGCAAGCTCAGAATTTCCTCATCCGTCATGTCGTGCTTGATGTCTTTGACGATCTCTCTGATCAATGCGTTTTTGTCTTTCATCCCGATTTCCTCCCTTTTCGGCCCGATCTTCTCTCCCGCAATGCTGATCCGGTCTTTTACGCATCACGGCAAATGACGTTAACCCCGAAAAATCCGTAACGCGATTTTGTAATGATCGGTGTAAGTGTCGATATCTTCAAAAGAATGATTGTCCACCGTATATTCGAAAATTGCTTTTTCCAGGCAGTCCTCATCGGTATATAAAACGATCTCGTCATCGACAGACCGGGTATAATAATCGCCGTCAAATTCCACGACAAACGGCCATGTGCGGTACCCGATCATCACATATAGCGATAATTTAAGATTCAGATGAATCATTCCCGTATCGCAGACGATCCGCTGCTCTCCCTGATTCTCGACCTCGACAGAATAATCCCAATTATAAATGCCCGAATATGGATTTTTATCGATTAAATTCACCGTGTCGCCGGTGCCGTTCTTGTTTGTAATGTTCAGCTTTATCTGCTGGACGGCATACTGTTTTTTCGCGTTGATGTCGAGTTCTACGCGCGTAACGTCGTATTGATTCTCCGCCTTGGGCATATTCTCGGTTTCCGTGTTTTCCCCTCTTGCGCACATACTCCCGTACCGAAACATAAAAAGAGCGCCAAAATTACATAAAGCAGCTTTTTCATAAAATCTCCTTCTGCTATATATCTGAACTCATCATACCACAATTATTTTAAAAATTCAACCGATCTTTTCCGATTTTTTTCCTTCTTTCCCGCAATGGCGCCGTCCTGCATCCTTTTCGCTGTAAAATCTGTATTTTTTCCATAAATAAATATCCACCGGCTTAGCCGGTGGTTTTTCAGTTTCGGGCTATTAGCCCTAATACTACCAGCGGCGCGCAAGCCGCGCATATGACGACCTGGCAGTCATGCGATTGTTATTTGTTGCCCGTAAACGGGTCCTCCATATCGTCTATGCTCATCTGACTCATCTCTGATACAATATATTTGACCGAGAAAGTGGGGCATTTGGAATAGCACTTTCCAAGTTCCGTTACCTAAGCTATAAT
>CALVWR010000032.1 GCA_944367565.1 uncultured Clostridia bacterium
ACCGCTGATGGAAGTCAGTCCCTGTGAAGCGATCAAAAACAATGTAATCGGCACCTTAAACGTCGTACGGGCGGCGGATCGGTACGGCGTAAAACGGTTTATCCAGATCTCCACGGATAAAGCGGTGAATCCGACAAACGTGATGGGCGCGACGAAGCGGATTTGCGAAATGATCATTCAGACGACGGGCAGACATTCCTCCACGGAATTCGTGGCGGTGCGTTTCGGCAATGTGCTGGGATCCAACGGCTCGGTCATTCCGCTTTTCAAACGGCAGATCAAAGAAGGCGGACCGGTGACGGTCACGCACAAGGATATTATCCGCTATTTTATGACGATACCGGAAGCAGTATCGCTGGTTTTGCAGGCGGGAGCTTATGCGAAAGGCGGGGAGATCTATGTGCTGAACATGGGGGAACCCGTAAGGATATACGACATGGCGGTCAACCTGATCAAACTTTCGGGGTTGGAACCGGGAAAAGACATAGAGATCAAGATCACGGGGTTACGTCCGGGAGAGAAGCTGTACGAAGAGCGGCTCATGAGCGAAGAGGGCTTGCAGACCACGCCGAACAAACAGATCAACATAGGCAAACCGCTCGAGATCGACGAAACAATTCTTTGGAGCAAAATCGGAGAACTCGGGAAAGCGGCGCATGAAGAAGTTGACGGCGCAAAGATGAAGGAGTTGATTGCAACGCTTGTGCCGACCTATAAAATTACGGAAAATTAAAAGAAAAAAGTAACGCTTGTGATGATCTGAGGGATCAAGGAAAATCAACAGAAAAAAAACGCTGTCCGACAGCGTTTTTTTACGGTCAGGGCGAGAAGAGAAGATATTTTTTTCTGCAGAGAGAAAAGAGAAAGATATGCTTGACGAAGGGAAAGAATTAAGCTATACTGTTAAAGATATTTTTAAAATATGAAAAAGAAAAAATTCAGAATCGGAGAAGAAAATGAGAAGTGTATCCATACCGGTGATTTACGGATCGGTAAATTATGACAGAGCTGCCATTCTGGATATTCTGCGTCGCACGAAAGCAAATCGTTTGATGCTTGCCATCAACCGTGTTCTGAAGGACGGAAAGATCCTGGCGGACGGAAATCTGCAAGGATTGTCGGAAGAAATCGCTTTTTTTGAAGAAGAAGGGTTTGAGGTATGCGTCTGGATCGGAGAGACGATCGGACACGGTTTTCCGAGCAACGACAAATCCGGATATCGCAGTGTGGTGAATTTATACGGAAACGAGGGGTCTTCGGCGTTTTGTCCTGCGGACGAGCGGTTTGTTTCGGACATCTGCGCGTGGATAAAAAACGTTGCGAGAGCGGGAGCGAAACTGATTCTTCTGGACGATGATTTCCGAATAAGCAATCACGGGGCGGCGCAAAGCAGCGTCTGCTGTTTATGCGATTATCATCTGAATGTGTTTTGTGAATCGGTGGGGGAAAAATTATCCCGCGAAGAAATTGCAGAAAAAGTCTTTACCGGCGGGCCGTCGGTATACCGTGACGCATGGATCGCGATGATGCGGGATACCATGCTCGCCTTTGCAAAGAAGATCCGTTCGGCCATCGACGAGGTCGATCCGAAGATCCGTATAGGGCTGTGCGGCGCGCCGAGCATGCTGGACATGGACGGAGGATGCAACGCGGAAGTTCTGAAAACGTTTGCCGGGGAAAACAAGGCGTTATGGAGACCGTGCGCCGCGCCGTACTGGGCACATGACGGGTTTGAACTGGCGAGAGTCATTTTGATGCAGCGGCTTATGGCGCGTTTATTTCCGAAAGAGCAACTTGAGATCATAGCAGAGGGAGATACATATCCCCGTCCGCGGTTTGCGTGTCCGTCGAGATATCTTGAAATTTACGACGAAGCGCTGGCGGCAGACGGCGCGCACGACGGCATTTTGAAATATATGCTGGAATATGCCGCGCCTTACGGGTATGAAACGGGATTTGTGGATCGGCACATACGGAATCTGCCGCTGCTGAAGGAAATTGACGAAACGTTTCAGGAAGGCGACAGCGCAGGATTGCGCCTTTACGAGCATATTGAATGTTTCCGCAATTCCGAATTTTACGATCCCGACCCTTATCAGAATGCCGAATATCAGGCGTGGAGACAGGGCATCGGCATACGCTTTGCCGCGGGCATCGGCGCGCCCATAGCATTCGGGGGAGACTATCCCGTGATCGTGATCGGGGAAAATGCGCGCTATATCGAAAAAAGCGCATTGAAGAACGGCGCGATTATCGACGCGGTTGCGGCGCGGATTCTGGCGGAGCGCGGTGTGGATACGGGGATGAAAAGCGCCGTACCGGTACGGGACATCGTAGCGACAGAGCATTTTCTTTCGGAAGATATTCATGTCACTACGGCAAATCCCGTCACTTTCGACGTTGGACTCGCAAACGGTGCGAACGTGCTGACGTATCTTGAAGGCGCGCGGCGACACATCGGCGCATATCGCTATGAAAATGCGGAAGGGCTGCGGTTTTTGGTTTACGCGTTTGACGGGGAGCGGACAGACAGAATGTTGTACCGCAACTATGCGCGGCAAAGGGAGATCGTGCGCGAAACGCAATGGCTTTGCGGGAAAAAGCTGCCGGTTTCGTGTACGGGGAATCCCGATACATATCTGTTTTGCAAACGCAACGGAAATGCGCTTACGGTAGGTTTGTGGAATATTTTTCCCGATGAAATCAACGGAGCCGAGATTGTGCTGTCCGATTCCTACAAAGAAGTGCAATGGCTGGTCGGAAACGGCGAATTTTACGGCGATACGGTAAAAGCGGATCTTGCGCCGTATTCGTTTTTATGTTTTGTGCTGAAAAATTGACGGAAGAAAAAAATGGACGTTCTTTATTATATCATGGTATTTCTGATCGCGGGTTTTATCGCGCTCGGGTCTCTCGGAAAAAAGTTCAGCAACGCGCAGACGCAGCGGGAAAAATATCTGAATATATCGGTGTTTTCCCTGTTGATTGCAATTGTGATGTGGATCGTATATGCGTTTGCCGAAGAGCCGATAAACGGGACCGTTATTCTGTATGCGGCGATATTCGGTGCAAATTATGTGGTTTGCAATTTTGCGCTGTATGCCGCGATGGAAGTGGGAAGTTTATCCAAAACAAATCTTTTCAATTCGCTGAGTCTTGTGATTCCCACGCTTACGGGCGTGATTTTCTGGCAAGAAGAATTCAATGCGTGGATGCTCGTTTTGGCGTTGATTTTGATGACGGCGTCGCTTGCGCTCATTATTCTGAAGAAGGAAGAAGGCAGCGAAGAGGAAAAAACTGCTCTGAAAAAAAGCAAAATCAAATGGCTGGTCTTTAACGTGATCGCCTTTATCAGCAACGGACTTTCCTGTGTGATCCAGAACGCGGAGCAGAGGGTGATGGAAGGAGAAGGCGTATTTTCGATGACGGCATTGAGCTTTTCGTTTGCGGCGGTATGCGCGCTGATCGTATATCTGATCTATGTTGCGGCGACGAAAGGCGAAACGATCAAGGCGGATTTCTGCGCGCTTGCGCATAATAAAAAGAGCATCGCATTCAATGCCTTGGGACTCGGTATTGTCAATCTCGGCGTAACGTTTCTCGCAACGAAGGTTCCTGCGGCGTTTCTGTATCCCGTAGCGCTCGGCGGATCGGTGATCATCGCCACGATCTTTTCCGCTGTTTTTACAAAAGAAAAAATGACGTGGCGCGTGATCCTCGGCGTGGTTTTGGGCGTGGCGGCGATCGTAATATTCAGTTTATAAAACGTTTTTGCTCCGACGGTTCGGTCGGGAAAGGATATGCCGACGATTCCGGAAGGCGGATACAACCGCGCTTCGCTTCTTTACGCAAAGAAGCGAAGCGCGTTCTTTATAAGAAACTTGCGCTTTTTCATGAAGAAAAAAGCGCAAAGATGGACAAAAACGCGTGAAAAAAACCGCGGGATCGGCAAAATAGAACATTTTTAAATTGACGAATCGAGATACTATATGTTGTGTTTTTTAAAAAATTTTTATACAATATCTTGGAAAAAGGTCTTGACAATCAAATAAAATCGTGGTATGATAACAATACACGAAAAATGCGAAGGAGAATAAGGGATATGTTTCAGGTAAAGAAGAGAGACGGAAGTATCGTCGCATACGACATGAGCAAAATTGAAACGGCGGTAAAGAAAGCGTTCAATGCGCAGCAGGTGGATTATACGGATGAGATTATCGAACGTCTTGCCCTGCGCGTAGCGGCGGATTTTGCGCACAAGATCAAAGACGGCGTAGTGACCGTGGAAGACATCCAGGACAGCGTGGAAGTCGTACTGATCCAGGCGGGGTATGTGGAAGTTTCAAAATGCTATATTCTTTACCGGAAGCAGCGTGAGAAACTGCGCAACATCAAGTCCACGCTTCTGGATTATAAGGATACGGTGGATAATTATCTGAACGTGGCGGACTGGCGCGTGAAAGAGAACTCCACGGTGACGTATTCGGTCGGCGGACTGATTTTAAACAATTCGGGCGCGATCACCGCGAATTACTGGCTGACGGAAGTTTATGATGAGGAGATCAACCAGGCGCACAGGAATGCGGACATTCACATACACGATCTTTCGATGCTGACGGGTTACTGTGCGGGGTGGTCATTAAAGCAGCTTATTCAGGAAGGATTGGGCGGCGTGCCGGGAAAGATCACGAGTTCGCCGGCGTCGCATCTTTCCACGCTGTGCAACCAGATGGTGAACTTTCTGGGCATCATGCAGAACGAATGGGCGGGAGCGCAGGCGTTTTCCTCGTTTGACACATATCTCGCGCCGTTTGTGAAAGCGGACAATCTGACCTATAAAGAAGTCAAGCAGTGTATTCAGTCGTTTGTATACGGGGTGAATACGCCGTCGCGTTGGGGAACGCAGTCTCCGTTCACGAACATTACGCTCGACTGGGTGGTTCCGAACGATCTGGCGGAACTTCCCGCGCTGGTCGGCGGAAAGGAAATGAATTTTAAATATAAAGACTGCGTGAAAGAGATGGAAATGGTCAACAAGGCGTTCATCGAAATC
Organism: uncultured Clostridia bacterium; assembly: GCA_944367565.1. Classification (GTDB taxonomy): domain Bacteria; phylum Bacillota; class Clostridia; order Christensenellales; family Borkfalkiaceae; genus UMGS775. The sequence goes on from CALVWR010000032.1 coordinate 5,054, forward strand.
ATGATCGAAGGGGACGCCAACGGCAGGGGATTCCAGTATCCGATTCCCACCTATTCCATCACGAAAGATTTCGACTGGTCTGAAACGGAAAACAATAAACTTTTGTTCGAGATGACCGCGAAATACGGTACGCCGTATTTTTCCAACTACATCAATTCCGATATGGAACCGAGCGACGTACGGTCGATGTGCTGTCGGTTGCGGCTGGATCTGAGGGAACTGAGAAAGAAGAGCGGCGGATTTTTCGGCAGCGGCGAAAGCACCGGATCGGTGGGCGTTGTCACGATCAATATGCCGAGAATTGCGTATCTGTCGCAGGATGAAGGAGAATTTTATAAGCGTCTTGCGCGGATGATGGATATCGCCGCGCGGTCGCTGAAGGTCAAGAGGAACACCATTTCCAAGTTGCTTGAAGAAGGATTGTATCCGTATACGAAGCGGTATCTCGGAACGTTCAACAATCACTTTTCGACGATCGGTCTTGTCGGCATGAACGAAGCGTGCCTGAATGCAAAATGGCTGAGAAAGGATCTCACGAACGTCAAAGCGCAGAAATTTACGAAAGACGTATTGAATTTTATGCGGGAACGTCTGTCCGATTATCAGGAACTGTACGGGGATTTATACAATCTGGAAGCCACGCCGGCGGAATCCACGTCGTACCGTCTGGCGAAGCACGACAAAAAGCGTTACCCGGACATCATCACGGCGTCGGAGAACAACGACCGTCCGTATTACACGAACTCTTCGCACCTGCCGGTCGGCTACACCGACGATATTTTCAGTGCGCTGGATATTCAGGACGATCTGCAGACGCTGTATACCTCCGGAACGGTCTTCCATGCGTTCCTCGGACAGAAATTGCCCGACTGGCGTGCGGCGGCGAATCTCGTCCGTACCATTGCGGAAAACTATAAATTGCCTTATTATACGATGTCGCCGACATATTCCGTGTGTGCGGATCACGGGTATCTTGCCGGAGAGCAGTATACGTGTCCGCATTGCGGCAGAGCGACGGAAGTGTACAGCCGTATAACGGGATATTACCGTCCGGTCCAGAACTGGAACGACGGAAAGCGGGAAGAATTCAAAGACAGAAAGGTCTATAACATTGAGACGTCGCATTTCCCGAGCGCGGAGCATTGCGCGTGCAAGAGCGAAGAAAAGCAGGCGGAAGTGACGGAGGCGCCGACGACGGCGGAGATTCTTCTTTTTGCGACGAAAACCTGTCCGAACTGCAAGATGAGCAAGATGATGCTCGACAAAGCGGGCGTCAAGTACAGAGTGATCGACGCGGAAGAAAACAAAGAAGTAACGGTAAATTTCGGGGTAAAGAAAGCGCCGACGCTTCTTGTGCCGACGGAAAACGGGTATGAAAAGTACGAAAACGCGAGCAACATCAAAAAATACGTGGAAAGTCTGAACTGAAGATGAGTGATATTATAGTAATAGGCGCCGGCGCGGCGGGAATGACCGCCGCGCTGTATGCGTTGAGGAACGGAAAGAGCGTAACGGTGTTGGAAGAGGAAACGTTCGGCGGACAGATCGCAAATTCGCCGCGGGTTGAGAATTTTCCGACGATCAGAGAGATCTCGGGCAGCGATCTGGCGGACAGACTGTTCGAGCAGATCACCGCGCTGGGCGCGGAAGTGGAGCTGGAAAAGGTTCTCGGCGTAGAGAAGAAAGGGAACGGCTTTCTGGTTCGTACGGAATATGCCGAACGGGAAGCGAAGAGCGTGATCATCGCGGCGGGTGTAAAACATAAGCACCTGCATTTTAAAAACGAAGAGGAACTGACGGGAAACGGGATTTCCTATTGCGCGATATGCGACGGACCGTTTTATACCGGGGAGGAAGTGGCGCTTGTCGGGGACGGCAACACGGCATTACAATACGGTATTTTGCTTTCGGGATATTGCCCGAAAGTATATATCTATACGTTATTTGATCGGTTTTTCGGCGATGAAGCGTTGGTAAAAACACTGCTTTCCAAAAAGAACGTCGTCTGGAAGCCGAATACGTCGCTGACGGAATATATCGGGACGGATAAGCTGGAAGGATTCCGTTATAAGGAAGGGAACGAGATCAAAGAGCATCGTATCGGCGCATTGTTTGTAGCGATCGGCCAGGTGCCGGACAACAAAAAATTTGAAAATCTCGTATTGCTGGACAAAGACGGGTATATCGTGGCGGATGAAACGTGTACGACGTCATGCGACGGAATTTACGTTGCGGGGGATTGCCGCACGAAGAAGATCCGGCAACTGACTACGGCGGTAGCGGACGGCGCGGTGTCTGCGCTTGCGGCGTGCGCATATATCGATAAAAATTTCTGAAGATCTCCCGATCGCCGTTGCGCGATCGGGAATAATGATTTACGGGCTTTTATGGGGGCAGGTTTTTTGAGCCTGTGAGAGGAGATATAAGAGAATCCGGCGCGACGTATGAAACGTCGCGCCGGATTCTCGTTTATGGTAAAATTACAAAGATGAAAAGTAAAAAAGTCTCGTCTGTATGCTGATATGCACCCCAAAAGTTGGACACTTTTGGAGGTGCATATTTTATGTCAAGGAAGAAGAAATTTAACACAAAGT
>CALVWR010000033.1 GCA_944367565.1 uncultured Clostridia bacterium
AGCGTGGTGTTGTAATTTTAAGCAATTTGAGCGCAAATGATAAAATTTCAATGACGGTAATCGGGGCAAAACTTTTGGCGGAACAGTTTGATTTATAAAATTCGTTTTACGTTACTATTTATCCACCATAAGCAGACAAGATCGAAACGGGTTTTGTCTGTTTTTTTTGTCGTTTTTTATGGCAGTTCGCAGATACGCGCGCCCGGCGCGGTGCTTAAAGTCCGCGCCGGGCGAAAGATAATGGTTGAAATTTACGGATTTTTGTGTTATACTGTAAATATCGGATTTAATCTGAAAGATCGGATGAGGCATTTGTTTAAGAGAACAAAAAGCGCGGCGAAATTCCGAAAAAAAGCTCGTTGCATCATCCGGGGAAGGAAAGTATGGGAAAAAAAGTGACGATAATTTCTTCATCGCCGCGTAAGAACGGAAATTCCGACGCGCTTGCGGAAGAATTTGCGCGGGGCGCGACGGATGCGGGGCACAGCGTGACAAAGATCAACTTGCGGGAAACGGAATTGAAATTCTGCAAGGGATGTTTTTATTGTTCCGATCACGGACGCTGCGTTCTCAGTGACGGCATGAATGCGCTGTACGACGGGATACAAAATTCCGACGTGCTGGTTTTTGCCACTCCGGTATACTATTATTCGGTATGCGGTCAGCTGAAAACGTTTCTTGACAGGCTGAATCCGTTGTACGGCAGGAAAAACAGATTCAAAAAGGTTTATCTTCTCGCCGCGTCCGCAGAGGATGATCCGTCGGCAATGGACGGCTGCATCCGCGACATCAGAGGCTGGACGGAATGTTTCGATCAGGTGACGCTTGACGGTGTGGTGTACGGTACGGGCGTGACGGATGCGGGGGAAATTTGGAAAACGTCTGCGCCGGCTCAGGCGTATGAAACGGGAAAAAGCGTGTGAAACAAGAAAAAGGGAATTTATTTATCAGGAGGGAAAAAAGATGTTGGGAACTTTTACTTACTGTAATCCTACGAAGATTATTTTCGGGAATGACGCGCTGGATCATCTGGGCGGAGAGCTTGCAAAGTACGGGAAAAACGTCTTGCTGGTATACGGAGGAGGATCGATCAAGAAAAACGGGATTTACGAGAAAGTGCTTTCGGTATTGAAGGCGGCGGGGAAGGAAGTTTATGAAGACGGCGGCGTGATGCCCAATCCGACCGTGGAGAAACTGTATGAAGGCTGCGAGCGGGCAAAGGCGGCAAACGCCGACCTGATTCTCGCGGTCGGCGGCGGGTCGGTGTGCGATTACGCAAAAGCGGTATCCGTATCGGCGTATTGCAAGGACGATCCGTGGCAGAAATATTATATCCGTTTCGAGGAGCCCGACTGTAAGATCATACCCGTCGGATGCGTACTGACCATGGTGGGAACGGGCAGCGAAATGAACGGCGGTTCGGTCATCACCAACTATGCGGAAAAGCTGAAGATCGGACACGTATTCGGGGAGCAGGTCTTTCCGAAGTTTTCCGTACTGAATCCGGAATTCACCTTTACTTTGCCGAAATATCAGATGATTGCGGGGATATACGACATCATGTCGCATATTCTGGAACAATATTTTTCCGGTTCGGACGACAATACGTCGGATTATCTTTCGGAAGGCCTATTGCGTTCGCTCATTCACAGTGCGGATATTGCGGTGAAAAATCCGCTGGATTATGAGGCGCGGAGCAATATTATGTGGACGGCGACCTGGGCGTTGAACACGCTGATTGCGAAGGGAAAAACGACGGACTGGGAAGTGCATATGCTGGGACAGGCGGTGGGCGCGCATACGAACGCGACGCACGGCATGACGCTTTCCGCCGTATCGATGGCATATTATCGGTATATTTTCAATTACGGCATATCGAAATTCAGCAGGTATGCGATCAATGTATGGGGCGTGACGGCGGAAGGTAAAACGGAAAAAGAAATTGCGGAAGAAGGACTTTTGCGCATGGAAACCTGGATGAAGGATCTGGGACTGACGATGCGCTTGAAGGATTTGGGCGTGACGGCGAAGATGCTGCCCGACATTGCGAAGAGCACGCTTGTGATGGACGGAGGATACAGAGTTCTCGACAGGGCGGACATCCTGGCGGTACTGAAAGCGAGTTTATGAAAGAAACGGAACTTCCCGGTGCGGGAGTTCCGTTTTTCGTTGCGAGGAAAAGAAAGCGATGCGAGGAAAAGAAAGCGATATTTTCGGGGGAAAGGGTATAAAAATTTTTCAGGCGGAAAGGATTAAGGTATCAACGTTGTAAGGAGAGAAAAACATGAACAATCTGACGCAAAAAGAGGCAAGTTTCATTTCCGATCTGCTCACTTACGAAGGGCAGGCGTGCAAGAAAGCGAGGCTGTATTCGAGAACGCTGACGGATAAAACGCTGGCGGAAACGATGGGAAAGATCGCGGACAATCACGAAAAGCGGTTTACGGCGCTTCTCAATCTGTTATAAGGAGAAAGAGTATGGAAAATTATAAATCGAAGATTACGCTGAACGAAAAGGATTCGCTGACCGACATTCTGATGTCGGAAAAAGAACTTGTAAAAATTTACGCGCAGGCGATCACCGAGGGGGCGGGCAGAAGTTTCCGCAGCACGGTGAAAAGCAATTTCGACGGCGCCGTTGCCGATCAGTTTGCGGTATTTACGGCGATGAATAAGCAGGGGCTTTATGAAACGAAGCCCGCACCGAAAGGCGCTACGGACGAGAGCAAGCAGACCTTTTCGGAAATGCTCAAGCAGCTCAGCTGAAAAAGCGGGGGCGGCGCGTTGCGGAATTTTCCGCAATGCGCCTTTTTTTGTTGCAAAATTTTTCAATCTGTGGTAAAGTGTAGTGCGAAGGTTTTCGGAAAACACTTCTATAAAACAACCGAGGTACAACTGAATGAACAAATCGACCAAAATGCTTACGCGTGCGGGCGTGATTGCCGCCCTGTATGTAGTGCTCACCTTTATCGTGCTTCCCGTGGCGAGCGGGGCGATCCAGTTCCGTCCCAGCGAAGCGCTCACCGTATTGCCGTTGCTGTTTGCGGAGAGCGTTCCCGCGCTCTTTGTGGGATGTATGCTGGCGAATCTGATTGCGGGGGCTGCGGCGCAGGACGTCGTATTCGGCGCGTTGATTTCGCTTCTGGCGGCGGCGCTGACCCTGCTGAGCGGCAGAGCGTTGAAAAACAGATGGGCGAAGGTGCTTGTCGGCGGGATTTTCCCCGTTCTTCTCAATGCGTTTTTTCTTCCGCTGATCTGGCTTTGGGCGTACGGCTCGCTGGAATTCGCGTACCTGTTACAGGTAGGACTTCTGATTCTTTCGCAGAGCGTCGTCGTTTACGTTTTGGGAATTCCGCTTTATTTCTCGCTGTGCAAGGCGCGGGAAAAATATCCCGTCTTATTCGGGGACGCCGTCGCTGCGCACGATAAACACGTCAAATAGCGTCGGAATTTCGATCAGCACGATCTTTGTTGCGGGCGCGCTTGCCCGTGCGGGATCCGGCGATTCTGGCGATACATGAAAAATAAAAAAAGACCGCAAAATATTTTTTGCGGTCTTTTTGATTCAGGCTTTCGCTCTGACCATAGGACGATAAAGCGCCCAATAGAAAAGCATCCATACGCCGCCGATTCCGACCAGCGTATAAACGATACGCGCTCCGATGCTCATCGCACCGAAAATCCAGGCGACAAGATCGAAGGCAAATACGCCGACCAGAAGCCAGTTCAGCGCGCCGATAAGCGTCAAAATAAACGCAGTTACGGTAACGATTTTCATGTTTGGTACCTCCTACGTTTTATTTTGGCTGATTCGCGCGTTTTTTATACTTGTGTTTTATCGCGCGATGTTTTCGACGATCATTTTATCAAAATCGACGTGCTCGACGAAATCTTCCGGCAGAAATTTCACATAATTGTATTTGGCGTAATTGAAAATATGCGTTTTGACGATGACGGGGGAAGGTTCGTCGATCAGCCGGCACGCTTCGTAGATATGCAGATGAAATTGGGCATAATCCATTTTTTCTTCCGAACGATATACCGCCTGTTTGACGATTTTTCCGTTCCGGAAGGTCTTAATCCACATTTTGATCATAAAATTATCTTAGCACAAACGGAATCCGCGCGCAAGAAAAACGAAGGGATGAGGGGAAATTTTTTCGTCAGCAGTTGAACTTTTGGGAAATTTGTGGTAAAATATTGGAATAAAGACGGGGAGGATCTCAATGAAAAAGATTCAGGAAAAACTGATCAGATTATTAAAAGAAGACGCGCGCTACACGGCGGAAGAGATGGCCGCGATGCTGGGGGAGCGCGCGGACATTGTTTCTGAGGAGATCAGGAAGATGGAGGATGAAGGGGTGATTGTGAAATATTCCGCGATCACCAACAGCGAGAAGATCACCAGCGATCTTGTCGAAGCGCTGATCGAAGTGCGCGTGACGCCGAAGAAGCTCAAAGGGTTCGACGCGATCGCGGAGGAGATCGACCGTTTTGAAGAGGTACGCAGTCTGTATCTGATGAGCGGCGGCTACGATATCGCTGTTTTTGTGGAAGGAAAGACGCTGGGCGACGTTGCGCGGTTCGTTTCGGAAAAACTTTCGGGGTTGGAAGGCGTTCTGAGTACGGCTACGCATTTTATTCTGAAAAAATATAAGATCGAGGGGCAGGTCACGTATAAAACGGATACGGGCAGACAGCTGATTCACGCATGAGAGATTTTGTTACCGAAAAAGTCAGGAATATAAAGCCTTCCGGGATCCGCAAGTTTTTCGATATCGTGGCGCGTTCCGGCGGGGATATCATATCGCTGGGCGTGGGAGATCCGGATTTTGTAACGCCGTGGGAAATCCGGAATGCCGCCGTCGTATCCCTGCAGAAGGGAATCACGCATTACACGTCGAACATCGGCTTGCCGGAACTGCGGGAAGAAATTTCGCGGTATTTACGGGAACGGTTTTCCGTAAAATACGGTGCGGATGAGATCATGCTGACCATCGGGGCGAGCGAAGCCATCGACGCGACGCTGCGCGCCGTCGTCGACGACGGGGACGAGGCGCTCATTCCCGATCCCAGTTACGTTTCCTATGCGCCCTGCGTGCAGCTGTGCGGCGGCGTCGCCGTCGCCGTGCCGTGTTCTGCGGAGAACGGGTTCAAGCTGACGCCCGAAATGCTGGAGAAAAAGATCACCCCCAGAACGAAAGCGCTGATTTTTCCCTATCCGAATAATCCCACGGGAGGGATCATGGAACGGGAATATCTGCGGGCGCTGATTCCCGTGATCTTAAAGCACGATCTTCTGGTGATCTCCGACGAGATCTATGCGGAACTGACTTACGGATGCAAACACGTTTCCATTGCGGAATTCGAAGAACTTCGCCATAACGTGGCGCTGATCAGCGGATTTTCCAAATCGTTCGCGATGACGGGATGGAGAATCGGCTATCTCTGCGCGGAAAAAGAACTTTTCAAGAACATTCTCAAAATTCATCAGTATACCACGATATGCGCCCCCATCATGAGTCAGTACGCCGCCCTTGAAGGGTTGCGCACGGGAATGGAAGAGAATTTTGCGGGCATCGGGGAGATGCGGGAAGAGTACGATCGGCGCCGCCGCTTTTTATATAAATCGTTCAACGAGATCGGTCTGAAATGTTTTGAACCGAAAGGCGCGTTTTACATCATGCCGAGCGTTGCGTCGACGGGGATGACGGGCGAGGAGTTCGCCAACCGACTCGTGGAAGAAGAGCGCGTCGCCGTCGTGCCCGGAAAAGCGTTCGGGGAAAGCGGGGACTCATTTGTGCGTTGTTCTTATGCAACTTCCATGAAGAACCTCGTAGAGGCGATGAAACGGATCAGAAAATTCGTAAAACGGATCAAAGGAGAAACGGAGTGAACATCTGGCACGATATCGATAAAGAAAGGATTACGCCCGAAGAATTTATCGCCGTCATCGAAATTCAGAAGGGAAGCAAGCAAAAATACGAAATGGATAAAAAAACGGGGCTTCTCATGCTGGACAGGATCCTGTATACGTCCACGCATTATCCGGCGAATTACGGTTTTATTCCGCACACGCTGGCGGAGGACGGCGATCCGCTGGACGTTTTGATCGTATGCAGCGAAAGCCTTTTGCCGATGAGTCTGGTCAAATGCTATCCCATCGGCGTGATCACCATGAAGGATAACGGCAGCGTGGACGAAAAGATCATCGCCATTCCGTTCACCGACCCTACCTATAACAATTTCAGAAGCATTCACGATCTGCCGGCGCACGTTTTCGATGAGATGCAACATTTCTTTACGGTTTATAAACAGTTGGAAAATAAGGAAACGGCGGTCGATTCCGCGCTGGACGCAGACGAAGCGGTCCGGATCATCGCAAAATGTATCCGCAGTTATCAGGAAAACCTGTTTGAATTGCTCAAATAAAAGAAAGTTCCGCTCTGACGCAGGATAAACCGCCGTCTTGCGGAATTTTTTTGCAGGGAATCGCGGCGGAACGTATGCGCGGCGGCAAAGCGCCGCCGGATACGAGCTCGCGTATTTCGCTTTAATTCTTCAAGAGTTTCCTCTTATCGGCAAAATTCGACATAAAAATCTTAAATTTGTCATACACACGGTATGGAATCTGTGTAAAATTGAAGTACCTTTTTAAGCGGCGCTTGGGCGACACCGTCTTGAAAAGGAAAACGATGAGAAAAGGAGCTTTGAAGATGAACGCAGAATATTTATTGTTTTTGTTAGAAACGATGATTCATGATGAAATCATTGCCACGACCGAGCAGAAAGGGTCAACCTTATATTTGCACTTTACAGACGGGACAACACGCTCCGTGACGGTAGCATAAAAAGACTTTGCAAAAGAGTTTACATACACATGGGATTATGATACAATGAACGCATGAAAAAAATTTTGTTTGTATGTCTCGGCAATGTTTGCCGATCGCCCATGGCGGAACTGTATTTCAAGGATTATGTCGCCCGCAAAGGCGCGGCGGAGCGGTACGAGATCGCTTCTGCCGGAACGAGCGGCGACGAATCCGGAAATCCCGTGCATCCGGGAACGCGGAAAAAACTGGCGCAGATCGGAATCGGATCGGAAGGCAAACGTGCGCGTAAACTGACGGCCACCGACGGGGATTATTACGATCTGATTGTCGTGATGGACGAAAGGAACGTACGCGACGCATTGCGCCTGATCGGTGCAGAAAACGCGGGGAAGGTGCGGCGGCTGATGGATTTTACCGAGGAAAAGCGGGACGTGGCAGATCCATGGTATACCGGAGACTTCGACGCGACATTCCGCGACGTGGAAAAGGGATGCGCCGCATTGTTCGAATATCTGGAAAAACTGAAATAAACGCCGATGCGGTTCTGAAGTGAACCCCAAAGTTTGGACAAAGAATTAATTAAAATGTATGGAAATGAGTTCGGTATTGTACCGGGCTCATTCCTTTTAATTTGAGAGAGATTCTCTCATTGTTCCAATAGTCAATGTATTCTTTGAGGCGGTGGACGAATTCTTCCACCGTTTC
>CALVWR010000034.1 GCA_944367565.1 uncultured Clostridia bacterium
TTTATGAAGTGGTTTGGCGTGAGGGCGGGTGGGGGGGGGGCGCTTCCGCCCCCGGCGGAAGGCGCCCCGCCGTTTTTTACGCCGTCTTTTTTTCAAATATGCGGACGGCAAGACAAGTCATATCGTCGGCTTTTTGTCCGCCGGATATGCGCAGCGCTTCGTTCAGAACGCCGTCGGCAAGCGTCTGCGGGTTTTTTGCCGGCTGTTTTTGCAGAAAATCGATGATGGAAGAGGAATTGCCGAACGCGTCGCTTATACCGTCGGTGAGAAAGAGCAGAACGTCGCCGCCGTGCAGCGTATCGTTGGTAATGCTCGGCGCGAGATCGTCGAGAATGCCCATCGGAAGGGAAGATCCTTCCACGATCTTGATCCCGTCTTGCGTCAGAATAAAGCCGTAAGGCGCACCGAATTTGATGAAGTCCGCCGCAAGATCGTTCAGATCGAACACGCACACGTCGAGCGCCGCAAAACTGTCTTCCGTATTGACGGCAAGCAGTTTGTTGACGGTGTTCATGATCAGCGGACTGCTCATGCCGGACTTATAAAAACTTTCGATCAGGGATAGCGAAGCGTCGGATATGGTTTCGGCATAGGTTCCGCTGCCCATGCCGTCGGAAAGCGCAACCAGAAATTTATCCCCGTCCAGCCGCTCTACGCAATGCGTATCTCCGCATTTTGCGCTGCCGTCCTTCTTGGCGGACGCCACGCCGAAAACCGCGTCGTATCGCGAATCCGGACAAAGAAGCACGTAAATTTTATCCTCCTGCACAAGCGCCTGTTCCGTGACCCGGACCGGACGGCACAACGCCGCTCCTGCGATCCTTTCCAATTTCGATACGGGCAGCTCCGTACCGCAGACGATCAGGCTCACATTCAGATTGTCGCCTTCGCCGTATATGATCGTTTCGTCCGCGATGATGCCGCTTTTTTTCAGTGCGGCGGAAAGTTTTCGCTCCGCGTCGTTGCGGTATTTCAGCGTCTGTCCCGTCTCAAATGCCAGCCCTTTCAGAATTTCCGCTATGCCGAGTGCCTGTCCCGCAATGAGTTGCCGGCTTTTATCGTAATTCATTTCGTCCACGAGATGTTCCCGATATTCCGCAAGCATCCGGTTCACGCAAAACAGCATATTGTTCGCCCGGATGCAGTTGTCGGAAATATCCCGCGGCATATCGATCAGGGAGACCTTTCCTTTTGCCAGACCGATATTGAGCAGTTTATCGAGCGCGGCTTGTGACGGAACCTTCTTCGTCCGGCATCGCGCGCGGTTATCGCATTCCGCGCATACCGAAGAATAGATTTCTTCCAAAAGATGTTTTTTTGTCGCGTCTTCGCCCGGACCTTGCCGTTTCAGATCGCTCAGCACTTTGCCGATTTCCAGAAATACCCCGGAAAGTTCGTATAACCGGTTGGATAAGATGGAGCGGTTGCGGTTGAGGGTCTGGCGGACGAGCTGTTTTTCCTTAAACAGGGAAAGTTTTTCCTTGAGTTGCACCAGGAAACCGGTCGGGAAAATGCAGAATGCCAGCGCAGCGCCGATGACATACAGTGCGTCGGCTACGGAGTAAGGCGCGATATGGAAGAGCGTGATTGCGGCATAGTCCGCAAGTACAACGGCGACGGCGGAAAGATAACGCGATACGCCGGAAAGGGATAGCGCCGCCAGCGAAAGAAATACGTAAAGCCCGATGTAGCTGAGATTGCCGTAGCAGATTGCCGCGGACGTTCCCAAAAGCGCCGCAATGACGGTGGAAATACCTACGGAATAAAGATACGTTGCCGTCAGGATGAGAAAGACGGAAAGGATTTTCCAGACGGCGGGATGCAGAAGATTGTTCACGCCCAGTCCGAGAACGGCAAAACAAACGGCAAAAGCCGCGGTTTCTTCAAAGTCGCTTTTATAGCGGAGTCTTTTAAAAACCGCACATTTCAGCGCCGGAATGCAGATCGCGGTAAACACGATTGCCGATACGCCGGAAGCGATCTTGACGTAAAGATCGGCATCCGTCATGAGATAGTAGGGGATGAGCGCGGCGGATACATACAAAAACAGTTCTGCTTTGGGGCGGGTATTCATCGCCTTATAGATCAGAAAAACAGCGGTCAGGAAAGCGCCGCCGATCGCCATGGGCGAAAGAAGTTCGGGCGCGGTGATCAGAAAGGAAAGGAGAAAGAGCACGGGCGTTACGAACGCGGAAAAACCGACGTAAACAAGCGCCGCGAAAAGCGGAAGCTGTAAGGGAATGGGCGTAAAGGACGCGCCGCCGAACAGTGTCAGCGCGGCAAATGCCGCGGCGTATTTCAACAAAGAAGTCAGATCTGTTTTTCTAAATCTTTTTTTCGCAATCATGGAAAAATCTCCGTTTCTCGTCATTTTTATCGATTATAACGAAAACGGAGTGAAAAAATTTGACAGATAATGTCTTTTTGAGAAGAAAAATGAAAGAATAAAATTTTATAACGGCAGATAGAATCATTTTTTATGCAAAATACGCGACAAATCAAAAAAATTATAGTACAATAGAAACAGAAACAAGAATCGGAGAGAAAAATATGATAAAAATCGGAATTATAGGTTACGGCAATCTCGGAAGAGGCGTGGAAAAAGCGGTGAACGCCGCGGCGGATATGGAACTTGCGGGGGTGTTCACCCGCCGGGATCCCAAGTCGTTGCATCCGGTTTCGGGCGCAGAAGTCTATTCCGTGGAAGAACTTGAAAAATTTGCGGGCAAGGTTGACGTAATGGTGCTGTGCGGCGGTTCGGCGACCGATCTGCCCAGACAGACGGCGGAGTATGTGAAATTGTTCAACGTGGTGGACAGCTTCGATACGCACGCGAAGATTCCCGAACATTTTGCGGCGGTGGACAAAGCGGCGAAGAAGAGCGGTAAGGTCGGCGTGATCAGCGTCGGTTGGGATCCGGGTCTGTTTTCGGCGGCGCGGCTGCTGTTCGGTTCGGTATTGCCCGACGGCAAGGATTATACGTTCTGGGGAAGAGGCGTTTCGCAGGGGCATAGCGACGCCGTCCGCAGGGTGTCCGGGGTTAAGGACGCTCGACAGTATACCGTGCCCGTCGAAGCGGCGGTGGCGAGGGTGAGAAACGGCGAAATGCCGGAACTTTCCACCCGTGAAAAGCATCTGCGCGAATGTTTCGTGGTGCTGGAAGAAGGTGCAGACGCGGCGCGCGTGGAAAAAGAGATCAAGGAAATGCCCGATTATTTTGCCGATTACGATACCACCGTGCATTTTATCAGCGAAGAGGAAATGCAAAAGAATCACGCGGGACTGCCGCACGGCGGATTTGTTCTGCGGAGCGGATCGACGGGAGAAAACAAACATCTTCTGGAGTTTTCGCTGAAGCTCGATTCCAACCCGGAATTTACCGGGAGCGTGCTTGCGGCGTATGCGCGCGCGGCGGCGCGGCTTTCGGCGGAAGGAAAATGCGGCGCGATGACGGCGTTTGATATTCCTTTGAAGTATCTTTCCGCATACGATGACGCGTATCTTTTGGCGCATTTATTGTAAAAAGGCTTTACAAAACGGGAAAAATAAGGTAAGATAAAATCCCAAGTCGGTTATACGGTCGCGGGGGCGGAAACGCCCATGAGGAAAGTCCGAGCATCGCAGAGCAGGACGCAGGAGAAATCCCTGTGGAGGCGACTTTAAGGAAAGTGCAACAGAAATATACCGCAAACGGAAGTTTGTAAGGGTGGAAAGGCGAGGTAAGAGCTCACCGTTTCTCCGGCGACGGAGAAAGCCATGTAAACCCCGTCCGATGCAAGATTGGGAAACTGCCTTCAAGGCTGCTCGCTTGGCAGTTTCGTGAATATCGCTTGATCCCATGGGTAACCATGGGGCTAGATAAATGACCGTACACGACAGAACTCGGCTTACAGACCGACTTGGAACTTTGCATGGAAGCGCCCGCGCGGCAATTCGCGCGGGCGCAGTTTCTGTAAAATTCTTGACAATTGCGTTTTTTGCGGTTAAGATAGAAAGGAGGTAAAAGGAATGGATCAAAAAGCATTTTTCAAAATCGGCTACGGATTATATGTACTTACGACGAACGACGGCAAGAAAGACAACGGCATGATCAACAATACCTTCATGCAGATCACGGGGGACCCTTCCGAAGTGGTTGTGGCGGTGAACAAGGCGAACTATTCGCACGAGGTTCTCGTCAAGACGCGCAAATTCAATCTGTCGGTGCTCAGTGAAGACGTGACGTTCGACGTTATCAGACGGTTCGGCTTTCAGTCGGGAAGAAATGCGGACAAATTCGCGGGGTTTGAGAGTTGTTTTAAAATGCCGAACGGCGTCTATGCGCTGAATAACCGTTATGCCAACGCGTTTTTTGCCTGCGAGGTGAAAGATACGATGGATTTTCCCACGCATACGCTTTTCCGTGCGGCGGTGAACGACGCCGTTTTGCTCAGCGATAAGCCGACCTGTACGTACGATTATTATCAGAAAAACGTCAAGCCGAAGCCGCAGCAATCTGCAGGCGGGAAAACGGTATGGCGGTGCCGGGTGTGCGGATACGAATACGAAGGGGAAAATCTCCCCGCCGACTTCGTGTGTCCGATCTGCAAACATCCCGCAAGCGATTTCGAAAAGGTAACGAAATAAAAAATTTTCTCATAAAAAGGAAAATACAAAAGTTCGGCTCAGTATTTTTTTATTTCCGTGTGTTATAGTGGGCGAAAGGAGATAAAAAGAATGGAAGAAACGTTTTTAGATACGAAGTTTTTAAAATACGTAATGGAATATAAAAGCATTACGGAAAATGAACTTGCCGCAAAAACGGACATGAGCGTGACGAGATTGCGGGAATACCTGAACGGAAAACCCGTGCAGAAATTGTCGTTTTCTTGCCGCATTGCCAAAGCGTTGGACGTGGGCTTTGCCGCCGTCGTAAAAAAGAAATATTTCTATTTAGTTCCAAAACAAAAATAAAAAACGCCTTTCGGCGTTTTTTTATTTGGTGTGGTGAATTATACTATTAAGTGCAACAGTTGAGGGAAAAAAGGAGTTCATACAAATCTGTGGTAAAATAGAGTTGCAA
>CALVWR010000035.1 GCA_944367565.1 uncultured Clostridia bacterium
ACTCTCCTTTATCGTTTTGCTCCATTTCTTTTTCAATTGTCCCGTTCATCTGAACAAGCGAAAATTGCGGATCAATCTTTTCCCCCGAATTATCTTCAACGTAAAAATCTTCTGCGGGTAATTCAAATACGTTTTCAAAATTCATTGAGGCGGGCAATTCTTCGCGTACCGCAATTTTCGGGCTTTGCGTATCTATAACGTTTATTTTTGTGGTAAATACTTTTTGAACTTCGCCTATCGCAACAATATATTCCACACGATAGTCTTCAAACGAAGAAACCGTAAAAAACACATCCAACATCGATGATGTAATCTCTTCATTTCCACGATATACTCGTATTTGCGGCGTGTAATAAGTGCCATTTTCATCTACGGCTTTATTTTTCCGAAATATCATTTATGCAAATACTAATTTTACTATTGAATAAACGCGAAGTGGATTTTGAATCTTTCAAAAACCGCTTCGCGATATTTTTTTATAAAATTTTCGATTGCATTGAAGCAGTACCTTGAAACGCTCTCTCCATTGATCACCATCATTGTGGGAACAACCCGTTATACGGACAGCTTGCTTCTGTCATTCGTCGCATAAGAAATCCCGCGAATGTGATTGCTGTCGACCGCACAGTAAAAATGATACAGCGTTCCATTCTCCTCGATCACGCATGATTTATGCGCGTGTACGTCGTCGATCGCTCCAGGATCTCCGATGTCCAGCGTCAGTTGGTCGCATTTCGTCCAATTGCGCAGATCGTAACTGTAGCCTATCCCGCCCCGCGCGTTTTTGCCGTTAAACACGAAATAATACATAATGTATAAATCCTCGTTTTGCAGGATAAACGGATCGGAAACGAACTTGGCGTCGTATCCGTTTCCATTGCGAAGAAGCGGATTGTTTTTACATCTCGTCCAGTGCACGAGATCTTCCGATGTCGCCATACCGATCTGTTCGTTCCAGTCGTCCGATGCCGTTTTCGCATTGTAAAACATATAAAAAAGCCCGTCTTTTTCTACGATCGCTTCCTTATATAATCCTCCCGCTTCCCATGCGATGTTTTTATCCGACGTCAGAATCGGCTCCTTCAACCTTTTCCAGTCTTTCAGCGTCTCGTCTTCGCAATACGCAAGACCTATGCTCGCGGGGCCTTCTTCATATCCCTCGAAAGGATAAGAATGATAGAGCATCCAATACTTTCCCTTCCATTTTTTCAATACCCTTCTCCTGTTGATGTCCTGCTCCGATAAGATGTAACATCCCGCCGCGCCGGTGCTGTCCCAACCGTTTCCGTCGCCGCGCTTTAAGATCAAGTCGTAAAAACGATAATCTCCGTTTATCGTATCCGAACAGGATAACGCCGTCTGATAACTCCTGCCGTCGAAGCCGACATGCATCAGAAACCAGCATCCCTTGTGATAAAACACAAACGGGCAATCCACACCCTGTGCGTTGTAATCCCCTTCATGTTCCGACGGTGCGATAATATATTTGTTCGCCTTGAACGGAGTTTTATACTCGTTAAAATCAAATTTCTTCATAATCTCCTGCCTGTTTTTGTTTTTTTGTCATTTCTCTTACGTACTTTCCGCCGCACAGCGTTTCGCGCGACGCTCTGCCTTCCAGTTGCACTTTACATCCTTGCGGGACAATAATTTTCAGATCCCAAAAATATCCGCGATCTTCCCATTCTATATTCATCTCACCGCAGGGAAACCGATAAAAATATTCTATATGCTTTACTTTGTTCGTTTTCGGAACAGTCAGCGTCGCGGAGTTGCAATCCTGTTCGGCGACATTCACGCGAAGTCCCGCCAGGTTTTCCGCAAACCACTTGTACACGAATCCCCAAAAATGATGGTTCAACGAAGAGATCGGCTGTCCGTTTTTCAAAACCGTTTTATCTTTCGACGTCCCGTAATCAAAAAACGATTCTCTTAATGTCGTGTCATTTTCGAAATATCGGTAACTCGGAGGCGTCTTTTGCATGATCATGTCGTAAGCCAGATCGGCATACCCGTTTTCCGCCAGCACGTCGAAGAGTACATGACCTCCGACGATTCCGACGTCGAAATGATACTTTTTCGCGCGAATACGGCGGACGAGTTCTTCCACGGCATGCTTTTGCTTTTCCTGCGCGAAAATACCGCAGGACAAAGCATACGCCTGCGCCGTCTGCGTAGGACACAGAACGGTATCTCCTCCCTCGTTCAGCCACTTTTCGGAGAAAGATTTTCGAAACGCCGTTTCCGTTGCCGACGCCCGTTCCGCAGCACAATCCCTACCGATTGCACGAAAAATGCGCGAGGCAAGATTCAGCGACAGGATCGCGGAAAGCGTATCGGTAATCTGCACGGGCGTTTCATAAAGATGCGCTTCGTAAACCGTCGATTGACACCAGTCCCCCAGCCCGAAACAAACACAACCGTCCGCATCGCGTTTCGTCTGCAGATAACGGATATATTTTTCCATTGCGTCCGCATTGTCTTTTAATACGGTTTTGTTACCGCGGTATCGATGAAGGATGTACGGCACGATGAACAGCGCCCTGTCCCATGACGGTCCCGTCCAGACTTCATAGCCGCTTCCCGACGTTGGAACATAACCGGGAAGCGCGCCGTCTTCTCTTTGCGCATATCTCAGATTCTTCATCCATTCGCACAGCATGGGTTCCGTATTCCAAAGCAAAGTCATCTGCTCCGCAGAAACGGCGATATCTCCCGTCCAGCCGTTCTTTTCGCGATGAGGACAATCCGTCGGAAAATGAAACATATTGCTCGTATCGCTTCTCATGACCGCATCGCATATACGGTTCACCTCCGCGGAAGACGTATACAATTTGCCGAGTTGACGCATCTCCGCGTGCATTTCCAGAAACGTCAGCAGCCCTTCCGTCGCCTGGTCTTTCCGTATTCCTTCCGCATAAACGTACTTAAACCCGTGATAGGTGAACGACGGAACATATTCTTCCTTGCCGCCCTTACAGATATAAACGTCCTGTTGCGCGTATTCTTTCGGAGTGTTTTGAAATTTTATGTTTCCGAAAAACGGTTTTCCGTTCGCGTCAAGCGCTTCTATATGGGAAAGTTTTACCACCTGCCCGCGCGTACCGTTGATTTTAAGGCGACATACGCCCGCCGCATTGCAAGGAAATTCATAAATAAAGCCGCCATCGGTTTCTCGTATGCTTTGAGGCGCATATTGCGAAAATACCTTCACTGCAGGACCGCGATAGACCTCACATTTTCCCTTCGGTCTCTCCGCAACAAGCGCGTTTTGCCATTCCGAATCGTCAAAATCCTCATTGCACCATCCCGGCGTTTCTTTTCGCGCATCGTAATGTTCGCCGTTGCGCAGATCGTCGAAAAGAATCGGGGACGGGCAAACTTTCACGTCCGTATCGGACTGCATTAGCGTCTTTCCGTCCGCAACCAAAGCAAACGAAGTCTTTGGCGCACTCCGATACGGCGCCTTATCAAAATCCCATTGCGCACCCCCGATGCAATTGAGCATGCCGTTCCCCAACTGAACGCCGAAAACATTCTTGCCGCACTTCAGTTTTCCCGTTACGTCATACTCGTCGTAATA